>NZ_CP147246.1:0-645000 GCF_002174455.2 Enterococcus sp. 9D6_DIV0238
CGGATAAACCAATTGTGGGATATTTTTTTCTAAATATTAATTGACTTAATACTTTATCAATTTTCTTTGGGCAGTAGTTAACTGTTACTTTCTTTCCGTTTTTTGTGGTAGTACCCCACATCAAGTTTTTATCGTTCAGCTTTCCATATGTCTCAAAAAATATGATCAATTTATTTAATTGTGTATCTAATAAATCATATATATTTTCTAGTCTATCATTCATTTTGAAAGTAGCAGCAATGTTAAGGTTTTCAATACATTGATATATACTAGAACATATTTTCTCACATGTATCGGAATCTCCATCTTCAATAAATAGTCGATCAAGGGTTCCTTCATAGTCTAATTTTTTTGATTCTTCAAACAGTTCTTTTGAAATATAATTAAAAGATTCTCTTATTCGAGTAAAACAATCTTTCGCATTTTTTATAGAGCTTTGACTATTGGAAGTTTGAGAAATAAAGCTAAGATAGTCGTTTAAAGTTCTGTTGATTGATGCCTTATTTAGTTCATTCGTTAAGGCACTTCTTGTTTTTTCTTCAATATTGTGAACTTCATCTATTATTAAAAGGCAAGGTTCCTCGTAAATAATACCTCTTGAAGTATTGTTTAACTTAAATAAATGACTGATTAATAAATCTTGGTTAACAATTATTACCTTCGGAATGTAGACTCCAGTAAATCCAATTCGTTTACAGGGCTCTTTCAATTTATTTCTAGTTTGGAAAAAATAGCACTCTGACTTGTATTTACAGGAATTAAAAGAGCAGCCATCCACACAAATATCATCCCACTCGTCAATATTCAAATTTTTTGGGTTTTGCTTATCCACACCAGTCTTTACAGAATTAAGATAATGTGTATATTTTTCATCTTTTGTATTTTCAAAATGTTTAGTAATTCTTTGGATACAGGGATAATTCTTTTGTCCCTTACCAATAGTTTTATCAATATCAATTTGGAGTATCTCTTTTGCTAAGTCGATATCTTGTGATAACTGTTCAGTCAATTGGATAGAGGACGTAGCAACAATTAATGGCTTGCCAGACAATTTTGAAATTAGTATACCCGGAATTAAATAAGATAGAGATTTCCCAATACCCACACCGGCTTCTATCAATAAGTTATCTTGATTTCTGTATGAATCCGTAATATTCAACATCATATCTTCTTGAGCTTCTCTGCTTTCATAACCTAGTGACGGAATGTTGTCAATAGTTTGAAAAATTGCTTTAGTAACGCTATCAGCTATTCTTTTTCTCAAATAGTTCCCTCCCAAATAATAATCACATGTATATTATACCATAAAGGGAACTAAGGTTCGCTTTTATATTTGCTAAGAAGAGTATGTGTCATATTTATTGAGAACAGCACTATAAATAATTTGAATTCAAAATTTAACTAGTCTTTATCAACTAAAAAACATATGATCATAGTATTTATAGTAAATCTAAAATGATAGACATAAACAAAAGAATTATTGGGGAATTTTAAGTATTTATTCCAGCTCGCAATTTTCTTACTAAAAACATCCAAAATATCCCAATTTTCTAGTTAAAACAGTTTGAAACTAAATCAAAACTAACTACAATTGACAAAAATTATCAGAATTTCGCAGCATTCACTGAAAAATTAGAATGCTGTTATACCAACGATTAGAGCTTATCAGAAGCTCTGGAAAAAGCTAACCTTTTGCTGGAAGGTTCTGTCGGATAATTAAATTTTTAAAGCTGGAAATGTCTGATTGCAGGTGTTTCTGGCTTTTTGTTTTTGTGGTGGTGAGAGTAACAATAAAATTAGCACCAATTAGAAATAAAGGCCAAATTTTTATGAATTTTAATGGTAATGTGTTGTAATGCTTGATATAATTATCCTGATATAAGAAATGGGGGATGGAATATGAATGCAATAAATAAAAAAATATTTAAACATTTCCAAAATAATTGTTACTCTTTTCAATTAATTTCTTATAATGCTGAGAAAATTTCATATTCTCAATTGATAAAAAAATTAAAACAGGAAAATAGCCGTCAAGTTTTGTTTAACTCTGAAGTTATGATAGAGCTAATAAAAGAAACTGCAATAAATAATAAAGAATATATAGTAGCAGCTCTGAAAATTGGAAGCGAAGATGATTTAGAAGTACAAGAGAATATTAATAAGATAATTCTTTCTATGAGAACTGATTACTCAAATGTAGTAAGATTAATAGAGGAATTGTCTTGGTGTTATGATAATGAATCTATAGATATTAGTGAAATAAAAATTGTAAGTAGAGGCGAAAACTACGACAATGCAAAAATATTATCAAATGGTATATATTTCGGAGATGAAAAAATATTTAATAATTTCATTGTTCCAGTTTTAACGAGGTATTTTAATGGGGAGTGAAGTGTTAAAACAAGTTAAAGTTTTATTCATAATGATAGGTTCATGTATATGCGCATATAAATTTCCTCTGGCAACCATTTTTTTAAATATAACTGATCAAAAAGTTTTGGCATCATTAGACATTGGTTTTTATAATTTTGTTTTTAGTGTGATATTTGCATTAGTGTTTAATTTCGTTAGCAATCACTTACTACATATTGACGTAAATATTAGCTACCCAAATCAAGAAACTAATAAGATTGTTTTTTCTGAATCAGATTTAGAAAAAAGCATGGATATAGAAATGAAAATAGTAGCCAAAGGAAAAGTCAGGAAAACTTATAAGAGTATTACTTTGGTATGTCCTGAATCCTATATGATTCAGTTACATGAAAATTCGAGTAGAAAATTTATTTCTATTGACTCAGGCGGTTCAAATTACGAGTTAGATATAAATAAAATGATATCCAGATATAAGAAGGACGTTTCAACTGTTAAAACAATTAAATTAAGTCTAGTTTTGGAAGAATATCACAAGGGTGATAAAGATTACCTTGTTTTAGAAAAACCAATCTGGTTAGGTTTTGTTAGTATTAAAAAGAATAAATTAGAATTGAAACAAAATTAAGGAGTGTCAATATGGTATATTCAAAGTGGCAAAATACGATAAATAGAGATATAGATAGCTTAATAGATCATATAATGTCTTATTCTGAATGGCTTAAACCTAGTATAGATCCATTTGATAATAGTAATTTATCTTTTAGAATAACAAAAGCTTTTCCAAAAAATGAAAGTATACAACTAGATAATGAAACTGTAGAGTATAATTTTTTAGAGTTTCAATTTGAAAGAGTTAGAAATAGTGAAAAAAATAACAGTAATAGAGAAAAGAGAGTTAGAACTGAAGATTATGAGATAATAATTTACAGCCATAAAAATAAAGTTAAGTATATAGTTAATAGAGGATATACACAACCTACTTTATCTGTACTAAGGAAATTGCACGGTTATGAGGGAAAATATGAAATTAAAGAAGAAACTATAGGTGGCATTAAGTCAGACCTTTTTATTTGGTTAGTCTATAATTTAATTGAAAATCCTAGCCTACCGTTAGGTGTGAATTCAAGCCTGTACCTAAAAAGTCTAACAGGTTTTATGGGGAAAACAGAAGACAAAATAAACACAATCCAAGGAACTGGGAAAAGAATTCTGAATATGTTGACAACTCTTTTATTTTTATTTGAAAATCAAAATATATCGAAGGTGAATATAGAAATTGAAGATGATAACCATTTTTATGATATTACATTAGGAGAAGAAAGTTTCATAGATGTGTCTATAATTGATTATGAAGGACCTGATATGTTTGGTATTGAAGAAGTTGTAAAATCAAAAATACTTTTAAGATCATTCATAGAGCTTATACCTAACCTAATAAAAGTTTTTTCAGATGAACAGACACCACCGAGGGCTAATTGGAGTGAAAAAAAAGAGCGAGCATTTTTTAATGAAATAGGAAAAACTATTAAAAAAAATATTACAGAGTTATTGAAAAAAAAATAATTTTGAGGTTTAAAAACAAAAGTAAATCTGTTTACTGATCCGCTAAGTACAATATCATAGAATATGGATACTCATTTTTTATTGGGTGAATCCAGAGGCGTGTCTATTTAGATCTACTCTCATTTGCGGTGTTTTTTTATCAAATGACTTTTTCAAAAGGAGTTTTTATTATTAAAATGGTCATTTTAGAGCATTTTTAATATCGTTTGTTTTCTTTGCAGTTTTAATGAATTTAGTTTATATTCTAAAACAACCGATGAATCCGCTTGCTTGATTTTTAATGATTTTCAATGACATTTAGTTTTAATAAGAAAATATTGATTTGTTAATATGACAGGTTTTCCAGCCCATTCATTTGTAAAATCTCAAATGGAATGGTCAGTTGATTAATAACAAAATAGAAGCTAGGAACGCTATCATATAGGCATTTCTAGCTTTTTTGATACATGGAAATAAAAGTAGAACTTATACTAGCGCCAATGGGCATTTTTAGAGCAAATCTTTTTCTATCTCGATGTGTTTATAAATTGGTGTTGATTGAAAATATGTTGAACACTAGAAAGTTTGATATAATAAAGATAAGTATGTGTATTGCAAGAAAAAGTGTTAGGATTATTGAAAAAAATAAGTGAATAATACTTATTAAATAGGCGAAAATGGACTGCTAACAAATTTTTACAGTAAGATGGGAGATTATTATGGACAACTATTATACAGAAAACGAATTTAATGAGTTAGTTGATTCATTAGCAGGAGCAGTAAAAAACTTTAATCTAGTTGTTTTTGTAGGAGCAGGTATTTCACTTTCGCAAGGATATCCTAACTGGAATGGTTATATTGAAAAATTAATTCATTTTTGGCAATTCAATATACAACATGTTGCGGGGGGAAAGATAGAAGTATCAAATAAATTACTTTCGCAATTTGATGAAATCTTGAGATCAAAAAATGGTCCAAAAAGAAAGATTGATTTATTACATACTTTGTTGCACGATATTTTGGGAGAAGACTTTGACGATGTAAAGCTTAATTTTGAAAAATATTTTTTTAAAGAAGTCGTACCAGATTATTTAGAAAATAGTGTGTTAGTTGAATTGATAAAATTAGATCCAATCTTTATAACTTCAAATTATGATTTCGAAATTGAGAAACATTTGAAACGTATCAAGCAGAAAGATGCATTTAAAACTATAAATAATCTACATGAATTCACCAGTTGGAGTAGTAGACTAATATCAGGTGATATTTTGCATTTACATGGAACAACTGAAGGAGAAGGGCATTATTTTGTTAATTCATCCTTGGATTATTCTAGGCAATATTTAAAAGAGACACAGGAATTTCAGAAGTTAAGAACATGGTTTGAAACGAAACAACCTATTGTTTTATTTCTTGGAAGTAGTATGGAAGAAGAAGAGATTTTATCCTTATTACCAGCAACTTCTAAAAATTTTGCTATGATGAAAGCAGAGCGGAATGAATCTCCAGAGTTTAGAGAACTTTATAATCAAACCTATCAAAAAAATAATCGTACAACCATTTTTTGGTATGGTGATACTTATAGCGATTTGCCAAAAGAAGTAGAGAAAGTGGTAAGTGCCGTTCAGAAAAAATTAGAAGTATCTAAGTCTAGTGAGGATTGGGCTATACTTCATAGTATATCAACCGATAATGAAATTTATCAGAAAACACTTGAAAAATATTCAGAAGATGAACGATATTTATCCGATATTTTTAAAACGGATGATATCGATATGCAAAAAAAGATTTTAAAAATTACGCTATGCAGCTCAATTTTATTGAAGAAAATTTGCAATATAAGTAGTTTTTGGAATATGGTTAGTAAAAATTTTAATGTTATAGACACTGAACAACTCAAAAGAATTATTGAAATTTTTAAGGTTGAAAGACTAAATATGTACTGCCAAGATCTTTTTGAAGTATATGAACAACTTTTGAACTCAGATAATATTCTAAAGGAAGATATTAATGAAATAAGAAAACATCTGGCACAAAACCAATCGTTAGTTAATACCTCTTTTTCTGAAGATTCAGATTTGGTGGGGTATTGGTTAAGTGAACAATTTCAGCAAGAAAACTCACCCCATAGAAATATTTTTTACGGTGAACAAAGTCTTAAAATTAATCTTAGAAGTGAATTGATTCTGCCAATTATCGAGTCAATAAAAGACGAAGGAATATATCGCTATTGGCCTTTTAATGACATTGTTTCAATGGGTGGATTAATAGAAATTATCTATAATTCTCTCTTAGATGAAAAATTATTGTTCGAAGATACGTTTATTTTAGAGAATTTCCCCGAACCTTTACTGGAAACGCGTTTATTTCAGCGAATGCTAGTTAATTTTGATAATGAAAAGAAACAGCCTAGTCCAATTCTAAAAAAGTTAATAGCTAAAATTGATTTTACTGACACTGTTTTTGGAACTGAGTTAAATGAATTTGTAAAAAATCATCAAATAGAAATAGGAGACAAGGCTCTTAAACCTTATAAAAATGCAATTGAATCAGAACCAATTTGTGTTGTTCATCCTCGTTCATTTATAGACAGTAGCCAGATTCTTAAAGAGAATGAAGAATCCATCTTGGAGATTTTATTAGGTAGTCAAGATGAGTCATTTTCACAGAGAGAAGACTTTTATTCTGAAAAAACAAATAAAGAAACTTCCAATTATTTGTTAAATTTATTGGGAAAAGATGATGTAGTTTCGCAAAAAATAGAAAAGATAATTATTGATAAGGGGTCACTGCTATATCCAAAATTTGATAGACTGTTTCTCAAAATTTTAACGGATGATTATAATTCTGAGTTAAAAGATAAGGCTTTAAATATATTTTTAGAAAAATTCAATTTAGATAGCTTTAGTTGGGAAGAAAAATTCTTCTTTCAAGAGTTGATTTCTAAAAAAGAATTTGAACATAAAGCGTTTGAAAAGCTATTTCAAGTTAACGTTAATAATCTTAATTATAATTATGTGTATACAAATAAAGAGAGGCCTGAATTAATTGAACTTGATGATTTTATTAATACTGAGTTAGGAAGGTATTTGAATATACTGATATTACTAAACAAAAAGGACAAATCTAAACGTGGTGTAATTAAAGAGATTGTATCTAAAGTTAGTTTTGATCAATTTAGAGAATTTACACAGGGAGCTTTGACAACAACTGACAATTCAGCAGATTTAGAAAATGTTACGATCAATACTTTCCAAGGATATTCTTTTTCAATAAGCGGGTTCATGAAAGGTGATTTAGACAAATTTAAGCTTATAGGTCAAGAGTTACTAAAAAAAGGCTATGTAAACAATGTGAATCAAAATAATCTGTTCTTGCTTGCTCTATCTAAGATAAACCCTAGTGATGAAGAAATGGAGATAAATTGGAATAACATCAATTTTTCTTGGATGCTTGTTTTTGTTCTTCAAAGTGAATCTGAGTTTGAGTATGAAGAGGAGTGGCTTCGAGAAATAATGCTGCATGATAAGGAAGGGAATTTTGGAAGAGACATTTTGTATTATTTAGACGAAGATAGCACTTTATTATTTAAAGGAGAAAAGATTTTACAGATATTTGGCGAAAATATTGCTGATTACAAAGGGAAGGTAAACATTCATTCACTTACTGATAGTCTTAAAGAACAAAAAAATAGAGAGAAAAAAGATTTATTGATTAAGCTGTTCTTTTTATTGTTAGAAAATTCAAAAATTGAAAAAAGTTATTTTGGCAGTAGTACTTTATTAAGCATCATGCAACAATTACCTTTGGAATCAAAGAAAAGACTTGCAGGTCATGCAAATCTTTCAACGGTTCTTTCACCATTAGAGATTGATGAGTTGAAAAGAGCTATTGATTAAAGCTGAAATTTGTAAGATGACTATTAAGGCGTTGGGTTAAAGTAGTGTTGGAAGGTTCGACATGAAGTGATATGGATAGAACAAAGGATTATCTTATCTAATTGTATGAAACGAATAAAATGATATTTTACACGTATTAATGCAAAAAAAGAAGTCAACAGCTATTATGTAGTTTTAGCATAGCTGTTGGCTTCGTTTATTAGCTAGATCTATCAATGTTCGAAGAACTCATAAAATAATAATTGATTCATTGAGAGATTTTCACTTTTTCTTTTTTCATTAATTGGTCAAGTTGTGTTTCTAATCGGTCAATACAGTTAGAAAAATCATCCATAAATGAACCAAAAATTTGAGATAAAGAGTAGTAGTCTCTGGCAATTTTTTTCTTGTTTAGCGGTAGCTTTCTGTTGGCAAAGTGTTTATCTACTACCATTAAAATATCTGTCCATGATTCAAGCTGTTCCAGAGTATCTTTCATAGCATACATGTCTTGGTAGGAGACTTGTTTGATTGGTTGCTGGTTTGGTGTCATCATAATCTTTACTTTTTCTTCGTTCATAATAGTTCCTCCCTTTTCGATTTTACTTTTTTACCTATAAATAAAGAAAATAGTAGATAATTCAATTATATTTAGGTAAAATAAGAGTTGCTGATGCTGTGCATCAGTATTTGTGGCAACTTGTATGTCTAGTGTACGCTGTTCATACAAGTCTTCATTGTTTGGTTGGCGCTAAACTTTGAAGAGCCACTTTTTAATTACTTTAATTCTAAATTTATCTACTATCTTTCAATAAGTAAATAAAAAGCGGCATTGGATACACTCCAACACCGCTTTTTACCTGTGTATGTTTAAGGTTTGCTACAATAGAAAAACATTGTAAATAAACCTGTTCGTTAATTAGGAAAAAAGTTTTTTTTGTTGATAGTGTACGCTATCCATCCTTACTTTAATATTTAGTTGGCGCTAAATATTAAAGCATTTTTTATTTAAATGTTAAAAGAAATGTAACTTATAATCTGTAGACTTAAAGTATACAAAAATTATATCATGTAGATATAACATAGTCAATAAAAGAAAGGAAACGAGTATTATGACTTCATTAAAAATTATTTTTGCAAATAATGTTAAAGCAATTCGGCAAGATAAAAAATTATCCCAAGAGGGACTTGCCTACGTTTGTAAGCTGCATCGTACTTATATTTCTGATATTGAACGAGGGAAACGTAATGTTTCGATTGATAATATTGAAAAAATCGCTCTTGCACTAGAAGTAAAACCTTATGAGTTATTGATAAAGAAATAAGCTCACTTCTGTAAATATTTAATGTGAATCTGCTTGATGGTATTGAATTAATTGGATATAGGAATAAGTCATTCTTTAAAATGTTGAGAATGGCTTTTTTATTCATTTAGATATACAGAATAAATTACATCGAAACAGGTAAAAGATAGCATGAAATACACTGAAAAGTATACTTTTACATCGGTTTAATATATAATTTACTTGACTACGTATATAAATAATTAAACATATTTTTATAGATAAAGGGGCAACTGAAATTGAATGATAAAGAATTAAAAAAACTGAAAGACGATCTTTGGACGACGGCGATTGATATGCGTGCCAACTCTAATTTAAGTGCCCATGATTATGCTGAACCCATTTTAGGGCTAATTTTTTTGCGTTTTGCTGACGCTAAATATAAAAAATTTGAAAAATCTATTGAAGAAGAATTTGAAAAAAGACAAAAAAGTACACGTATTTCAGCAAATAAAAGTGAAATTGCCCTTGAATTAGCAGGAATTTATGTACCAGATGACGCAAGGTACGATTATTTATTAAATCTTCCAGAAAAAGAAGATGTTATCGCACCAGCAATTGTGAATGCAATGACAGAAATGGAAAGATACGCATCTTCTGTAGAAGGAGCATTACCCAAAGAAAAATACAAAGAAATACCAGCAACGAATTTAAAAAATTTGCTGAAGAATTTCAAAGATATTCCAACAGAGGGCTCAGTTGATATTTTTGGAGAAATCTACGAGTTCTTTCTTGGAAAATTTGCCATGGCTGAAGGACAAGGTGGCGGTGTCTTTTACACCCCAGCATCAGTTGTTCAATATATGGTAGAAGTTGTCCAACCCAAAAAAGGTAGAATATTAGATCCGGCATGTGGCTCAGGAGGAATGTTTGTTCAATCGGCTCTTTATGCGAAAAAACATGGCTATAATCCAAATGCTTTAAGAGCCTATGGGGTTGAAAAAGAACCGGCAACTGTAAAATTAGCACAATTGAATTTATTGCTTCATAACATGAATGGAGATATTACTCAAGCCAATTCATTTTACGAAGATCCCTACACGAGCTATGAAAAGTTTGATTTTGTTTTTGCCAATCCTCCGTTTAATGTAAGAGGTGTCGAATACGAGCGCGTATGCAATCAAAAAAGATTTAATGAATATGGCATTCCAAGAAATTCTAGTAAAAATGATGAAATTGAGAAAGTCCCAAATGCCAATTACTTATGGATTAATCAATTTGCTACTGCATTGAAAAAAGATGGAAAAGCAGCATTAGTTATGCCAAATGGAGCTTCCACGGCAGGAGATGGTGAACAAAAAGAGATACGAAGAAGATTGTTAGAAAGTGGACATGTTTTTCAAATTGTTGTGTTACCTTCAAATATGTTTAATACAGTAACTTTACCAGCAACTCTTTGGTTTTTTGATAAATCAAAAAAACATGATGAAATTTTGTTTATTAATGCAGATAAAAAAGAATTATACACACAGGTAGATCGTGCACATCGTAAATTTGATGAAGCACATATTAAAAATCTTGCTTTGATTACAAGATTGTATGAAGAAAACACCCAAGAGTATGAAGAACTCAAAAGCTGGTATCAAGCAAATATTGATTTAAACGATGACCAAAAGGAATATTGGCAAAAACAACTAAATTGGGTCAATGAACAATTTCCAGAAGGAATGTATCAGGATATACCAGGATTATGTAGTGTTGTTCCAGTTCATGGAGAAAACAGCATTGAATCAAAAGATTGGAGTTTATCCCCTGGTTTATATGTTGGTGTGGAAGAGATGGAAGCAGATGAAGAACCATTTGAAGAGAAGATGGAAAGATTAACGAAGCAATTATCGGAACAGTTCCAACAATCAAATGAGTTGGAAAAAGAAATTCGCCATGCCCTAGGAGGGATAGGGTATGAGATTTGAAGAATATATACTTAAGGATATTGTAGATATTCGCTCAAGTAAAAGAATATATTATAAAGATTATGTTTCCCAAGGAATTCCATTTTATCGTTCTAAGGAAATTATAAAAAAAAGTCAAGGAGTTTATCTAGAAGAATTATTATTCATAAATCAAGAAAAATTTACTGAAATTAAAAAAAAGTATGGAGTTCCTAAAGAGGGGGATATGCTACTAACTTCGGTTGG
Source organism: Enterococcus sp. 9D6_DIV0238 (assembly GCF_002174455.2). Lineage (NCBI taxonomy): Bacteria > Bacillati > Bacillota > Bacilli > Lactobacillales > Enterococcaceae > Enterococcus > Candidatus Enterococcus dunnyi. The sequence continues at coordinate 11,275 of NZ_CP147246.1, forward strand.
AACAATTGGAGTACCTTACCTAGTGAAAGAAAATGAGGAGTTTTATTTTAAAGATGGAAACTTGACATGGTTTACTAATTTTAGCAATGATTTATCAAATGAATATTTGTTTTATTGGTTGATATCACCAATAGGAAAAAGAAAGCTAGAGAGTATTCAAATTGGTACATCTCAAAAAGCATTAACTATGATTAAGTTAAAAGAAATATGTATCAAGCTACCTAAAATTGATTATCAGCAAAAGGTAGTAACTATTCTAAATAGACTTAGAAAAAAAATCGAACTCAACGATCAAATTATAAACACTTTAGAAGAAACAGCAACGACTCTTTTCAACCATTGGTTCATTGATTTTGAATTTCCAGATAAAAGTGGAAATCCATACAAATCAAGCGGTGGGAAAATGATTGAAAGTGAACTGGGTGAAATTCCAGAAGGATGGGAAGTAAGCTCATTAAAGAATATTACAGAAATTATTATGGGACAATCACCAAAAGGAACATCATATAATAATGAGGATATGGGCTTACCACTAATCAATGGTGCGAGTGATTTTAAGAATGGTTTTGTTAACCCCAAAAAGTATACTACTGAGCCTAAAAAAGTGACAAAACAAGCTGATATTATTTTTGGAGTTCGAGCAACTATTGGGAATCCAACAATTGTTCAGCAAGAATATGCGATCGGTAGAGGAGCAGGTATAGCAAGAGTTAAAAATAATCATTATCAAGAATTTGTATTTTTGTTATTAGAAGAAATGTTTAAATATTTTGCGAATACGGGATCAGGAAGTGTGTATATTAATATTTCTAAAAATGATTTTGAAAGTTATAAGTTTATAAGTCCATCATTTGAAGTAATATTGAAGTTTCATGAATCTGTAATGAGTATTTTTGAATTGATTGCAAACAAAAGAATTGAAATTGAATCCTTAAAAGAACTTAGAGATACTCTACTCCCAAAACTTCTTTCGGGAGAAATTGAACTAGAATAAGAAAAATGAAATTTGAACTAAAGGAGGTCTAAAAATGGTTGATTTTATCACGGAAGATGATCTGGAATTGCGTATTATGGAAGAATTTGAAGATTTAGGTTATTCACTTTTGAATGCTTACACAAAAACAAATTCTTCTCTTAAGGACGGAACACATCGACAGACAAAAAAACAAATCGTTTTGCCTGATGTTCTTTTAGAATACGCTCGTAAACTAAATCCTTCAATTCCAGATGCACTCATTGTTGAGGAAGTACAAGCAATTATCAAGGATGATTCTTTAAATTCTAGGTTATTAAAAGATAAAAATTATGAGTATTATCAGTCTTTAATTAATGGGATCAATATAAAATTCGCTCTTAATGATGAGGAACAGATTGAAACATTAAAGCTAATTGATTTTGAGCATCCTGAAAATAATTCTTTTATTGCCGCTCGACAAGTTTGGATTGCTGGTGAGATTGGGTACCGTCGACCTGATATTATCGTGTATATCAATGGACTCCCCTTAGTTTGGATTGAGTTAAAGAAACCAAGTGAAAATGTCCAATTAGGGTATTCAAAAAATCTGATGGATCAGAAAAAGGACATTCCGCAATTATTTTTCTTCAATCAATTATGTATTATTTCAAATGGGCATATTACGAAGGCTGGCAGCTATAATTCGACCTTCTCTCATTATTTTGAATGGCTTAAAATTGAGGATGAAAAAGAAGTGATTGATCGAACGAAAATTCATGATGAAGAGCTATCCATTCAATATTTACTTAAAGGACTTATGCCAAAGGCCAAATTACTAGATTATATTGAAAACTTTATTTTGTATTTAAATAAAGATACGAAAATCGTTGCGAAAAATCATCAATTTTTAGGTGTCAATCATGCGATTGAAGCTTTTGAGAACCGAGAAGCTAGAAATGGAAAATTAGGGGTATTTTGGCATACACAAGGCAGTGGAAAAAGTTTTTCTATGGTGATGTATGTTCGGAAAATAAGACGGAAATTTGCAGGAAACTATACCTTTTTACTTGTAACAGATCGCAATGATCTAGATTCGCAGTTAATCAAAAATTTTGTGCGAACAGGTGTGGTTGAAGATACAAACATGGTTAAACCAAAAAGTGGGTTGCAACTTAGAAAATTACTTAAAAGTAATATTTCAATGATTTTCACTACGATACAAAAATTTAGATACGATAAATACAAAGATTTTCCTCTTCTTTCTGAACGTAAAGATATTATTGTGATTGTAGATGAAGCACATCGAACCCAATATAAGAATTTAGCTGAAAACATGCGTAAGGGCATACCAAATGCACAATATATTGCTTTTACAGGAACGCCATTGTTAGGTAGCAAACAATTAACCTATGATTATTTTGGAAAGCCAGTGAGTGAATATACATTTAATGATTCCATTAATGACGGTGCCACAGTTCCTTTATTCTATACAAAAAAAGTTCCTACAGTTAATTTAAATAATGATCTATTAAATGATGAATTTTTGGATATTATTGATAAGGAAGAATTGACAGACGAAGAACGAAAGAAATTAGAGAATAAATACCGTAGTTCTTTAAATGTAATGAAGCGAGACGATCGCTTAGACGAAGTTGCTCAATACATCGTGAAACACTTTCCAAAAAGAGGTTTTTTAGGAAAAGGGATGGTTATTTCAGTCGATAAATATGCGACAGTTATGATGTATAACAAAGTGCAAGAGCATTGGAAAAAAAGAATACGAGCCATTAATTCTAAGTTGCAACAAACAGATTCTCATGAAGAGAAAGAAGCTTTATTAAAAGAGAAAACATTCATGAATAGTGTCGAAATGGCTGTTGTGGTAAGCGAAGAAAGCGGAGAAGAAGAAAAATTCGAGCGGTTTGGCTTAGATATTACGCAACATAGAAAAAGATATCACCAAGTTGATGATGAAGGTCGTGATATTGAAGAACAATTCAAAGATCCAGATCATGCTTTACAGTTAGTATTTGTAACCGCTATGTGGCTAACAGGCTTTGATGTGCCTTCTGTTTCAACGCTTTATTTAGATAAACCAATGAAGAGTCATACATTAATGCAAGCCATTGCCCGTGCGAATCGTGTGTATTCAGATGATAAACGTGGGATTAAGATCAATGGCTTGATTGTGGATCATGTGAATATTTTCCATTATATGAAAAAAGCCCTGAAAGACTACGGCGGTTCTCATCATGAGGCTGAATTAGACTTGCCAGTAAAACAAGTAGATGAGTTGATTGAAATGCTTGTTTTAACCCAAGAAGAAATGATTCGTTTTTGTGCATCCTTGAACATTGATTTAATGGAAATAGTAAATGCTGAAGAGACATTTTCAAAAACTTGTAAGGCAAAAGCAGCAGTTAATGCTGTTGTAGCAACCGATGAGCAAAAAGCACAATTTATTATTTATACGAATTTATTAAAGAATATTTATGATGCTTCTTGTCCTGAAATTTTCCACTATGATTGGGATAATCGTATCTATAAGTTGGTTCAATACATGTCAAAAATGATGGGAAATTTGATTCAAAATGAACGTATTGAAGATGCACAAGTGAAAGTTGAAGCGTTATTGGATGTGAGTGTGGATTCGGAGAATTTATTTTATATCAAAGAAGATTCAGATGCTGATTATAATAAAACAATCTCACTTTCTGAGTTAGATGTGGAATCCATGATTGCAAAAATTCAAAAATCAGAATTTGTAAATATTGAACTTATCGAATTGAGAAACTTTATCGAACAAAAATTAGAAGCAATGCTGAATAAAAATGAAACAAGAGTTTCTTTTGCTCAAAGGTATGAAAAATTAGTTCAAGGATATAACGCTGGTGCCACCGCAAATGAGAATTATTTTGAAGAGTTAAAGAAATTTGTAAAAGATTTGAAAAAAGAAGATGCTCGTGCATCAACAGAACATCTTTCCGAAGAAGAATTGGTTTTATATGATTTACTTTTGAAAGAAAAACTAACAAAAGAAGAAGAAAAGCAAGTGAAATCAGCAGCTACCCAATTGTATCATTCGTTGATGAAAGAAAACGGAAAATTTTTGAGTGTTGACTGGTTTAAAGATGAACAACCAAAACAACGAGTGAAAAATAAAATAGAAACAGTGCTTGACAAAGCATTGCCAGATTCATACGATAAAGAAGTTTTTCAAAATAAGACAGAAACCATCTTCCAATTTATCTTGAATAGAGCTGTATCAGGTAGAGGATATGTAGGGAACTTATAAAATAAGAATAGTATTGGAATGAATGATCAAATTTCAATACTATTTTTGTATAGAAATTTTTATTCAACCTATGAAGGAGGTTTGGAAATGGAGTCCCATATTCGGGATTATTTATCAGAAAATTTAAACTTTTTATCGGATGAACTAAGTTTAATTGGAAAAGAGTACTTATTACCCAATAATGATGGGACAAAAGGATATGTAGATTTACTAGCTAAAGATAAGCAAGGAAACTACGTGATTATTGAAATAAAAAGAAGTAATCAAACTGCACGACAAGCGCTACACGAAATTTTCAAATATTCAGCTCTATTAAAAAGAAATCTATATATTAAGCAAAGTGAAATTAGAGTTATTTTAATTTCTACAACTTGGAATGAATTATTGGTTCCTTTTTCTCAATTTGTACTAGAGACTGATTTACTCGTTGAAGGTTATGAGATTGAAGTCAATAATCATTTTATACCAATAGCTAAAAGAAAGATAAAATCAGTGCCTAATTCTATCCAAAGAAAAATATCAAGAATTCAACATATTTTCCTCTATGAGGCTAAACGTTGTATAGATGATGAACTATCAATAATAAGTTATCTTTTAGAAAAATTAGGTATTAAGGAATACATTTTATTAAATCTAAATTATCAAGGTGATAATAATCAGGTTATCTATCCAAAAGCGATATATCTTGCTTTCCAAACAGTACCATTTAGTAACTATATAGAATTTCGTGAAAAACAGAATAAAAATGACTTAATAGATTATGGAAATTTATATGAAGAATTATTAGAAATTGAAAAAAATTATGATGGAGAAGAACTACAAGGAAAAATAGAACAAGCAATATTAGATGAAGTGATCAACCGATCATATTGTGATACATCTGAGATTGGTTACCCAGAGAAATTTTTGAATATGTTGAATTCTAGTTGGAAGATTGAGCATCATATATGTGGAGGAGCTTTTGCTAAAGACCAATTATACACAGTAAAGAAATTAGTACAAGACATAGTAGGATTAAACGAGACAAACTATGTTTTCTTTTATGGTTATGACAACTCTAAGCATTTAGCAAAATTAAAAGAAGTGTTTCACAATGCAAAAAATGTTTTTTATGGTAACAAAATTTGGAAACAACATTTTACTTGTATCTTTAATGAATTAGAAGAGAAATACGACAACTACACGATTGTTGTCTCCATAACAAATCCTGAAAGTATCTTGGAATGTATAGTATATGGAATAAGGCCTACATATGAAATTATTATAGATCATAAAGATTGCGGAACAATGCAGATCTATCGTGGAACTATCGAGTATACTTTTAAAGAAATTTCTTTAGAAAAGTTATTAGAGCGATATTTTAATAGTAATCCCATGATGTTGTTTATTGTACTAAATTATGGAGAATTATATATGAAAGAAATGGATATAATGAAAGATATCGGGCTAAAATATAGTAGTAAGAGATATGATATTTCTGATGATAAAACAGATTGTTATGATGTATGTATTTCAGAATATGGAGAAATATTTTATATTCCTCGTGAAGAGAAAACACTCTTTCAAGATTATTTGAAATACGATCAATTTTTAGTTTCAGATTTAAAAGAACTCTTTTCAAATTATAATTTAAAATTATGAATAAGTAGATAGCTTGTCTTTAGATTATTTCTAGTCTATAAAAATGAATAGATGAAAACAAGTCCTTAATTTAGGGTTAAAAACTAAAACAGGACTTGTATTCTTTTCGATAGCGATGTTCCTAAATAGTGCGTGTATGTTTACATTTTTTCTCTCTGAACTATCCTCGTTACAATCTCCTCACTCTCCTTCATCCCACCCCATCAAAATCTCCAGCAAAAACCTGATACAACTGCTGACAAGAATAATACCGCATCCGCATATCCTTCTTATTCCTCGTAACCTTCCCATCAAAAAACTCATCCAAATAAACCAACGACTTCTGCCAAGACCGAAGCTTGATCAACTCACTCCGCACATCCAAAATATCCTGATAAGGTACTGCCTTCAAATTCTGTTCTTTACTCATCACTACACATCTATTCCCATTTTTTTGTAAAACTCAACAGGAAAATAAAAAACGATCAGACCTATCTGTCAACACCATCGATAAAAATCAGACCTAGAACAGAAACAAAAAAGGCATTGGCGCAATGTTCAATAAATGAATAAGTCAATAGTACTTTAAAGAAGCCTAGCAATCTTTTCTAAGTTTTTTTCACTTTCTTGTGACTTATTTTTGTTCTTTAAATGTTGTGATAGTTCTTAACATCCATTTGCGTTTATGAGAGAAGAGATAAGTATTATTTTATAAAAAAGAAACTGATAGAATTTTTTTATTTAATTTCAAACTATTTATAAAAACTACATTTCTTTTTGGAAGCATCCGTTGTATACTTTATGTATGATAAAACAACTATTATGAGGTGGAATATGGAAACTGTATATTTTCAAGATTTAAAAATCGATTGGAGTAAAGCAGCTAAAGAATTTTTATTTGTAGAATTTGATGATTCAACTGAGCTAGATAAGAGTGGCTATTTATACAAAGATCAATTAAAGCAGTTAGTTTCATGGGTAGATTATTATAACAATCTTCAATGTACAAAAGTGTCAAAAGTGAACAATATTTTTAGTATTGTTGGTGAGAGAGGGACTGGAAAAAGCTCATTTGTGAAATCAGCAGTGGATTTATTCAAAAACAATAAGCAAAAAACTAATTATTCGATTTATACATTGCCAATCATTGATCCAACAATTTTTAATGGGAAGCTTAATATATTAGAATTATTTATTGCTATGTTAAAAAAAGATATTGATTGCAATCCTGTTAACAATCAAGATAATGAGCACTTTAAACTATTAACTAAATTTAATAAAATCGTGAAAGAAAGTGTTGAAACTTTAAAAAATATGAGAATAAAAAATTCTTCATTTGCCGAAAAAAATTCAAGTATTGAAGTACTTGAAAATATTCAAAAACAACAATATTTCTCTAAAACCATAACTAATTTACTTAAACTTTTTTTAGAATTAAAAAGTACAAATAGAACGAAATATAATTTTATTTGCTTATCAATAGACGACTTAGATTTGGTTCCTAACGAGTTTGCTTATGAAACATTACAGCTACTTGAAAAATTTTTGAATTATCAACCTAATCTATATGTTTTAGTAGCTTTACGAAGAGAACAATTAGTGAACTCGGTTCTTAGTGAGTTAATTTCTGAAAATGAGAACGTATTAAATAAAAAATTATTATCTCATCCAGAAATTAGTATTGAAGAATTAAGAAATCAAGCACTAAACTTAATCGATAAGGTCTTACCACTACCTCAACAAGTGAATCTAGATTTTAAATTACAAATTGGAATAAAAGATTTGCTTGCTCCATTTATTGAGAGTGAGGGACAAGAAAAATGCTTGCAATTTTTTGATCGTTATAGAGAAAGTGAGGAAAGAGAATTATCCTTCCAATCGTTTGTTCAAAAAATGATCATGGAACAAACGCGAATTCAAATGGAACCAGTAGAAAAAATAGAAGTTACTCATTATAATTATCCAACTAATTTAAGGAGTGCCTTACGATTTTTAGAATTTATATATCAGTTTGAAAACTATCAACAAGAAATTGATAGAGGTAAAGAGGTATTAGAATGTCTTGATTTATTGAAAAAAAATGTGATACGTTATCGTCAATATCTTCTAGGAACGTTTAAGGATAATTTTTCTATGGAATTATATAGTATTATTTCTGATTGGTATGGGCATGAAGTCGAAGTTCGAAACAGTTATCTATGTAATAAATTAGTTTATACCCTTGCTAAAGAAGATGAAGTCGCTAGTTTTGATTCAATAACTAAGAAGGCGCCTACTAATGTTGCTCTGGGTGATGTCTATACTGTTCTTAGTTTTTTACGTGAACAACATCGTGACTCTAATGAAACTCAATACCTTTTGTATGCAATTAAAATGTTATATTCTTTGGAAATGTTAGAATTATTGCTTAAAAGTATCATCTTATCAGAGAACCAAGGGAATGAAATTAATCAGAATTTTTTACAACAATATTTGTGTTTAGCTCGTGGAAAAGTAATGCCGGATTGGTTTCCATATAATGAGTCGTTTATTTCAGGAGCAACCGTTTTATCTTATCCTTATGGTGTAGAGGAAGAGGAAAACAAAAAAGTAGTTTTAAATAAAATTCTATATAGCTCAGTAGCAGCGTATGGTGATATTCGTACATTACCGAAAAAAGACAATTTTTTTGAAGGTTATTGGCAAACACATATTTATCGCTCTCGGAATCAATATAAAAAAAGTGATTTTACCAAAAAAACGAGTTATTATATTGATCTATTTGCGCAATTGACTGATCTTGAAAGAGTTGAAGCAAAATTATTAGGAATTGTAAAAGAACAAAAAGTTTATTACCTTTTTTATTCTTTATTTGATCTTGATTTTTTCGTCAACAAAAACTATACGAGACGTTCGCTCTCTAAAAAAAGTGAAAGATTAGAATATTCATTAAAAAGAGTTAATGATTGTTTTAATAATAAACGTCTATCTAATATAGATGAAAGAAAGCTTCGTCGCAACATGGTTTCGCCATTACTCAAACCTGAAGTAATTAATGGTAGTGAAAATGAAGATTTATTTTTACCTTTGTTTGAGAATAATGAAATTAAAATTTTAAAAGAAGTATTTGAAGAGTTCGAAGTACGTGAAAATATAGATGAAAATGGTGGTAAAAAAGTAAATTTAAGCCTAGATGATTATGATGAACTGGCAGCTATAGCTATTTCAGCTATTAATTCGTCTCATGTAAGAGTGAAAAGAGATTTTGCTAGAGCCTATTATTCAGCATTTGGTAAGTGGCCTAAAAACATGTCGCTAGATCAAATAACACGCATGAATAATTTTATAAAAAAAGAACGCTCACAAAATTTTGCAGAACTAGATAATAATTTACGATTAATGAATGCAACAATAAATGGGCACCGTTCGGCTTATATGCAAAAGCAACAAGAAGAGGTTTGACATGGCAAATTATAATCAACTCTATAATGATTTAGATCGAATGATTCGGCTTATTTATAGAGAGTTAACGCATGACTACTATCAGAAATATAATATAGAGCATGATATTTATTACTATAAAAACTTATTTGATTTAAGGGATGAAAGTTTTCAGCAACGAATATTCGGAAAATATTTGCAAGTATATCCTAATAATTATAATTATGATGATTTAAAGTTTCTACTTCATTCAATAACGAAACTATTAGAAGAAGAATATGGTCAAACGGATGCTATTTTTTTAATTTTTTATACAGCAAAGCATCTTTTTAAGCTGGATCGAGATGAATTGTATGTAGAATTTGACAAGTTGATTGAATGGGATGGATTTAGAAATAAAATAGATGCAAAGCTTTTTATTGCTGCATATAAAGTTGAACATTTACCAGAAGCAACGAATTATTATGAAAATAGTATTGTTAAGCACAATAATAAAAGACTATACGAAATTATCAAACGTCAAGGAATATCAGAAAATCATATGCATTTGAAAGCTTCTGGCTATACAGATGATATCAATTGGTATCATTTTTTACAGTTAGGATTACAAGAAATGAATCGTTTTACTGATTTTATTAATCAGCAAGAAGTATTTAAAGAAATGGATAGGGGGCAAGAGAATGCGAACTTTTTAGTTCAATCAATACTAAAAATTAAAGTCATACGAATCGTTTTAAATCTATACATTATTCAAGAAAATTTATTTTTTGAAACGACTAAAAAAGACAAGTTATTAAAGACGTTATTTAATAATTTTAATTTAATCTTTCAATCAGATGATGTTTTAAATTGTTTAGATAGCCTTAATATCTTATCTGATATGATTCATTGTGAGGAAACGCAAACGAAGTATTGGGAACAGCAGCTAAAAGATGAATATGATTTAACAAAGTATGCTTCACATGAATTCCTTTTTTATCAAAAGATCATGAAGTATATTTATGAAGAAAAGTCAGCGTCCATTTTTGTCACACTTTTGTTTAATCTTTATATCTCGGGAACAACGCATCTAAAATTTCAATTTATTCAAGACAATCTAGGAATGGGTTTTTCTAAATTTAAAGATAAGGAAGAGATGAAAACCTATTTTTTGAAAGGAGCTTCCTTCGCTGAAAATAATGCTGTAAAGCGAAGTGTTTTCCATAAATATTATCGAGAACGTTATATAAATAATGTAGAGATACGAATTACGCCCGAAAGTTCAATAAAAGAGTATATTAAAACTATTGAGGATATGCATACTTTTAACGATCTAGAATATCGAAAGGCGAAACGGGAATTAAAAAAGAAAAATAGTATCTTGAACTTAAAAAAAATTAACTTTGGTTTGATCATCCACTTTATTAAGCCTTTAAAATCAAAAAGTTTATCTATGACAGAAGACTGGATAGAAAAAAGAAAGAATCTTTTTAAACAAACGACTGCTCTTTTGGAAACCTTGGATGCAATCAAACAATATGCAGAAAATCCTAAAAATATAGGCTGGTTTAAGGGACAATTGACTCATACAATTGTGGGGATAGATACCGCAAATTATGAAAAAGATAATCGTCCTGAACTATTTGGTCCTATCTATAGAAGGATACGACAAGGTGGAACATCAGGATTTGTTTTGAAAGCAACTTATCATGTTGGAGAGGAGTTTCCTACATTAGCAAATGGATTACGTGCAATAGATGAAGTGCTTAATTTTTTAGATTATCGATCTAATGATCGTTTAGGGCATGCACTTGCTTTAGGCATAGATCCTGATGATTATTACGGAAAGAAACGAAGTAATATTTTGTGTTCAATTGGTGATTATCTAGATGATTTAGTTTGGATGTATTCTGTGTTGGTGGAGTCAAATCAGGATGCCTCATTGAAACTTTTTTTAAGAGATGAGTTCGAAAAATATAAGTTAGAACTTTTTGAATCAATCATGCCTTTAAAAGAGATTCCAGATTTTAACGTATATTTAGCAGCCTACTATTTAAGAGGAGACTGTCCTGATCTTCATTTGGAGTTAAGTGACCAAGCATCAACAGAAATAAATTATGAGTTTTTGTGTAAAAAATATGCTTATAAATTAAATATTCATTCAAATAGACATAAAGCAGCTTTTTTAAATTATGATGCAAGATCCCTCTATCTACGTTACTCTTTTGATGATTCTTATCGAAAACAAGCGGAACAAGTTTTTCACATAGAAACCAGTGAGTTATATGTTCAATGTGTAGCAAGAGTCCAGCGACTTTTACAGGAAAAGGTTTTACGAATGAATATTTTTATTGAAGCGAATCCATCATCTAATAAAAAAATTTCTTATGTTCAAAAGTATTCTGAACTACCAGCTTTAAATATTAGTGGTCCAATTTTTGGTAAATTGAATAATCTTGAAATTCCAATGTCCATCAATACAGACGATAGTTCAATCTTTTTAACGAATCTTGTCAATGAGTATTCGATGTTAACAGCTTCTCTCATTAGGGATGGATATTCCGAAACTGATGTCTATTCATATATCGAAAAATTAGCTATTGCGTCAAATGTTCATTCTTTTATTTCAGAATATTAGTTCTCTATGTATGCATATAATCATTAGATACCAGATATATCAACGAGCGCGAGTAACAGCATAATTAATAGTGCATGTATTACTCGCGCTTTTTAGTAGTTAAATTTTTTTGGTTTGTATCATCTTACCCAAAACTTCCTCACTCTCCTTCAAAACCTCCTCAAAATCCCCAGAAAACACCTGATACAACTGCTGACAAGAATAGTACCGCATCCGCATATCCTTCTTATTCCTCGTAACTTTTCCATCAAAAAACTCATCCAAATAGACCAATGACTTCTGCCAAGACCGAGGCTTGATCAACTCACTCTGCACATCCAAAATACCCTGATAAGGTACCGCCTTTAAATTCTGTTCTTTACTCATCATTACACATCCATTCCTTTTTTTGTAAAACCAACAGGAAAATAAAAAACGATCAGACCTACCTGTGCCTCATCGTGTGCAATAGTTCGTCAAAGAACGCATGAAATCGTCAGAAAATGAAAGAATCCACTAATACCCCTAGTCAAATCAATCAAAATTAAGTACAATAAAACATGCGAGTACTTCGGTACGCGCTATCGGCAACTCGATTATGCAGTTCCTGCTGCTTATTCGGGGCCTTGCAACGTGATGCCAGTCAGGTTGTAAGGTGCCGTTTTTTATTTTTCTATTTTTAACTCCATGCATTGTAACTTTAGAAAAAATCAACCATAGAATAGAAACAAAAAAGGCATTGGCGCAATGTCCAATACCTGAATAAGTCAATAGTACCTTAAAGAAACCTAGCATTCTTTTCAAGTTGTCGCTCAAAAAGAGACATGACAAAAAAGCTAGTGATTCATTTACTATTGGCATACTTGCGCGGACAGTTCCTGCTGTTTTCAAGACCATTTTCGTTCGGTGCCAGCCAAACAAAAAGGTGCCAAGGATTAAATTGTCATAAAGTTGAGTGATGTTCTGAATCAGGACTTACTCAGCTTTTTTATTTCCATTCTATACACTAAGTATAAATAAATCGACAGCGAGAATCAAGGCGAACAGAGAAAAAAACAAACGAAAATTCGGTTTTGTTGTAGTATAAAATTAATTTTTAAATAATCCTGAAGCTTGAAAAACTAGGTTAGTATGAAATAATAGGAATCATTTCCTTAAAGTATACTCAAAGCGAGGAAAAGCTTTTATGACGCTAGAAGCGTTGAATTATTAGTGATTCTTTTGCTTCTCTTTTCAATAAATTATGTGAACTGATCTGCACTTCGCTCTTCACGTTCAGGATAGAAGTAGTTATAAATTTGGCGAGTCATTTTAGAATCTTTATGATCTACTCAATAAATAACATTCTCTAAGCTCATATTCGCCCATGCACAAAGAGTGACATGGGTCTTTCTAAATTCATGGAGGGTAATTCGTTTTAAGTGGTATTTAGCTATAATCACATGATACCAGTCATTAGCTTGATCAGCACCGCAAAATTTATTTTCTTTATTGAAGAAGGCAAGGAGATATTTAAACCCTAAAATATTGTTAAACTCACCAGCTCGTTTAGATTCTTTTAGTAATAAGGGATGAAACAGTTGGTAAAAATATACCATTGCTTCATGATCACCTTTTTGAGCTTTAAGTGCTAAAGTAGTAAGAGTTTCCATATTCCATCCCTTCTTACTCCTTTTAACTGTTCTAACAAACTTTTCTTATAAATAGAAAATGCCTACTGTGATATTTTTTTTAGCGTAAGTTCAGCATCCTTTTCTTGGTAACATATTTTCCTATTAGGAACTTTATTGTAAGTTCATACCAAATGATTTTTTTTAGTTCCATTTAATTATTTATTTGTATTTATTTGTTAGCATTATATTGACAGCGCTTTCTATAATTGCTACACTGGCCTTATAAAGGAGGAGAATATGAATAAGAAATTATTAGGTGGACTGTCTATTGTTTTGATAATCTTGATTGTGATATTATCCACAAATCTTTCTGACAAATTAACATCAAATAGGGAAGATAAGCAGTTTGAAACAAAAAATACGATTAAAAGTTCGGATGAAGCATTAAAAACTATCAAATCAAATAAGGATGTTATTATTTACTATTCTCAAAAGGATTGTGTTTATTGCAAGGAACTTAATGTTCACTTGAACAAATTGGATTCTAATATAAGGGAGAAAGTATATGTATTTTATATTGAAAATGAAGACAAGAATAAAGTAAAAAAGACTTTTGAATTCTCTTATACCCCAACACTAATATATTATAAGAATTCGAAGGAGAATGATCGATTGAATAATGATTTACTGTTTAAAAAAAATGTAGCCAAGTTTAAAAATACAGGTGAAAACGATTTGAAACAATGGTTACAGGAAAAAGAGGAATGAGAATGTATAATATAAAAACTGCATCTATAGATATAACTTATAGGTGTAACCTAAGATGTAAACATTGTTTTAATTTTAGTGGGGTACCTCGCAAGCAAGAAATGACAGACGAAGAATTAAGAAACCTAGCAAAGGATTTATCTAAATTGAATATAGATTCAATTTGTTTATGTGGTGGTGAGACTTTATATAGATATGAGCTTGTTTGTGAAATAAGTTCAATCATAAAAAAGAATTCACCACAAACATTAGTAAATATAGTTACCAATGGTATTTTATTGACTAAAGAAAAAGCTATGAGACTAAAAAGCTCAGGCATTCATATGGTACAAATAAGTTTAGATGGTTTTACAGATGAATCCTATGATGCTGTGAGACAATCAAATGGATGTCTTTCAAAAGTGTTTGAAGGAATCATCAATGCTAAAGAATCGGGTTTAGAGGTCAGTATTGCTACATTGCCTCATAAAAAAAGTTTAAATGAATTTGAAAAAATAATTGATTATTGCCATGATAATGCTCTTTATGAGCTACGTGCACAGCCTCTTATGCCGTTAGGTAGAGGGAAAGAAAACTATATGGAATTAGCATTGTCTTCGGAAGAATATGAAGAGTTAAAAAATATTTTTAAAAAGAAAGATTTTGAACTAAAAAATAAATCATCAAGAACTGAAATTAATTGGGGAGATCCTGTAGATCATTATTTTATGTTACAAGAAGTTGAGTACTTGCCTTTTTTGACAATTAATGCTTATGGTGAGATAGAAATAACACCATATTTACCATTCACAATTTGGGATTTAAAAGAAGAAGGATTACCAGAGTTCATTGAAAAAAGAATTCCAGAAAAAGTTTTGGTTCATCCATTGATAAAAAAATATATATCCAGAGTTTATTCTATAGAAGATATGTATTACCCTGATAAGGAACTTCCAAGAATGTATTTAGAAGACAATTTAAATCTTATGAGGGAAATTGAGGAGATGAAGGTATGATACTTAGAATTGCAAATGATAATGACTTAAAAGAAATAATAGATTTTGTTAGTGAGTTAAGAAAAAAAAATGGAAGAATTCTCAATTTTTTAGCAGACTATAAAGATGAATTGGAACGGCAAAGAATAGCTAATCCAAGATATTTAAGAACATTATTATTTGATTATAATAGTAGAGTTTTACTTATAAAAGATGATAAAAATATTTTAGCAGTGTATGTACTCTATACGCCATCAAAAATTTCCAAAACGACTACATTGGAATTAATTCATTACTATGGAAACCAAGTTGACATAGCTTTAAGTGAAAATGTTCTCATAGAGCAATTTCAAAAGCAATACAATAAAATAAAGTTGACTTTAACTGAAGAAGCTGATGAGTTGGGAATGCAGTTTGGATTTGGAATTAAAGAGACCGTAAAATATCTTTCAGGAAATGATTATATTTATTCATTAAATTTGGAGGAAAGCTAGTATGGAGAGTTTAATTGATATCAACTTTAGCTTTTTAGAACATGTATTTTTAAAAAATAATGAAATTTTTTCTGGAGAAAATTCACTTGTAATAAATGAAGTTGGGATGCTGATCTGTGAAGAGATATTTAAGAATACACCAACTTCCAAAATAGTTGAAATTTTGGAGAGAGAATATCCTAACACTGAAAAAAGTGAAATAGTAGCAGCTACTGAAAGTTTTATTATATCAATCTGGAAACAGGCTATATACTTTGAAAGAACAAATGATTTTAAAATATGTCAATTAGAACTAAGAATGGAGGATTTTGTAGTATTACCATCTTTCATAGATACACCTTATCTTAATAGCTTATCTTTAAACTTTCATAATTATCTACTAATTGATAGTCTATTTCAAGATAGCAAATTATTACAATCAGAGTTAGGATATAAGATTTTCTATATAGGTAAATTTGATAAAATAGGAAATTGCACAGGTATGTTAGTTGTTGAAGTTACACGTTTTACAAACTCTTATATTGTCAATAGTCTTTATGGAGAATTTACAAGTGAATTTTGTAAGAATAATGGGGAAAGCATAAAAAAGTGTATTTTAAGATACTTTGACTTTTTTGGGGAAACTTTCCAATCTTTTCAAGAGATGGAACTTATTTATATTAGTGGAGATGTTAAACCATTCAATCCAACTTTAACTCCTATAGGAGTGTTGAATAATGAAATTGGATTGAATAGTATATATATATATTCACAAAAAATATAGAAAGGAGAATTATAATGCAAGGAGATTTTCAAGCCCCTCAGATTACAGAAGTAAGAAATCCCGGTGGTATTCAACCTTATTGCGGAGTCGCAGGAGCTGTTTGTGTGGTTTATGCGCTGGCTGTTTGGTCTGCTGCCGCTGCTGTAAATTATGCTGGTTTAGTAAATGTAGCAGGAGTTTTTGCTGGGTTATTAGCTTGTGTTGCAGGTGTGAAAGGCTGTTAGAGTGGATAAAAGCCCTTTTGGGGCTTTTACTCTTTTCAATTCCTTGCAAAATATTAACATGAAAAATATTATTTTCTTAAGTAAAAAACTATCGAAAAAAAAGTTAATAGCTTTTAGTATTTTGTTTTTATTTATATCACTTTCTAATTTAATCACTCCTTTTCTATCTAGTTTTATAGTGAGTCAATATGTAGAGGGGCAATTAGTAGAAAATATAAGAAATCTTATTCTTATTTTTAGTATTCAGATAATATTTTTGGTTTTTAGGTTTTTCTATGAATATAAAAAATCGAAATTTTTGTTTTATACAGATTTCAACCTTAAATCAAATTTTTTAAGTGTTCTTCAAGAAAAAACTTTAACATTCTCTCTAACAAAAAGAACTGGTGAAGTTCAATATAGAATGTTTAATGATATTGCAACTATGATTAGGGGGATAGAAACATTCTATATTAATACACCATCTGTATTACTTACTTTATTAATTGTGATTATTATAGTTGCCAGAATTAGTTTTCTCATCCTAATATTTTCGATTATCATGATTATTGTACTTGTAATTCAGTTTATTTATTTTCAATCACCATTAAAAAAATCATTTGAGGAAACCAAAAAGTTGGAACAAGATTTAGTAGGGGAAATGAATGAACACTTTGATAGGATTGAGATAATTCAGCTATATAATAAAGAATCAAGTTCGCTTATTAGTTTTGATTTGAAATTTGGAGATCTTATTGCGAAATATCTGAAACAAAAAAAAATTAACTTATTAGGAGTAAGTTTTTCTTCTATTATTGTACAAGTTTGGTTAATAGGAATTACAGTAATTTCAATGGTTTTATTGAGTACAGGAGATATATCTCTAGGACAGTTTGTACTTTTATCACAGATGGTATATTTTCTACCTACATCAATTGGTTCATTATTAAATACTGTATGGGAGTATCAAGATTGTTCAGTAAGTATTCAAAGGTTTAAAACATTTATGGAAGACTCTCAATTAAATGAAGGAGATGTCAAGATTTACAGTATTGATTCAATCACATTTGAAAATGTAGAAGTAATTTTGAATAGCCATACTATTTCTCCAGAAATCAATTTATCTGTTGAAAAGGGTGATTTTGTTTTGATCAAAGGGGAAAATGGAGCTGGGAAATCATCTTTGATACGAATTTTATCAAAATTATTACCATTAGAATGTGGTAATATCCATATAAATCACATTGATTTAAATAAAGTTGAAAAAAGATCTTTAAGAGAACGATTATCTGTTGCAACTCAAACCTCATATATTTTTCAAAATTCACTTGAAGAAAATGTCTTTTTAAGTGATGGAAATAATAATATATATATGAAAATGAAGCAAATTTTAAGTATTGATGATAAGTTAACTCAAAAAAATGTTAGAGTATTGTCTGGAGGTGAAAGACAAAAAATAAATTTAATGAGAGCCTTTGTTAGAGATAAGGAAATAATGATTCTAGATGAACCATTCTCAGGATTGGATCAACAATCAATTGAAAATTTACTTGAATATTTAGCCGCTACAAAAAACAATAAAATTTATTTTGTCGTGACTCATGATAATTATTTTGATCAATTGGCAAATAAAATAATTCAACTATAGAGATCGAAGGAGGTGGTAGTGTTGTTCATGTTAGTTGTTATTGGACTTTTACTAATAGTCGTTGGTATTCAACTTAGAAGAGGCAAATGGTATGGAATAGTTGCTGGGAATACTTTTAAAGATAAGCCGATTGAAGTTCAAAAAAAAGGTGCAATAGGAGCTTCATCTATTGCTTTTCTTGTAGGTGGCTTTTTAATAATCGTTTATATTTTAATGTTTTTTGGTATTCAAACGAGATTTTTAATCATTCCAGTAGTTGTAATAGTGATAGTATATTCTATGTTTGCAATATACAAATATCTTAAACACTTCATTAAATATGGGAAATAAAGAAACTATTTAGTAAGAAAGAGAGTATTAAACAATCTATAAACAAGCTACTACTAAAAAGTTCTTTGTTAGCTAATGTTGGTGAAGAAAATTCAAAGAATTAAATCGATCAGTATGACTCCTAGAGGAAATCCCCTCTAGGCTTTTGTATTCTTGAAAAAGAATGGAGTCAATGCATAAAGAAATCCTTAATTTGAAATTGTAAACGTCACTAAAACCGTAAGTATTTCAATTCAACATTTTAAATACGATTATATAAATACTCTAGTCGCCGCTAGATTAAAGTACCTCTAGTACATTTTTTATTTCACTTTAGTACTTCTTAAAAATATCAATTCGATTCATCATTTAGAACTATTTATTTGTAAAACCTTGATCAAACAATTCGATTTTTTGTATAAACAAGTGATCAATAAAGTAATGAATTTAGATGAAGTAGCAATCAAAGAACTTTTAGTAACTAACTATATTTAATTGGAGGTGAAAGTATTGGAAAATGAGAAGAAAGAGAATGGATTTTCAGGAATTATTCTGAAAAGAGAGAAGCAACAATTTCAGATTGAAATGTATGGACATCGTGATAAGTCAAATCAACTAGCTATTCATATCGATACCAAGTTTGGAACTGCTTCTATGGGAAAAATATTTGTGGCAGTGGCTATAATGAAACTGATTGAGCAAGAGAAACTGTCATTAGAAACAACTTTGAATAATTTTTATGGTACTTCTTTAAAAGAAATTGATGGAGATATAACTATATATGAATTATTGACCCATACTTCAGGTATTCAGGACTATTTTGATGAATCGATTGAGGCGGATTACGAGCAACTTTGGCAAAAAATTCCTAATTACTCTATTCGAAAAAATAGTGATATAATGCCGCTGTTTGTTGATAAAAAACAAGATAGCAAAAGACGAGGAGAATTTATTTATAATAACGCAGGATATGTGCTTTTAGCAGATATTATTGAAAAAATAACGGATCGTTATTTCGATCAAGTTTTGAAAGACATGGTGTTTGATAAACTTCATATGTCAAATACTGGATATTTTGAATTGGACAATTTACCTGAGAATACAGCAATTGGCTATATAAAAAAACAAGGTGAACAACCTCGTAGTAATATTTATTCTATTGATTGTAAAGGAACAGGAGCTGGTGGATGTTATACAACAGTAATGGACATTTGTAACTTTTGGGATGGACTGTTCTCCTATGAAATCTTATCTGAAAAGAGCATTTCAGAGATGATTAAAAAACATACAGGAAATGAAAAAGAACAATACGGACTTGGAATTTGGTTGGCGAATCCAACAAAAAAACATACGCATATTTATATTGAAGGTTGCGATCCCGGTGTTTCCTGTATTTCACTGTTCAATCCTTTGGAAAAAGATATATACACAGTTTTTAGTAATTATGAAGACAATGTTTGGGAACTTGCTCGAAATTACTTAGCTGATAAAAAGAATAATGTATAGATAGCTGAGAAAAGGTACCTTGAATTAGAGACATCAGATTGATTTAAAAGGCTACAAAGCAGCTTTAAATATTTGTTTCATTATTTCAGATACAGCTATCAGTCAAAATTGTTTTAATTAGTAATGGTCTTGTAGGTATTTAATTTTATAAAATATTGTAAAGCTAAGTAATGTTCTAAAGTAGAACTTACTCAGCTTTTTTTTAGTATATAATAGGTTTAAATAGTCTAACGTTGAGAATCAAGATGAACATGAAAAAAATCAACTGATTATAAATGAATTACTCCACGGAAAAAGAGAGTTCTAGTAGCAAAGGTATCTGAAGTCGATACGTAATCCTATCAGCAACAATAATAAATTTGAGTAACTTTCTGAAAATTAAGAAAGGAGAAAACAATATGATAAAAAGCATGATGCCTGATATTATTGACTTCATAAAAACAGAAGCACTAGCTAAAAAAATGACCAGTGAAGAAATCGCCAATCATTTTGGTTATGATAAATATCATTTCAGCAGAAAATTCAAAGAAATAAATGGCTTCAGCATTGCAGAATATATATCAAGTTTGAAAATTGAAAAGGCAGTTACAGCGATCGATCAACCAAAAAAAATGATTGAGCTGCAAGATATTTCAGAGTTTGAAAGCAGTAGCAGTTTTACGAATACCTTTAAAAAATTCACTGGAAGTGCTCCTAAAAAATATAAAAATGAAATGACTGAATTATTCTCTGAGGTAAAAAGTTTCGAAAGCAGCAATGAATATCATGCAGTGGAATACTATGAAAAGCAAGATGCATCCTATTGTAATGTAACGGTCGAAGTGCCTGAAAACTTTGACAAAGGATTGTTTTTTATTGGATTATTCCGCACACCAATCCCAAATCATAGACCGATATCTGGAATAGCTACTAAAAGAACTAAATTGAATGTGTTGAAGAACGTGCCGAATGGGGAATATTACTTACTGGTTTGCGCTATTGATCGTTCAACCAATATTTTTTCCTACTTTAATCTGCAAAACTGTTTGAGAGGAAGAGTAATGGAGAAATTGTCTTTTCCTGAGTGCTCTGGGGAGCGTTATACAGTAAAACTAAGACCGCCTATACCAGAAGATCCTCCCATTTTGCTAAGTGTCGCGAAGCTCTTGATATCAAGTCTGAAAAACACAATCTAGAACAATATTAATACTGGATGCCATAGTAAAATACAATTGAGATGAATTTGAAAGTACACTTAACTTTTAGGCTAAAGATCTCAAAAAAAATGGAGGTAAATTGATATGAAAAGTTATGCAGCTATATTAGAAGTCCCAGTATTAGAAATTTCAAGAGCAGTTAATTTTTATCAATCAATTTTGGATATTGAAATTGAGAAATTTGAGTTCCCAGAATTTAACATGAAAATGGGGGTATTCCCAACAGAAGGACAAATGGTAGTAGTAACATTGTTGCAAGAAGAGGGTCTGACACCTTCTTCAAATGGTGTAACAGTCTATCTGGATGCTGGTGATGATCTTCAGGTCGCACTAGATAAAGTCGAAAAAAATGGTGGAACGGTTATTGCTCCAAAAACACCTCATGCTGATGAGAGCGGCTATTTTGCATTGTTTATTGATACTGAAGGGAATAAACTAGGGTTACATTCGCCGAATTGATTTACGTTCGTTGAGATTGAGCGAGTAGTAAAATTTGCAACAATTTGTGCAAGTGGAAACCGTTGTTTGGCGGTAGATGATGACAGTGAACTAATTTAACGCAGAACGGCGGCTTTGAGAAAATCAAAGCGGCTGTTTTTTTGTATATATGAGATTTTATCGGAAGAAAATTTATCAAAATTGATCGAACGGTAGAGTCTAAGACAGAACAATTTAGTATTGAATTGTGGTTAACGACTATTTGCATCACTCAAAAAATACCTAGCAAAATGCAAATAATTAAATTCTAGCTATTTGATTGACCGCTCGTTATAATCATACTATATAGATATTGAAGGTGAGGGGTGTTCATGGAGTTTCAGCAAAGAGTGATCAATCAAGAGTATCGTTTGACTGATTTAGAAGACGAGCTTGTAGCCTATATCGCTAAAAATAAAGCGAGTGTTTCCAAAATGAAGATCATAGAGCTTGCCTCTCTTTTTTTCACTGTTCCAAATACGATCACTAGGTTGTGCCATAAGCTCGGTTACTCTGGGTATTCTGAGTTGAAAAATGAGCTAAAACGAGAAAGTGAACAGCCATCAGATATCGCGTTCAAGCAGAAAGAACTGTTACTTAAAAATTTTGAACTCATTGATTTTGAGCGGGAAAAGCGTGTCGTACAATTATTCAAAGCTGCTAAACGGATCAATTTTTTTGCGATCGGTCAAACCGCCTATGCAGCAAAAATCGTCGTTGATAATTTTTATGCAATAGATGATAAGGCGTTTTTTTATACCTATGCGAATGAGTTAAGGCACAAAATTCAGCATGCAACAGACGAAGTTTTTTTCTTTATTAGTCTTTCAGGAGAGAAGGAGCAAATATTAGAATTAGCGAAATTGGCGCATGAGCATCAACATAAGGTGATATCTCTGACAGGTTTAAGTAGCAATTCTTTAGCGAGATTAGCGGATATCAGTTTATTTTGTTATTCGCCTGAAGTGATCAGGAATCATTATAATATCACAGATAAAACGCCGTTGCTGGTCATTATGAACAGTCTTTTTGAAACCTATATCGATTCGTGAGATCAATGGACGTGTAAAATTACACATAAACCTCTTTCAAAAGAATGAAAGGGGTTTATTTTTCTTAAAAATCAAAGTTCTGGGCCTAAATAGTGCTAAAGTTTAGCCATAAGGAGGAGGAAAGAAGATGAATCTAGCACACGCAACGTCAGAAGCACTTATTTTTTTAGAAGCATCCTTTAAAACACGTGAAGAAGTTTTTGAATTTATGACGAAAAAACTCTATGAGCAAGGGAAGGTATCAGATCCTAAGCAATTTTTAGCAGCAGTTCAAGCTAGAGAAGCATTGTCGGTGACGGGGTTTGAAAATGGGCTGGCGATTCCACATGGAAAATCTTCAGTAGTCAAGGAAGCTTCGTTTGCGATACTGAGATTGAAGGAGCCGTTAGCAGATTATCCTAGTTTAGATCCTGCGAACCAAGTATCGTTGATTTTTATGTTAGCAATTCCGGAGGCTGAGGCAGGTAGTACTCATTTAGATATTTTAGCAAAATTGGCTGGCCGCTTATCCGATAGCGATTATTTAGAACAATTCAAGCGTGCAGAAACTGCTTCTAAGATTTTGACTTTATTGGATGAACCAGACGAAACTGTAACAGTTCCTCAAGGTGATAAAGGATTGATCTTAGGAATCACAGCTTGTGCCGCAGGGATCGCACACACCTATATGGCTGCTGAGGCGATCACCAAAGCAGCGAACCGACTTGGCTATCAGGCTAGGGTCGAGAAGCAAGGTGCGAAAGGAATGGAAGACCGGATCAAAGCAAAAGAAGTCAATGAGGCAGTGGGAATTATTTTGGCTCATGACGTGTCTCTTAAAGGAATGGAACGCTTTGCGAAGCTTCCTAAGGTCGATACCACAGTGGCAGAGCCGATCAAACATCCTGATGAAGTCGTTCAGCGATTATTGGATAAGGCAGAGAATTATGTACCTAGTGGAGATGATGTGGCAGATTTTGACGATACTGATGAACAAGAGAAATCGATCGGTCAGCAGATAAAAGATGCAATTTTAACAGGAATTTCCTATATTATTCCGATCATCATTGCAGGCGGAATGATTTCAACGGTTGCAGTGTTGATCACTCAATTATTTGGGTTGCAGGAGATGGCTGCAGCTGAAGGTAGTTGGTTGTTTTTACTAAAAGGGCTCGGCGGCGGATTATTGGGAAGCTTGATGATTCCTGTATTGGCAGGGTATATGGCGTATTCGATTGCCGATAAACCAGGCTTGACGCCAGGGTTCGCTGGTGGTTTAGCTGCGATGACGATCAATAGTGGATTTCTTGGCGGGATGTTGGCCGGTTTACTGGCAGGTTTCTTGATGAACTGGATGAAGAAAAATATTCAGGCTAAAGGTGTTTTTTCAGGCTTTGTGACCTTTTGGGTTTATCCAGTGATCGGTTCACTGGTTGTTGGTGTGGTCATGCTTTTTCTTATCGGAAAGCCAGTTGCAGCAATCAATAATGGATTGATTGGCTGGTTAGATACTTTGCAAGGAACGAATGCGTTATTGCTGGGCGCTGTATTAGGAGCGATGGTGTCATTCGATTTGGGTGGACCTGTCAATAAAGCTGCCTATGCATTTTGTATTGCGGCGATGTCAAATGGTAATTTTATTCCTTATTGTACATTTGCTTCGGTTAAAATGGTTTCTGCATTTTCTTTATCCGCAGCGTGCTTATTGAAGAAAAATTTATTTACTGAACAAGAAAGAGAAATCGGCAATCAAACGTGGTTATTAGGCTTAGCGGGAATTACTGAAGGAGCGATCCCGTTTGCGATGGGCGATCCGATTCGAGTGATTGGTTCATTTATTGGAGGCTCTATCATCACTGGGGCGATCGTTGCTTATACGGGACTTGGTTTGAATGTTCCAGGAGCAGGAATTTTCTCGATGTTTTTACTGGAAGGTGACTATAGCAGTGTAATGGGCGCGTTCATTTGGTTAGGCGCAGCAATTTTAGGTGCGGCGGTTTCTACTATTTTATTAATTGTAACAAGACAACATAAATTGCGAAAACAAGCAAATAGATAAGGTGAGAAAATTTATGAAGAATGTACACATTGTGCCCCATATGCATTGGGATCGAGAATGGTATTTTTCAACAGAGGAATCTAGAATTTTATTAGTGAATAATATGGCAGAAATTTTAGAGAGGTTAGAAAATGATCCAGAATATCCCTATTACGTATTAGACGGACAAACAGCTGTTTTAGAAGACTATTTTGCAGTTTGCCCAGACCAAAAAAAACGGGTCAAAAAGCTTGTTCAAGCTGGAAAACTGATCATTGGTCCATGGTATAGCCAAACAGACGAACTAGTTGTAGGCGGAGAATCGATCGTCAGGAATCTACTTTATGGCATCAAGGATAGCAAAAAATTGGGTGATCCAATGATGATCGGCTATCTACCGGATTCTTTTGGTCAAAGCGGGCAGATGCCGCAAATTTTAAATGGATTCAATATTCAACGAGCGATTTTTTGGCGGGGGATTTCTGAACGTCATGGCACAGACAAAACCGAGTTTTATTGGGAGGGAAATGACGGATCTGAGGTTCTGACCCAACTATTTCCATTGGGATATGCTATCGGAAAGTATCTTCCGGAAGATAAGAATGCTTTGAAAGAACGAATGGACAAGTATTTTAGCGTTCTTGATCATGGGGCAACAAGTAATGAAGAAATTATTCCAAATGGTCACGATCAAATGCCGATTCAAAAGAATATTTTCCAAGTGATTCAAACGCTTGAAGAATTATATCCCGAAAGAAAATTTTTCCTTAGCCGCTATGAGAATGTGTTTAATATTTTAGAGAAGAAGACGGACTTACCAACGGTCAAAGGGGAATTTATTGATGGGAAATATAGTCGTGTTCATCGAAGCATTTTTTCGACAAGAATGGATATCAAGGCAGCGAATGCGCGCATTGAAAACAAGCTTACGAACAGTTTAGAACCTCTAGCAGCGATTGCTTATTCACTAGGGCACGAATATCATCATGGGTTGATCGAAGGAATCTGGAAAGAAATCATGAAAAATCATGCGCATGATAGTATCGGCTGTTGTTGTTCGGATAAAGTGCATTTTGAAATCATGGCGCGTTTTATCAATGCTGAGGAACGTACGGATCGTCTGATCGAATTTTATCAACGAAAAATTTCAGAGAGTACGCCTGATAAAGAGGACTCAGAAAAACTGATATTGTTTAATCTATTGCCTTATGAAAGAACTGAAGTTGTAACAACGGAGATTATTTCCAAACGTTCAGCTCTTCATTTAGTGAATGATCGAGGGGAAAATCTTCCTTTTGAGATCATTCAGCAAGAAATAATCGATCCAGGATTGATTGACCGACAGATCGTACATTACGGGAACTATGAACCATTTATTAAATATACGATTTGCTTTGAAAAAAAATTACCAGCAATGGGCTATGAAGTAGTGTATATAGAAACAGCAGAAAGTCTTCCAAAATCGGAATTGACTGAAAAAGAATTTATAGATACGGAGTATTTCAAGATTTTCGGTAATCCTAATGGCACAATAACAGTTCTTGATAAACGAAATAATCAGGAGTATAAAGATATTCTTGCAGTGGAAGATGTAGCGGATGATGGTGATGAGTATGATTTTTCACCCTTAGAAAATGATCGACCTCGTCTATCAAAAGATGAAGTCACAGCAAATATCTCCTATAAGCATAGCTTGCTTGCAAGCTCGATGCATATTTCTTATGAGTGGTCATTAGCGAAAAAACTTGAAGAACGTAAAAGTGGAAAGACGACAGGTAAAATCGAGCTGGAATTTACCATTCAAGCGGTAGAAAATCAGCCGATTCTCCAACTGTCTGTTCAAGTAAATAATCAATGTGAAGATCATCGGATGCGCCTATTATTGCCGACAGAAATTGCTTCGACTTTTTCGATCGCAGACAATCAATTTGGAACAGTTGAACGATCAGTGATCGACGAAGCGATGACATTTTGGCAAAAAGAAGAGTGGGATGAACGCCCGGATGCGATCTATCCATTTTTAACAAACGTTTCATTAACAAATAGTGAGCGGACGGTCTCCGTTTTAACAAATAGCTCAAGAGAGTATGAAGTCGTTGGTGAACACTATGATTGTTTGGCGATCACATTGTTCAGAAGCGTTGGTGTGTTGGGGAAAGAAAATTTAGTGCGTCGTCCAGGAAGGCCCTCAGGAATAAAACTGGCGACTCCTGATTCGCAAATGTTGAAAACAATTAAGTTAGACTTTGCGCTTTTATTTTCGAATGAACCGATCGAAATAGCGAATCCAGCAAAATACGCAAAAGAATACCTAACACCAATTTTAGCCTATAATCAGATGGGGTATAATGCAATGAAACTGAACTCTTCAATGTTACAGGTGCCAACAAGTTATTCGCTGTTCCGTCAAGAAAATGATACACTTATTTTAAGTGTAGTCAAAAAAGCAGAAGAGGGCTCGCACCTTTTAGCGAGATTTTTCAATCCGACTAAAGAGGATCAAAGTTTAAGGTTAAAAGATGTTCAAGCACCAGCTCATTATCAACTAAACGAGGAGCTCATCTTGGAAAATGATTCAAAACAAATCGGTGCAAATAAAGTAGTGACAGTCAGTATCAAAAAATAAATGAGTATCTGAACAGCTAATATAGCTGTTCAGTTTCTTTGCAGAAGAGGGTGAAAAAATGAAAATTGTGACGGCGATCGATTCGATGAAAGGCTCCCTAACGAGCAAGCAAGCGAATCAAATTGTGGCAGAAGTTTTTAGAGATGAAAAAATAGAGGTCACAGAAATTGCAATTGCTGACGGTGGGGAAGGAACGGTAGAGGCTTTTGTAACGAATGCTAATGGGGAAGTAATATCAGTTAAGTGTCATAATTTATTAGGAGATGAAATAACAGCTGATTATGGTTGGCTGGGAGAAGAAAAAACGGCTGTGATCGAATCGGCAGCGACTTGCGGGATCCAATTTTTAAAGGGGACATCTGAAACACATCCCCACAATACCAATTCTTATGGCTTGGGCGAACAAATTCTTTCTGCAGCACAAAAAGGAGCTAAGCGAATCATTATTGGCTTAGGCGGAACAGGAACGATCGATGGCGGAATCGGTTTATTAGCCTGTCTAGGCGTTGAATTTTTCGACAGCCAAAATCAATTGGTTTCACCGATTCCTCGTAATTTTAAAAAAATCACCAGAGTAGAAACCCAAAAAATGCCAATGATGTTAAAAGAGCTTGAAATCATCGTTGCTGCAGATGTAAAAAGCACGATTACAGGTGAAAAAGGAGCAGTCTATTTATTTGGAGAGCAAAAAGGTCTGCAAAGCAATGAGCTAGCTACTTTTGAAGAAGAGATGACACATTATAGTAAATTATTATTGGAAGGAGCAGAGTCGCAAGAAGGTGATGGCGCAGCTGGTGGGATTGGATTAGCTCTTCGGGCGATCCTGCAGGCAAAAGTGGTATCTGGTTTGGACCTGATCGCTGAACAGTCTCATTTACCAGAAATAATCCAACAAGCAGATCTGGTTATTACAGGTGAAGGAAAAATCGATAGCCAAAGTTTACAGGGAAAAGTCCCAGTAGGTATCGGTGCAATGGCGCAAAAGCATCAAGTTCCCGTTCTCGTATTTGTAGGTGCGATGCAAGGAGAATCTGACGAATTTGAAAAAGCAGGACTATCAGTGATCATTCCTATCGTAAACGAGGTAACAACTTTGAACGAAGCGCTTATGTATGCTGAACAAAATCTGCGTCAGGCAGCAGAAAGAACGAAAAAACTTCTTTTTCTGTTAACGTAGCTTATTTGGTTTAAGATTAGAAGAGAATATATTTTTTCATTTTTAATGGGACAATAAAGGAGCAATACGCTATGCGTATTGCTCCTTTATTGTAAAATTGCCGAAAAATCTGGTTTTTGCCACCACTTAGTCCGAGTCAAAGCTGTTTTCTAGTGTTTGTCTCGAACTCTTTTTTTTAAAACCACTATATTTTTCTATTTTCGAAAGCTCATTAGACGATAAAAAGCTTTAGAAATCAAGGTTCTAAAAATTATAGGATCGAAATAAAGAAAAACATTTACAAAAACTAGAAAATAATGTAAAATTACACCATAAATGTAAAGAAGGTGAAAAAATGTTCCAGTTAGAAGCATTGAAAGGAAAATTGATCGTGTCTTGTCAAGCGTTGGAGAATGAACCCCTGCATAGCTCGTTTATAATGGGAAGGATGGCGCTAGCTGCTGAAGAAGGTGGTGCAAAGGGAATCAGAGCCAATTCAGTAACTGATATCAATGAGATCAAAAAACAAACAGAATTGCCAGTAATCGGTATTATCAAGCGGGATTATGATGATTCAGAGGTATATATTACGCCGACAATGAAAGAAGTTGAAGAGCTGTTGACGACTTCAGCAGAAATCATCGCTTTAGATGCAACGAAGCAAACAAGACCGGATAATGAAAAAGCAAGTGATTTAGTCGAACGGATCCATCGATCAGGGAGATTAGCAATGGCAGATATCTCCACATTGTCGGAAGCATTGCAAGCGGAGAAGGATGGATTTGATTTAGTGTCAACGACATTGGCTGGATATACATCTTATTCTAGAAAAACGGACACGCCTGATTTTGATCTACTTAAAGAGATCGTTCAGCAAGTTGATGTACCGGTAATTATGGAAGGGCATACAGATGCTCCAGAACAAGTGACTAAAGCACTTGAGTTAGGTGCATTTTCTGTTGTGGTTGGCTCGATCATCACAAGACCGCAATTGATCACAAAGCGTTATGTTGAAGCAGCAGATAAGGTAGTAAGGATGGAAAATGATGAAAGATAAATTATTGGTTTGTGACCTTGATGGCACATTGCTAGATGCGAATGGAGCCATTGATGAAGTTAGTTTAGAAAAAATAAAACAGTTTTGTGAAGACGGTGGACATTTTGTTGTTTGCACAGGCAGGATGGATACAGACATTCGCTATATCGAAGACAAGCTAGGGTTCAAAAGTGAATATCGAATTAGCCAAAATGGAGCTGTGATTTATGACAAAAGTGAACAATTGTACTATGAAACGATCCCCCAAAAATATATTGCTACTTTAAACAGGATTATTTTTGGCGTGGGACTACGTACGGAAGTATCTAATGTTACGAACCGTCTTTTTCCTAGTCCGAGAGATCCTAAAGATATTGCGGAGTTTGTTGATTCATCGATCATTATTGAGAATCTGGAGAATTTTGTTCTGGAACAAGAAAAAAATCCAACGATCTATCTTACGTTTGGAGAAAAGCAACAGTTTCAGGAAATTCGTGAAAAGGTCGAAGAGGAGTTAGGAGAAGATGCTGTCAACATTGTCATGACTAGTCCCAATTCATTAGAAATCTTTTCAAAAAAAGTATCGAAAGGACAAGCGGTGGAACGAATCATTCAGCAATTGCAATTAGAACGTGAAAATGTTTATACTGCGGGAGATGCTGAAAGTGATGTGTCAATGTTTCATGTGACACCAAATTCTTATGCTGTCCAACAGGCAGAGGCGGCAATAAGAGAGCAGGCTGATTTTTACGCAGAGAATGTTGGAGTGATCATTGACGAAATGTATAAAGGAAGGTGAAAAAAATGCTGAAAATTGTGTATATTCCTTTAGATGAGCGACCGTGCAATGCAGATTATCCGCTGAATGCAGCAGCAGTTTCTAAAGAGATACAGTGTACGATGTTGCCAAAAGAAAGGATGGGAAATAAAAAGAAGCCTGGTGATCTTGATGCTATTTGGCAATTTATTAATGAAGCAGCCGAAAATAGTGATGCAGCTGTTATATCAACAGAAATGGTTCTTTATGGAGGGTTGCTTGCTTCCAGATTACATGAGTTAAAAGAAGCTGCATTGCTAACGTATGAGAAAAGAATACGATCGTTAAAGAAAACGAATCCTCGATTAAAAATTTATGCATCCAATTTGATCATGAGAACACCAAAATATAATAGTTCAGATGAAGAACCAGAGTATTATGAAGAATACGGTGAACGAATTTTTCGCTATGGCTGGCTGCTAGACAAAAAAACTAGGGAATCTTTAGATGCAGATGAAAATTTGGAGCTTGATCAGCTGAAACAAGAGCTCCCAATTGCGATCATCAAGGATTATGAAGACCGTCGTTCGTTCAACGTTAAAGTAAATCTTTTAAATATTCGACTTGTGGAAGAAGGAGTGATCGATTTTCTTGTGATTCCGCAAGATGATTCAGCAGCTTACGGCTATACTGCAATGGATCAAAAGAAGGTTTATCATGCTATTGAGGAAAAAAACTTAAAAGATCAAATCATGGTTTATCCAGGGGCAGATGAAGTTGGCTTTACTTTATTAGCTAGAGCCTATAATCAGTATAAAAATAAAGTACCTACTGTGTACGTTCAATTTTCTTCAACACTAGGTCCTGAAATCGTTCCGCTATACGAAGATCGAATCATCAATGAAAGTCTAAAAGCTCACGTAATGGCTGCGGGAATGAGATTGACGAAAAATCAGGACTCTGCTGATTATTATTTAGCGTATAATACTCCTGGAAAAGTAATGCAGGAATCATGGGATCAGCTTGAAAATAAAGACGTCACTTATGACTCTTATCGCCATCTTATGACTTTTGTCGATGAGATTGCTTGTGCTGCAAAATCAGGGAAAATCATTGGAATATGTGATAGCGCATACGCGAATGGCGGAGATCGTGAATTACTTCAACTTTTAGATAAACTGGGCTTGATCAATCAACTTTCTGTTTATAAGGCGTGGAATACAAATTGTAATTCCTTAGGTAGTGCATTAGGGGCGTTGGCGCTGATCGATGAGCAGGTCGATCATTCACAACTTATGAATAATTTGTATTCAAATCTATTTGAAGATATCTTTTATCAAGCACTTATTCGTATGGACGTCACTGAGAATTATTTACCTCAGATCGATGCAAATTATTTTGATTTGAAAGATCAAGTTGAAGCGGTACTAATGAAAGTCGAAAGTGAAATGAATCATTTAGAAAAACGTTATTTAAAGAAATCTCTTAAAGGAAAGCATATTGAATTTACAGAAATGTCTTCACCTTGGAATCGAATGTTTGAAATAAACTGTCAAGTAAGAGTGACGGAGGGAGAATAAAATGAAATCAAACGTAGTCGAAAAAATGTTGGTCGTTGCAAATAAGTTTTCTAGTCAGAGGCATATTGCGGCGATTCGAGATGGTTTTGTGGCCTTGATACCAGTTACGATCATTGCATCTTTTTGGGTGTTGATCAATAATCTCGTATTGAGTCCATCCAACGGTTTGTTGAAACATTTTAGCGGTGCTGCTCGATGGATGGACTTAGGGAATCAAATCTATAATTCTTCATTAGGAATTTTAGCGATTTTGATTGCTGCGACGATTGGTTATAAACTAGCGATCAGCTACCAAGAAGAAGGGCTATTTGGTGCGGTGATGGGTGTGATAGCTTTCTTCCTTGTCTTGCCTGCTCAAAATATTGTTACAGATAGTAACGGAGAAACCTTTACAGCCGCAGCATTCACACAAGCGCAGACTAGTGCGACTGGAATGTTTTTGGCAATCGTTGCCACCTTGGTTTCTGTCACCCTTCTTTCAAAATTTTCAAAAATGAACGCGCTGAAAATTAGAATGCATGAGAGTGTTCCGCCATTGATTGCAAAGTCATTTAATGTACTGATTCCAGCCTTTTTAGTTACAACGATCATAGGACTTGTAGAAGTAATGATCGTTTGGTTCGCTCATACGGATATCCCAACGATCATTACAAAATTTTTCCAAGCGCCATTGGTTGCATCTTTTCAATCGATCGGTGGACTGTTGGTTTATGTTTTTCTAAGTAACCTTTTATGGGCTTTTGGGTTACATGGGACGTTCATTTTAGGTTCGATCGGGGAACCGATCATGATGACTGCGATTCAGGAAAATATGGACGCATTGAAAAACAATGCAGAATTACCGAACATCGTCACTAAACCATTTCTAGATGCTTTCGGCTGGATGGGTGGAGGAGGAATGTTGATTTGTCTAGTTATCGCTATCTTTATAGGCTCTAAACGTTCAGATTATCGTTCAATTACTAAAGTTGGTGTGATTCCTTCCTTATTCAATGTTAGTGAACCGCTGATGTTTGGGATACCGGTCGTCTTCAATCCTTTGCTAGGCATTCCGTTAGTGATTGTTCCGATGGTCACTACAGGGCTCGCTTATTTTGCGACAAGCATTGGTTTGATCGCTAAAACTTCTGTGTTGATTCCTTGGACCACGCCACCGATTCTTTCAGGGTATTTGGCTACGAATGGTGATTGGCGCGCAGCACTGTTACAAATTGTTTTATTGATCATCGGCGTCTTGATTTATCTACCATTCGTTTTCATGACAAACAAAGAAAGTGCTTGATCATTAAAAAAAGTGAAACAAAACTAAAAATCAGCGTTTGCTTCAGTTTCTTTCCTCTTTTGGAGATTTGAATCGAGTTTGATATAATCAAGCTATAAAGAGGAGGACGTAATATGGATTTATTAGCAATGATCAGCAGCTTTTTTCCATCGTTAAGTAAGTCTGAGAAGAAAGTTGCTCAATTGATTTTAAGTAATCCTGATGAAATAGAATATTTATCGATTAATGAAATTTCTGCAATGGCAAGTGTGGGTGAAAGCACGGTTGTTCGTTTTGCTAGAAAAATCGGTTTTTCTGGATTTCAAGATTTGAAGCTGGCTTTAGCTAAATATCAAGCAACTGTCATCAAAAAGGATAGTAGAGAAAGTGATGGGGAGAAGGGAATCATCTATCAGCAATATATCGATAGTTTAGCTGAAACGATGGGCTTTTTAAAAGAGGATCAAATTCAAAAAGCTGTTACTTCTATCCATGAAGCGAGACGTATTTATATATTTGCTGTGGGAAATTCAGGTCTTGTCGGAATGAACTTAAGTAATCGCTTGAAGCGTTTAGGAAAATGGGTCGAGTTTGTTCAAGATGGGCAACTACAAAGTATTTATGCAACGATGATGACAAAAGATGATTTAGCTTTTGCTATCAGTACCTCTGGTAATACGAATGAAGTGATCATCAATGTAGAGATGGCTAAATCTCATGGATGTAAGTCTATTTCATTAACAAACTATCTTGGCTCTAAACTAACTGAAATCAGCGATCTAGCCTTAATTGGATCATCTAAAGAATATATTTCGGATGCGGGTTCATTTGCGGCGATGGTCAACCAAATGTTCATTGTTGATGTATTGGCTAAAGAATTAGTCAAGCTTGCTCCTGATCATTATCATGAGCTACGTATGAAGCGTAATGAAGCGTTGATGAATCGCATAAATTAAACGGTTGGTATCTAAACCACTAGAAAATAATGGGATTAGAGTTTATCATAACGGACAGTCCCTATTTTTAGCGATCGAATGTTAAATAAATAATTTATTAGCCGTATGAAAGGTGTTCTCAAGCAAAAAGCGAAGAGGCACCTTTTTTTAATTGATGAATATAGAAAAAATCTATTTCTATCCTTGTTGG
The DNA here is from genome assembly GCF_002174455.2 of Enterococcus sp. 9D6_DIV0238. Classification (NCBI taxonomy): domain Bacteria; kingdom Bacillati; phylum Bacillota; class Bacilli; order Lactobacillales; family Enterococcaceae; genus Enterococcus; species Candidatus Enterococcus dunnyi. The sequence goes on from NZ_CP147246.1 coordinate 45,743, forward strand.
TATATAGTATACTTTAAGAAAGGAATATATTTTATGTTGGAGTTAGTTAGGAGAAGTTATGAACATGATCGATTTGCTAAATAGTTTGAAGCCGCTGTTTGAGAGTAAAGTAATGTGGTTTTTAATGGTGCTGATTATTATCAATTATCTTTCTAAAATTTTTTCATTTTTTGTTGAACGCAATAAGAACTATCAATTAAGTGACATCGATGCTATGTCAGGTGAAAAGTTCGAGCATTATTTTGCCAATTTATTAAGAAAATCAAATTATCAGCGAGTCAAGGTTACGCAATATCAGGGGGATCAGGGAATCGATGTTCTAGCTCACAATGATGATTGGAAAATAGGGTATCAGTGTAAACGATATAAAAGAAATGTTGGAAATAAAGCCGTTCAAGAGGCACATGCTGGTAAAAGTTATTATGAATTAGATGAGGTGTATGTCGTGACGAACAGTTACTTTACTAAACCTGCAAAAGAATTAGCACACAAAACAGGGGTTCATCTAATTGATAGAGACGAGTTATTCAGAATGATGAAAAATAAAAAATGACAAAGCTTTATAGAAATCCATTCAAATAGAAAAAAATAACAAAAAAAATCGATTTATCCCTTTCCATCTAGAAAAAAGATAGGATAAATCGATTTTTTTATCGTATTAACTACGTTTATTTTCTAACCATTTTTTTGCTTCGCTAATTTCTTCATAAGTCAATTGATGACTTTGTGTCCATACATAAGTGATATCTCCATGATTTTCCGCAAATAAATTCAGCACACGGTGACTTTCTTCGATCGGTACGATCGGATCATGTGTTCCAAATGTCATAAAAGTTTCGGTATTTTTCAAATGCTCTGAGTTCATTACATTTATTGGATACATGGGATGTAGTAAGATAGCTTTTTTCAATCTAGAATCTCTCAGCATCAAATTGACGGCGATATTTGCTCCATTGGAATAACCGATCAATGTGACCTGATCAAATGAAAAATCATATGTTTGTGTTAAACCATCAATAAAATCGTCTAATTCTTTTCCCCGTGATTCCAAGTCTTTTTCATCATAGATTCCTTCAGCTAGCCGACGGAAATAACGATTCATGCCATCTTCTTGTACGGTTCCTCGAATCCCGATCAGTGTAGCATCAGCATTCAATTCTTTTCCGATCGGAAGCAGAGAATGCTCATCTCCTCCTGTTCCGTGAAGGAGAATAAAAACAGGAGCATCTGCTTTGCCTTGTTCTATTATATAGTTCATTGTTGTTCCCTCCATCGTATATCGTGATCAAACATCTAGCCTTGGTAGACGAGAGATGATTTCTGCTCGCTGAGCTTCAAACTGGGGCGGCAGCATTAATTGTTTGCCTAAATTTTCAAAAGATTCATCAACAGTAAAACCAGGTGTTTCAGTCGCAATTTCAAAGATGATATCTCCGTGTTCTTGGAAGTAGATCGCTTTAAAATAGTTGCGGTCTTTGATCTCAGTTACTGAATAATGATGAGTATATAAATAATCCTGCCATTGTTTCTGTGATTCGTAAGTGGGCACAGACCAAGCAATGTGGTGTACGGTACCAACTCCCCAGCGACCAAATTTCATCACCGTTTTTGGCACGATGATTTGATGCTTTTGAGTGCCTTTTGTGTAAAACGAATAGCTTTTCTCAGTTGTTACCGCAGATTCTAATCCGAGATCGTTTACCAAGGTGTTGCTTGTTGCCTCAGGATCAGCTGAAAGCAGCACTGTCCCGTGAAATCCAAGAATTGCGGCTGAATCTGCAGTTTCGACTCCTTCAACAAGTGCCAAAGATAAATCATGAGAGTCTTGTAGCTCCAATGTTGGTTGATTAAATAGCTCCGTTTCTTTTACAGAAATCTGATGTTTAGCTAGATGCTCTTTCCAATAAGCGGTAGTTCCCTTCGGAATACGAAAAGCAATGGTTCCCACTTGGCCGCTGCCTACACGTCCTTTATGCGCATTGCTCCAAGGAAAAAAAGTGATGATCGTTCCATTATCGACAGATTGGTTGCTGTAGTACAAGTGGTAAGTATATTCGTCATCAAAATTGACCGTTTGTTTGACTAAACGTAAACCTAAAACATCGCGATAGAACTGTAGATTTTCTTGCGGATCACCGACTATGGCAGAAATGTGATGGATTTTATCGATCGGGTTCATTGGATATTCTCCTTAAGCGCGTATGGTATTGAAAGGTTTGATGACACTTTCGATATATTCGCGACGATTTTCTAAAAATGGTGCGAGTGATAATTTTTCTCCTAATGTTTCGTAAGGCTCATCCCCCATGAAACCTGGTTCATCTGTTGCTAGCTCAACAAGTATATGGCCGACACGAACGTATAAAGATTCAAAGTAGTAACGATCGACATAGCCGGAATTGGCTAATCCTAGATTATCAAAAATTTCCTGCCAAACAGCTAATGATTTGCGATCAGCTAAACGGAATGCAACATGGTGAACCTCGCCAAAACCTTGTTGAGATTGCGGGCTGGTCGTATCATCCACCAATACTACTTGAGCGCCGTTACCACCTTCGCCAACTTCCATCAAATATCGATCGTCTTCTTGGATAACAGTTTTAAAGTTGAAAATATTTTCTAATAAACCTTTAAAATCAGCCGTATAAGAAACAGAAATCTCAACTGGTCCTAAACCGTAAATCGCAAATTCTTCTGGGACGGGCCCTTTTTTCCAAGGAATTCCTGCTTTGACACCGGTATTTGTTTCATCGGAAATCAATTGATAGGCTTGATCGTCGAAATCCCAGAAACGTAATACTTTTTTACCGAATTCAGTTGAAATAGCTTCATGTTTTACATTGAATTCATTAAAACGTTGTTCATAGTAAGTTAAAGCAGCATCGCTTGGTACACGAAATCCAGTTCTGCTGATCGAATTCGTCCCTTTGGTTCCTTTTGGATTGTTGGGAAAGTCGAAAAAGGTCATCGTTGTGCCGGGTGAACCTAAGTCGTCTGCAAAATAAGTATGATACGTATAGATATCATCTTGATTGACTGTTTTTTTCACTAATCGCATGCCTAGAATATCTGTGAAAAATGCATAATTCTTTTCTACATCGCTAGTCATTGCTGTGACATGATGTACTCCTAATAATTGATCTTCTTTTCTCATTTTAATAGCCTCACTTTTAATCGTTTATTTTTTTTAATATGTGTTGTAATGATCGTAATTCTTCGATAGTAATATCAGAAAAACTAGCCGCTATTTGCTGAGCATGAGTAGGAAAAATTTCCTCCATCAGAGTTTTTCCTGCTAAGGTAATATCGACATAGATGATTCGACGATCGCTTTCATTTGTTTGCCGTTTTACATAGCCTTTTTTCGTTAACTGGTCGATGACATAGGTGGTACTGCTGCTGGCAATCAGAATCTTTTCCTTAATGGTTTGTGTCGTTTGTCTTCCTTTATGGAAAAGCAATTCCAAAACTGAGAATTCAGTAATATTCAAGCCGTAACAGGTAACATCCTTTTTGGCTAATTGCTCTAGTTGACTAGCGGTGCGTAAAATTCCGATATATGTTTTTAATGATTCTTCTTGATGATCCATGACTTCACCTCTTTTTATTTCGAATTCGAAATAAATATAACTTACTTTTAATAAGTATGCAAGCTTTTTGTTTCGATCATTCAAAATGATTGTTTAAAAGCAGCGTCAGTTGTACTCTTAAGAGAGAATAGAAAGAGGAGCGGTTGACTTTAGAGGATTAAAACATTTTCGTTTACAAATGTAGTCGCATTTGTTATGCTTGTTTTGTCGAAAGGTTTTAGAACATATAAATAATCTGGTTTTGATGAATGAGCGAAAGCAGCTAAAGTGAAATAAGCGAAAGTAGGGATAAATAATGAGTAATAAGAGTACAGGCAGTGATGAAAAAAATCATTCAATGCACGCAGATCATGAAATGAAAGGAATGGACCATACTGAACATGATATGAGCAACATGAATCATTCGATGCACGAAGATCATGATATGAGCAACATGGACCATTCAATGCATGAAGGACACGATATGGGCGGTATGGATCATAGTATGCATATGGGGAACTTCAAGCAAAAATTTTGGTTATCTTTGATCATCGCTATTCCGATCATTATACTATCACCAATGATGGGAATGGAGTTGCCTTTTCAATTTTCGTTTCCAGGTTCTAACTGGGTCGTTTTAGTGTTAGCCACTATTTTATTTGTTTATGGTGGTCAACCATTTTTAAGTGGCGCTAAAATGGAATTGAAAATGAAAAGTCCGGCAATGATGACGTTGATTGCAATGGGGATTTCTGTCGCTTTCTTTTACAGCTTATATTCGTTTGTTGCAAATACCTTTTTTCATGCACATGTCATGGATTTTTTCTGGGAGCTTGCGACATTGATCGTTATTATGTTGTTAGGGCATTGGATCGAAATGAATGCGGTGATGAATGCCAGTGATGCGTTGCAAGAATTAGCAGAACTGCTGCCGGATGAGGTGACACGAGTTAGAGCCGATGGCACTGAGGAAAAAGTTTCTCTACAAGCGGTCCACGAAAACGATCATTTGATTGTTCGTGCGGGTGACAAAATGCCGACAGATGGACTTATTGAAAAAGGAAATTCCATTGTTGATGAATCAGCTGTTACAGGTGAGTCTCGCGGTGTGATCAAAAAGGTAGGAGATCGTGTGATCGGTGGCTCTGTCAACGGAGATGGAACTATGACGATTTTAGTTACAGGAACAGGCGAAAGCGGTTATCTTGCAAAAGTAATGGACATGGTGCGCAAAGCCCAAGCGGACAAATCAAAACTAGAAGCACTATCAGACAAGGTAGCAAAATGGTTGTTTTATGTGGCATTATTTGCTGGGATTCTAGCATTTATTGTCTGGTTGTTTGTCAGTGATCTGCCTTCTGCTTTAGAACGAATGGTGACCGTTTTTATTATTGCTTGTCCTCATGCGTTAGGATTAGCGATCCCGTTAGTAGTTGCCCGTTCAACCTCTATTGCAGCCAAAAATGGCTTATTATTAAAAAATCGCAATGCACTTGAAAATGCTCATGATCTAGATATGATTTTATTAGATAAAACAGGCACGTTGACTCAAGGAACTTTTACTGTAACTGGTGTGGAAACATTTGCTGAAACTTTAGATAAAAGAGCGGTGTTACAATATATCGGTGCTTTAGAAACTAGCGCAAATCATCCAATTGCTACAGGAATCATGAACTACTTAAAGGAACAGAAGATCACACCGTTTAAAGCTTCGAATGAAAGAAATATTTCTGGTGTTGGGTTAGAAGGGCAAGTTGAAGGTAAAAAGGTAAAAATCATCAATGCCAAAGCATTGAGTCAATTGAATATGACAGTTGATCAGTCAGCTATTACGCACTATCAAGAACAAGGCAATACGATCAGCTATTTGTTGATCGAAGATCAATTAGTCGGTTTGATTGCTTTAGGTGATCAAGTCAAACCTGAAGCGAAGGAATTTATTGCCGCGTTGAAAGCACGGGGGATTGAGCCCGTTATGCTGACTGGAGATAATGAAGAAGCAGCATCTAGTGTTGCAAACTATTTAGGTATCGAACAATTTTATGCTAGTTTATTACCTGAAGGAAAAGAAAAAATCGTTGCTAAGTTAGTGAATGAGGGACATCGAGTAGCAATGGTGGGTGACGGAATCAATGATGCACCGAGTCTTGCACGTGCGACGATCGGAATTGCGATCGGAGCTGGAACGGATGTAGCGATCGATTCTGCAGATGTTGTATTAACAAATAGTAACCCGCTGGATATTTTGCATTTTATTGATTTGGCGAAACAAACTCGAATCAAAATGGTTCAAAATTTATGGTGGGGAGCGGGTTATAACATCGTTGCTATCCCTTTAGCTGCTGGTGTTTTAGCTCCTTGGGGAATCATCTTGAATCCTGCTGTCGGGGCTGCTTTGATGTCTTTAAGTACGATCATTGTAGCGTTGAATGCGATGACGTTGAAGATTAAAAAATAGAGAAGAGTTACTTTTTATAAAAATAAAAGAACAAACTAAAACAGAGGAGATCATCATCAGTTGATGTGCAGCTCCTCTGTTTTTATTAGCTCTATTGATCAAAGCTTTCCATTAACTTAGCTTGAGCTTCAATCCGTTCTTTGATCTTGATAATAAAACTATCTGGGCTAGTCACGGTCAAAAATGGTCCGAATGACAATATCCGAATCAACAGCTCTGTTTCATCGCTCGTATCATATTGAATGGTCAATTCATAGTGAGACTCATCCAATCGACGAGTCGTTTTGTGGTAATCAGCAAAATGAAGCATACTTCGTTTTAACGCTTGTCGCTTATCGATCAATTGACAAGTCATTTGTGCTTGCTTTCGATAAGAGGTGATCGGTAGAGCCAAATAGTCTCTTTTTTCTTCAGCTAACTGGACTGTAAGCATGCGATCAAGATTAAGTGTTACTTCAAATCGGCTGGTCCGTAAGATACGCCAAGCCTTTAAGCGAAAAAGATTATTCTTGGGTGAATAGTCTAATTTGAAGGGCAGAAAAAGACCGATTTTGCTGGATACTTTTTTATGTCGTTGATAGTCGATCAACAAAGGCCTTTTTTCCTGAATGGCTTCGATCAAGCATTTAAAATGGCGCTGCTGCTGTTTCTGATCAATGATCGAATCGATTTGGTTAAACTGATCATAATAAGTGATAGCGTTTAAATCGAAAAGTGGCTGAATTCCTTTAAGTTGCTGATCTAAATCAGAAATCTCATGATCTTCTAAGAAAAATGAAAGTTGAGGATCCTTCATTATCGTTTTGAGCCAGCGACGTTCTAAAGCCGTATATGTGCTAGGTGTCTCATTTTTCGTGATTGGAAACCAGCAATCAGGTTCTTTTTCAAATAATAAGTACCAAGGATTATTTTTGTTCTGCAAAGAAGGAAGGAGCTGCATCACAGACTCGTCAAATCCTTTCATTCGAACGATACGGTCCAGTTCTTTTGTTGATAATGCTTGCTTCTGATTTAAAATTTCCTTTACAATAGCAAAATAGATTCCATGTATTTCATGAAATAAAAAATCAGTCATCTATTTTTACCTCCTTTGAAGGGGAGTATAGTGCAATAAGTTCCTTTAAGTCGTTAATAAATAATGTCTCCCACTCTTTATCTGTACTTTCAATAGAAATGATTCTTCCGACAAATGTTCTGAGGAATGGGTTGATAGCAAATAGATCAATCAATTCAATTTCAAAAACGACTGTCTTTTGATCGATTCGATAGCTAATTCCCATTCGCTGTTCGCGAGCGATTCTTGTCATCAAATAATCCTCATATCCCTCCAAAATCTGAAGCAATACGCGTAATTTTTTTAAAGGTTTTTGATTAAAACTTCCGTTCCAAGAAGTCTCTTTCTTCTCAGAAAACTGTTCTTGAAAATCTAAATATTGTTCAACAGGTTCTTTCAAAATAACTTCTTTGATATTGTCGATTCTGATCGAAGTAAGTAAGTTTTTGTGAAGCAAGCCGACTAGATATTGTCTGCCGGTCTCTGTGCTAACATATAAAGACAGTGGTATTAGTTCAGCTTCTTTACCATTATATTGGTAAACAGATATATAACGGTGCTCCGTAATTGCAGCAAGAATGGTTAAAACAATTTCCTCATCTAAACTGTGAACAATAAAGTGATGCTTGAACGTAAACGGACTTTCGGTTTTCTGATTTAGCTTATTCAATAAAAATTGGCCAATAACACCACCAGGCAGAACTTCTTTATAAAAATGCAGAACAGGAATCATTTTTTTCTCTAAACTTAGAGGAGCGACTAACTGATAATGAAGTCGCTTCTCTTTTTCTATCTCTTGAAGGACACCTAGTCCACTGTATTCTTTCAGTTTGTTTCGGATGGTAATTTCTGAGAGTGTCGGTGCACCGTCAAAATGATTCAAGTACTCTTGGTGAAGCAATTCTGTCAATTCACTTAGGGACAATGACTCATAGCTTGTCAAACAATCTAGAATTGTAAAATGAAGAAAAACATCATTTTTAGTGAAACTTTTTGTTTGCCATAATTTAAAGAGTGGATTTGTGTCTAAGGGTTCTTGCTTGAGTTCAAGTCGAATCGTTTTCCCTTGGGCAGTTTGTTCCCATTCAGTATATTCGCTTAAGAAGCTTTCTATGCGACGACGCTCATTATCATAGCTACGTAAACTTTTTTCTTGAAATTCCTCTCGATGTTTAAAACCATTGATATAAAATTCTCTGGCATACGAGCGAATCGTATTAAAATCTTTGATCAACTCATTAAAAGACCTACTCATTTTTTTTCCTCACTATTTTTATTTGGTCATTTTATTATAGCAAATTCACTGATCAAAGTTCGCAACATTTTTTTAAGGCTGAAATGAACGGGGTGTTTTACAATGAATTCAGTTAAGTCATTACTGACAAAACATATCGAAAAAAGGAGTGAAAATAATGTTTGTACATTATGATAAATCAAAAAATGCTGCACCGATCAAAGTTTGGCTGCCTAAGGGGACGCTTGAGGAAAATGTGTTAGAACAAGCGCTGGACTTGGCTCAATTACCATTTGTTTTTAAATGGGTTGCTTTGATGCCGGATTGTCATTATGGCTACGGGATGCCGATTGGAGGAGTTTTAGCGACAAAAGATGTGATCGTTCCTAATGCAGTTGGTATGGATATTGGTTGTGGGATGTGCTACGTTCAAACGGATATTTTGTTCGCTGATTTGCAAAAAGTAGAACATGATAGACAACCACTTTTAAAATTGATCGTCAATCAAGTGATGCGTGATGTACCAGTCGGCTTTGCATTGCATAAAGAAAAGCAATCTTCTAAAGTGATCGACCAAGCATTGATCGATATGAGGGATGATCGAAGACTTCCAGAAGCAAAAGAAATTTTAGAGAATGCGTATTATCAAATAGGTACGTTGGGCGGAGGCAATCATTTTATCGAGTTTCAGCAAGATGATGAGGGCTATATCGGGATCATGCTTCATTCCGGAAGTAGAAATTTGGGTGCTAAGATTTGTCAACATTTTAATAAAGTAGCGAAAAACTTAAACGAAATCTGGCATAGTCGAGTACCTGAAAGCAATCAATTGCCTTTTTTACCGACAGAAACTGAAGCAGGTAAATCGTATTTAAAATGGATGAATATAGCGCTGGATTATGCTTATGAGAATCGTGAACAGATGCTTGAAAAAACAATGGAAATCTTTTCTCATTTTGTTGATAAGTATTTGGAAAAAGAAGTGAATTACAGTATGCGTGTGAACTGTCACCATAACTATGCAGCGTTAGAACATCATTATGGTCAAAATGTTTGGGTACATCGAAAAGGAGCAACACGTGCTAGAAAAGGTGAGTTGGGGATTATTCCTGGAGCAATGGGTTCATCGAGCTATATCGTAAAAGGATTAGGTGAACCAGAAAGCTTTCATTCATCTTCTCATGGAGCTGGACGTGTGTATTCACGTAAAAAAGCGAAAGAAGAAATTTCTGTTGAATCTGTGATCGTTGATTTGAAAGAAAGAGAAGTTATCCTTGGCAAAGTGAAAAAGGCAGATGTCGCAGAAGAAAGTCGTTTTGCGTATAAAAATATCGATGAAGTGATGGGAAATCAAGAAGAACTAGTCACGCCTATCAAAAAATTAACTACAATAGGTGTCATCAAAGGATAGAAAGCAGGGAGTAAAATGAAAAATCAAGAATTTACAAATAATAATCAGCATTATAGACAGCTTGAGGAAAATATGCAAAAAGAATTTCATCAATTGCTTTATGAGAATCAACCATTGTTCAAAGTCGCGCTTACCGACGATTTGTGGCTTCATTATCTGGAATCACTTGAGCTATCAAGTCGACAACAGTATAACTGTAGTTGCTGCAAAGCATTTATTAGAAAGTATGGAGATCTAGTTATTCTGACAGAGGATGGTCAAATAAAATCTGCACTTTGGCATCCAGAAACTGTACCTGATTATTTTAAAGCAGCAGTAACACAACTCAAGAAAGTGGTTGAAGCGAGTTCTATCAAAACAGTTTTTTATTCAGATCAGCGTCAGCTGGGAACGCCATTTTCTGGGGAAAGAAGCCACTTATCACTGATGTTGCCTAAACACTATGTAAGTAAGTCTGCTTTGAAAACAGCCAATCAGCTGATGGCGGAAAAGAAAGCAGAATTTCAACTTTTTGAAGCTACCTTACACATGTATTCTAGAGACAGTGTTTCTATAATGAAAACACTTATCGACTCAGGTGCTCTTTATCGCAGTGAACGATTTATCGGTATGATCTCATGGTTTGACGAAGCACAACAAGTGATTTTGAAAGAAAAAGATGCTCTCGTGAGAGAACGTTTGATGTGGCGTTATATAGCAAAAGCCAAAACAGGCTATTGCCATTTGAAAAATTCGATGATCGGCACCTTGCTTGATGATTATCAGGCAGGTATAAATACTGATGAATTGATCCGACGCTATAACGATAAAATGGACCCATCACAATATATGCGTGCGCAATCGGCTCCTACTGAAGGTGCTTTGATCGAAGCAGAAAAATTAGTTGAAAAAATTGGCATAACAGATGCGTTAGAACGTCGTTTTGCTCGTTTAGATGAGATTCCAGAATTCATTTGGCGTTCTCCTGAAAAGAAAGTGGAAAAACAAAAAATGGGATTGTTTAGTGGGATTATTCCGAAAATCCCAAAGGTCAAGATTATTGATTGGCCGATCACTACAATGACCTGGAAAAAGTTTTCTGAAACTCTTCTGCCGCAAGTAAATAAAATTGAAGCTAGAGTTGATGATACGAATCGTTTGATGAGTTTAGTGACGGAGAATATACCAGACTCTAAAAGCATTTTCCAATGGGATAATCCATTCTCTTGGTATTATCACGGCGGGGTAGATGGTGAAATCAAGCGTCGTGTCCAAGAAGCGGGTGGCAGATATGAAGAAAATGATATCCGCTGTTCGCTCATTTGGGAAAATCGTACGGATTTGGATTTGCATTGCTTGACACCGGCTGGTAAACATATTTTCTATAACCGAAAACGTGAAACAAATGGTTGGCTGGATGTTGATATGAATGTTCGTGGAGAAACGATGTATCCAGTTGAAAATATTCGCTGGACGAAAGGAGAAGGTGTGGAAGGAAACTATCGGTTTTATGTTCATAATTATCGGGATAGGAGCAATGGATGGGGCACGCCTTTTAAAGTAGAGCTGGAAGTCGCGGGGCAAGTTTATACTCATCAAGGAGAGTTGAGTGTAACAGGTGCGCAAGAAACAGTTTTTGAGTTCATCTATAAAAAAGGACAGATAGCCAAAATGTTGACTAGTAATCAAAGCAGAGAGTATGATACATGGAATCTTACACAAGGAGCATTTGTGGAAGTTACAGGGATCACTAAATCACCCAATCTTTGGGGAGAAAGAAATTGGGAACAAAACGGAAATCATACATTCTTCTTGTTAAAGGACTGTCGTGATGAGAGTCAAGGCAAAGGTCGTGGTTTCTTCAACGAAATGTTGATACCTGAGTTGAGGGAAATAAGAAAGACTCTAGAAATTTATACGGCGATGACACCGATCAAAGCGGCAGAGATGGCAACAGCTTGCGGGCTTGGATTTAGTAAAGAAGCTGAATGGAATGTGTTATTAAAAATTTCTATCGATGGTATGGAGCGATTGATCAAAATTGATCGATTTGACTGATTTCGATTAAATGGATAAAAAAATGTTTAAAAAGAACAACCGTCCCAATTATTTTTATTGAGACGGTTGTTCTTTTTTTCGTAAGAGCGATTAAATCGTAATCGTCTCTTTAGCAGTTTCAGCTAATTCTTTCTTCAATTCGCCAATAATTTCTATTCCTGCACTCGTTCCAATTCTTTCCGCGCCACAGGCAATCATTTTTTTGAAAGTTTCGGCATCACGAATTCCACCGGCCGCTTTGACCTTCACTTTATCACCCACATGTGTTTTCATCAATTTAACATCATCGAAAGTTGCTCCTGTCGGCGCAAAGCCTGTCGATGTTTTGATGAAATCCGGCTCGACTTTTTTAGCTATTTCACTAAGCTTGATTTTTTCTTCATCAGTCAGGTAAGCATTTTCAAAAATAACTTTAGAAATCACATGGTTTTTACGGCAAATCGCAACGATACCTTCCATCTCTTCTTCGATATATAGCCAATTTTGAGCTTTGACCTCAGTCAGGTTGACTACATAATCGATTTCAGTGGCACCGATCTTGATTGCGTTCTCTGTTTCGAAAAATTTCGCTTCTTTAGAAGTTTGTCCTAAAGGAAAGCTAATGGCTGCGCCGATATTGATATCCGTCCCTGCCAATAATTCAGCGCATAACTTCGACTGGACTTGGTTGATAGCGACCATCTTGAAATGATAGTCTTTCGCTTCTTGGCAAAGCTTGCTCATATCTGCGGTGGTAGCATCAGCCTTCAGGTTGGTATGATCGATAAAACGTGCTAACTCATCGATAGTATAATTCGACATGTAAATCCCTCCTATATGTAATTACATAATGAGTGTAAAACGAAAAATTTTTCTTGTCAAGAGAAAAAATATTCAAATAAGTTATTGACATATTAATTGTAAGGGGTTACTATTTGGGTGCGGTAAGAATTAATGTAATTACATAAATGGAGGTTATAAAATGAAGCTATTACTTGTCTCGCATGGAACCTTTGCAACTGGCTTATTGGAAAGCTATGTCATGATCGCTGGCGAAAATAGTGATATTTCTGCAATTTGTTTGACAGATGATGGGATTGGAGATTTCTCTAAACGTTTGCAGGACGTTGTACAAATGCATCTTGATGAAGGTCTTTTGATTCTGTGTGATATTAAAGGAGGAACGCCCTTCAATGAGGCGTATCGGGAATTTTTGGCAAATCCGCAGCAAGTAAAAGTGGTGACAGGGATGAATCTACCAATGTTGATTGAAACAGGCGTCGCCCTTCAAAGCGGTAGAAAGCTTGAAGAATTATTTGAACTAGCAGTCAATACGGGTAGAAGCTCTGTTGAAGGTACTGAGGTATTAGCACAACAAGAGGATGAGATCGACTTTTAAAGGAGGAAAACAACATGACAATTACATTAGCAAGAATCGATGACCGAGTGATTCATGGACAAACAACGACACGATGGACCAAAGCAAGACCTGTCCAAGGGATCTTAGTTGTAGGGGATGATATCGCTCAGGATGACTTAAGAAAAAAAGTACTGAAGGCAGCGGCTGGAAACTTGAAATTAGGAATTTATACCGTAGAGCAAGCAGTTGAAAGTGTGCCGAAAGGGAAAAACTCACAAAAAGATTTCTTTCTTATCAGTAATTCGCCGCAAACCTTTGCGAAATTGGTAAAGCTTGGCGTTGATTTTGGTAAAAAACTCAATGTTGGACCGATGAATACTCGTGCTGGAGCAAAAGTGTTAGGACGAACAGTAGCCATCGATGAAAAAGATTATGAAGCTTTCGAATATATGGATCAACAAGGAATCGAAATCGGATTTCAATTGTTGCCGGATGATGAAATTAAACCTTGGAAACAATTAAAAGCCAAATATGATGGGATGTAATGGGAAAAACAGATAGGGGGAACCAAAATGGATACAGGATTATTATTGCCAGCATTATTGACTGGAATTTTTTGTTACTTAGGTGCGATCGAAACCCCATGGCTTTTCGGCATGACGGGCGGCTTTTACATTGTTGGCCGGCCTTTGGTTGCAGGATTACTGGTAGGGATCGCTTTTGGTGATGTGCAGGCGGGGATTCTTTGTGGCTTAGCTGTTCAAGCCGTTTTTATTGCCAATTTAACCACTGGGGGAGCAACGAACAGTGAGATCACGTATGCGGCATATGGCGGCATCGGTTTGGCTTTAGCAACGACTAAAGACCCTGCTGTTGCAGTTACTTTGGCGATTTTGATCGGGCAAACATTTGGACTTATTTTTTACAATTCTAGAATGGCAGCGTATTCTTTTTGGAATACTCGGGCGCAAACAGCCGCAGAGAAAAATGATGATCGAGGAATCGTTTTGAATCATGTTGTTTATCCTCAGATCACGACCTTCTTATTGCGTGCAGTACCAGTATTTTTAGCAATATTTTTAGGAAAAGGATTAGTGAATTGGCTTCTTTCAAACGTTCCTCAGGTCGTAACGGATATTATTTCTGTTTTGGGCGGCGTCTTACCGGCATTAGGAATCGCTATGCTAATGAGCATCGTAGTCAAAGAAAAGGCGCACTTGATTTTCTTTTTTGCTGGTTTTGTTTTAATGGCATTTGCCGGGTTGAATATGATCGCTTTAGTATTTATAGCGGCACTTGTCGCTTATATCGTCTTTTTAGCAACAGGCAATGCGTCTAATGCTCAACCTAAAGCAGCAAATCAATCGGCTGATTCTACTGTATTTGAAGATGATGATCTATTCTAGAAAGGATGAACTGACATGGAACAAACAACGAAGCGTTTATCAAAGAAAGAGTTACGTCAAATTTGGAAACGTTGGGGCTTCACCCATCTTTCTTCGATGAGTTATGAAAAATTACAAGCGCATGCCTGGGCGTATTCCTATCTGCCATTTGCTGAAAAATACTATAAGAATGATCCAGAAAAAAAGAAACGTTTATTGATGCGTCATTCAATGTTCTATAATACTGAACCACAAACGGGACAACTGATCAATGGGATCGTAGCATCTTTAGAAGAAGAGATAGCTATTGGCGGCGATGTGCCGGAGGAAATGCCGATCAATATCAAAACGACGCTGATGGGACCCTTAGCAGGAATTGGAGATTCGATCATTCAGGGCATCATCGTACCGATCCTATTGTCGATCGGTATGGGCTTGGCTTCTGGCGGGAATGCCCTAGGACCGATCTTTTATATCTTATCGTATGGAGTAGTTGGGGTACTGATTTCTTACCTTGCGTTTATGAATGGGTATAAATTAGGTGTAAACGCCATTGATGTGATTATTGGCGAAAATGCGAAACGAATCACAGATGCCTTCAACATTTTAGGTGTGATGGTTGTCGGAGGCTTAGCTGCTTCGAATATTGCGCTCGTGACAAAACTAAAAATTCCAATGGGCGAAGAAGTCCAAGCCTTACAAGATGTCTTGGATGGCATTTTTCCTAAGGTACTACCGTTGGCGATGGTATTATTAGCTTGGTATTTATTGACGTCTAAGCAATTGACAGCAACAAAAGTTATTTTAGTATTGACGGTTATTTCTGCGATCGGTGTTGCCGTCGGCGTTTTTTAGGAGTGGTGAAAAAGCATGTTTATATTAAAATCGATCCCCAAAAAAAGAATTTGGGGAACTCCTCGTTTACAAGCCTATTCAACAGAAAGCTGTGAGGGGAAAATCGGTTCTGTGTATTCTGCATCTGCAACTGAAGAAATCGATAGCCCTATTGTTTCGAAACAGCAGACATTACGTGAGGTAGTTCAAAAAAATCCACAATCCTTTGGTTTGCTTGAAGGAGAAGAATACCCTTTGATCATTTCGATGACTGGCGCAGATGAGGATTTGAGCATTCAAGTGCATCCTACTGATGACTATGCTGAAAAAACAGTCAATAAGCCGTATGGAAAAAGTGAAGCTTGGTTCTTTTTAACTCCACCAAAAAGTGGATCGATCATCGCGGGTCAAACAGCAGCTTCCAAACAAACCTTTATGACAGCGATCCAAGAGAATAAGTATGAAACGATTTTAGGAAAAACGACAGTGACGAAAGAATCGGTCGTGTATATTCCTTCTGGAACCATTCACGCATTGACCAAAGGCGCATTAGTCTATGAAATTCAGCAGTCTACAGATATCACATATCGTTTTTATGATTATGATCGTTCCGATGATTCTGGCATCAAAAGAGAACTGCATACAAAACAAGCGACTGAAACACTAGAATTACAACAAACTGTGCTAAAGGCTAATTTTGACTTAGGACAAACCCTAGATGTGAAAGAATTTACTGTCAGAAGAGCTCTTTTAGCAAAGAACTACCGAAATCAAAAATCCTTAGCACAAGTGATCACTGTTTTGACTGGAACAACTAAAATCGCAGAACAAGAGATTAAGCAAGGCCAGAGTATAATCGTTTTGCCAGATGAACAATTAGTGATCGATACACCATTTGAATGTATGATTGCCACACCAAAAGCATATTGGCGCGAGACTTCTGTCTAATTTATTGTATAATGAAGATACATGAGCGAGGAGGTAGTTTATGAATTTGCCTTTATACAAAAAAATCGAGCAGGATCTATTAGATAAGATCGAAGATGGAACCTATGCTGAAAATGAGCTGATCCCAACAGAATTAGAATTAGCAGAAGAATATCAAGTAAGCAGACCGACAGTAAGACAGGCGGTCCAAACATTAGTGGATGCTGGCTATTTAGAGAAGAGAAAAAAAAGAGGAACGATCGTTAAACGCCCAAAAATCGAGCAGGAATTTACCAAAGTGATCGAAAGTTTCGATTCTGAGATGAGCCGAAAAGGCTTGGTTCCAAAGACGAAAGTCATTGCTTTTAGAAAAGACGCTGCCAATGAAGAAGTGGCTGAAAACTTAGAGATTCTAGAAGGTGATGACGTCTATAAGCTGATTCGTTTACGGTATGCTGGAGAAAAACCGACAGTTTTAGTAACTACCTATATCCCGGCATTTCTATTTAAGGAACTTGATGAAGTCGATTTTTCTACAAATTTACTTTACAGTATCTTTAAAGAAAAAGGCTTTCCGATCAAGACTGTCTCACGTCGTCTAGATGTGATTCAAGCGGATGATACGGTGAGTGATTTATTGGATGTTGAGGTAGGCGCACCGCTGTTTTATTTCCATACTCGAGGATTTACAGACGGGAAGTTACCGATCGAGTATTCGATTTCAAAATATCGGGGAGATATAAATTCCTTTGTGTTTGAGATAACTGAAAATGGATAGAACTTGAATCATAGTTTGACTGTAAAAAATGTGTATGTGATATGCCGTAGGTGATGTCTCATACACATTTTTTGTTTTCTTTTTATACTAGAAAATCATTTATTAGATAAGAATAAAAAAATATGTTACATTTCAATTGAACGTCAATGTGCCATTATTTTAGTATACATGCTTTTTTTGTTACACGATTAAAAGACCAGAGGTGAAGTTGCGATGACCAATAATCAGGAAGAAGTAATGAAAGAGCTCTATAACCTTATTTTAAATCCCGGAACACGTGATTGGGAACGAGTGCAGTTAATAGAAGCGAAGAATCAAATAGAAATTGGTGCGAATTTCAAAGACCAGCTAGCTAAACTTGAAGCAGCCTTGCGCCCTCTGAATACGAGAAACAATCTAACTCCTGATGTAGCTGACTTTTATTCGAAAATCACAAACGACCCAATTGGAGAAAAGGTGTATGACTTTTCAAAACATATCGTTTTAGATGTCGACCATCAAGAACGAGCTGTTTTTGCTGGCGGCTGTTTTTGGTGTATGGTCGAGCCGTTTGAATCACGTCCTGGGATCATTTCTGTTTTATCTGGCTATACAGGAGGATCTGTTGAACATCCGACTTATGATCAAATAATAGGAGGAAGTACAGGTCATGTAGAAGCAGTTGAGATTATTTTTGATACACGCATGATCAGCTATAGAGAATTAGTGGAATTATACTGGGAGATTTCTGACCCAACGGATGCATTTGGTCAGTTTCAGGATCGCGGAAATCAATACAGACCGATCATTTTCGTTCAGAATGCGCAACAACGACAGATTGCTGAACAATCAAAGGAGGCGCTTGAAGCTTCTGGAAAATACAAAGAGCCGATCGTGACAAAAATTCAGTCAGCAACGGGATTTTGGCCTGCAGAAAATTATCATCAAGAATTTTATAAGAAACAGCCCAAACGATATAGAAAAATGAAGCGTGCTCGTCAAAATCTTATGAAATATCAACAGCTTAAAAATAAAATTCAACGTAAAAAAAGATAGAAAACGCAATTGAATTTGTCGATAATTTCCCTGAATTAAAATGAAAACGTATTTATTTTTTTGTTTCTTGTAAGACTATTGACAATAAAACCTATATGCGTTAATATCGAACAGTATTAATTACTAACGCTGTTAGCTATTAACGGTGAAAGTGATTATTTTAAAAGAAGGAGGAGTCATATGTCATTCGCAGAGGAAGCTGAACAAGAGCTTATTCGTTTGATGGTGGAAAACCGTAATAGTGCCTTCAGCAAGTTTGAAAAGAGTAATCAAGGTGAAAATATCGTCATCAAATTTCTCTATAAACATGGTGAACCCACTAGCCCGAAGCATTTAGCGGAATCACTGAATTTATCCAGTGCCCGAATTGCTGTTGTTTTAGGAAGTTTAGAAAAAAAGGGACTGATCGAGCGTAATATGGACCCAAATGACCGTAGAAGAATCAATGTTACTTTGACGGAGTGCGGCAAGAAAGCGGCCAAACAAGAGAAAAAGCAAATGCGTGATAAAGTCGTTCAAATTTTCAAAATGATGGGCGAAGACGATACAGTACTGTTTATTGAACTCGTTGCGAAATTTGTTGACTGCGCCCAAAAATTATCTCTGAAAGAGGAAGGTGACCAATAGTGAAGATTTTTAAATATCTAGGCAAATACTGGTATGCGGTCATCGCAGTTCTTGTGCTTTTAGTCGTACAAGCCAATAGTGATCTAAGCTTACCAAACTTAACATCCGACATTGTTGATATCGGTATTCAACAAGGAGGGCTTGAAAACTCTACGCCTGAAAAAATCAGAAAATCAACTCTTCAGGGAATTGAAATGTTCATGACTGAAGATGAAAAGAAAACCATTGAGGACAACTACAAAGAAACAACTCAAAAAATCGATGGTGAAAAAGTAGACATTTATAAACTAGATCTGCAAGAAGGAATGACAAAAGAAAAGCTTGCTAAGGTCTTTGATCTACCGATGATGATGTTAGCATCTTCTCAAGCAAAGGATTCTAAAAGTGCAAGTGAAGCCAAAGCAATCATCGAAGACTATAAAGCAATCGGAAACGATGCTGAAAAAGCCCAAAAGTTAGGAGCAGAGGCTAAGGCATTAGGCGAACAAGCAAAAGCAGCTGGCGAAGCTGCAGCAAGTGCAACAGATGCCGCTACTGCGGCAGCCAATGCCAGTGAAGCTCAATCTTTAGCGGCGCAAGCACAGGAAAAAGGGGCTGAAGCACAGAAGCTTGCAGATTCCTTACAAACAAGAACGGATGAAATGCCCGCAAAAGTGGAAGCTGCTAGAAAGAAAACAGAAGATAACTTAGGTGATCTCGGAACAAATTCACTTAGAACTGTGGGGATCCAATTAACGTTAGCTGAATATAAGGCGTTGAATATGGACACACAACAAATTCAAACGGATTATATTATTAAAACTGGATCAAAAATGATCTTGTTAACATTGATTTCTGCTGTCGCTGCAATTATTGTCGGTTTGATCGCTTCGATCGTGGCAGCATCTGTCGGACGAAATTTACGTGTGGGACAATATGAAAAAACATTGCAATTCTCCAACACAGAAATGGAAAAATTCTCACCAGCATCATTGATCACTCGTAATACCAATGATATCCAACAAATGCAGATGGGGATCGTCATGATCATGCGTATCGTATTATATGCACCGATCCTTGGTATTGGCGGAATCTACCAAGTCTACCGAACAGGAACTGGTATGGGCTGGATCGTTGGAGTAGCGGTCGGCGCGGTATTGGTTTTAGTTCTAACCTTATTGGCAACAACGATGCCTAAGTTTAAGGCGTTACAAAATTTGGTGGATAGAGTGAACTTAGTTTCTCGTGAAATCATCACTGGACTACCTGTTATTCGGGCATTTTCTCGTGAAAAATTTGAAGAAAAACGTTTTGACCGTGCAAATACAGATTTAATGAAAACTCAATTATTTGTCAACCGCGCAATGTCGATCATGATGCCGGTAATGATGCTATTGATGAATGGGATTTCTGTCTTGATCGTTTGGGTCGGTGGTCATAATATGGATATGGGCCAACTTCAAGTTGGGGACATGATGGCCTTCATCACCTATACAATGCAAATCGTTATGGCCTTCATGATGTTGTCGATGGTATCGATCATTCTTCCTCGTGCAAATGTAGCAGCAGGCCGTGTGGAAGAAGTTCTTGAGACCGTACCGACGATCGAAGATCCAAAACAATCAAAAGACGACCATGAATTCAATGGCGAAGTGAAATTCGAAGCTGTTCAATTTAGATATGGCGATGCCGATGAGGATGTCTTACATCATATCAATTTTGTGGCAAAACCAGGGCAAACGACCGCATTGATTGGTTCAACAGGATCTGGTAAATCAACGGTCATCAATTTGATTCCTAGATTATTCGACGTCACAGGTGGACGAATCACAATCGATGGCATCGATATTCGGGAAATGTCCTTGCATAAATTACATGAAATCATCGGATTTGTTCCTCAAAAAGGGGTACTTTTCTCAGGTGATATCGCGTCAAACATCAAATTTGGAGATGCAGATATTTCAGATGAACAAATGAAAAAAGCAGCTCAAATTGCACAAGCAGAAGAATTTATCGATTCGAATGAAAAAGGCTACAGCCGTGAGATTTCTCAAGGTGGAACGAATGTTTCCGGTGGTCAAAAACAACGTTTGTCCATTGCTCGTGCTCTAGCTAAAAATCCTAAGATCTTGATTTTTGATGACTCATTTTCAGCACTTGATAATAAAACTGATGTTGCTTTACGTAAGGCTTTGTCTGAAAATATCAAAGATGCAACACAGATCATCGTTGCTCAAAAAATTTCAACGATCCTTCATGCAGATAACATTATCGTGTTAAATGAAGGACGTATCGTTGATCAAGGAACGCACGAAGAACTGATGAAATCATCAAAAGTATATCAAGAAATCGCTCAGTCACAATTAAGCAATGCTGAATTAGGCATAGAAGAAGCGGAGTAAGGAGGAGCAAATAATGGCAGAAGAAAAACAAAACCGCCCTCGTCGCGGCGGTGGTCCTGGACAAATTGCTCCAGTAGAAAAAGCAAAAGATTTCAAAGGAACGATCAAGAAATTAGTGTCGTATATCGGCGCCTATAAAATTCCTGTATTCTTTGTGATGATCTTTGCGATCGCCTCAACCGTATTCAATATTTGGGGACCAAAAATTTTATCCAAAGCAATCACAGAATTATTTAATGGTTTAATCAAGAAATATCAAGGAACCGGTGGGATCGATTTTGAAAAAATCGGTGGTATCCTATTATTCATGCTAGGTTTATACCTTGTTGCATCGTTATTCGGGATCATCCAAGGCTGGATCATGTCGACGATTTCGCAAAAAATCACCTACCGCATGAGAAAAGAAATATCAGAGAAAATCAATCGTATGCCGATGAACTATTTTGAAAGTCGGACGACTGGGGAAGTTTTATCTCGTATCACAAATGACGTGGATACATTAGGACAATCATTGAACCAATCGATCACACAACTGATTACATCTGTCTTCACCATCATTGGAGTTATCGTGATGATGCTTTCGATCTCAGTTAAAATGACAGGAATTGCGATTTTGATCGTACCGATTTCCTTTATTTTGATCATGATCGTTGTAAAAAACTCACAAAAATACTTTAAAACACAACAAGAATATCTTGGTGTGATCAATGGTAAAGTTGAAGAAACGATCGGCGGTTACAATATCGTGCGTTTGTTCAATGATGAAGAAAACTCTTTGAATGAATTTAAAGAACAAAATGATGTGCTATTCAAATCAGCTTGGAAATCTCAATTTCTTTCAGGTTTGATGCAGCCGATCATGAACTTTGTCGGAAACTTAGGGTATGTTGCAGTTGCGATCGTTGGTGGGATCATGGCATATAATGGTTCGATCACAGTTGGGGATATCCAAGCGTTCATCCAATATGTACGTAACTTAACACAGCCGATCGCTCAATTAGCGCAAGTATCTAATATGCTTCAATCAATGGCGGCAGCTGCTGAACGTGTCTTTGAATTCCTTGGTGAGGAAGAAGAAGATCAAACGGTACCAAATCCAGTGAAAATCGATAAAGCCGAAGGAATGGTCGACTTTGACCATGTACAATTTGGTTATACACCAGATAAAATCGTTATCCATGATTTCAGTTCCCATGTGGAACCAGGACAGACAGTTGCGATCGTTGGTCCAACGGGTGCAGGGAAAACAACAATGGTCAAATTGCTGATGCGTTTTTACGATGTCAATTCTGGTGCAATCAAGATCGATGGCCACAATATCAAAGATTTCAATCGTGCCGATCTACGTAAGAATATCGGAATGGTTTTACAAGATACTTGGTTATTCAAAGGAACCATCATGGAAAATCTTCGGTATGGTCGTCTTGAAGCAACGGATGAAGAAGTCTACGCTGCTGCGAAAGCGGCCCATGTCCATCATTTTATCCAAACATTGCCTGGCGGCTACAATATGGAATTGAATGAAGAGTCTTCTAATATCTCTCAAGGTCAAAAACAATTATTGACGATCGCCCGTGCTATTTTAGCCGACAAACCGATCTTGATCCTAGACGAAGCAACTTCTTCTGTTGATACACGAACAGAAGGATTGATCCAAGAGGCGATGAATAATTTAATGGCTGGACGTACGTCATTTGTTATCGCTCACCGTTTATCTACGATCAAAGATGCAGATAAGATCCTTTATATGCAAGACGGAGATATCAAAGAGCAAGGAACACATGATGAATTACTTGCTGAAGGTGGCTACTATGCGTCACTTTACAATTCTCAGTTTGAGGATTTAGCAGACGAAAACTAGATAGTAAAAAGAAAGTTAGAAATGATCTTTAAGAGGTCGTTTCTAGCTTTTTTTAATTATGGTAAAATGAAGAAGGACTTATCAAGTTTAAACCAAAGGAAACACTTAAGGAGGAGCCAGTGAAAGAAAAAATAATCGTTACAGGTGCAACAGGCTTTTTAGGAGAGTATGTGATACAGGAGCTAGTTGCCCAAGATTACGATGTAATTGCGGTTGGTAGAAATAGCAAACATCTGGCGATGTTGGTGGGAAAATATGGTGTAACGGCTTTGCAATTGGATTTATCGAATCGAGAACAAGTGCTGAAGGTTTGGCCGAAGAGTGTATCGGCTTGCATTCATTGCGCTGCACTGTCAACTGTTTATGGACCTTATACTGCTTTTTATGAAGCAAATGTAATGGTGACAAAAACTGTGATAGAAGCTTCGATTGCAGCTCACATTCCGCGCTTTGTTTTTGTATCTTCACCAAGTGTCTATGCAAAATGCAGAGATGATTTTGATATCAAAGAGCTTGATCCATTCAAAGACTTGTCTAAGCAGTCTTACTTGAATTATTATATCCAGACAAAAATTGAAGCTGAACAACTACTGCTAACTTATCAAGAACAAATCGAATTAGTTATCGTTCGACCTAGAGGTTTATTTGGTATTGGCGATACTAGTATTTTTCCTCGATTGATGGAAGTAAATAATAAGATAGGTATTCCTTTATTCCGAAAGGGACAAGGAAATATCATGGACATCACTTGCGTCGAAAATGTGGCGTATGCTTTACGGCTTTGTGTTGAAAAAGCAGACATTCAAGGAAGCATTTTTAATATCACCAATGGAGAACCGATGCCTTTTAAACTATTGATTGAACGGATTTTTGATCTTTTGGGAGAAGAAGTCCATTATCGTAAATTGAACGCACAGCTGATCTATCGTTTTGCAAGCATGTTAGAAGGTATCCACTATGGCTTGAAGCGGAATAAAGAACCGCTTTTGACAAGGTATACTGTGAGTATTTTGGCTTATAGTCAAACACTAGATATCAGTGCGGCAAAGGAGCGATTAGGCTATACACCGATCATGACGGTTGATGAAGGAATTCAAAAATATATTACGGACTATAAAATGAAATTGGATAGGTGAAAAAATGAAATTTACAATTGTTGGATCAGGCCGTCATTTGCCTGAAAGAGTCGTTTTATCGACAGAAGTCGATCAGCATTTCAATTTAGAACCAGGAGAAACACAACGCAGAACAGGTATTGCCAAACGTCATTTTTATGATGAAGGAACATCAAAGTTAGCGGCAAAAGCAGTGACTGCGGCTCTAAATGATGCACAATTGACGTATCAGGACTTAGATCTTTTGATTTGTGCGTCAGGTACATTTGAGCAGCCAATTCCGTGTACAGCGAGTTTAATTGCAGAACACTTTTTAGCAGAGGATCATCCGATTCCGTGCTTTGATGTTAATGCCACCTGCTTAAGCTTCATCAGCGCTTGTGAAATAGCACAGTCATTTCTTACAACTGGCAGATACTCGACTATTTTAATCGTTTCTGCGGAAGCTGGTGATGATGCTCTAGATCCAGAAGAGTTTGAGAGCAGTGCTTTAATCGGAAATGCGAGCGCAGCGTTTATTTTTTCTACAGCTAAGCAGCCCAAAGCACAGTATGATGTTGAGGTTTTAGGCGCAAGGTTTATGACCTATCCTGAATATGCTCATGCAGCAGAGATCAAAGCTGGAGGAAGCGCTGATTTTATTCCTGAAAATGAGCAAGACCGCTATTTCCATATGGACGGTTTTGAATTGATCAAAGCGATGCGCCGTAAATTGCCGGATTTTTTAAGTGATCTTTTAGCAGAAGCTCAAGTGGAGATAAAAGCTATCGATTTTGTTGTGCCGCATCAAGCGAGTGGTCCTGGTATGAAGATCGCTGGCCGGTTGGCTAAATTTTCAGATAAGCAGCTAATCAATATCATTGAAGAAACTGGAAACACGATTGCAGCTTCAATTCCATTCACCTTCGAGTATTTGTTGAAACGAGAAGAAGAATTTAAAGAAAAGATTGTTCTACTTCTAGGAACAGGGGCAGGAATGTCGATCGGCGGACAGTTACTAAGGATCAGTCGCCGATGATCAATCATATAACTGTTATTAAAACGGGGAAGGCGATGCAGCGTCCGTTTTGGACCAAAGCTGGCGGAACATTTCGAAAAAAGGAATACCCCATTTATTGCATTGAACTTGAGCACGAAAAACTAGGGAAGATTTTAATTGATACAGGCTATGGCAATCAGTTTTTATCTCGCTTAGCATCACTGCCGCGAATTGTCTACGGGAAATTATTTATTGAAAAGAAAGAGTCTGTAAATGAAAAATGCTCTATAGCTGTACAGACTTACGAATGGGTGATTTTATCACATTTCCATCCGGACCATATAGGCGGATTAGGGGAGCTGAACTATCGTAAATTGATAATATCTTCTGAAATCGAAGGGCTAATAAAGCAGCCGCGTATTCAACAATTAAGACAAGGCTTTTTTACAGAGCTAATGCCTAAATCAAT
Source organism: Enterococcus sp. 9D6_DIV0238 (assembly GCF_002174455.2). NCBI lineage: Bacteria > Bacillati > Bacillota > Bacilli > Lactobacillales > Enterococcaceae > Enterococcus > Candidatus Enterococcus dunnyi. Next base: position 71,236 of record NZ_CP147246.1, read on the forward strand.
AGAACAGGTGGATTTTATTGAACATAGTAAGAAAATAAACCTACCCGAGCTACAAGTTGAAGCATATGATCTATTTGGCGATCGCAGTGTTTGTGCGATTCCAATGGAAGGACATGCTGTCGGACAATCGATTTTTTATGTTCAAACAGTAGAAGGCCCCGTTTTACTGGCCATTGATGTTGCCTGGCATGTAGAATCGATTACCGAACACCGTTTTCCAAAAATTGTGACTAAATTAATCGTGCACGATTATAAAGAAATGAAACGCAATATCCGGATGTTAGCGAAAATTCATCAAGAAAATCCTGATCTTCCAATCGTGCTTTCCCATTGTCAAAACTCACTGAATTGGCTAAAACGATGGGATCAAGAGAATGGAGGCTGCATCGTTGACTATCAAGAAAATTAAACCTTTTATAAGTACCTATTTAGATGTAAGCTATCAAAGGTATTTAAGCATAAAGCACCCTGAAAGGTTCCGACAATTTCAGAAAAAACGTTTAAACCGTCATTTGAAAAGGATAGTGTCTAAATCCCCTTACTATCGAAGCCTTATAAACGAACAAGAAGAAATCAGTCTCAGCGATTTTCCAATCATGAATAAGGCTGTGATGATGAAAGAGTTCGACCAGCTAAATACCAAGGGAATTTCACTGTTGCAAGCCAAAAAAGTTGCACTTCAAGCGGAAGAGAATCGTGATTTTGCCCCTAAAATAGGCACAGTTTCTGTTGGTCTTTCCTCTGGGACTACAGGGAATCAAGGCGTCTTTTTAGTAAGCGATGAAGAGACTGTCCAGTGGTCTGCAGCTATGATGAATAAAGCCTTAGACCGTAAAAAATTTCATGGACAAGCAATTGTGATCGCCTTTTTCATGCGCGCCAATAACAATTTGTATGAGACAATCAACCAAGGAAATATTCAGCTTCATTTTTTTGATTTGTTGCATCCAGTAGAAGAAAATTTGAAGCAGTTAAAACAATTGAAACCCAATGTGATCGTTGCACAGCCGTCGATGCTCAGAATGATTGCTAATTTTTTTGACAAAGAATCACTGGATTTCTCACTAAAAGAAGTTTTCAGCATTGCCGAAGTTTTGGAAGAAGTTGACAAAGAATTTATTGAGCAGCGATTATCCTGTCGATTAAAAGAAATCTATCAAGCAACGGAAGGCTTTCTTGGAATCAGCTGTCATCATGGGACACTACATTTGAATGAAGAGATTGTTTATATTGAAAAAGAGTACTTAGCAGATGATTCTACTCGATTTGTACCAATTATCACGGATCTTTATAGAACTACTCAGCCTTTGATTCGCTATCGTCATACTGATATCTTAGTTGAGCGGGTGACTCCTTGCCCTTGTGGTAGTTCGTTTATAGCCTTGGAAAAAATTGAAGGCCGTGAGGATGATTGTTTTATTTTTGGTGAAGGGAAAGAAGCACAAGTCATTTTTCCTGATTTTATTCGTTATGCGATCACACGCTCAAGTGAGGAAATCCGACAATTTAAGTGCATCCAGCAAACGAGACAAATAATTGAGGTAACCTTGGAACTTTCACCGCAGGCACTTGAATCAGAAATCATACAGACTGTAAAAGCAAAGCTTAAAGCATTAGTAAAAGATGTCGATGAACAAAAGGCATTAACGATCACTATTAATGTCGCTTCGTTAGACTATGAACAAGACCAAAAAATGCGCCGTGTGATTTCTAATGTAAAAGGAGGAGAGCGCTGATGCGGATCGCATTATCAGGCGGGCGTTCTCCGTTAGCCCTTTTTTTCGGGAAGAAACTGAAGCAACAAGGTCATGAGATCTTTATGCTGGAACATCTTTCACCGACTTTTGCAACGTATTCATCTATTTTTACGAAAGTTCAAGTGGTTGCTTCACCTGTATTTCATTGGGAAACTTTTCGAATGGAAGTTTTGAACTTTCTAGAAGTGACTGATATCGAGTTATTTTTGCCAATCAATGAAGAGACGCTTTACTATGGACTGCTTCAAGAGGAAATTCGAGCGCTGGGAACGACATTTTTGATTGGTTCTCAGGACCTATTGGAAAAGTTACACAATAAATTAGATTTTATCAACTGGTGTAAAGATATTGGTTTAACTGCTCCAAAAACTGAATTGTATCAAGGGCATTCGATTGACTTTTCCAGTCAATTATTAAAACCTGTGTATTCTCGCTTTGGTCAATCAGTCATAACTTCGGAGATTGAGCTTGTCCAAAAGCAACCAAAGGCTAAAATGATTGTCCAAGAAAAAATCGTTGGTCAGCAGATTTGTGTTTCATTGATAATTCGAGAAAGTCGCTTGATTTCATATTGTGCATATGATACCAATTTAGGAATAGAAAATTATGCCAGTATCACGTATATTCCATTTGAACATGCTACATTGACCCAAATCGTCAAACGGTTAAGCGAAAATTTAGGGGATCAAGGGATTTTTAGCTTTGACTTTATGTTTGATGGAGAAAATTTTTTTTCGATCGAGTGTAATCCGCGCCTGACATTCGGCTCAATATTGGACAGTCAGCGGATTCTGGCAGGTCTTCTAGAAGAAAATGGCAGCAGTTTATCAGAGGTGAATCAGACACATTATGGAATCAAACTGCTTTGGTTGGGGAAAATACTTTATCATCGTGAATGGAGAAAAACTTTCAGGCTATATCGACAATCACGTGATGTGCTAGCTGAAGCATTCGATTGGCAGACTTGGTTGTGGATGCCATGGGTCTTAATGTCTTATTTCATCAAAGCAAGAAAACGAAAGCTTAGTATCACGGATTATGTAGTTCATGATATTTCATACCCCTATCAGCAGAGTAGTAAAGGAGAAATGGAATGATGAAAGCACGTTTATATTCAAGTGTTGATTTTGCTGAATGTCCCTTGACCAAACATCCATTGTACAGTTACATTCAAACTTTTCTAAGGAATGATCTTTCCAATTTAGTTGAAAACTGCAGCAATGCTGATTGTTATGCATTAGAAGTCGGACAAAAGCTTCTCCTAGTTGTTGATGCTACGTACGAAGATAGCCAAACTTATCCCACCTCTTTAAGAGCGCAATATTTAGATTATGCGCAAGAGGAGCTGTTCTTAACCAATATAAAAGGTAAAAAAATTTTAACTAAGGTGTTTCAGATTATAAAAATATTTGTCCCGAAAACAATAGATGAAGCGGTTTATGTGGGAAATTATTTATTATCGACAAATTTATTTCAAGAGTTTTCATTGGAAGAGCTTCAAGAAATCGAAACACTTTTGAAGCAACGATTCCCAACTAAAACGATCGTTTATCGTTCACAAAATCAATTGCTAAATCAGCAGCTGATGACCCATTTAGCTACTCTAAACTATCAGCCTTTTATATCTCGACAGGTGTTTATCGCTCATCAAGCACAAACCATTAAACAAAAAAAGAGTTTTAACAATGACCGTAGACTAGCTGCTAAAACAACCTTGGATGTGCGTACAGATTTTGATGTTAAAGCGTACAGCGAACGCATCGTGGAACTGTATTCGCAATTGTACATTACAAAATATTCTCAAATTAATCCGCAATACACACCAACATTTATTGAATCGATGGCAAGTGCGGAAAATACCTGTTTTACAGGAATATTTGAAGATGAAAAATTAGTCGGAGTGACAATGAGTTGGGAATTGGATGGTATGCTTACGGTTCCTATTTTAGGTTATGATTTAAGTTATCCTAAAAAAGTTGGGATCTATCGGTTATTGACCTATTATACATTGTTGCGTGTTGATGAAACAAAAGTCTTTCATATGAGTTCTGGAGTAGGCTCTTTTAAACTTTCACGGGGAGCAGTGTACCTTCCTGAGTATATCTATTTCAAATCATCGGCTTCCTCTAGAAAAAAGTATTCTTTATGGTTATTACAGAAGTTAAACAAGTTGCTCGTTTATATCAGCAAGAAGCATGTGTTTTAATAATCAGAAATTTTTTAAGAGGATTGTCAAAAAATCTTTTCTTTTGTTATAATCAAATTCAAGAGAAGTGGAGGAATGTAAGTATGATCAAAGTAGCAATTATCGGGTACGGGAACCTTGGACGCGGCGTTGAGCGTTCGATCAAACAAAATGAAGATATGGAATTAGTCGGAGTATTCACAAGAAGAGCACCTGAGACCGTTCAAACCGAAGGGGCAAAAGCTTATAAGATGGATGAATTGAACGGTAAAAAAGACGCTATCGATGTGTGTATTCTATGCGGTGGATCAGCAACAGATCTGCCAACACAAACACCGGAGTGGACAAAACAATTCAATACGATCGACAGCTTTGACACCCATGCGAAGATTCCAGAGCATTTTAAAAAAGTTGATCAAGCAGCAAAGGAAAATCAAACAACATCGATCATTTCTACTGGCTGGGATCCAGGTCTATTCAGCTTAAATCGCTTATATGCACAAAGTATTTTGCCTGTTGGTGAGACAAATACGTTTTGGGGCAAAGGAGTCAGTCAGGGACATTCAGATGCGCTCAGAAGAATCGAAGGTGTTAGTGATGCTGTTCAATATACGATCCCAAATAGCGAAGTGATCGCTAAACTTAAAGCTGGTGAAACATTGAATTTGACAACAAGAGATAAACATTTTAGAGAATGTTTTGTTGTGTTGGAAGAAGGCAGTGATGCAGAAAAAATCCGGGAAGAAATCATTTCGATGCCGAATTATTTTGCAGATTATGATACGGAAGTGCATTTTATTTCCCAAGCTGAATTGGATCAAGAGCATAAGGCAATGCCACATGGAGGTACTGTGTTACACACTGGAACAACGCATGAAGATACGAAGCAAGTCATTGAATACAATCTTCAACTAGAAAGTAATCCAGAATTTACAGCAAGCGTTTTGGTCGCTTATGCGAGAGCGTGTGTTCGTTTGGCTAAGGAGGAACAGTTCGGTGCATTTACTGTATTAGATATTCCGCCGAAATATTTGTCACCAAAAACAGATGAAGAATTAAGAAAAGAACTATTATAATAAGCAAAAAGACTTGCGTTTCAGCTATAACTGAAACGCAAGCTTTTTTGTTTATTTAGTCTTTAGCTATATCGGCTAAAATACGATAGACATGTTCGATATCTTCCTGTGTTCCGCGCAGCTCATAATCTGCCAAAAAAGGAAAATCAAATTTTTCTGCATACTGCTTAGCAGTCAAACAATACTGATGATTGAAATTTTTATTTCCACTACCGACAACTCCTAGACAATAACGATAATTATCATGATAATCTAAATATTCCCGCATCGTTTCTGTCAATATTTCGGTATCACCATTATCTACGCCGTTTCCACCATCCAAGTAAGTAGGAACGAAGGTGAAAAATGGTTCTGTCTCATTTTCGAACGTTGAATTTTCATGGATTTCCTGTACGTTGATTTGAACATTATGCTGAGTATCGGCATAATCAACGAGACGTTTTACAAAGGAACGGGTATTTCCCGAGATAGATATATATAAGATCTTCATCATTTAGCCCCTCCGCTTGTTAAATGTTTTACAAGTCTACTATAGTGAAAGGATAGCGAAATTACAATAGTTTTCTATTAATAATTGTCAGTTCTAATAGTTGTAAAGAATTGATCGTCTTCTTATAATAAGCATATAAAACTAGAAAAGAGGAACCTTCATGTCTTATAAAGTAGATTTTAAAAATGTATCGACAGTTGGCTTTGAAAGCTCACCAGCAGCTGAAGCATTAGCTGGTCTACGAGCAAATGAGGCGCGTTATTATTGGAATAAATACAAGCATGAATTTGTAACAGTACCTGCAAGTGAAGATCCAAAAACGCTAGCTTGGATCGAAAAAATTCTGGCAGAACGTGATTTGACGTTTCCGTATAAACCACTAGAAGTTTCAAATTTTGAAGTTGATGGAATCAAAATGGCTTATGTGTTTTACGAGAATGGTTTATCTGTCAACGTGATGTATACGTTAGAAGAAGGGGGAAAACGAGCTGTTGGATTCAAATTATCTGATGGAATCGATATCCCGGCTGAGTTTGAAGGGAAATTTAAATTTGCACGCCAAAAATCAAAGCTTGCGGGGACGATTCGCGGATCATTTTTTGTGATCAAAGGTGAATATTGAATAATTGAGGATAAGCATTATAAAAAAGTCTATAGTTAGTTTCTAAACGTTTTTTGTGTATCTTATAGCCAATGGAAATATGGCGAAATGGAAAGCTTTACATTTTTCGCTAGACATGATAGGCTTATTGTAGTGTCTAATAGATGCGAACTAAAAATTAAATAGAACCCATCACAAAGGGGAGCCTTGGCTGAGATTGAGTACCTACTCTAAACCCTTCGAACCTGTTCGTTAATACGAGCGTAGGAATTGTGATGGAGTAAATATATGCATTTTACTCCTCCTTTGTGAATTGGTTGTTCTAAAGGAGGAGTTTTTTTATGCAACGAAAAAAAGAATTACAAGTCTGGATCGAAGGAACGATCGTTGCGGCGATTGCCATGATTTTGTCTTTTATTCCAACGAATATCGGCAGCAGTTTTTCAATTTCTTTAGGGATGATTCCTGTGACTCTTTTTGCTTTAAGAAGAGGGGCGAAGGCTGGGTTTTTCTCAGCATTCATCTGGGGATTACTTCATTTTCCGTTAGCCCAAGTGTATTATTTGACCCCAGTTCAAGTGGTGATTGAATACATTTTGGCCTTTGGTTTCGCAGGATTTGCTGGCGTTTTTAGTGGGAAGCTACAGCAGTCGATCCAAAATGGGACATTTAAAAAGAGTGTGTCGATCATTTGTTATGCAACATTTTTAGGGACATTGATGCGTTATTTCTGGCATTTTATTGCCGGTGTGATTTTCTGGGGAAGCTTTGCATTGTGGGGAATGAACCCATGGCTGTTTTCATTTGTTATGAATGGCATCAGCGGTCTAGCAACAGCAGTTGTGACAGCTTTATTCTTGATTGCTCTGCTAAAAATCAATCCGAATTTATTTTTTCCAGGAAAACTAGTGAATGTTCTTCAGCAAAAAAAATAAAAAAGACTTGACCGATGTTTTAGTAGGTAAATTATGCTAACAGATCAACTCGTATTCTTTATTTTAGAGTAAATTCTGTCCATTAAAAAAGAAGAAAATTTTACTTGAATAATAGGAAAAAATGAGGCTGTAATATAACTAGCAATTAGTTATATTACAGCCTCTAAAATATTCGATGATAAAAAGATGCACTAATTTTGATTTTAAGTGTCGCGTACTTTTTGAGTCATCGTTTTTCATCTTATTTATTGGTTTACATTTGCATCCAAGTTGGTTCTAATGTATTGCCATCTAAGTCCTGTACCTCAAGACCATACATCTGATCTTCTGGTATGCCCATATCAACTTTATAAAAATCTCCACCGTTTGCTTTGGCTGTTTCACCAAATTTTTTTACAGCATCCGCACTTTCCATACTGAATGATACTAAGACACCGCTTGTCGTTCTGGCGTCTGCAATTGTTTTTTCTTTGATAAATTTACTGTAAAAGTCATGGTTCAACAGCATGATCCAAAAATTATCATCCCAAACCATTGAACTTGCTTCCTCATTAGAAAACTCTTCATTCTTTTTAAAACCTAATTTTTCATAAAATTCTGTCGCTCGTTTAACATCACTTACTGGAAAATTGACAAATACCATTGTAGCCATAGAAAATCAACCTCTCTTTTTTTATTTTTATACGACTAGAGCATCTCACGCAGCTACTTTTTTGTCAAAAATTAGCGTTCACTTTTCAAAAAAAGTTGTGTGACTGGCACTTAAATGGTAGAAACTGTTAAAATGAGTGGAGTGAATACTTAGATTGTCACCTAGATCTTTCGCTGCAGAAGCTAACATAGAGATTTAAAGTGATGGGTGATAGCGGTATGAAGAAAATAAACAGCATCAAAGCAATGAGCTGCTTTTAAATTAGGAGGAACGACTATCAATCAAAAAAGAACATTTATTACTGCGATCTTACTCTTATTACTTATTTTTGTTATCAGCTTGGGAGTGATTTTAGTCATGAATCAAAAAGAACAAAAGGAAACAAGTCAACGATCAGAAACAACTTTGGCGAGCAGTACAACAACTTCTTCAACACAAAAAAGAACTTCAGCTAAAACGCAAGATGAAGCAATCAAAAAGTTGATGGCTTCCATGAGTTTGGAAGAAAAAGTCGGTCAGTTATTCTTAGCTCGTGTGCCGGTTGAAGGTCAGATCGAGAGTATTCAACTGAATCATCTAGGCGGCTATTTACTTTTTGGGCGCGATGTAGAAATGGAGACGCCAGAGACACTAAAAGAAAAAATTGCTTCTTATCAAGAAGCAAGTAAAATTCCATTATTGATTGCCTCTGATGAGGAAGGGGGAACTGTTTCTCGTTTAAGTAGAGGAACTGATTTAGTTGCAGATGCTTTTCAGTCACCCCAAGAAATTTATCAAGCTTCAGGTCTAGCGGGAATTCGTAGGGATATTCAGCAAAAAGCCACTGTGTTACACTCTTACGGTATTCAAGCCGGCCTTTTCCCTGACGCTGATGTTGCTACTGATCCTCAAGCATTTATTTACGATCGGACGCTAGGATTAGATGCAGATAAAACAAGTGAGTATATAAAAACAAGCGTAGAAGAGTTGAAAAATCAAAAGCTTATTTCTACGTTGAAGCATTTTCCAGGTTATGGGAATAATCGAGATTCTCATGTCGAAATCGTTTATGATACAAGAACTTTAGCTGAATTACAAACGAGCGACTTTTTACCTTTTAAAGCAGGGATCTCGGCTGGTGCTGATAGTGTCTTAGTATCTCACAATATTGTAACAAGTATTGATGAAACAATGCCGGCATCTATTTCAAAACCAGTCCATGATTTATTGCGTAATGAGTTAGGGTTTCAGGGCGTGATCATGACAGATGATATGGATATGGCGGGATTAGCCGAATTTATTCCCCAGGAAGAAGCAGGTTTGGCTGCACTGCAAGCCGGCAATGACTTGATTCTATCTTCCTCCTTTCAAGAACAGATTCCCTATGTGCTGCAAGGAATCGAACAAGGAGTCTATACAACAGAGGCATTGGATCAATCTGTGTATCGTGTGTTAAAAATGAAAATGGACATAGGCTTGATAAATCGGTAGATGTCTAGTTTTAAACAGTTGAAAAAACAGCCAACTGATAGAGTAAATTTTCAGCTGGCTGTTTCATTTATATCAAGTTAGGATTCATCTTTTGATAGTTGGCTAATTTATAGGCAAGGTTCTTTTCATAATCTTGATTAAAAAAGCTAAGGTAGAGACAATCAAAGATATACATCAAGGACATGCGAGTGGAAAAAGAAGAAATCTTGTTATAATGGTTCTCCAAGGATGAAAAAAGAAAGACGCCATCAACTTTTGTTTTAAGTAAAGGGCTATTTTTAGAGGTGATCAATAGTACTTTACTTTGATTCTTTTTTAAGGTATCTAAGATTTTTTTGACACTGGAACCTCGTCCTTCATATGAAACAACGATCGCCAGATGGTCTGGTGTACTATTCGCTGCACTCAGGTTTTGTGTGTAATCATCGATGGGGACATTGATTCGTTTCCCGATTTCCTGCAGTTGAAATTGAAAGTTTTGAGCAAAATATATATTTGCGGAAGAAGCATAAACATCGATATATTTCGCTTGTTTCAATAAATCACTATTTGCTGCCATTTGATCAAAATTGTTTGTATCGATGGTGGATTGTACTGTTTGTTCGTATACTGTTTTCAATTTTGTCGTCATTGCATAGAGATTGTCTTCGGCAGAAATAGGATAGTCTATATCGATGATCGGTGTCGTTCGGTGCTCATTTAAATCATTGACTAAGGCGAGTTTAAGATCATTCAGACCATCAAGCTCAAGCTTATTGATCAAACGATAAATGGTTGAAATCGACACGTAAGAATGTTCTGCCAACTCTTGTGGAGAAAAGTGGATCACCTCATCCGGCGTTTCTAAAATGTAATCAACGAGAGTTTGTTCACTAGCAGTTAAAGAATCTAAGCTTTTTAATTTAAAAAATAGGCTCATTATATCAGTTACCTTTCAATGATGTTCGTGTTACTAAATTCAGTATACCTGATAATGACCATTTATGTAAAAAAGAGTGTCGAACCAAGCATTATTTCTACGTTTGGTTCGACACTCAAAAGTTGAATAAATGATGAAAACTGAAACGGCTGTTTTAAAGTAACTCTGCCAACGCTTTTGCAATTCCATCTTCGTTGTTAGTCGCTGTAACTTTGTTCGCTGCACTTTTTAATTCATCTACCGCATTGCCCATTGCAATACCGATTCCAGCGTAATTGATGAGCGACAAATCATTATGTCCGTCACCAAATGAAACAATATGCTCTTGCTGGATTCCTAAAGGCTTAAGCGATTGCTCCAGAGCATGAGCTTTGTCGATCCCCTGATTAGTAAACTCGAAATACATTGGAGCAGAAAAGACGCCACTCACTGTATCTTTAAAAGGGGCTAAAATGTTTTCAGCATGTTTTTGTAAATATTCTGGTTGAGCAGCCACTAAAATTTTGTGTAATGGAAATTCAACAAAAGCAGCTAAATCTGTTTTTTCGCATAACTGGAAGTTCCCGCCGCGAGATTCATACTCAATGATATTGAACTGTTTACCCATAGCGCCAAGATCAAGGATACCATCGTAAACATCGTTCACATACATATAGTCACCGTGAGCAATCATTGGTTTCACATCAAACTGTTTTAAATGTTCTAAAATAGCTTTTGCTGTTTCAGTAGAAAGAGGTTGACTGAACAGTTCTTCTTGCGTGCAAACGTCTAAAACATGTGCGCCATTATATGAAACAAGCAGCCCATTATATTGATCCAATTTCAATTCTTCAACGTATTTTAACATACCGGGAGTTGGTCTGCCGGAAGCCAATACGACTTTGATCCCGTTTTTTTGTGCATCGATCAGGGCCTCTCGTGTATTTTTTGATACTTCTTTTTTATCATTTAACAAAGTACCATCGATATCTAATACAATTGCTTTAATAGTCATGTTCGTTTCTCCTCACTATACAGTTAATTCCAATCGATTTCCTTCTGGATCAGCAATCACTGATTCATAATAGCCGTCACCAGTTGTTCGGCAGGGGCTTAACAATTCATAGCCCTCCAGCACTAAAACGTTCGTCAGCGCATCAACGCTTTGTTTACTACCTAAAGAAATCGCTAAATGGGCAAAGCCTAAGCTTTCACTGGTGCCAGTGCTATTTGTAACATCTTCACGCTGCATGATCTCTAATCTAGCACCATCTTCAAAAGTCAAAAAATAAGAATGAAAACTTGTTTTAGTATTATGATAAAGCTCCGATGATGTTACATTGAAATACGTCTGATAAAAGGTTCGCATGGCTTCTAAGTCACGAACCCATAATCCAATATGTTCTATTTTCAAAATAATCCCTCCGTTTGCAAATGTTTACACTCTCAGTATAAAACAAAACCATCACATAAAGTATGGGACTAGAAAGATTGATAGAATCTTTTCAAAAGTATAATGAAAGTAAGTTTTTTTCTGAAAAAAAAGTATCAGAGCTATTTACTTTATCCATCCGTAAAAGGCAGTTCTTGACAAGTAATATTTCCTCATGCTATATTGAAAACAATAAAAACGAAGAGAGGGATCCGTGCATTGAAAAATTAAGTCAATTTGTTGAAGCTGCATTCAGACTGTATCTTGAAGTGTTTCAAGGGAGCAGTGTGCAGATTTTCAGGATTGGCGATGATTTTTCAGTGTACGGGTCTTTTTGTGTACAGATAAATGAGTAAGCCAGTTCTGAAAAGTGTCGAAGGTGTTTAAAGCAGCCTTCCGCTTTTTTTAACGAGGTGATAGTATGTCAAAAATTGAAATCAAACAACTAACGTTTGGATATGATAATCAAGGAACACTCTTATTTGACCAAGCAAATCTAAATTTCGATACCAGCTGGAAATTAGGTCTAATTGGAAGAAATGGGCGGGGAAAAACGACGCTCCTAAATATTTTACAGAACAAGCTAAGCTATAGCGGACAAATCAACCATCAATTAGAATTTTTGTACTTCCCGCAGCCGATCAAGGATAAAAAACAGCTGACTTTTTATGTTTTACAGGAGATCAGTGATTTTGAACAATGGGAAATCGAACGTGAGTTGAATCTTTTGAACGTCGATCCGCAAATTTTATGGCGTGAGTTTGAAACATTATCTGGTGGGGAGCAGACGAAAGTGCTGCTGGCTTTATTATTCATTGATGATCAGTATTTTCCGCTGATCGATGAACCGACTAATCATTTAGATATCGCAGGTCGCAAGCAAGTAGCAGAATACTTGAAAAAGAAACGTCAGGGATTTATCGTTGTTAGTCATGATCGATCTTTTGTAGACGACGTCGTTGATCATGTATTATCGATCGAGAAGAGTCAGCTGGAATTATATCAAGGAAATTTTTCTGTTTATGAGGAACAAAAGAAGATAAAAGATGAGTTTGAGCTAGCGCAAAATGAAAAGCTAAAAAAAGAAGTCACTCGTCTCCGAAAAACAGCTGCTGAAAAAGCTGAATGGTCTCGATCGAAAGAACAAGATAAGTATGGAAAAGCTTCTGAAAAAGGTAGTGGAGCAATTTACGATACAGGTTTTATTGGTGCTCGGGCAGCACGTACGATGAAACGATCAAAATCGATCGAGAGTAGGATGGAAACACAGCTCGCTGAAAAAGAAAGCTTATTGAAAGATATCGAGTATATCGATCCATTGACCATGAACTATCAACCTGGACATAATAAGCGCCTATTGACAGTTGAACACTTAGCTTTAAGCTATCAAGGTGAGCCTCTGTTTCAACCTGTTTCTTTCACTTTAAGTCAAGGAGATCGACTTGCATTGACTGGTGCAAACGGCTCAGGAAAATCATCGATCATTCGTTTATTACTGAATCAGTTCGAAGGAGAAAGTTCAGGAGAAATCAATCGTCCTGAAAAATTGAACATCAGCTATGTCCGCCAAAATTATGAGGATAATCGAGGAACATTGACGGAGTTCTCAGAAACACAAGGACTAAATCACCAGGAATTTCTCAATAATTTGCATAAACTCGGGATGGAAAGAGACGTTTTTCATAATCGGATCGAGCAAATGAGTATGGGGCAACGTAAAAAAGTTGAACTGGCAAAATCTTTGGCGATGCCAGCAGAATTTTATATTTGGGATGAACCTTTGAATTATTTGGATATATTTAATCAAGAGCAGTTAGAACAATTGATTTTATCCGTCAAGCCAACCATGCTTTTAGTAGAGCATGATCAAGCTTTTTTAGAAAAAATTGCCACACAGATTATACCGTTAGTCAAAGCATGATCTAGGCTATTGATGATTTAAATGTAGAGTACGGAATAAAAGAGCACTTTCTTTTATTCCGTGACGAAACGGGAGAGCACAAATTCATTCTTTCTTATGATGATCATGGATGTTTAGATCACATTTATGATGAAAATTGGGAAACGATGGAAGATGGGAAGAAAAAAATGTTATATGAAAACGCTGAAGAAGAAATCGGTGTATTTTAGCTGAAAGGAAGTGGATTTGTACAATGAAAGTATTGGTAACTGGGTTCGATCCGTTTGGAGGAGAATCAAGAAATCCTTCATATGAAGCTGTAAAACTCTTACCGGATAGAATTGCTGGAGCGACGATAGTCAAAGCTGAAATTCCCACTGAATTTGAAAAAAGTAGTGTTATTTTGAAGAGACTTCTCGAAGAAATGGAGCCTGATATCGTCATTTGTGTTGGGCAAGCTGGTGGACGTAGTGCCATTTCTTTTGAGCGTGTAGCGATCAATCTGGCCGAAGCAAGAATTCCAGATAATAAAGGAAATCAGCCGATAGGTGCTAAACTAGAGCTAGATGGAGAAACGGCCTACTTTACGAACCTACCGATCAAAGCAATGAGAAAAAATGTAGTAGCTCATGAGTTACCTGCAGATATTTCATATACGGCAGGTACTTTTGTCTGTAACGCAGTGATGTATCGATTATTATATCTGATCGATCGAGAATATCCCGATGTACGAGGTGGCTTTATCCATGTTCCTTTTGAGCCTGGACAGGTACTGGATCGGGCACCTGGAACTGCTTGTTTACCACTTCCAACTATTTGTGACAGTCTTTATTATGCTATTGAAGCGTGTGTAACGAATCCGTTTGATAGTGAAGAAAATGCTGGAACACTTCAATGATCAAAAGCCAATCCTAGTGCAGATATCTGACTGGGATTGGTTTTTGATCAGTTATAAAAGGTGAGTTTTATTTTACTGATAATGATTCTCATTATCATACGCTTGTGTTATACTAACTCAATAAGGAAAGGAGTGGATCAAGGATTCTTTAGACGGGCTATCCATCCTTTCAAACGTAACAGACAATCAGCTATTTTTTTAACTGATCTGTTGGCTAAAGGACGATATCAACTTAAAATAAACAGTCCTGTCTATGGGCAGTTATTATTTTTATCTATAGTAAAACAAGAAGGGCCGGAAAAATGAAAAAATTAAAAATTCAAGATTTTATTTCAATTGGTATTTATACTGCTATTTATTTTTTGATTGTATCGATCGCCTTGGCGATCCTAACATTCACGATTCCTACATTTAACAACGTTTTGATTCCTAGTGCGACTGCTTTGTTCGCTGGAATCGTCTATTTATTAGTGATCCAGCGTATTCCTCGATTCGGTGCGATTACAATCATGGGGAGTGTGATGGGATTATTTTTCCTGATATCTGGACATTTTCCTTTATCATTCTTACCAAGTATTATTTGTGCAGTCGCTGCAGATTTGCTGCAATATAAAACGAGATTACCACAAAAAGCTCGGACGGTGATCAGTTATACTGTTTTTAGTTTTGGATTGATGGGTCCTGTGCTGCCATTGTGGTTTATGAAAAATGCATACATCGATGCATTGATTGCTCGCGGCAAAGATTCAGTGTACATCGAAAAAGTCTTTACACCGATCACGACGGGCATGTTTTATTTTTGTACAATCGCTGTTATTGTTTGTAGTGTTTTAGGTATATTGATTGGACAAAAAATCTATGTGAAACATTTTGATAAAACCAAAGGGAAGAATTATGAGCAAAGTATGCGTAACGTTTGATCCTAGAAGTAAGTTATGTACGATTTTATTTGCAAGCTTTTTGCTGATGTTCCCTTTACCATTTGTTGCTGAAATACTTTTTGTGAGCTTGTTATATGGACTGTTTATTTTAAATGGTGCATTTAAAAAAGGAACGATTTTCTATGCGATTTTCTGGTTGTTCATTCTTGGTGATCATTTGTTATTTCCCTACATAGATAATGGAGCGGCAGCTTTTTTTGATTTTATTTTGGTTGGGAATCGTCGTTTATTACCGACGGTTATGGCAGCAGCTTTTGCAATGAATCAGACAAAAATCAGTGAATGGATCGCAGCATTAAAAAAATGCCGTATACCTTTTGGCTTGATCGTTCCTTTAACGGTGCTATTCCGCTTTTTCCCAACTTTTTTTCAAGATTTTAAAAGTATCCGAAATGCCATGAAGTATCGGGGGATCGCTGTCTCGACAGTAGATTTATTTATGCATCCTTTTCAAACAATGGAATACATCATTGTTCCCGTACTGATGTCAGCAGAAAATACGTCATTGGATTTATCAGCAGCTGCGCTAGCTCGAGGATTGGCTAACCCAACAGCTCATACAAGTGTTTATGAGATTCGTTTAAAAATACAGGACTATGTATTGATCGGCCTGATTATTCTAGGTATGTTGTTTGGGAGGAAGATTGGATGATCGACTTAAAAAAGATGACATTTGCTTATGAGGATAAAGAGACGGTGATCAAGAGCATCGATCTATCTGTTCAGCCTGGTGAATTTATTGTTTTATGTGGAAAAAGCGGTTGTGGAAAATCGACACTGCTTAGACTGTTGAATGGCTTGATACCGGAATTATATACGGGAGATCTGACAGGAGAAGGAACGATTTTAGGACACGACTTTTTAACAAAAGAATTTAACCAGTATGTTCGTGATATCGGTACGGTTTTTCAAAATCCAAAAACACAATTTTTTACAAATGATGTTTATTCAGAATTAGCATTTGCTATGGAGAATTATGGTATACCTAGGACAGAAATTATTGAAAGGATCAATGAAATCACAGAATTATTTTCGTTGACACCATTTTTAGATAGAAGCATGTTTCATTTATCTGGAGGGCAGAAACAGTTGATTGCTTTTGCTTCTGCAAGTATGTTGGAACATCGCTTATTCTTATTAGATGAGCCTTCAAGTAACTTAGATGGTGAAACAGTTGAAAAACTGAAAGAGTATTTGCAAATCTTCAAGAATTTAGGAATGACGATCATAGTTTCTGAACATCGTTTGTACTATTTAAAAGAGCTTGTAGATCGCTATATACTTATGGATGAAGGGGAGATCGTTGCACAATATACACGACAAGAAATGAATGAAAAATCACCTGATGAGATAGGTCAGTTAGGATTGCGTTCGCTTAAGCAAACGACTTTTATAAAAAAAGAATCACAGAAAGTTTCAAGAGAACATGTACTAACTTGTCAAAATTTGGATTTTTATTATCGAAGAAGCGGATCAGTTTCTGTAAGAATCCCTGATTTAGAGCTAGCTAGTTCATCTGTAACAGGTATCATTGGTCATAATGGTGCAGGAAAATCTACCTTTTCGAAACTTATATCAGGTCTCATTAAGCCGCGTTCTGGGAAAATCCTATTGAACCAAAAAACAATGACGCCTAAAGAGCTGATCAAAGAAAGTTTTGTTGTCATGCAGGATGTGAATTTACAGCTATTTTTTGAAACTGTAGAAAAAGAAATTTGTCTACATGCAAAAGAAAGTGAAGAAATCGATCAAATCATCGCGATGCTTCATTTAGAACCGCTGCTTTTTCGCCATCCTCAAACCTTATCAGGTGGAGAAAAACAACGGGTTGCGATTGCCAGTGCTGTTTTATCTGGAAAGAAAATTATTATTTTTGATGAGCCTACAAGTGGACTTGATTTGATGCATATGGAAGAAGTTGCCGCAACAATACGTTGGTTGAAGGAGCGAGATATTTTGGTTTTGATCATTTCACATGATAAAGAATTTCTTAGCCAAACATGCCAGCGAATCGTGCATTTTGATCAAGGAGAAATCATCGATGACTATTTTATTGAAAATACAGAGATCGATCATGGAGGGAAATAAATGTATATTGTAACGAATACGATCCAGGCAGAAACAGAACATTCCCAGCGAATTATTCAGCAGTTTACTGCAGGTCATACGAAAGAAAGCATGGAAGCAGTTGAAGGATTTTTAAATTTTCAGTTGATGTATCGAGTGTTGCCAGAAACTCCAGAAATCACAGAATTAGTTGTACTAAGTCGCTGGGTATCAAAGGAGCACCAAAAAAATTGGGTAAAAAGTCAGTCTTTTAAACAAATGCATCAAAGAAATTCAGAAAAGAAAGAGTCGAGAGAAAAGTCAAAATCCTCTGGGATTATTTCTAGCACGATTGCCGAATATGAAGTGTTGACATGAGGAAAACTAGTTAAACCAGAAGCATAGAGCTTTGAGAATAAAGACCTTGATGTTGATACTTAGAGAGATGATTAAAACAAAGTTAAGTCATTTCTACTTCTACGTTTACTCATTGCTAAAAGACCATGCCGTAACTTATAGAGTTATGTCATGGCCTTTTTTGTATCTGTTCAATATGAATGACATTGGAATAATTTTATAAAAAAATTCAAAAAATAGATTATCGGAATTGTTTTTTCAGTTTGATTCGGATTTCGTCTAAGTGCCGTTCGTTGTACGTACAATTATCTGATTTTTGTGAAATCGTTTGCCGTTGTGATTTAGGTTACTTAAAGGAAATCTTTTTAACTATCTATACAGATCGATCCTAAACAGAGCAAGCAAGATAAATAGAAATAGCTATAAAACAATGGAGAATTGTTGAACATCAAGGGAAAAACGTTTATGCTTATGAAGTAGATGACGTAGAGAACTACGTATTGATGGATGATAAGATCTATCAGAATACGATAAAGCAACTTCTTAAAAAAAATCTTTTTAACGGCGAATGATCAGGCAGAGAAAGAAGTTCTCTAACAGATGCTCATTCAAGCAAAAGACGATCCCAAGTTGATGCTTGAAAGAATCAATCAATGCTCCAAGCCAATGGGCTCATGAATGGTTCTCATAGGCAAATATGATGTTTTACGAGTTAGTGTTAGATACATTAAAAATAGGTAATTAGGAGACGGGTAGATGAAAAAATTTCCAAAACATTTTTTATGGGGAGCAGCGACCTCAGCTCCGCAGTCAGAAGGTCACAGCTCATTAAACGGAAAAAGTCCTTCGACATGGGACAAGTGGTATGAATTAGCACCGGAAAAATTCCAAAAAGACCAAGGGCCTGAACACACAACAAATATGTACGAGCTTTATAAAGAAGACGTGAAGCGGATGAAAGACATTCATATGAACTCCTTTCGGACGTCTATTGCTTGGACTCGTTTATTACCAGATGGAAAAACCATCAATCAAGAAGCAGTCGAATTTTATCGTTCCTACTTTGAGGAACTTCGTGTCAATGGGGTAAAACCGATCATCAATTTATTTCACTTTGATATGCCTTGGTGGCTGATGGAAAAAGGTGGATGGGAAGTACGTGAATCTGTAGATGCATTTGCGTTTTATGCAAAGACCTGTTTTGATCTGTTTGGCGATCTAGTTGAGTATTGGACGACTTTCAATGAGCCCATGGTTCATGTCGAATGTGGTTATTTGTATGGCTACCATTATCCGGCAGTCAATGATTTTAAAAAAGCAGTTCAAGTAGGCTATCATACGTTGATGGCACATACTATGGCTGTAAAAATGTTTAGAAATGGCAACTATCCAGGTGAAATCGGTATTATTTTGAATGTTTCTCCTTGTTATCCAAGAAGTGAGTCTGTAGAAGATAGACAGGCCGCGGAAATCGCAGATTTATTGAACACGAAAAGCTTTTTAGACCCAGCTGTTTTAGGAACGATTCCAAAGAAACTGATCGATTGTTTGGCTGAGAGCCAGTTACTTCCAGTTACGGCAAAAACAGATTTAATAGAAATTGAACAAAATACAGTCGACTTTATTGGTATGAACTACTATCAGCCGCGCCGTGTTAAAGCACCCGAACGGGTCAATCATCCGACAAGCTCACCAGAAGATTTCTACGCTCATTACGACTGGCCAAATAAAAAAATCAATCCTTACCGCGGTTGGGAAATTTATCCAGAAGCGCTTTATGACGTGGCAATGATGATCAAAAATGAATACAAAAATATTCCTTGGTATGTTTCTGAAAACGGTATGGGCGTCGCTGATGAAGAACGATTTATGGATGAAACAGGGATGATTCAGGATGATTATCGTATCGAATTTATGGAAGAACATTTGGAACAGCTTTATAAAGGGATCGAGGCAGGAAGTAATTGCTTTGGCTATCATTCATGGACATTCATCGATTGTTGGTCATGGTTGAATGGTTATAAAAATAGATATGGTTTTTATCAGTTAGATTTAGAAACGGATCAGCGCAGATTGAAAAAAAGCGGACATTGGTTTAAAGAACTGATCGATCATAATGGGCTAAAATAATACCAGTATACTAAACTAAAAAAATCTCAATGGCTGTTTATTTTTTACTAGAATGAAAGGAGGAAAAGTGATGCATCGAGGTAGCTGCTCAATACAGTTATGAACTGATAGAGATTGTATTGAGCTAAATTTTATCTATCAGAAAAATAACTGTATTGATCTTACTGTATAACGATTAAGTAAGGGAGAAGCGGTTATGAAAAAAGAAAAACAAAAGAAATATTGGCAATCACTTGAACAGGAGAATATTCTCGGATGGGATTTTTCTTATATGGAGAATCGGTGGAACGTGGAAGAGTTACCTTGGTCTTATGATGATCTTGTTCATAAATATTTAAAAGAATCAATGTTTCTATTAGATATGGGAACAGGAGGAGGGGAACGATTATTGACTTTTGGTCACCCCTATAAGCGAACAAGTGTAACGGAAGGGTGGCTGCCTAACTATGAGCGACTTCAAAAGGTACTGAAGCCTTTGGGAATTACAATCGTTTATGTTGATGAAACAGATCGTTTAGATTTTCCAGATGATTCATTCGACATCGTTTTAAATAGTCATGAGTCCTATGATCCAAGAGAGGTTAGACGTGTTCTGAGATCGGGTGGATTATTTATCACTCAACAGGTTGGAGAAAAAAATGGGCTTATTCTTTCAGAAAAAATGAAGATGGTTGAGCAAAGAGATCATAGAAAGTGGTCATTAAATGTTGCTGGAGAAGGACTAAAAAAAGCAAATTTTAGCTTGATTTTCAGTCAAGAATTTTTTCCTTATCAAAAATTTTATGATGTGGAAGGACTGATTTACTACATGAAAAGAATTCCTTGGGAGTACCCCAATTTTTCGGTATCGGTCCATTTTGATGAGTTACTAAGGCTGCAAAACGAATTATCACTAAATGGTGAAGTCAAAAATCTTCAACATCGTTTTATTTTGATCGCTAAACTAGAGAAATAAGTAAAAAAAGTAGGAGCGCTTATCAGCAGTTCCTACTTTTTTTACTTATTATTTATTTAACTACTAAAACATTACAAGGTGCATACTGTACAACATAGCTTGTAGTAGTACCGAGTTGATTTGCCTGAATCTGTCCTTTTCCTGTTGCTCCGACTACGATTAAATCAATGGATTGGTTGGTGGGAACGATTGTTGCGATCGTTTCTTTAGGATTTCCGATTTCAACAAGAGGAATCACATCATGGACCTCTTGTTGTGTGGCATAATAGATATTTTTCAATAATTCTTTTTCGATCGCTTCTTTCTCTTCAGCTAAAACTTTTGAATATGCATAAGAGCTGTGGCTGATTGCATTTTCATCAACGACAGAAAGCAAGTATAAGGTGGCATTTTTTTCTTTAGCGATTGCAACTGCATGCTGCAATGCTAACTCAGCATTTTTTGATCCATCAACAGCAACTAAAATATTTTTGTAGTCATTGATCATTTTACTCATCACCTTTCTTTATCTATCTTAATTATATCATGTTCTGTACAGGACTTTAAATAATTGCACAAAATAAAAAGATAAGAAAATCAGGAACTTCCCAAAATTCTTATCTTTATATAAATGATTACAAACCTAGGAATGGGGCAGGATTTACAAAGCCGCTCCATAAACCAGTAGAAATACTAAAATGTAAATGGACTCCTGTTGAATTACCAGTTGTTCCCATACCACCTAATGTTTGTCCCGCACTAACACTTTGCCCAGCTGAAACGCTCAGACTGCTCATGTGTAAGTAGTAAGAATAATAGCCATTATCATGTTTGATAACAACATGATTTCCAGCCATGCCGCCGTAATTTGCTGTTACGACTTCACCGCCGCGTGAGGCCATGATTGGAGTGCCGCTAGCGCCCCCAAAGTCGATACCATCATGGAAAGAACCAGAAATCCCCGTAGGATCTTCTCTTCCGCCAAATCCGCTTGTTACGATCATGCTTGCAACAGGAGAAGCCCAGCCACCTGAAGAAGTCGGTGGCGTCACAACTTCTTGACTGTCATTAGAGTCAGAAGGGGTCTCAACCGTACTAACTGTGTTTGTATCTGGAACTGTTGTAGTGGTATTCTCTGAATCAGTTGTTTTTGAAGCTGCTGCAGCTTGCTGTTCTTTTGCTGCTAATTCTTTGGCTTGTTTCTCAGCGATTGCTTTTGCTTCAGCTTCTTTTTTCTTTTCTTCGGCGATCGCTTTTAATTGAGCGGCTTTTTTCTTTGCAGCTTCTTCTTTTTGTTTAACAAATTTATCTTTCTCTGCTTTTTCAGTTGCAAGGGCAGCTGAAATCTCATTGATTTTTACATTTTGCTCTAACTTCGCTTCAGTCAATGCAGCTTCTTTTTCTTCAAGCTCAGCAGTTTTCTTTTCAAGTGTTTCTAATGTTTTAGTTAAAGAAACTTTCAATTTATCAAGTTCTTCTTTATCTTCTTTTTGAGCGGTCAAAATATCATTGTTCGCAGTGACCAATGTGTTTACTGCCAACGCTTTAGAAATAGCATCTGAAATCGACTCAGAATTTAGAATGACAGCTAGAACTGATTCTTGTTCATTATTTGTTTGGGTAACTCTTGCTTGAGCATTTAACTGGTCATTTCTTTTTTCGATCTTTGTTTCCAAAGTTGCGATATCTGTATTTAGTTTGTTCATTTCTTTTTCATGTTTTTGTTTTTCAGATAGCACAGATTGGTATTCATTTTCGATTGTTTCGATCTCAGTTTCTAGAGTAGCTAAATATTCTTTAGCATCTTGTTCATTTTTTATGATTTCTTCTATTTTTTTCGTTTGGCTATCGATTTTTTGATCGATGTCTTCAGCAGATACACTCATAGGCGCTGTATGGACTAACAATATAAATGAAAGTGTAAGTAATAATTTCTTCTTCAAAGTAACATCCTCGCTTTTAATTTTCATATTTTAGAAATGGAACAAGAAGTGCTGCTCAAAAGACATCCAGCTACTAGTTTTGCACCACCATATATTCTTTGATAACACAAATAAAAGTATACCATAATCTACGAGGAATAATCCTTTAAGAACCATAAGATTAATAAAAAACGATGAAATTTAAAATCTGGAAATAAACTTATCATCTAATTGTAATATATGACATCTAGGTCTTTACAGTAAGAAAAGTATATAGAAAGACACCTTAAATTACTTTGTATTGTGATCAATGTAGAAGGCATCCAAAAGTGCTAGAAGAGTATCCTTCTCCTGAGTAAACCTCTTTTGAATTGTTTTATCAGGCAACTTCTTTTGACGTATTTTTTTATCGGTAAATGCTGAATAATCCACGATTTTTGCTTCATGAGGGTCATCATAGGCAATATCGTTGGTCACGACATCAGATATGATAGAGAAAATCTGGGTAAGAGAAGGCAGAAGTTGATTTTTTTCAGCGCGCTCTAATAGATCAAATAATTGAAATAAGAGAATATCATTGATTTGCTTCTGACTCGATTTGTGAAATAAAGCATCGATCTTTGGTAGAAAATCTGTCCGATATCGATGATCTTGTTCGATCCTATAGACCGTAGGATCTTCTGAAATCACTAAATTACTTTTTTGTGAGAGCTTGATTTGATAAGTTGTTTCAAATAATTCTGGAAATAGCTCATGGGCAGTGGTCAAGATTTCTAAATCTTGCAAATAAGAAATTTTCTGTTTTGTTAATGTTTGCATCAGTACTTGTAATTGATCTTTTTGAAGCGAAGCCTTTAATTTATTTTGAGACAGTAAACGAATCACATATTCTTCAAAGCTACCGTAACGAATCCAATTTACTGTTGTATTGCCAAGAATAGCCAATTTTTCTAAACGTTCTTCTTTTGGCAGATTGTTGCCTTTTTCCCAATTGTTTACTGTGCTGGCACTAGAATTTCCGACTAATTTTGAAAAACGTGCCATAGAATAATTATGCTGACAACGAATGTCTTTGATTCGCTGTCCTGCTGCTTTTAAATCTATTTTCAAGATAGTACCTCCTGTTTTTTCTCTTTTCTACTATATCACTTTTTGAAGATTAATTGTAGTGTTTAATTGTCAATTTGTTGTTGATTTTTGTTCTTTTAAATGATAATCTGTTTTTATCCCGAAATAGTTTCATTCGTTTGGTGAAGGAGGTGAAAGCACGACATGCTATTGAGCTGATTTTAGCTAATGTTTTTAGTTTATTCCTTTGTTTTAAAAACTGGTACATAAAATTATAATTGTCTATCTCAGCATTTTGTTTTTATTTATTTTTTACCGAAATTTATTCATTATTTATAAAGAGGGGGAAGAAGAAAATGAAAAAAACGGCCAAATTGGAAGAACGCAAAAATTATTTATTGTATGAATTTTTGGAAAAATTGAATAGGGAAGTTCCTTTTCAAAATGACGGACGAAAACTAGAAGAAGCATTTGTTCAGCAATACAAGATGATGGTAAACATGTCATTCAGTGCGAATATATTATATAAAGGACTTGATTATGCTTCACGACTTTATAATCATATCGCTAAGATAGAATACACACGTTTGCATAAATTCATCATCCATCATCAGTTTGATCCTCAGCACACAGAAATGTTATTAAAAAGAATCAAGAAGGCACACAATGAATTGGTTCAAAATTCTCCTAGAACAAAAAAATCTGAGGGCGTAGAAATATTTTATGGGTTCACCGGTGGAAACCGTAAAAAGTATAAAATGAACCGTAAAGCGATCACTCAAATGTATATTGTGATAAAAAAGGCATCTGAACAAAACCGATTGAAATTTGCGCAAGAGTTATGGGACAGGGGCTACCAAAAATTGAAAATGAAAAAGGCAGCTATTTGTTGGCGACTAAAAAGTTATACATGGCGTTAAAGGAACTCCTTAATGAATAACATACGCATAAAAAGTCTTTTTATTTGCGGCGCAATAATGATTTTTCTAATTTGTGTACTCAAAAGTTTGATTGTCTAATACAAAAACTGAATAAAAAATGAAAATCGATGAGTCCTGCGTAGTTTATCTATGTAGACTCATTTTTGTATTTAGAAAACATCAAAAACTAATTATTGGGGGAACACATAGGAGATGGATTACAAAGAACTTATTGATTACGATGCCAGAAAATTACTAGATCTTTTCTTATTACTTGCTTCTGCTGATGGCAAAGAAAAGTTGGAGATATTCTCAAGAAAATTATCTATAAATGCAAAAACGATTTTGCGTTACATAAAGAAGATAAAGCTTCTTATCAAACGATTTCAATTGGAGGCGGAGTTATCGATCAGTCGCAAATCCATAAATTACTATTATTTAAAAAAATCTAGTGATTATTATGTAGAAATATTTTTAACTAGATTTTTGTGTGAGCTCCCTGAAATTATTTTTTTGAAGGCAATAATAGACGATACAACTATTCAAACGAAAGAATTTTCAGAAAGACTTTCAATTAGTGAGTCTAGTTTAAGAAGACGAATAAAAAAAATCGATTTATGGTTAAGCAAAAGTGGACTCTCTTTAAGAAGAGGCAGTTATCAACTTGTAGGAGATGAAGTACAAATTCGGGCATTTATTTTGCATTTTTATTGGCTTGTCTACCGAGGAACCATCGGCAGCTTTCTCTCATCTGAAATAGAATCTAGTGATAAATTAACAGAAACGATCATTCATTTTTTTCAGATTAAAATCAACGATCTTCAGAAACTATCTTTTTCCCGCATGATCCAGATTGCATTATGGCGCGAAAACAATGGACATCAGATTCGTCAAAAAAGTGAGTGGTCTCCTTATTTAAAAGAAAGTGCCATTTTTTCAAATTTTGTTCAGACGATTGTAAAAGAAGACTTCGCTAAAAAAATACCTTTGTCAGAATTTGCCTATCTGTATTTAATGATTCAGGCAAATTTTTTACCCTACTATGGTGCAAGTATGCAAGCTTTTATTATTGAAGAACATTTTTTGAAAAAAACAACCTGCTATTTAAATACGCTAATAGCAACAACTAGATTTCGACAGATTTTTTGGGAGAAAAGGATCGAGCATTCCAAAGCAAGTGTGATAAGCTTTCTCTCTTTTCACTTACTTTATGAATTAGTTTCTGATTTATCATTCGACCGAAATCGTTCTGTCAACAAACTGCAGGAAATGTACCCTAAGTTTCTGAAAAGGATTCATACGTGTGTTGATGAACTGATAGTAGAAATTCCAATCTATAAAAAAGTGAAGAGAGAATTACTTGTTCATCGCTATTTCACAATCTTATCGACACTAACATCACCGGTTTACAATGAAAAAAAGATCGTTATTTGTTTGATGACAGATTTCTCCATTGAAAAAGAATACGAATTAGGTAAGCGAATCACTGCTTTTTTTCAATACAAATATAATTTAGTCGTTATTTATGCTCGAACATCCAGTACGATCGGTTATGCAACGCTTATTTTAACGACCACATACCACCAAAATTTATTTCATCAGTGTGAAAGGCCAGTGATGCTAATTGATATTGAATTTTGTGAAAAACAGTTTTTTCAATTGGAAAAATACTTAAAAAAAGTGATTAGTTGAAGCCCTTTCATAGAGTTGTGGTACACTATAAAAGTAAAGACAAATTTAGGAGGTTTCACAGTGAAGAAAATTCAATTTGGAACAAGTGAGTTAGAAGCGGCATCGGTCATTCTTGGATGTATGAGGATGAATGGAGCAGAAAATCCTACAGAAGTAATTGAAACCGCATATGAGAATGGCATTGATTTTTTTGATCATGCGGATATTTACGGAGGAGGAGAATGTGAAACGATTTTTGGCAATGCTTTAAAAGAATCCGCAATTAATAGAGAGGATATCATTATCCAAACAAAATGTGGGATCCGCAAAGGAATGTTTGACTTCTCAAAAGAGCATATTGTTGCTTCTGTTGAAGGCAGTTTAAAGCGTTTGGGTGTGGATTATGTTGATGCTTTATTATTACATCGCCCTGACACTTTAGTAGAACCAGAAGAAGTTGCTGAAGCTTTTGATCAATTAGAATCTCAAGGGAAAGTAAAATATTTTGGTGTAAGCAATCAAAAACCAATGCAAATTGAATTGCTGAAAAAAACCGTCAAACAACCATTGCTGGCAAATCAGCTACAGTTTGGAATCAAGCATACTGGAATGATCGATCAAGGAATTCATGTCAATATGACTGATGAAGCAAGTATTGACAGAGATGGGAGTATTTTAGATTATTCTAGATTGAATCAAATGACGATCCAAGCGTGGTCTCCTTATCAATATGGATTTTTTGAAGGTGTTTTTCTAGGAAATGATAAATTCTCAGAGTTAAACCAAATACTGGATCGCATTGCTGAAAAGTATGGTTGCTCGTCAACTGGTTTAGCAACGTCTTGGATTTTAAGACACCCTGCGAATATGCAAGTGATTGCAGGAACGATGAATACTAAGCGTATCAAAGAAATAGCGCAAGCAGCTGATATCGTACTTTCAAGAGAAGAATGGTATGAGATTTATCGTGCTGCGGGGAATATTCTACCTTAAAATACAAGTTTTTCATATAATCTTCACAATGATTTAGTATCATTCTTTTTGTAAAGCAATTCTATTTTGTGTGTGAATAATATAAAAAGTCCATTCCGTGTGTGGGGAATGGACTTTTTTGGCTAAAGTTACTTGCTTTGATTCGTTGGTAATGATGCTTTTTGCTGAAGTAGTGTTTTTATTTGTTCCTCTATTTTATCCGCAAGTGAGTGATCTTCCAATATTTTCATGTAGTCTTTCAATAAATAATGTAAATCGATGGTAGAAAAGATGCATCAAAAAATAGTAGTTAAGAAGAAGGATTTTATCGAAGAAAAGTTACATTTTAGAAATCTTTCATTCACATTTTATTCATAACTTCCTTGTATTATTTAACTATCGAAACAAAACAAAAAAAGTGTGTGTTTGTTTCATTTGTGTGAATCCTAATGTTCCGCTCTGAATGTGTGCAGAGCGGTTTTTTTGTGCTTTAAATTTGAATGTGCTCTTTCCTTTCTTCTCTACTGCAAAGTTTTAAGATTTTTGTTAGAATAGAGAAGGACACCAGTTTGCTGAAGATGAGGAGAAATAGAATGACAAAAAAGAAGTTATTATTAGTAGATGGGAATAGTGTAGCGTTTCGAGCGTTTTATGCTGTTCAAAATTTTGAGTCATTTAAAACAAAAAATGGCTTACATACAAATGCGATTCTTTTTTTCAACAATATGTTGGACAATATCATGCAAAAAGAAGAGCCGAGCCACGTCTTGATTGCTTTTGATGCGGGAAAGACGACCTTCCGCCATGCTTTTTTTGATGACTATAAAGCTGGTCGAGCTAAAACTCCAGGTGAGTTTAAAGAACAAATGCCTTATATTCGCGAGCTGATCGATGCTTTGGGGATACAACATTATGAGTTGCCGGAATACGAAGCAGATGACATTATTGGAACTCTTGCACGTCGTGTGGAAGCAGATGATTTTGAAGTAGTTGTTGTCTCTGGGGATAAAGATTTAACGCAATTGGCTGATAAGAATATCAGGGTAGAGGTGACTGCAAAAGGTGTTAGTGAATTAGTCACTTATACACCAGAATTTATTAAAGAAAAATATGGCTTGACTCCTTTGCAAATAATCGATATGAAAGGTCTTGCAGGAGACAGCTCAGATAATATACCTGGGGTCACTCGGGTAGGAGAAAAAACAGCGATCAAGTTATTGGCAGAGTACGGTTCGGTTGAAGGCTTATACGAGCATATCGATGAGTTAAAACCAAGTAAGATGAAAGAAAACTTGATCAATGATAAAGAACAGGCCTTTTTAAGTAAAAAGCTTGCAACGATCGATGTCAATGCACCGATCGATATTTCTATCGACAGTTTAGTTTATAATGGAAAAAATTTAGACAAATTAGTTCCTTTCTATCGTGAGATGGAGTTTAAACAACATTTAAGTAAATTGGACATTGAAGAAGAAACCGTTGATTTAGCGGATGTTCATTTTGATGTAGTGGACACATTTACAAAGGAAATGTTTACAGAAGATATGGCTTTGTATGTAGAAATGATGGAAGACAATTATCATACATCGCCGATCGTCGGGGTAGCGTGGGGAACTAAGAAAAAGATTTATACAACAAACAATTTAGCTCTTTTTGAAAGTCAGCCCTTTATCGACTGGCTATTGTCAGATAAATATCAGAAAGTCGTATATGATACGAAACGTACGTATGTAGCACTTAATCGTTATGTTGGCAAAACAAAGGGCATCAAGTTTGATGTATTATTGGCGGCATATCTGTTGGATACAAATGACAATAGTGCGGATATCGAAGGTGTTGCGCAATATTACGGATATGGTGACATTCGATCAGATGAAGCGATCTATGGAAAAGGGGCTAAAAAAGGCTTACCGGAAGACGAAGAAGTATTCTTTAGTCACTTGGCAAGAAAAGTCAATGCGATTCATTTTCTGACAGAAAAGCTGGATCATGAATTAGCTGAAAAAAATCAATCTGATCTATTTTACAAAATGGAATTACCGTTGTCTCGTATTTTAGCTGATATGGAAATTACTGGAATCAGAGTAGATGCGCAGCGGTTGAAAGACATGCGCATCGAATTTTCAGATCGTCTACGTGAAATCGAACAAAAAATCTATGCTGAAGCGGGTGAAGAATTCAACTTGAATTCGCCAAAACAATTAGGAGTGATCCTATTTGAAAAAATGGGCTTGCCAGTCATCAAAAAGACGAAAACAGGCTATTCTACAGCTGTGGATGTTTTGGAGCAATTGAAGGAACAGGCACCGATCGTCGAAGATATTTTAGTGTACCGTCAAATCGCTAAAATCCAATCGACCTATGTAGAAGGTTTGCTCAAAGTGATCCAGCCTGACGATAAGATCCATACACGTTATGTGCAGACTTTGACACAAACCGGGCGTTTAAGTTCGATCGATCCCAATCTACAAAATATTCCGATCCGTTTGGATGAAGGTAGAAAAATTCGTCAGGCATTTGTTCCAAGAGAAAAAGATTGGCGTATTTTCTCTTCAGATTATTCACAAATTGAATTGCGGGTATTGGCGCATATCTCAGACGATCAGCATCTAAAAGAAGCTTTTATTGAAGGACAGGATATCCATTCTAGTACGGCGATGCGAGTCTTTGGAATTGAAAAAGCAGAGGATGTAACGCCAAACATGCGACGTCAAGCAAAGGCAGTGAATTTCGGAATTGTTTATGGAATCAGTGATTATGGCTTATCTCAAAATCTAGGAATCACTAGAAAGCAAGCACAGGAGTACATTGATACGTACTTTGAAAAGTATCCAGGTGTTAAAAAATATATGGAAGAAATCGTTCGTGATGCAAAAGATAAAGGATTTGTTGAAACGTTGTATCATCGACGCCGTTATTTGCCTGATATCAATTCACGAAACTTTAATTTGCGATCATTTGCTGAACGGACAGCTATCAATACGCCGATTCAAGGAAGTGCTGCGGATATTTTGAAAATTGCAATGATCGAAATGGATCAACGCTTAAGAGAAGAAAAAATGCAGGCGACTATGCTGCTTCAAGTACACGATGAACTCGTTTTTGAAGTTCCTGAAACAGAGCTTGAAAAACTAAACACTTTAGTCAAAGATGTTATGGAAAATGCAGTTGCCCTTCATGTACCTCTGATTACAGATAGTAGCTGGGGCAAAACATGGTATGAAGCAAAATAATAAATAAATTAAAAAGAGACTGGTTGATCGGTTGGTTCAGAGAATGCTTAATGCGGAAGATAAGCCTATCTGTTTCACTGCCATCATCATCAGTCTCTTTCCGCTAAGGAGAGATGGAAAATGCCTGAACTACCAGAAGTTGAAACGGTTCGAAAAGGGTTGGAAAAATTAGTCATCGGACAAACGATACAAGAAGTTACGATTTTATGGCCGAGAATCATTGAAGCACCTGAAGCAGAGATTTTTGCTTTAAAACTTGTTGGTCAACGTTTAGAAAAAATGGAACGACGAGGAAAATATTTGCTATTTAAGTTTACTGATTATGATATGATCTCTCATTTACGTATGGAGGGAAAATACGAAACACACGATAGCGCAGATGCAGTGGATAAGCATACTCATGTAATATTTAAGTTTACGGATGGCACAGAACTTCGTTATTTAGATGTTCGTAAGTTTGGACGAATGACGCTGGTTGAAAAAGATCAGGGGATAAATTATAAAAGTATTCTAGCTCTAGGCCCGGAACCAGTTCCAACTGAGTTCAAATTGAAACCATTTCGTGAAGGTCTAAAAAAACATCACAAGGCAATCAAACCTTTGCTTTTAGATCAACGTTTAGTAACTGGATTAGGGAACATCTATGTTGATGAAGCATTGTGGGAGGCCCAAATCCACCCAGAACAACCCGCGGATTCGTTAAATGGCAAAGAAGTAAGTAAGCTTTATTATGCGATCATCGATGTTTTAGGCCGAGCTGTTGAAGCTGGCGGGACAACGATTCGCAGCTATTTAAATGCATTAGGAGAAGCTGGGACCTTTCAAGTTTCATTAAATGTATATGGTCAGACAAATCAGCCTTGTCTAAAATGCGGCACACCAATAAAAAAAATCAAAGTCGCTCAAAGAGGCACTCATTTTTGTCCGAAATGTCAAACACTGAAAGTGAGGAGCTAGGATAGATGGGAATGATATTAGGATTAACTGGAGGGATCGCTACAGGCAAGAGTACAGTCGTTGAGATTTTTAAAGAGGAAGGTTTTCCTATTGTGGATGCGGATGTAATCGCAAGAGAAATAGTTGAGCCGGGGACTCCCGGACTTCAAGCGGTCGTTGATGCATTTGGTTCTGAACTATTGTTTGCTGATGGTTCCTTAAATAGAAAAAAACTGGGAAAGATCATTTTCTCAGATAAGCAAAAGAGAGAGCGATTGAATCAAGTACTGTCACCGTTTTTAAGAGAAGCTATCTTAACGGATATCGCTCGGAAGAAAAATCTGTCATCCTTAGTTATTGTAGATATTCCTTTGCTTTATGAAGGAGGCTATGATGCGGTTGTCGACCAAGTCGCAGTGGTTTACATTCCAGAAGAGCTACAATTATCTCGTTTAATGAAGAGAGATGATCTTTCAGCTTTAGAGGCTGAACAAAGAATCGATAGTCAAATGCCGATCGAAGAGAAAAAAAATCGTGCAGATATCATTTTTGATAATCAAAAAACAACGGAAGAGACAAAAAAACAAGTCAAGAAATGGCTTTCAAAAAATATTTTTTGATTATATAAAATTAGTGTTATATAGTTATTTTATTTATGTTTATAGATAGTGCTAGTTAATTTCGAAATAGCGATGTGAAAATAAAAAATCACATGGCTATTTTTGCGTTTTTATGAGGTTTAATTCGATTTATTAGTATTTAGGAAATAATTATATAGTTAATTTTTAATAACTAAATATTTTAAAAATATATAGACAATTATATTTGATTTGTGTTATCTTACGTAAAAGAAAAATGAAAAAAATAAACAAACATAGGGGAATTAAGGATGAAAAAAGAAATAGTTGTGATCGGCTTAGGTTACGTAGGATTACCGAGTGTTATGAATCATGTAGAAAATGGTCATCAGGTAATTGGATTTGACATTGACCAAAGGAAGATAGAGTCACTGAATAGAGGTGTCAGCTATCTTGATACAATGTCAAACGAATCGATTACTGAGATGTTAAAAAAGGAAACAGTTTTTACAGCTGACGAACAAATGCTGAAGGATAGAGATGTCTACATTATTGATGTGCCAACGCCGATTGACGATCATAAAATTCCTGATTTGAGTTATGTGAAATCCGCAGTAAGTCTGATTGAAGATAAAGTGAAAGTAGGATCATTGATTATTTTAGAAAGTACTACTTATCCAGGAACGACGGAAGAATATCTGGTGGAAAAGTTCGCTGCAAAAGGCTACAACATAGGTACTGATTTGTACATTGCGTATTCTCCTGAACGAATCGATCCAGGAAATACAGAATCTTTAAGTGCGAAAATTCCAAGGATCGTAGCAGGATATACTAAAAACTGTCTTGCGCAAGCAAAAGCGTTATACGGAGATCATGTATCAGCGGTTTCAAGCTTAAAAATAGCAGAACTTGCAAAGATTTATGAAAATACATTTAGACTAGTCAACATTGCTTTAGCAGATGAGCTGCAAAAAATCACGGATAATTTAGAAATCAGTGTAGGAGAAGTCTTGGAGGCAGCAGCAACCAAGCCGTTTGGATTTATGAAGTTTACACCAAACTTAGGGATTGGTGGTCATTGTATTCCAGTTGACCCATATTATCTCACTTGGTTGATGGAAAAAAGAGGAATCGATACTCCATTGATCAGTACAGCAGGCCAAATCAATGATTCAATGCTCGACTATCATTTACATAAGATCAATGACTATCTCGTTGAACGGGGAGAAAAACTTGGAGAACTGAAAGTTGCGATCTTGGGAGTAACCTATAAGAAAAATGTAGCAGATATCCGAATGTCATCAGTTCGTAAATTGATGGAAAAATTAGGAGAAACAACCGAACACATTGTTGCTTATGACGATGTCTTGCATGCTTACTACACCAAAGAGGATGAGAAGATATGCTGTTTAGAGAACAATTACCATGAACTTACTTCTTTTGATTTAGTGATCTATGCTGTGGATCATGAACGCTATGAAGAAAACAAGCCAAAGATCATTGAAAATAGCCGTCTTTTTTACGATTTGACGACAGTCTAAATGATTGAAATCTGGATAGGAAATGGGTGAGGTGATTGAAATGTCCAGAAAGAGTAAGCGTAAAGAACAACAGGTTATTGAGAATCGACGCTCAAAAAAATTACTAAAAACAGTGCTGGCCCCATTGCTTTTACTCTTATCTATACCAGCTCTTGTTTTTGGGGTACATCTAGTTAAACAAGCGCCTAAAAAAACGACGAAAGAAAGTCAACCCACTCAACTAGTGATAAAGGAAAAAAAATATGCTGAGGTTTCTTCATGGTCCGAGCTGGTCGAGGCTTTATCAAACACGCATATAAGTGAAATCGATCTAAAGAAAGATATCAAGTTCCCCCAAACGGAAGAAGAACTGACAACAGAAAATCGAATAACGGTTCAAAAAGAAAAAATCTTTCATTTTGATAAGACTAAAAAGAAGCAGCAACGTCGTTCTATTTTGCTGCTCAACTTTCCTGAAAAAAGTTTTGATCGATCTGTGGTGATTCAAGGGGAAGGCAAGAGTATCGATTTAGGTAAAGTTGAATTGAACCTTCCAGCAGGTTTGGAGCTGGATTTTAAAGATGTGGTTCTTTTAAGAGCATATCACTATTGATTGGGTTTACTGATTATTTAGAAAGGATGTTTCAATGAAAAAAAGTCTTTTTTTCTTGCTTGAGGTAACTGGTAAATCTCTGTTATTTTTAATTCCTGTTTTTTCTATCGGTTACATTATTTTTTATGAGCTCACTCATTTTAATGATCAGATGATCGAGCAGTTTATTTTATCTGGAAAATTACCAATGACAGCCTTTTTTCTTGTCGTTCTATTCGTTTTGATCATTCATTTTACGTTTAATAATCAGAAAAAAAGAGTCCTTAAAGATTCTGGAATCATTCCAAAAATTAGACGGTATAAAATTGGTTATTGGTCAATAAAACGAAAAACCGGAAAAGAACAGATCCTGTTTAAAAAAAGTACGAGCATGCTAGTTGTCACTGTCGTTGCGACGATCATTTTAGGTATTATCTGGTTTGGTTATCGACTTTCAGGTGGTTCCCGTCACTCTTTGAGTGGTATTGCTCCATTTTTTACGATGAGTGGAGGAATGGCACTTGCAACACTCGTTTTGAGTGCTTTATATACGCCTTATACAAGTGATGGCACTAAAGAACGAAACGTTCATATCCTGATGCCCATCTATAATGAGCCGGTTGAAAATATCGAGAATGCTTTTCGTTCTATTTTGAATCAAACAGCAAAACCTTATTCTTTCGTTGCAGTGGATGATGGCAGTCAACTAGTTGATTATGCTGAACTTTCTGCTAAGTACCAACGGATTTTTGCCGAAAAAGATATTCGATTTCAATTTTTAACTCAGAAAAATAGTGGGAAGCGGGCGGCTCAGTTACTAGCCTATCGCTCGTTGAATATCGCTGATTTTCACAATGAACTTATTTTAACTGTGGATAGTGATACTGTTTTTGAAAAGCATGCGATCGAGCAGGGCATTATCCCTTTTGAAGACGAGCAAGTTTATTCTGTTGCTGGAGTTATTGTTACGCGAAATATTACAGATAATATCCTAACGATCATTACGGACCTATTGGTTGTTGGCCATATGGTGCTGATAGAACGATCGATGAATTCGATGTTTGGCAGTGTAGCAGTTAACAGTGGACCGATCGCTTTTTATCGTGCGGAGGTTCTGAATTTAGCGGAAACTCTTGGGTATGAAAATGAACGATTTGGCCGTGCAAGAGTGGAGTTTTCAGATGATAGTTTTTTGACGATGGCGGCTCTTTTATTAGGGAGAGCAGTTGCTCAGTCAACCGCGGTTTCTTATACTGAGTTACCAAATAAACTTAGCCATCATGTTCGGCAACACCTTCGTTGGAGCAGAGGAAGCTTTATTAGAGGCTTTTGGCGTCTGTCCCTTTTTCCGATCAATAGCTTTGTGTTTTTTAGGCAAGCTTTTGGCTGGGCAATGTTTGCTTCGATGATTGTGATCAAGCTGCAATTATTGTATTGGCTGATTTTCGTGATGACAGATATTCCATTTTTACTTTTAGCACCATTAGCCTTTAGTGCCGTTTATTCGTTATCATATATTTCGATTCCAAGAAATGACTTGGCTAAAAGAGATAAGTGGATCGTGTTTTGTGCGTTTCCCTTTACCGTATTATGGATGGTTTTTGTTCTTTCACCTGTGCGAATTTGGGGATACATTACTCATAAAAAAACTGGCTGGGGGACGAGAAATAAAATAGAGCTATAACTTTTAAATCATACAACTGTAACAAACCATGTAAGGAAAAGTTTCTTCGCGTGGTTTGTTATTTTATTTCACGATGGATAATTGTTATTAAATAAAACTCATACTATAAGAAAAAATTAATAGAGATAGATAGTTAATGTCTGGTTTCTCAGCCATTTCATGTTATAATACGAGTAGTAAACAACGATTATACGAAATAATAGATAATAATAGAGATAAATGAGGTGAATATTATGCGTTGTCCAAGATGTCATCATAATAATTCTCGAGTCATTGATAGCCGTCAAGCAGATGACGGGCGTGCGATTCGTCGTCGTAGAGAGTGCGAAAATTGTAACTACCGTTTTACAACCTTTGAGCGGATCGAAGCGGCGCCATTGCTAGTGATCAAAAAGAATGGTGATCGAGAAGAATTTAATAGAGAAAAGATTTTGCGTGGGTTGATTCGTTCAGCTGAAAAAAGACCTGTTGCAATGGAACAAATGGAGCAAATTGTTGATAATGTTGAAAACCGGGTACGTAGTTTAGGGGAAAATGAAGTTTCGACCACTTTAGTTGGTGAATACGTGATGGAAGATCTTGTAAATCTGGATGAGATTGCTTATATTCGATTTGCGAGTGTTTATCGTCAATTTAAAGATATGAGTGTCTTTTTGAAAGAATTACAAGGAATCGTTGATAAAGCTAAGTCGTCAAATAATGATGCAACCAATAAATAAGGAGGTCTTTCCTTGAAAAGTAATTGGAAAGAAGTCCAACCAAAAAGCATTTTTCAAGTTGGTATAAGTTCACCGTTATCTGATCAAGAGCGGGAAGTATTGACGCTTTTGTATCAACCGATCATTGGCTCAGATGCCTTTAGTTTGTATACGACACTTTTGTCGGAAATAGAGACTACTGGTACGAGTGAATCACTGTTTCATGCTGAATTGATCACGATGATGAATAAGAGTATCAAACAAATTCTAGACGCAAGAAAAAAATTAGAAGGAATAGGACTTTTAGATACGTTTGTCAAAAACGATCCAGAGTTAGGCACTATTTTTTTCTATCGATTGAATCACCCGGAAACTGTTGAGCGCTTTTTCAAAGATGAAGTTTTGACATTGACTCTTTTGAATACGGTCGGTCAAAGAAAGCTGGATAAGCTATTTGCTCGTTTTAGGCCAAACTTTTTCTCATTAGCTGGTTATGAAGAGATTTCAGCAAGTTTTAAGGATGTCTATTTATTTAAAGAAGAACAGATAGTTGCTCAAAATAAGCAATTACAACAGATTGAAGCGTCATTTGAGGATCCACGTCCTGCTAAAAAAATCAGTGCTGTAAATGAGTCGTTTGACTGGGCCTATTTTATTCAGGGAATCGAGCGTTTAGGTATAAAACTGCCGGATAATAAGGATGGATTTAAGGAAGAAGTTTTTATTTTTCATAATTTGTTTGGCATCACAGAATTGGATATGGTCGATTTTTGTTCAAAATCATTTGATTATTATACGGGTAAGATCGATGCTAAGGATTTTGAACGTGCGGTTTATAGAACATACGACCCTGACAAACAACAAAGAAAAAGTGAAGTCGTTCAAAATGAACAGGCGAATCTTTCAGAAGCGGATCAGCAGACCTATCGATATAATTCATTGAAAATGTCTGGTTTTTCAGAAATGGATATTCAGATGATCATGGATAGTGAAAATAACTTCCCGTTGAACTACTTAGAGGCCTTAAAAAATAGCAAAGGCGGGTATACAACACCGCAAGAGCGGTCTTTAGTGAAATATCTAGTTTCAAAATCTGGCTTACCGAATAGTGTGATCAATATTTTGATCAATTATGTATACAATATTCAAAAGCAGCCTACGCTAAAGGCAGACTATGTAAATCGAATTGCCAATGAATGGGCTCAAAGCGAAATCGTTTCACCGGAGAAAGCCATCGAACATGTCCGTGAAATAGCTCAAAAAAGTAAGACAAATCAAAGCAAGCCCCGTTATCCACAAAATAATCGAGTCATTCGTCAGGAAACATTGCCTGACTGGGTAGACAATCCAGTGGAGGAAAAGAAATTATCTCCAGAAAGACAAGCCGAGCTTGAAAGGGAGCTTCGAGAATTATTAAAAGAAGAAGGTGATTAATAATGGAAGATGTAGGAAAAGAAATGTCAAAGATCATTCGAAACAGGGATATGAGTGAACGTTATAACGAGTTGGTGAATGTTGTTTTGAAAGATGATGATGTCCAAAAATTTATTGAAGAACATCGCGACCGTTTGACAGATGATGATATCCGAAAAAGCTATTCAAAATTATATGAGTTTGTTCAGGAGAAAAGAAAGTATCAGCTAAACGATCCTACGATGATCGCTCCTGGTTACGAACCAAAATTAGCTTTGAACTTCCATTATATCGATGTCACTTATATTCCAACAGAGGCTTTGATTGCAAAGCAGCAAGAAGAAGAGATCAGAAAACGTGTGAAGGCGATGGATATGCCAAAAGATGTCCGCGAGGCTCGCTTGAAATCCTTCGATCTAAGTTCAGATGGACGGGAGGAAGCGTTTGCCGGAGCGATGAAATTTATTAAGGAATATTCGCAGTCGCCAAAAGAATTTCATAAAGGCTTATATTTACAAGGGACATTTGGTGTAGGAAAATCCTTCCTTTTAGGTGCCATCGCCAATAGTTTAGCTGAGCGTGGATTTGTCACAACGATCGTTCACTTTCCAACCTTTACCGTAGAAATGAAGCAGGCAATCGCGAAAGATCTAGTAGGGGAAAAGCTGGATGCAGTCAAAAAATCTCCAGTGTTGATGATCGATGATCTGGGCGCTGAATCGATGACGTCATGGATTCGTGACGATGTATTGAGTGTTATCTTGCAATATCGAATGCAAGAGCAATTAGTCACTTTCTTTTCATCAAATCTAAACTTAAAAGATCTTGAAAAACATTTAACTGTTACACAACGAGGGGAACAAGAGCCATTGAAAGCACGTAGGATCATGGAGCGTGTTCGCTACTTGGCAAAGGAAATCACAATGTCCGGAAATGATCGGAGAAATGGTTAGAAAAGAGGATGGGACAGAAGTGTTCAACTCCGAGAACCAAGTAGGTACTGTGCAACACTGTTTATCTGCGACGAGTTTTTGACGAGAAAGCATCAACTCATTCTTTGTTGTGTTTTACAGCAATTTCAGCTTATTTCCGAAACCTTCAACTCTTAGTGCTTTAGCACTTAGAATGTTGCTAGCTTCACTTTGTTCTTTGAACAATAGTGAAACTGTATGCATTAGCTGATGTGATCGAAGCGGAGTAGTTACTTCTGCTTCCACCGTTTATTCGTTTTAAAGAGGACTAGGTCGTAACTCGTAGAGTTATGTCCTAGTCCTTTTTTTCTTTTTAAAGTTGCTGGCTAGGTTGCGGATTATTCGCTTTATTACAAAGAAATGTGTACACTAAAGACATAAAAACAAATGACTGAGGTGAATTATGAGAAAGAAAGTAGTCTTTTTTGGGGGGATACTAATTTTGGGCGTGTTCGCCTATTTTCTTTTTTTCAGACAAACGACAAAAGAAATCAATGTAAAAAAGGTGGAACCGGAAATCATGAAACTGATGACAACGGATGAACAGACTTTTAGGCATAAAACTGTGAAACAATCATCAGAGACGCAAGAACGCAGAGATAATCTTAAGTTCTTTATCGATACAAAGATGCTGCTTCCAAGTGGTGGAATAATAACCAACTTCCTGGAAAATACAGAGTCAACTGAGGTAGCAACGGGGCATGAAATGCTAAGTGAATCTTCTGGTTTATACCTAAGAAATCTTGAAATGACTGATACAAAAGGCCGTTTTGATGCGTATTATAAAGAAACAAAGAAGCTTTTTTATGATAAAGTCCAATTCAGCTATCGTATAGATGAAAATGGCAAGAAATTTCCTGTAAATGCTTCGGTCGATGATTTAAGAATCATTCGAGCGTTGATCGGTGCTAGCGCTCGATTTGGTTCCGAAGACTATACAAAGGAAATCGATACCTTAGCTAAAAATTTTATGGAAACATCAATGGATGATAATGTCTTGATCGACTTTTATGATGTTGATCAAAAGAAAAAATCTGATAGTACCTCGCTTTTTTATATTGATTTAAAAACAATGGGTTATCTTTATAAAAAATATGATGTATCTGCTGATTATTTACAATATCATTATTCTTTGATTGAAAACGGCTATATATCTGATACCTTTCCATTTTATCAAACTAGATACAACCACAAAACGAATAAATATGAAAATACTGGAACGATCAATGTGATTGAATCCTTACTTACGATCCTGCACTTAGGGGAGGCTGGTCTTCAAAAGCAGGAGAGTATTGATTTTATTAAGGATCAGGTCAGTAAGGGGACCTTGTTCAACTCCTATGATTTAACAGGCGTTCCGGTGGATAAAAATCAATCAGCTGCTGCGTATGCTTTAGCAGCAGTGATTGGAGCAATTATCCATGATAAGGAGTTATACGACTCTTCGATTTTGATTTTAAATAATTTTCAAATCACCGATCCAAGTAGTTTGTTTTATGGAGGATTTGGTGATATCCGGACAAAAGATGTGTTTTCCTATAATAATTTAATGGCTCTTATAGCATATGATTTATGATCGAGGTGAAAAGCGTGAAGAGTTTTGTGCGCAGGTTCCAACATTATATTACTGTTTTCTCTAAGTATATTTCTCCACCGTTACTTGCTGTACTTGTAATAGGTATCGTCACAAGTATTTTATTGTTTATTCCACCAGTCAATGGATTAGCGGATAATGGCAATTATTATCGCATTTTAAACGGCAGTGGTCTTTATATTCAAAATATTGAAGATCATTCTTATTTAAGTTATTTTCAAAAAGACTTTTCCATCATGCAATACTACAACCAATCCTCCAGTATATTTATCTCTTCTCAACAACTGTTTATTACACTGGCTATTTGGCTAAATAAACTTTTTTACAGTGCGCATCAGTTTGACATTCGATTTTTGGGTGCGGTTTATTTGTTGTTTTATTTACCTGGAATCTATTTACTGGTGCGAGGACTGAGTGCTGGTTTATCGAAAGGGCGGAGCTATTTAGTTTCTTTGTTTGTGATTTTTCTTTTAGGAGATACATCATATACGATTTATTTCAACTCATTTTATCCAGAAGCGACCTCCCTGATAGCATCTTTGTATATTTTTGCATCGGTCATTTATTTATATCGTACAAAAGATTTTGGCAAAAGAGGCTTGATTTGGCTTCTGTTGTTTATCAGTACAGTTATCTTGCTTGGTGTAACTAAACGGCAATTTTCTTTGATTTTTGGACTTTTGATCATGGGTTTTGGACTTTTCGCTTTTACTAAAAGTAAAGGGGCACGACTAGCATTAAGTGCTGTTTTAGTAACATTTGTTGGCTTTCTCATCATGGGCACTATTTTTGTCCCCTATTCGACGCGCGAGATCGATCTATATCACAGCTTAACTAGAGGTGTCATGCTTGAAACGACGAATCCTGACGCACGAATGCGTGAAGGTGGTATCAATCGTCAATATGGATTGGAAAAAGGGACGACTTATTTTGATGAATATAGTCCTGTATCTCCAAAATCAGAGCAAGTAAAAGAAAATTTCCTTGGAAAAGCTGGTACGATCTGGGTGATCATCAATTACATCAATCATCCAGATGAGTTCAATAAGCTATTGGATATAGCCGTACAAGATGTATATTTTGTTAAGCCATCCGAACTCGGCAATTATGAAAAATCAGTTGGAGGAGAGCCGGCACAACAAACACGGTTCTTTACTTTATACAATCGAATCAAAGCAGCCGGCTATCCAAAGTCTTTTGGTTTCTATATTCTTTTCAGTATTGTGTTGATCGGCATTTATGGGGTGGGCTTTTACAATGGATTTAGGGAAAGACGACCAGGTATGGTCGTACGATTCTTTTTGATTGCTGGATTTTTAGTGAATATGATCTTTATTTTTCTTTCATCTATAGTGATCAATGGGGATTCAGATTTAATCCGCTTATTGTTCCTCGTATCACTCTATTTCGATTTGATTTCGTTATTGCTTTGGTCAGATGTTGTAGGCAAGCGAATCTGGAATGATGAACCAGTGCAAAAGGAGGGGCTGGAATATGAAACTCAGATATAGTCTATTCTTCATTTTATGCTGCTTGTTTTTCATTCCACAGAAGGCTTTGGCGGAAGAACAACACATTTTACTTGTCTATGACAGTTTAAATATTGCTGAGAATAAACAAAATGATGTAGATTCTATCCAGCGTCTTTTAACAAGTTTTGGCGCAAGCGTCCAAACGGTTGAAGAAGATAAATATATAAGTGGGATGATGTTCGATCAAAAATTTGACGGAGTCATTACGATGATCAATTGGTCTGATAAAGAATTAAATGAACAG
This sequence comes from Enterococcus sp. 9D6_DIV0238, assembly GCF_002174455.2. Classification (NCBI taxonomy): domain Bacteria; kingdom Bacillati; phylum Bacillota; class Bacilli; order Lactobacillales; family Enterococcaceae; genus Enterococcus; species Candidatus Enterococcus dunnyi. The sequence goes on from NZ_CP147246.1 coordinate 113,486, forward strand.
TTTATACAGGATAGAAGCCGATTTTCTGGGAAAAAGCTACATATCGGTTCGAAAGTCGCACCAGATGAGCAGCAGCTTTTTACAGGAAAATGGCGGGATTTAAGTCACCGTCAATTTACGCTGGAAGATGAGCGTGACCGTTATTCTCAAATTCTCAATTATCGAGAAAAGACAACCGTTTTAGAAGAGGCAGCTGGAGAAAAAATTGGTCGGTTAAGAGCTCAAGAAATCGATGATCAAGCAATCCCATTTGGTGTGCTGGAAAATGGTCACGGATTTTTGACTTTTTTTGATAAAAAAGGAGCAGTTTTTTTGAAAAGTGCAGAGTTGATGGGTTCTTGGTTAGGAGTAGAGCAGTCGTATAACCCTATTTTGACGATAGATGGTTTAAATCCAATGAAAGATATGGGTGTTGCTTCTGATTTTCAAAAAGCGTTATCAAAAGTGAGTATCCCTTATATTGTTTCCACTACAAGTGTGAACCGAAACAATACAACAAAACCATATAATGTGTTCACAGATGTGCTTCGCTCGTTTGAATCGGGATCTGGAATCATTTTTTTAGAGATGCCGGTCGTAAATAATGTCAATTTGAATGATAACCATGCTTTAGCCCAGCTTTTAGAGCAGCAGATCAGTCTTCTGATCGATCGAAGTGTATTTCCTGTTGGATTCTCAGCTCATGGCTATTGGAATCAGGATGCACAGTATCAAGCGGATGGGTTGAAAATCAGTAAGACGATCATTTTACGTGAGAATCCACCGATTGAAGATCAACATTATAGAGGTAAGACGAACAACTCAGATGTCTTTAATACGGCATTTTATAATTTTCCTTTTGAGTATCTTGCTGGAATTTCGTGGAAAAAAGATGGTGTGACAGCTGATTATCATTTTCCAATGCCAGTAACTATGAGTTTTTCGTTTCCAGATTCCAAAAGAGAAATAAAAAAAATCATCCAAGATATCTCTGACTCTCCATTACAGTTTTATAAAGTAGGTCAACACAGGTTTCAGTTTGACGTTCAAACGCAGACTCAGCATATCGAGTTTCTTAATAGTCGCAGGTATTTAAATGGAAAATTAGTCAACTCCTTAAAAAATATACCGAATACTGAAGTGACTGAAACAGTATTTAGAGGGCAATTTGCTCGATTTTTCAATGTGACGAACATTGTTTTGATCGTATTTGTATTGTCGACTTTAGCCATTTTAAGTATATTGTTCATCTTTGGACGAAGAAACTATCGATCAAAATATATTCAGAAAAAGAGGGGGAGCAAATGACAATAGCTGACGGAATCATGCTTGCGGCAACGATCATTATTTGGTCATTGCTGCTTGTAAATATTGTACTAGTTATTTTCGGTTATATTTACTATTTAAAAACAGATCATCTTGAACCTCCAAAACTAAAAAATGGGCAGATTCCTTTTGTATCAATCATGGTACCAGCGCATAATGAAGGGATCGTGATCGTACGTACAGTTGAGGCGTTATTAAATTTTAGTTACCCGGCTGACCGCTATGAAGTCATTGTGATCAATGATAACTCAAGTGATAACAGCGCTGAATTACTTGAGGCTCTCGGCAAAGAATTTCCCACACGAAATTTGAAAGTCATCAACACAGATGCAGTTACTGGAGGGAAAGGAAAGTCGAATGCCTTGAATATCGGCTTTAAAGAAGCAAAGGGAGAGGTTATCGCGATTTACGATGCAGATAATACACCCGAAGCACATGCGCTGACATACTTAGTCGCCGAACTGATGGATGGCAATGAATATGGCGCTGTTATCGGTAAGTTTAGGACACGTAATAAAGACACCAATCTCCTAACCCGATTTATCAATATCGAGACTCTCGCATTTCAATGGATGGCTCAGGCTGGAAGATTTGAATTGTTTAAACTGTGTACGATCCCTGGTACGAATTTTGTGGTTCGACGTTCGATCATAGAAGCGATCGGCGGCTGGGATGATAAAGCTTTAGCAGAGGATACAGAAATCAGCTTTCGAATTTATATGATGGGGTATAAGATCAAGTTTCAGCCGAAGGCAGTCACGTGGGAGCAGGAGCCGCAAACACTTTCGGTCTGGTTCCGCCAAAGAACACGCTGGGTCAAAGGAAATATTTATGTCATTGTTAAAAATGCGAAATTGATTTTTCATCCAAGTGCAAAACGGATTCGTTTTGATATCTTATACTTCTTATCGATTTACTTTCTTTTAATGACTTCTTTAGTTTTATCGGATATCATGCTTGTCTTGTCCGTTTCGGGCTATTTGAGTACAACTTTAGAAGGATTCAGTAATTCGTTATGGTTGTTAGCGGTATTACTCTTTATTTTTAGCACCTATGTCAGTATCTCCACAGAAAAAGGAGAAATGAAGCTGCAAAATGTCTTAGTGATCGCTTTGATGTATATCACTTATAGCCAAATGTGGCTGGTTGTTGCTGCATACGGTATGTTCATGTACATTAAGGAATCAGTATTTCATAAACAGACACAAACAAAATGGTATAAGACGGAACGATTTAAATAAGGAGAGTTTAATCATGAAAAAGATGCCTATCATTCTTATCAGTTTTTTAAGTCTAGTGTTCGTACTTGGGAGTCGGACAGTATTCGCAGAAACCTCAGAGCAAGAGAACCATACATTTACTCAGCCGTTTCAAAACCCAACAACATCACTTACAGGAACCTCTGTAAAAGCAACGATGTATTTCACAAAAATCGATTATTGGGATGTAAAAAAAGCAACATTGAACTTGAAATTTCAAATTACTCAACTTGAAAATTCTCAAGAGTCTGATTTGACCGTTGCAGTCAATGGTGTAAAGTTTTTCTCTTTCAGACCAAAAAATACAACGGAGATCCAAGAACAGGAAATTACGATTCCGCTTGATTTAGTTCAAGGAACGAATACGTTGACAGTAGAGGGACAAATCATCAATCATTCAGTTGAAGATTCATATACGTTGATTGAAACACCCGCGAACTGGCTGACGATTTATGAAGGATCGAATGTCAATTTTCAATATGATCTTATATTGCCGGAAGCAAGTATTCATTCGTTTTACAACCATTTTATAGGAGCAGACACGATCGCTAATGCACAAAGCGTGATCTTGGTACCAGAAGATGCTACTGAAAAAGAATTATCTGCTGCAACATACGCTTTGGCTGGAGTTTCAAGGATCATCACAACCAAAAGTGAACTACTGCAGCTTGATTCATTAAATGGACAGCACGACCAGCCTTATCAGCTGATCATAGGACTTTATGACAAAATACCTAAAGAGTATCGTCAGCAAATCGATGCAAAAAATTTAGAGAACGAAGCGGTTTTAAAACGTTTTGAATCTAACGGAAAGCATATTTTAGTTGCCACTTCAAAAGATGAAGCACTGCTGATCAGAGCTGGCCGATATATCGGCAATGAAGAATTGATGACACAAACAGAAAAAACTGAAAAAAGAGTCACGAAAGAGACGTTGACTTTTACTTCATCTTTAGAGTTTGACGGTACATATCCGTTAACTTCTACTGGTGATAAACTGAGTGGTGTGAATCATCAGGAACAAGTTTACTTCGTCAATTTGCCTGTCGATCAAAATAATGCAAATGGCAGCTCGGTTCATTTGAATTTTAAATATGCAGATAATTTAGACTTTGATAACTCATTAGTGACGGTCTCAGTCAATGATCGTCCAATTGGAAGTCAGCGGTTAAGTGCAGCCAAAGCCAACGGGGATGAATTTTTAGTAGAGTTTCCGAATGATCTAGGAATCACTGACAGCTTTGTTTTAAAAGTTAGCTTTGATTTAGTCGTTGAAAATCCGGAAAATATCCGAAGCAACCAAACTCCATGGGCTTATATCGAGAATACCTCTAACGCATTTATTAAAACGCAAGAGCTTGATACGATGCTTTTTACAAACTATCCTAATATGTTTGTCAAAAGTCAGTCGTTTGCAGATTTAGGTGTGGTGCTTCCTGAGAAACTTAATAAGGATTATTTCAAAGCATTGACAAACATATTCAATTTGATTGGAAACTACACTCAAAGTAATGTCGGAGAAATCACTTATTATAAAACAAAACCGAAAGAATCAGCGCTATCGACACATAATCTAATTGTTTTAGGGACACCAAATGATAATGCGTTGATCAAATCGTTGAACAATGACTTGTTTTTCGCTTACGATAAGTCATTCGCTACATTCGTTTCGAATGAGAAACTAAGTATTGAGGAAGACTATGGAAAAAGTATCGGAACAGCACAACTGCTCTTTTCACCTTTTGAAAGCAAAGCGGCCATGTTGATTTTGACAGGAACGACTCCTGAGAATGTTTTTCTGGCTTCGACCCAAATCGCCACTGAAAAAAATACCTCGACATATAAAGGCGATGCACTGGTTGTCGATAATAATTACAAACGCTATGACTACCGCTTTAAAAAAGAAGTAAGTCAATCTCAACAAGAAAACTTAGGTCAAAGGCTCATCAATAATCAAAAATTAGGTATTTACCTAGTTGTCTTCTTACTTGTGGTCATGATCGTTGGATTGTCCGCATTCTTTATTTTGAAAAAAGACACTAAAGGGGGAAATGACGATGAAACTGAATAAACGCTATGCGAGTACGATCATGGATTTGTCCCTTTTGTTTTTTATCAGTCTAGTCTCCATCACCGTCATTTTTGTCGGTTTGGGAAATAACGGCTTTTTCATTGACTTGATCAGTTTATTGATCACATTGATTCTTGTGATCATTACTTATTTTACAGGTATTGTGTCAGGCCTGATTTTTACCTTGATTTTTGTTTTCGTTCAGTTGGGCTATGTTTCTTATCAATATGTGTTTATGAAACAGTTTACTTATGCTTCGCTATTTTGGTTGATCATTCCTCCATTATATTGCCTGAGTATTTTTTTGATCACCTATCAAGTTCGTTTATTGGAAAAAGAGAACGAGCGATTGAAAAAGAACAATGTACAATACAACGCACTGGATGCTGAGACACACTTGAGAACCTTAACGCTATACGAAAGTGATTTCCCGATGTTTGTCACTATGTCTGAACGCTTTCAGACAGACTTGTACACTGTGGTGGTTCGTATTCGCTATTGGGACAGTCTCAAAAAATTGATGACAGAAGAACAGACTAAAGAGTTATTGAAAATGATCACGCGGGTCTTTCAAGAAAGCTCCGATCAAAGCAATAGCTTATATATGGTCAATCAAGTAACCCCAACGTGGAGCTCTTATACGTTTTCAACCCCTGAATCATTGCGTGAATTTCGGGAACTTTTGAAAGAACGCTTCTTAGAAGAACTTGAAAAAACAACTAACCTGAATAATTTGACGATCGATTTACTTGTTTCTCAAGCAAAATATGATCCTGAAGAAATGACAAAGGCATCAGATTTTCTTTCTGAAGCTCTGAATGGACTTCAATATGATGTCTAGTTATAATAAAGTGTATAGATTGGAGGAAATTATATGAAAAAACTCGCAATCACTTTAGTAACGATTTTTGCAGCAATCTCTTTAGCCGCGTGCAGCGGGAATAAGAAGACAGGCGAATCAGGAAGTGAAGATACGACAATGAGCAGTCAAAAAAATCAAAGTACAAATACAAGCTCTAATGTTAAAGAGGATCAGGAATCAATTTTTACGGCAGTTTTAGTGGAAGATGCCGTGCAAAATGAAACGGTTGACCAGTCGATCCGTCTTTTCTTAAATGACGTAAAAGCAGTTGAGGACCCAGAGGAAATCATCGGCACAATGAAAAATGATGGTGTCATTTTGAATGTCACAAAGGAACAGCTAGCAGATGGCCTTACAGAAGATCAATTAAAAGCTGGCGATAGTGTTAAATTTACACTAAGTGGGTTACCCGTAATGACGATGTCGATTCCACCGCAAATCGCGGGAAATGCAGTTGTTAAAGTTGAAAAAATTTAAATAAGTTTAAAAGATCAGGCACAAGGTTCGTGCTTGATCTTTTTGTTTGCCTGCATATCTGTTGCTAAAATCAGTGATTGAGTTATCATAAAAAGTGAGAGAAATCGATCGTTTTCCAATTGATTTTGTTTGACCTTTACTGACTAATTGAGTATAATTGATTCATAAGGTCAAAATTGATCAGTCATTTTAACCTTAAAAAATAGTCCAAAAGAAGTACTGCTTTTTTGCTCAAGAAACGGTACTATTTATATAGATTATTTAAAGCAAACAATCTTTTTAAAAGTTGAAGATCAAATAGATCAGTATTTTATTTTTCTGTCAGAGTGAAACGAGCCTGATCAGCTTTTAAATTTAGGAGGGAATTCTATGAACATCGAAAAAATGACTACTACGTTACAAGAGGCGATCGCTGAAGCACAGCAAATTGCAGTTACGCGTCGTCATCAGGAAATCGATATTGCCCATTTATGGAAAGTTTTTTTACAACCGAATCATTTTGGTCGTAATTTTTATACGGATGCAGGTGTTGATGTCGAAGCTTTTGAACGAGAGGTAGATAAAGCTTTAGATGAGTACCCAATCGTTCAAGGTGGGAATATTCAGTATGGTCAAAGCATGAGTCAAAATTTGTTTAACCTATTGAACGAAGCAGATAAATTAAGAGAATCTTTTCAAGATGAGTTTTTGGCAACGGAAATCGTAGTATTAGCGTTGATGAAACTTAAAAATTACCGATTAACAAAATATTTAATAAACCAAGGTATTTCAGAAAAAGAATTACGTAAAAATATTGAAGACATTAGAGGGGGCGATCGTGTGACTTCTAAAAATCAAGAAGAGCAATACAAAGCATTAGAAAAATATGGTGTGGATTTAGTCCAACAAGTGAAAAGCGGCAAACAAGATCCAATTATTGGACGAGATGAGGAAATCCGCGATGTGATTCGAATTTTATCGCGAAAAACAAAAAATAATCCGGTATTGATCGGTGAGCCAGGTGTTGGTAAAACAGCGATCATTGAAGGTTTAGCTCAACGGATCGTTCGTAAAGATGTGCCTGAAAACTTAAAAGATAAGACGATTTTCTCTTTGGATATGGGTGCATTGATCGCGGGTGCAAAATTCCGTGGAGAATTTGAAGAGCGCTTGAAAGCTGTTTTAAAAGAAGTGAAGAAAAGTGATGGACGAATCATCTTGTTCATTGATGAGATCCACAATATTGTTGGTGCAGGTAAAACAGAGGGAAGCATGGATGCAGGAAATCTATTGAAGCCAATGTTAGCTCGTGGCGAACTGCACTTGATCGGTGCAACCACATTAGATGAGTACCGTCAATATATGGAGAAGGATAAAGCCTTAGAACGTCGTTTCCAAAAAGTATTGGTGAAAGAACCAACTGTCGAAGATACGATCAGTATTTTACGTGGACTAAAAGAACGTTTTGAGATCCATCATAGTGTGAATATTCATGATAATGCCTTAGTCGCAGCGGCTACTTTATCAGACCGCTATATCACGGACCGCTTTTTACCAGATAAAGCAATCGATTTAGTCGACGAAGCAAGTGCAACGATTCGTGTGGAAATGAATTCGATGCCGACTGAGTTAGATCAGGTCACTCGTCGTTTGATGCAGTTAGAAATTGAAGAAGCTGCATTGAAAAAAGAATCTGATGATGCAAGTAAAAAACGACTAAGTGCCTTACAAGAAGAACTCGCTGATTTGCGTGAAGAAGCAAATGCAATGAAAATGCAGTGGGAAACAGAAAAAGAAGAGGTCAATGCAGTCAGCAACAAGCGTGCTGAAATCGACAAAGCTAAACATGAATTAGAAGACGCCGAAAACAATTACGATCTTGAACGTGCTGCGGTGTTGCGTCATGGAACTATTCCACAGTTAGAAGAAGAATTAAAAAATCTAGAAGCTAAGAATGCCAAAGATAATGTCAAAATGGTTCAAGAAGCAGTGACAGAAAATGAAATTGCTTTGGTTGTTGGCCGTTTGACAGGGATCCCTGTAACGAAGTTAGTTGAGGGCGAACGAGAAAAATTGATGAAATTGAACGAAACATTACACAAACGTGTCATAGGACAAGATGAGGCAGTCGATGCAGTCAGTGATGCGGTGATACGTTCAAGAGCAGGATTGCAAGATCCAAATCGCCCATTAGGTTCCTTCTTATTCTTAGGACCAACCGGTGTAGGGAAAACAGAACTTGCTAAAGCTTTAGCAGAAGATTTATTTGATTCTGAAGATCATATGGTACGGATCGATATGAGTGAATATATGGAAAAACATAGTGTGTCTCGTTTAGTCGGTGCGCCTCCAGGCTATGTTGGCTATGAAGAAGGCGGCCAATTGACTGAAGCCGTTCGCCGGAATCCGTACACGATCGTTTTATTAGATGAAATCGAAAAAGCTCATCCTGACGTATTTAACATTTTGCTTCAAGTCTTAGATGACGGACGTTTGACAGATTCTAAAGGCCGTGTCGTTGATTTTAAAAATACAGTCTTGATCATGACCAGCAATATTGGTTCTCAATTACTGCTTGAGGGTGTGACACCTGAAGGAACGATTCCTGAAGAGGTAGAAGAACAGGTGATGACGATTTTACGTGGAAACTTTAAACCTGAATTCTTAAATAGAATCGATGATACGATTTTATTCACTCCTCTAAGCTTGGATAATGTCAAAGGAATCATTGAAAAAATGACAGAGCAGCTTTCTAAGCGTTTAGAGCATCAAGAGATCGAATTAGTGATTTCTGATGAGGCGAAAACTTGGATCGCTGAAAGTGGTTATGATCCAGCATATGGTGCTCGTCCTTTGAAACGATTCATTACAAAAGAACTAGAAACACCACTAGCCAAAGAAATCGTTTCTGGTAGAGTATTACCAAAAACAAAAGTAACGATCAGTCTATTAAACAATCAATTAGTCTTTGAAAATGAAGTATTTGAAGAGTAGATAGTGTGAGTTGAAGGGATAGAAAGAACGTTGCATGATTATAGCAAGTGGTATCTTCACCAGTTGAATTTAGAATGCAGGAGAAAGTAAAATGCTACTTTTTTCCTGCATTTTTTCTGGTCAATGAAGTGTTTTGACTGTTTGAATACAAAATGATTGCGAAAAATCATTTTTACTATAAAATAATGAAGAGTAGAAGATTGGAGTGGATATTTTGGAGAAAATGAAAGAGCGTGTCGTTATGCTTGGCGATGCAATCATAGCAATTATTATTACGATCATGGTCTTAGATCTGCCGATAAAATTAAATCAATCTGGGAATATAGAATTAGAGCTATTATTTCGTTCTGTAGGCATTTATTTTATTAGTTTTTGTTTTGTAGGCAATTTTTGGTATCAAACTGCACAAGTTTTTAATCTCGTTAATAAGATCAAGAATAAAGATTTTGTTGTTTACATGATCCTGATGTTTTTTCTTTCCCTTGTGCCAGCATTCACTAGATTGTTGATCGAAGATACGAATCGGGAGATCGTCCTCATGTATGGACTGTTGACTTTTATCGTTACTATCTTTTTGCAAATCTTACTTAATTCGCTGGAGCAACAGATCAATGAGGAAAAGAAAGTGAAAGATGGGGTCCAACGAAAGATCAGATTCAAACATAGAGGAACTTTTATTTTTAGAATTTTTCTTTTAGTGTTAGCTTATTTTTATCCTAAACTAGGACTTGTTGTGTATCTTGGTTTACCAATTTTTGGCTTTTTACAAAACATCGTCACACATGAGGAAGATATTTATGTCGATCAAATGAATGACGAACAAAGAAAATATTATTTTCAGTCGCAAAGTCAGCCTTGGGATAATGGCTTTCAAAAATATGCTGCTTTATTGCGTTCTTCTATGAATAATGCCCAAGGTGCGCAAAAAGATCCAGAATGGTGGCATCAGTTCAATCATCAGTGGCAGTCAGAAGTAGATCGTAAAATTACAGAAATAGATCAAGAACTAGCGAAAACAGATGATCCGTCACAAAAACAATACTTAAATCATAAAAAAGAAAAACTGGAAAATCAGAGAAAGCAAATTGATGATTATGCAAGAATGATCTCAGACAAACACCAAAGACCACGAGAGTCAAAAGAGGGATGATATGGAAAAAAAGAGCAGACGTTTGGATGAACAGCTATGTTTTTCCTTACAAACAGTAAATAAGCAATTTAATCGAATGTATGCAAAAGCACTCAAACCATTTCATTTGACCTATCCGCAGTATCTAGTTTTACTTGTTTTATGGGAGCACTCTGATCAACGGATCACTGACCTAGGAGAAAAACTGGCACTGGATACAGGAACGTTGACGCCGATGCTGAAAAGAATGGAAGCAAGTGGATACATTCATCGCAATCGTTTAGCTAAAGATGAACGGATCGTGATTATTTCTCTTTCTGAAAAGGCAGTCGAATTAGAGCAGGAAATCTACGAAAAAGTAGAGAGCTGTTTGACACAGTTGAATGTTGAAGAAAATGACTATTTTTCTTTGATCAAACAACTCAATGAGCTAAGTGGACAAATTGCACAGATCGATCATAAAATATGATAAATGAGGGACTGGAACTTTTATGTGCCACTCCCTTTTAATTTTGAATACACGATGGAAACAAAAGGAAAGCTGTTGAAAATCGAGTAAACTATTTGAAGCAAAATAATGTACTTCCCTAAAAATATTGTGTACAATATAATTGTATGAAAGGTAAATAAAACATCTATGATTTGGAGGAAGAGAATATGAAAAAAATTTATTCAACAACAATTATCAATACGGGTGGAAGAGAAGGTGAAGTATACTCGCCTGATAAATCATTCAGCTACGAAGTAACATCACCCGGTCCGCATAAAGAAAATAAGACCAATCCTGAGCAACTATTTGCTGCAGCCTATAGCTCTTGTTTCAACAGTGCTTTAGAACTTGTGATGGGACAAAAGAACATCCACTCTAAGAGTACAGTAAAAGCAACTGTTTCTTTGTTTAGTGATGAAGAGACTGGCTTCCAAGTTGGTGTTGTCTTATCTGTCAAAATCGATGATGTAGATCATGCGACAGCCGTTGAATTAGTCAATACAGCACATCAAGTATGCCCATATTCAAAAGCAACAAAAGGGAACATTTCTGTAGAGTTAGAAGTAGAATAATTAGTTCACACAAATAAAAGAGAGCTTGAAACAAAACTAGTTTTTAGTTTTGTTTCAAGCTCTCTTTTTCTATAAGTTCAATAGAAGTAATGTAGCCGCCGCAGCGCCATCATCTTTACTATCATATGAGCCGATCATCTCACTTGATAAGAATCCCGTCTTTTTATTAATGCCGCCGCGTCATAAAACTCCACTCTTTCACTTGAAAGGATTCCTGTTTTCTTGTAAATCGATGTCACAATAATAACTCCTTTTTTTAGCGTGAAGCATTATTTTGTTTTTCTAAACGCATATGCTTTAAAATAATCAGGATCATTACGTTTGATAAAACTATAAAAAGTTAAAAGCAATGCACCAATTGTATTGGTCAATAAGTCACCCATTGTATCCATCAATGCAGCACGACCGATGTATGGTTGCCCAGCTTCAGTCATATACCGCTGCAAATTCATATTCCCGATAGAATCACATAAAAACTCCCAAAATTCCCAAAAAACACCACACAAACCAGCAAAAGCAAAGCCCATTACAATAAAAAGCCAAGGACTGATCTTGGAAAAATCAGCTTCTCTCAAGCAATAGCCGATAATCGCATAACCAACAGCTACCAATAAGATAGGGCTGACTGCATGTAGAATTTTATCCCAGAATGGCACGATGATGATCAATCGTAACCCTGTACCAAGGAACACAGCGATCCAAAGAAAAAACCAATAGTAAAGCCGAACCATTTTTGGGAAAATCAACCCAGTGAATCGTGTAAAAATAAAAGGAACAAAAATCACTGCGATCCCTGCAATCATTTCAACAGTCAATAGTAGGTATTGTTCTTTAGGCTGAACGACAAAACTTTTGACGATATTTACCAGTAAAGTAATGAAGCCAAATGCGAGTAAAAAATAGAACAACCGCTTTTCTTGTTGATCTTCAAATTCTATTTTCATAAAAAAACCTCCCGATTTATATGTGCTCTATTTTTTCAGATGTTCTTCGATCAAGGATAGAAACGTCTGCTCATCAGTTGCCACTGTTCCATTCAATTTTAATAAACCTACTGTGTAGAGATTCAAGTAGTGAAATTGATTTTCAGCGGTGTCACTTAAAGCATCTAATTTTTTTTGATTATCTGCCCCTTGCTGCCGTGTATCTGTATATAATCCAACCATTGGAATATTTTTGGCATAGGCTACACCAATTTCAGAAGCGACACCAGGATCGATGACAGCGCCATCTAGAACTGCAACCAACAAATCACTTTCAAGGACTCGTTCGGTATCAGCGAGAGCAATCATTTTGCTGTCAGCGTAAGCAGTTTTATCATTGATTGCACCGTTCTCCTGAGGCAGATAGACCTCTATTTTATCATCTAGAGCACGGATGTTCTTGACCAAATAGTCATTATAAAGTAAGTCTGCTTTAGCAAACATGGGACCAGCAAAGTAAATTTTCATCTTATAAGTTCCTCCAATAATTGTTTATAGCTACTCGTTAAAAAAGTGACTCAAAAATAATCGCTAAAATAAGCTTCCTGATCAGGAATGATCCGTTCTAATGAATGCAATGTTTCTTTATCAGTGATCAGACGCTCGATTCTGTGAAGATAGGTTGGTCTGCGATAATTCATCAAAAGACAAGTCAATGTTTGAATATCGATCGTTACAGGCTGTCCTAAGGGTTCATCGGAAATAGTGACTTGATCTTCTTCATCCCACATCAAACTGAAAATGCCATTGTTCCATTCAGCCACCGGATCACTGACTACGAAGTGAAACGGCTTTGCAGTACTTGAATAAGGATAAGCTTGAAGCATTTCTTTGACATCAACGATTCGCGCCATGTAGTAAGGTTCGATCGTCTCTTTGATTTGACTATCCTCAAGTAAAAAAGCGAGGGGCTCATTTTTATAAATATCGCCAGTAGCCCAATAGATCATTGAAAAATGAGCGGAGATAAAGTTCCATAAGCCATTTCTGGCTTCCTGATTGATATAAAACATTTCTTTGATGTGAAATACTTCTTCAGCGACCCAATAAAACAAGACACCTAAAGGCTCCTGATTTGCGCCATAATACACGGCGGCTGTTCGTTCCTCTTCATTTTCAAAGCGCCAGTATTCTTCCCAGTTGAATTCACTGCGAATCAATGCTCCGTGATTTTGACGGGCAAACTTTGCATAAACCGAAAAAACATCCTCATGATCTACATTGACCCGCTCTACCATTCCAGGAACAGCCACTTGTTTGGGCAGCTGTGTGTCACGTATTTTAAATGACAGCTTGTCAGACATGATTTCCCAGCCTTTTCTACGATAGTAAGGAATATTATATGGATAAAGATAGGAGATCCATTGTTTATCCTGCCGCATGTTTTTAAGGGCTAGATGGATCAGATCCTGCATCAATCCATGATTAGCGTACTCAGGATAGGTACCGACACCAGTGACTCCGCCCATTTTGAACAAGGTACCATGGATGTTGACTTCACAGGGATAAATAGCGATTTGAGAAATCAACTTATCTTCGTGAAACCAGCCAAAAACTTTTGATTGTTCCAAAATTGGCTGTTTGGATTTAATCAATTCTTTTTTACTTTCATAACCGCTTTCTTCTAAATCTGCTTCCGTAAATTGGAAAACATAGCTCAATAGCTCATTGAACTGATCAACATATTTTTCATCAACAACTTTTAACTCTAAATTTTCTCTGAACTCTTTTTGGTCCATTTTTCCATCTCCAATTAATTTTCTATCCTCAGTATATCAAAAAAAATGGAATATACAGAGTATTTGCTTATTAAAAAAGAATTAAGAGGCAATCGATTGGCTTAAAAGTATGTTACTCTTTGATGAGAGGAGATGATGTAATGAAAAAGAAGCTTTATTTATTACGGCATGGTGAAACGGAATTCAATAAAAAAGGGATCTATCAGGGGATTTTAGATTCTCCATTGACGGAAGCGGGCGTACAGCAAGTTCAGGCCAATGCTTTTTTACTTAAACGAAAGTTGGCAGATGTTCAAGACCAACAGATTCTTTTTCTATCAAGTCCGTTGGGAAGAGCTATTCAAAGTTCAAAGCTAATACAGCAAATATTAGATCGCAAAGAATTGACTATAATGACTGACGAGCGTTTGAAGGAAGTTGATATCGGTGAGTGGAATGGGAAAAATAGAGAACAGATTCAAGCACAACAGCCAGAGCTTGAGTCAAATACTTTTAATTGGTACTTTAAAGGACCAAATGGCGAAACTCTCTCTGATGTAGAAAGTCGTTGTAATGAATGGTTAGCTGATTTGGAAAATGCTGAGGAAGAACATGTGATCATCATGGCTCATGGACTTCTTGGGAGAGTACTGCGAGGCTGTTTCTCAAAGCTGAAAGAAGAAGAGTTGTTAAGTTTAGAAGTGCAGCAAAGAGGCTTTTTTTTATTGGAAAACCAACAGTCCATCTACGTGACAGACCATTTTGACGAATACGAGTAGATTGATTCTAGTATAAGTCGTTTGATTCATGGGAAAGTTCTTTAATTCTAGGTGAAACCTTGTTATAATGGTAAGTGCTGATTGAAAATGATCGGAGCTAAGAGTCATTGCTGAAGGTATTGAAAAAGCAAAACTGATTTAGCTGTTTATTAAAGAAATGAGGACAATAAATGAATATAAATGAAATGAAACAAAGACAAGAAAAAATTCGTAATTTTTCCATTATTGCCCATATTGACCACGGGAAGTCGACACTTGCCGACCGTATTTTAGAAAAAACAAATACGGTTACATCAAGAGAGATGCAGGATCAATTGTTGGATTCTATGGATCTTGAAAGAGAACGGGGAATCACGATCAAGCTGAATGCAGTCGAGCTTACATATACTGCAAAAGACGGCGAAACTTATATTTTTCACTTGATCGACACCCCAGGACATGTGGATTTTACGTACGAAGTATCTCGTAGTCTTGCTGCCTGTGAAGGTGCGGTTTTAGTTGTTGATGCAGCCCAAGGGATCGAAGCTCAAACATTAGCTAATGTTTATTTAGCGTTGGATAACGACTTAGAAATTTTACCGGTGATCAATAAAATCGATTTACCAGCGGCAGATCCCGAACGTGTTCGGACTGAGATCGAAGATGTGATCGGAATCGATGCTAGTGAAGCAGTTTTGGCTAGTGCTAAAGCAGGGATCGGTATTGAAGATATTTTAGAGCAGGTCGTAGAGTATGTGCCAGCACCAGCTGGCGATTTAGATGCACCGTTGAAGGCATTGATTTTCGACTCTGTTTATGATAGTTACCGTGGTGTCGTATTGAATGTTAGGGTCATGGATGGTGTAGTTAAACCAGGTGATAAGATTCAGATGATGAACAATGGTAAAACATTTGATGTAACCGAAGTCGGCGTCTTCTCACCAAAAGCGGTTGCTCGTGACTATTTGATGGTCGGTGATGTCGGTTATATCACGGCCAGCATCAAAACAGTACAAGATACTCAAGTTGGGGATACAGTCACATTAGCAGAGAATCCAGCACAAGAAGCTTTGCCTGGATATCGTAAAATGAATCCAATGGTTTATTGTGGTCTATATCCAATTGACAATTCTCGATACAATGATTTACGAGAAGCATTGGAAAAACTTCAATTGAACGATGCTGCATTACAATTCGAACCAGAAACATCTCAAGCCTTAGGGTTTGGTTTCCGTTGCGGATTTTTAGGATTGCTGCATATGGATGTTATTCAAGAGCGTTTGGAACGTGAATTTAATTTAGATCTTATCACGACAGCGCCTTCTGTTATTTATCATGTCAATAAAACGGATGGCTCACAAGTCGTTGTTGATAATCCAGCTGATTTTCCTGAACCAGTAACGATCGATTCTGTAGAAGAACCTTTTGTTAAAGCACAGATCATGGTACCGAATGAGTATGTTGGTGCGGTAATGGAATTGTCTCAACGTAAACGGGGAGAATTCGTAACCATGGATTACTTAGATGATTATCGTGTAAATGTAGTGTATGAATTACCTCTATCGGAAATTGTTTTTGATTTCTTTGATAAGCTAAAATCAAGTACAAAAGGCTATGCTTCACTAGATTATGAAATGTCTGGTTATAGAACGAGCCGTCTTGTGAAAATGGATATCTTATTAAACAGCGAAAAAGTCGATGCTTTAAGCTTTATCGTGCATAGAGACTTTGCTTACGAACGGGGCAAAGCTATCGTAGAAAAATTAAGAAAACTGATTCCAAGACAACAATTTGAAGTGCCGATCCAAGCAGCGATCGGGCAAAAAATCGTGGCTAGATCAGATATCAAAGCATTGCGTAAAAATGTCTTAGCGAAATGTTATGGTGGAGATGTTTCTCGTAAACGTAAATTATTAGAGAAACAAAAAGAAGGGAAGAAACGAATGAAACAAATTGGTTCGGTGGAAGTACCTCAGGAAGCCTTCATGGCGGTTCTGAAAATGGACGAGGACGAACCGAAGAAATAGGATTTTAAATAGGAAGCTTAGTGTTATCAGCCGTCTTTGGTTGCTAAAAAACATCCAAACTTCTTTAATAAACATTTTTATTCATGCTTGTTTCACTATTGGTATAGTATAAAAGTATCTTCGAAAGAAGGTACTTTTTTTGTACAATCAAATTGAGTAAGAAATCGAGCTTATGAGAAGAAAATATCTTTAAAAAAAAAATGAATCAAGATAAGTTGCCAAATAAGAGAAGAAACGTTGTTTCTTTAAAAAGTTTCATTTTGATGGTTCAGATTTAGAAGCTCCAAAATACGAAATTGAAAGTTGATTTAGTTTAACAATTTTGCTATACTGACCTTGAAAATAATTAAGCCATCTAAAAATGAATGGAGTATGCTTGGTGAGTGTAACAGGTATCTAATCAATAAGCTGAATAGACAAATAAACGTAGGTTTATTTGTTTTGCTTGTAGAAGTGATATCTGTCGAATAAATAGGATTATTGTAATCTTAGACGATAGGGTGACTATCGTCTTTTTTTGTATTTTTTAGAAGGCTGATTATTTTGGACAGGTATCTCTTAAGAACAAATGGGAATATTTACAAATCGATGAAATCAAATAGATTTTCGTATCAATGAAAAGATTTCCCTTTCGAAAATAGGAGAAAAAGTATGAATACAACAAAAATAGTAAATCAGATAGTTGAAATAAAAGCTCAAGTAGCTGCTGTTCACAAAGATATATTTGAAATAATAAGTGAGGAAGGTACAAGATTTGCCCATATTAAACGAGGACATTACTTCAATGAACAAGTAGATTATCCAGCAACTGGTGATTATGTAATGATAAATTGGCAAGGAGAAGATAAAAGTCAAATTCTTCGTACATTGCCTCGACGCTCTACTTTAACTCGAGCTGACCATGTTGAAAATAAAGAACAAATAATCGCTACGAATTTTGATTATATCTTTATTCTTCAAGCAGTAAATCAAGATTTCAATATTCGCCGTTTAGAACGTTATCTAACTCTTGCATGGCAGTCCGGTGGAGTACCAGTAGTGATTTTGACTAAAAGTGACCTCAATGAAAATCATGCTGATCTGATTTCAGCAGCACAGCAAGTCGCAATTGGAACAACCGTTCATATTGTTAGTGCACATACAAAAGTAGGACTGAAGGAGCTTGATCGTTATTTGAAACCAGATAAAACAATTGTTTTAGTAGGTTCTTCAGGAGTTGGCAAATCAACATTGATCAATGGTTTAATGGATAAAAAGGTTATGAAGATCAAAGAAATTCGTGAAAAAGATGGAAGAGGTAGACATACAACGAGTCATCGTCAATTATTTGTTTTGAGTAATGGTGCCAAAATAATTGATACACCAGGTATGCGGGAAGTCGGCATATGGAATGCGTCAGAAGGGCTGGGGCAAAGTTTTTCTGATGTAGAGCATTACTTTGGAAAATGTAAATTTAGAGATTGTCAGCATCAAAGTGAACAAAACTGTGCCATTAAAATAGCGCTACAAGCCGGTGACCTATCTCTTGAAAGATGGGAAAGCTACTTGAAGTTACACGCAGAAGCAAAATATACCAGCAACAAAACTGCCTATTTAAAAGAAAAAACGCAGACAGAAAAAGGCATTAGTAAATTAGTCAAAGAATTAAAAAGTATCTATCAAGTCAATGCTTGCTTAGAAAGTTTTATTTGTAAAGAATGTGGAAGACTAGTAAATCCAGAATACGCTGGAAGTAATCACCGAAATCATTGTCCTTATTGTTTAACAAGTATCCATGCAGATAATTTACCTGGCGATCGTGCTTCATTATGCAAGGGAAAAATGGATGCAATCAGTATTTGGTCAAAAAAAGATGGTGAGTGGGCAATAATTCATCGTTGTAGAAGCTGCGGAACCTTAAAGTCAAATCGAATCGCAGCAGATGATGATCAAAATCGTTTAGTTGATTTAGCAAATAAAGCGATACAACACCCGCCTTTTATAATAGAAAATACAAAATAACTTTTAGTAATAAGAAGTAGGAGACGCTATGACTTACAATATCCATCATATACAGATCACAGTAGAGGACGTAAAAAAAGCTGAGCCATTTTATGATCAACTATTTGCACTCTTAGGTTTCGATATACAAAAGAAATACTCTGGTTATTTAGAGCACGCAGATATGGAAGTGATCGAATATTTAAGTGATGCATTTGATTTCGGTATTTCTTCGCCCAAAAGAACATTTACTAAAGAGAAAGTTGATTCAAGGAAACCCGGTTCTATTCAGCATATTGCTTTTAAAGCAGGGAGTAAGCAAGAAGTAGATGAAATTTTTCCAAAAATTCAAGCGCTGGGTGTAAAAATTCTTCATGGCAAGCCTAAGGAATATAAAGAGCGGATCGCACCAGATTATTACGCATTATTTTTTGAAAGTCCAGATGGTATTTGTTTTGAAATTTTCCATTATTGAAAACCCTCCACTAGACCACCTTCCAATCATTTTTGGCTAGAATGAATCTAGAAAATGATTGGAGGGAAAAGATGATCGATCAAAAAAACAAAGCAATTGAAGTGAAAGATCTAGTAAAAACATTTGGAGAAAAACGTGCAGTTGATAAATTGAGTTTTACTGTAGAGAAAGGGACGATATTTGGATTGCTCGGTCATAATGGGGCAGGGAAATCAACGACGATCGATTGCCTCTTAGGTACGCAAAAATATGATTCCGCAAGTATCACCTTGTTAGGCAAAGACCCAAGAAAAGAGCGAAAGAAGCTTTTTCAATATGTGGGTGTCCAGTTTCAAGAAGCAGCTTTTCAAAATCAGTTGAAGGTCAAAGAAATCTGTGAAATTACTCATTCCTTGTACAAAAAGCCGATTGACTGGATGAAAACACTGGATGAATTTGGTCTTTCAGCAAAGTTGAATTCGTTTTTGGCTACATTATCAGGCGGAGAAAAGCAAAAGCTATGTATCCTACTAGCGATCATGGGAAATCCGGAGATCATATTTTTAGACGAGTTGACAACAGGACTTGATCCCAAAGCAAGAAGAGACGTTTGGCGGTACTTGCTGATGCTTAAAGAAAAAGGTGTGACTATTTTTCTGACTTCACATTATATGGATGAAGTAGAAACCTTATGTGATCGTATTTTAGTCCTAAAAGAGGGCAAAGAAGTGGCAAGCGGTACAGTAGCAGAAATAATATTAGAAAGTAAAAAAGACACACTTGAAGAAGCTTTTCTAACACTTATCGGGGAGGAATATTAAGATGAAGACATTTTGGTTACTTTATAAATCAGAAGCAAAACTGTCGATAAGAGAAATGTCTTCCATTATTTTTGGTATTTTTGTTCCGCTTGGCATTGTTTCTCTTATGGGATTTATGGATTCTAGTAATGATTCGCTGAATACAGCTTTTGTATCAGTTTCGACTGTAGGAATTTGTTCAGCAGGTGTGATGGGTCTTCCTCTGGCATTATCTTCTTACCGTGAACGAAAAATCTTGAAAAGATATCAGGTTACACCAATTAGTCCGATCCAATTACTTTTGGCTCATCTACTTTTTTGCTTTACGATCAGCATTGTATCGATGCTTTTATTATTAGGCGTATTAGCTGCTTTCTTTCAATTTTCTTATGTTGGCAACTGGGCTTACTTTATCCTCGCTTATCTTTTAGTGATGATTTCCATTCATGCCATTGGTTTGATCGTTGCCAGTTTATCTCCTAGTGAAAAAGCAACGGGCGCGATAAATTCAGCAATCTTCTTTCCAATGTTCTTTTTATCAGGAGCGACAGTTCCTTATGAAATCATGCCAAAAGGACTACAGAAAATAGCGGATATTATGCCATTGACGCAAGGCATCAAGTTATTAAAGGCTGTTACGTTTCGAGAAGAAAATGGGATACTTTATATGGTTTTACTATTAACAGCTATTTCCATTATTGGAATTTTTATTGCTGTGCGCTATTTTAGATGGGAATAAGGATAGTTGTTTATAGCTAATTCTTCATATGTTGAGAATAGTTTAGATAAACTTTGTGCGAAAGCATGATTAAAATAGCTACTCTTATTTATTCTACTTATCTCGAAAATAATCGAACCATCTAAAAATTGAAAGGAGCATGTCTGGTGAGCATCACAGGTATCTGATCAATAAGCTGAAAAACGGATAGACTACGGTCTATTTGTTAAGCTGGTAGAAGTAGTCTTTTTGGAATCATAGGATTTTTGTAGACTTAGACGATAGTTTTATACTATCGTCTAAGCCTGTAAACAAAATTAAATTTGAAAAACAACATTGAATATGCGTCTATAATTATTCAATCGTACTTTTTTACTTTTGATTCTGCTACAATTTACTAAACCAAAATTTATAGAGGTGGAATTGCTATATGGAAAGATATATTGCACTATTAAGAGGTATCAACATAAGCGGCAAGAATAAGATAGCTATGTCTGAGTTAAAAGTAAGTTTTACAGAACTGGGATATTCAGCAGTTTCTACACATCTCAACAGTGGGAATGTTGTTTTTTCCAGTGATACAGACACTATAGATATTCTTGCAGATACAATAAAAACGACGATAAAAAATAAGTTCAAACTGGACATACCAGTTTTTGTTATTTCCCAGAAAGAACTGGAAGATATATTAGCTAAGGCTCCTGCATGGTGGGGGGGAAATAACAAAGAACTATATGATAATTTAATTTTTATGTTTCCTAAATTATCGTATGACGAGTTTTATAGTGAGATTGGGAGTCCTAAAGATGAGTATGAGAAAGTATACAATTATAAAAATGCTATCTTCTGGTCTTTTAAGCGTAAGGATTATCAAAAGACAAATTGGTGGTCAAAAACTGCCCATTCTAAAGTAAGTGACAAGATCACAGTTAGAACAGCAAATACAGTAAGAAAAATAGTTGAAATTTAGTCAGGAAGATTCATATTCAATATCTTAATGATACTCATTTAGATGGCCGGATTGTTAAGACAGATTATATTAAAAAAAATAAAAGAACTATTACTAGGAGGAAAATATGACTATTACGATTAGACATGAAGACGAAAAAGATTATAGAATCGTAGAAGAAATCACACGAGAAGCATTTTGGAATTTATATTTTCCAGGAGCAGTCGAACATCTACTGGTTCACAACATCAGAAAACATCCTGACTTTATCCCCGAATTGTCCTTCGTTATTGAATTAGACAATCAGATCATCGGTAGTATTTTCTACACAAAAGCGAAAGTGATCGATAAGGAGGGGATCGAGCATCCGATCATAACTTTCGGGCCAGTGAGTATTTCACCAGAATATCATCGACAGGGATTCGGTCGGATGTTGATTGAGCACTCACTTGCTGAAGCGAAAAGACTAGGCTTTAATGCCATTATTCTTGGCGGCTTTACGTATCATTACCATCCATATGGATTTGTAGGGACAAAGAAATATAATATATCGATGCCTGATGGTAAATTTTATACTGGCGTAATGGCATTGCCTCTATTTGAAGGTGCATTAGATGGCATAAGCGGTAGCGTTCATTTTTCAGAAGCGATGTATCCAGATGAATCCATCTTAGATGATTTTGACAAAACATTCCCACCAAAAGAAAAAAAAGTTCTACCGCATCAATCAGACTTTGAAAAAGCTGTCAGTGAAATTGATACGTATGATTACTGATTGAAAATGAGCGAATCACTTTTATAGAAAATTAGAAAAGAACAATCTATCCATTTTTAGTTTTCGAAACCCTACACTATAACACCAATGTACCCTTTCTTGATAAGATCATTGAGAAAGGGGAAGTTATCATGTCAAATACTAAAGAAAATGAACGTCTAAAAGAAGTCATAAAAAAAATTGAAAAGAAAATTGAACAAATCGATGGGACTGTAATTGCCAATGAACAAGCTTATAAAGATATCAAAAAATATACAGTTGAGTATAAAAATGAATTGGACAAGTATGAGGTTTACAATCACCAGCAAAACTTAAGTTTTATTGATAAGCGTAATAACTTTGAAACGAACATCAGAAAAAAGCTGGCATATTTAAAAGAAACACCTTACTTTTCAAGAATTAAGTTTCAGTTTGAAGATGACGAAGACGTAGAGAATTTTTACATTGGTAGGTATGGATTTGCGGATGATCTAGGACAACAGCTGATCTATGATTGGCGTGCACCGATTTCCTCATTGTATTATGATTTTAGCTTAGGTTCTGCTTACTACGAGTCATTAGGAAAGAGATTTTATGGATATTTAAAAGGTAAACGGCAGTTTGAAATTGAAAAGGGCGAGCTTAAATTTGTTGTCGATACAGATGATACAGTGAATGATGACTTTTTGATGAATGAGCTGAGTAAAAATACTTCAAATGAAATGAAGACCATTATTCACACGATTCAAAAAGAACAAAACGAAGTAATCAGAGATGTAAAAGCCAAGAACTTGATTATCCAAGGTGTGGCTGGTTCTGGAAAAACATCTATCGCCCTCCATCGAATTGCTTATTTACTTTATCAAAAAAGAGAAGAGCTGCAGGCTTCAGATATTTTGATTCTATCACCAAATGATGTTTTCTCGAGTTACATTTCAACTGTTTTGCCTGAATTAGGAGAAGATGAGCTAAATCAGCTTGAAATCACGCAACTTGTCCAACCAATGATTGAAGAAAAGCTAACAGTAACTGACAGACAAGGTGAAATAGATCGAATCGTAGAAAAGCCAAAGTCAAAAGAGGCTGAAACCTACTTGTATAAAAGGTCAGAGAAATTCTTTTTGTCCTTGAAAAACCATATCCAACAGCTAAATAATAGATTGTTTTCTGAAGATATCATCGTTGATCATCAGTACACATTTTCAAAAAAAGAATTGGAAAAAGTAAATAATACTCTTACGGAAAGCGCATTGTTCGATAGAGCTAAGCAATTAGCACGGCAATTAAGTAAGATCGCGCCTGAAAATGAACAAAATCATATACGCGAAGCAATAGAAAAAGAGTTGCGAAACAGGTTGCAAATAACAACTAGCTTGAATGAGTACGTGAACTTCTTGATGTTAGAAAAGATTCCCTTTAATCAAAACAAAAATAAGATTGATTATGCTGATCTATTTCCATATCTCTATTTCAAAATGAACATTGAGGGAATTCTTCCCAATCGTCAAATCAAACATATTGTTATTGACGAAATGCAAGATTATTCGCTGCTGCACTTTTATGTGCTGGATCGTTTGTTTCCTTGCCAAAAAACAATTTGCGGAGATGTCAATCAAGATTTACTGACAACCGAAATGAATTTTTTAGAGCGACTACAAACCGTTGTTCCAAACAACCGTGTAGTCACATTCAATACCAGTTATCGTTCCAGCTATGAAATAATTAAATTTGCTAAACGATTTACGACAAATAATGCACTCACTCCGATTGAACGTCACAATAAAGAAGTTGAACTTATGTATGTTGATCACCAAAAGGAAAAACAAGAAAAGCTAATCAAAATAGTAGAAAGATTTGAAACGTCAGCTCATAAAACCTGCGGCATCATTTGTCAAACTTGGGATGAAGTTGCTAAAATTAAAAAAAAGCTCTCTTCTTATGAGATCACTCGTTTTGGGAAGCAGTCCTCAGCTATGACTGAAGGTATCATTATCACGACGCCTCAATATGCTAAGGGCTTAGAGTTCGACCAAGTGATCCTGACAGATATCAGGAAGGAACAATTATCGGCAAAAAGCAATCTTCTGTATACAAGCTGTTCTAGAGCACTTCATGAACTAACGCTTTTTATTTTGAATGATGGGGGAGAAACGGATGGACACGTATAAAACTTCTGAAGTAGCAAAAATAGTTGGTTTTCATCCTAACACGATTCGACGCTATGAAGAGTGGGAACTGATTCCTAAGCCTCAAAGAGCTAAAAATGGCTATAGAATATACAATGAGTATCATGTTGAATTGATAAAAACTGCAAAAGTTGCTTTCCAGGTCGAGGTGCTCCAATCTGGATTAAGAGCAATGATGAGAGAGCTGATCAAAGCTTTGGCAAAATATGAATTTGCTGCAGCAACAGCACTGCTCAACGATTATGTATTGGCTATCGATCAAGAGATCGATGAGGCGAATGAAGCGATTCATATCGTTGAAGATATGATCAATGGAAAGATCGAAGAGGAAGACATTTCTTTAAAGCGTAGTGAAGCAGCGGATTACTTAGGCGTGACGACAGATGCGTTAAGAAACTGGGAGCTGAATGGCTTGTTATCGTTAAAGAGAAGTCAAAATGGCTATCGCATTTATGCAGCAGATGATCTGAAGCGATTAAAAATCATTCGTATATTACGTTCAGCAAAATATTCATTAGAATCCATTTTACGCTTACTTCATTTTGTCGATCGCAAAGAAGAACATGATATAAAAGCTATTTTGAATACCCCTGAACCGTCAGAGGACATCATCTCCGTCTGTGATAAGCTGATTCTCTCTTTGGAGAAGGCTAAAATGAATACAGTCGAATTAGCCCAACGTATCGATACATTGAAAAAAATTGCTGCGACAATGGATGTGTAAACTGTCATGTAAAAAGTTATAAGTTTTAAAGGAAGGAGGCATAAGTATGGAGCAACAACTTGGACTTTGGGAATCAATAGTAGCTATTTTAACTTTGAAACCAATCTATGGGTTAGGCGCATTTGCCGTGTTTAGTTTCTTATTGTGTCTTACAAGAAAAAATAAACAGTCTTCAAGAATAGTGGTCGCCTCCTTGCTACTATTTTATTATATGAGTGTGACATTTTTGAACGTTTTCGGTATACCAACTTTAAGTGAGTTATATAGGATTAACGGCTTTAAAAAGCAAGTATTCAATCCGAACATCAATCTGATCCCATTTAGAGAAGGCATAAGTTTAGGCTTTCTGTTTAACATCGCTTGTTTTATACCAATAGGCTTTTTGTGTCCGATAATTAGTAGGGTGTATGGAAAAATAAAATATGCTTTTTTAATTGGTATAAGCATTTCATTAGTGATCGAGATCAGTCAATTATTTACCGTTAGCAGAGCTACAGATATTGACGACCTACTTGCAAATAGTTTGGGAACAGTGATTGGTTGCATCATTTTTATATTAGTATCAAAACGAACAAGAAACAAAGTGACAGCAAGCCCTAATGAAGAATTTATTTTTTCCGGAATGATACCTATACTAATTGTGTTACTGGCTTTTGTAATGACTTTTTTTAGTTAGAAAGAGTTGAATTTTCTGGAAACATTAAAATACTATTTCTAATGAACCAAAATAATTTGACAAACCTCTCCATGGTGAACCGTAAACGAATTCCAGAAACTTGCTTCAAACCTCTCTAAAAAGAGATTTATATGGACTGTGAATAGCTACAATAAAAACGCATGTATTGATTAGTTATCGAAAATTAGAAGTGAATTCCAGCATTTTAGTTGTTGTAATGTAAAAGCACTAGAAAACAGCCTTATTAAGTCCAAAAGTAAAAAATGGAAATGAGGAAATGAACAATGAGTAAATATGAAAATTTATGGAAAGCGTTAGTATTAAATGGAAATGAAGATATTTATTTGAACTTTCAAGAAATAGAAACTATTTTAGGGTTTCCAATTGATCATTCTTTCCTGACGTATAAAAAAGAAGCGAAGAACTACGGCTATGAGGTAGGTAAAATTTCAATGAAAGAAAAAAAGGTACACTTCAAAAAAATATAGGATTATCTAGCCTCAAAAGCGGTTTGAGAAGATCTTTTTGAAAGGAGGAAACAGTGATGAATAAAGACCAGTGTCAACCAATTATTATCGAATTTCCTCTTAGAGGCGAATGGCATGCTCCTATCACACCAGTAAAGAGAATTCCTAGCCATGGTACGGATCGAATGGGGTTAAGATTTGCGTTTGATTTTGTACAGGTTGATTGGGAAAATAAGAGAAAGCCGTTTTACAACACTAGTTTTGCTAAGTACTTTTTCTTTGGAGTAACGTTAGATAAATGCTATTGCTGGGGGAAACCAATTTTTGCGCCTTGTGATGGTGAAATCGTAACAGTTAGAGATGGTGTTCCAGAACGTGCTGTTGTGCATTGGGTAGTAGATTCGGCAATTGCTATAAAAAATGCTCACTTCTTTAATGAATATAAAGACGACTTCAGTCAAATTGCTAGGAACTACCTTGTTATAAAGTGTCAAAATAATGTCTATATGGCATTTGTCCATTTACAAACGAATTCGATAAAAGGAGCCGTTGGTGATCGGATCAGAAAAGGAGAGAGACTGGGAAATGTTGGACATTCAGGGAATTCTACCTCCCCGCATTTACATTTTCAATTGATGGATAGCGTCGATATCGCACAGTCAAATGGTCTGCCCTTTTTATTTGAAGAATATGAAGTATATCGAAATGGTGTCTGGGAATCAGTCCATAATCAGATACCAGCAGAAACAGATCGAATTCGCTTTAATAAAAGTTAAGTTTTTTACAGTATACGTAGAAAACAGTGAGTAGAAGTATTTATTTTAGAAGAAGGAAAAATTATGTCGTGAGCGATAAACTAATTGTTCATGCTAAAGAGATTTGGTTATCAAAATGCTAGTTTTTCTAATTTAAATATTGATTTATCATTGTTTATTGGTTGTCTATCCACAGCGACAATGGACGAGTGTGAACCGAAGAAATAGCAATCAAAAGATGGATCTCCTAATAAGGTGATCCATCTTTTTTGTTCTATCTATAGACAATATATATCTGCAGATGTATAATATCTGTAAATATAGGATGATCATGCGACTGAACTTTTAAAGGTATCCAAAAAAGGAAACATGAAATCCATTCTTTAGAGCTTAAATCATAAATAATAGGAGGAAGTAATCATGTCATTTAAAGAAGAAATCGACCAACTAAAAGAAACATTTCAACAAACTAAAAAACAAGGAAAAGCTTTAGGTGAGAAATACGCTGAGGAAGGAAAAGGAATTGGTGAAGAATATAAAAACAAAGGAAAGGAAGTAGGAAAGCAATTTAAAGACCTTTCTAGTGGCATCAAAGATCGATTTAAATAGAAAAGCAGCGGCTGTTTTATGAAAGCCGCTGCTTTTTTATGCTAGATCGTGTAGTAAACGTAAAAATTCTTTTGAAGCATTTGAGAAAACGTGTCCTTTTTTCCAGACGATATTGATGGTCGCTGTTAATGGAGGTGAACAGGGGATGAAGGTCAAATCAGTAGTTGCTGTGTTTATGATACCATCAATACAAAGTATACTGACCGTTCCTTCCTTAACTAATAAAGAAGCATTATAAAGTAAGTTGTATGTTCCAATAATATTAAAATGTTCAATATTTTCTCCTAACCACTCGGCTAATTGATTATCGACAAACGATTGATTGGAAATCAATAAGGGAAGTTTATGCAAGTCTGTTGGTGATATCGTTTTTTTCTTAGCTAATTCATGACTATTATTGATCAAAATCCCCCAATGATCAGATAGAGGCAAACGAATGTATTCATATTTTTGCTTTTCTACAGGATCGATGACCAGCGCAAAATCAAGAATCCCTTTATCGATTTTCTCTAATACATCATCCGCATTTCCACTATAAAGTTCGATACGAACATCAGGATGTTTTTGCTGTAATTCATTGATCAACATAGCAATATAAGAAAAAGCCTGTGTTTCTCCACCGCCAATAATGATTTTACCGCTGATCACCTCATGGTTACTTAAATTCGTAGTGGTTGTTTCTACCAATTGAAGTATTTCTTTTCCTCGATTTGCCAAATAGACGCCTTCCTCGGTCAGAGTGATCGATCGACTCCCTCGGGTAAACAGTCTTACACCTAATTCTTCTTCCAACTCTTTCAATTGTTTAGATAAAGCAGGCTGTGAAATATGAAGAACTTCAGCAGCTTTGCTGATCGTTTTTTCTCTCGCAACAGTTAAAAAGTAATTCAATACGCGTAGATCCATTAGATCCTCCTATAATTAAAAATTATGTCTAGCTATCACTTATAAGTATTAGTTAATCATAACATGATTTTGTAAAATGAAGCTAGTAATAAAATAGAGAGCGAGGAATAAAAGATGGAAGTGATTAGTTTAGAAAAAAGATTGCTGGGCAAAGAGATTTTACCAGATTCACCATTATTCAAAGAAGTCCATATGATCAAAGAAAATAACGAACGATTAATAATGGATTTGAATACACAGTATCGTAAAAATAGCGAGATGCTGAAGTATCTTGAAAAGATCACTGGTCATTCAATTGACGCGTCGGTGACTGTTTCTCAGCCTTTTTACACTGATTTTGGCAGACATATCATTTTTGGGAAAGATATCTTTATCAATAAGAATGTAACCTTTGTGGATCTTGGAGGAATCACATTAGAAGACAATGTGCTGATTGGTCCAGACAGTCGGCTGATTACGGTCAATCATTTGACTGATCCCCAAAATAGAAGAGGAGTTGCGGTAGCACCGATTGTAATCAAAAGAAATGCGTGGATCTGTGCAAATGTCTCGATCTTACCAGGAGTGACAATAGGAGAAAATGCCATTGTCGCAGCAGATGCTACTGTCACTAGAGATGTTCCTAAGAACGCAGTTGTTGTAGGAAGCCCAGCGAAAATCGTGCGTATGATCGATGAAAATGATGAATAAAATTGGTGTTAAGATGATGTTTTCATTTTCATTACTACTCTTATTCGGTTGTAAAAATGTTCTGAGAAATGATCCATCGTTTAGCGAAGAGCGCTTAGATACAAGTATGGTGAAAAACTACCCAACAGAGAGTGAGGAAGAGAAGATAACTATTAACAAAGTTACGATCGATCAAATTGATTTTTATATTGAATGGTGTGATAACGCATCAGCTAAAACATTACAGCGTATGTTCCCGCTTGAAATCATGATGGATGATCTCCACAACAATGAAAAATATTATTATTTACCAAAGCCGCTTCCAACAGAAGCACAATCTCCTGGGAAAATAAGTAAAGGTGATGTTATGTTGTTTGGCAAGGATTGTCTTGTACTATTTTATGAAGATCTTGAAACGAATTATGCTTACACACGATTAGGAAAAGTAATTGATCCTGAAGGTTTGGATCAAATCAGTCACCAAAAGAAATTAAATGTTTTGTTTACCAGTGAAAAAATAGATTAGTGATCAGTGCAGATGAATCACCAAAAAAGAAAGAAGTTAAAGCAATTCTAATAAAAAAATGGAATAGAGACTTTCTAACGACATGAAGAAATGAGGTTTCTGGCAGACTGATGATTCAGCTTCGGTAAAGATAATAAAGTAAAAACTAGTTTATACCAATAAAAATGGTTGTACTAACTTGTATTTTTTTCTGTCACTTATTTTAATAGAAAATATTTTTCGCCAAACAGCTTGACTTAGAGTGCACTTTAAGAGGTAGACTAACTTTAGTAATAAAAAGTGCAACTTATCAAGTAGGGGGAATCATAATGGAATACGTAAAATTTGGCAACACTGGTATGGAGGTTTCGCGTCTTTGCTTAGGAGCAATGGGATTTGGTGATCCAGCAAGTGGTTTTCACGAGTGGGTGTTAGAAGAGAAGGAGAGCAAAGTTGTTATCAAGAAAGCTCTTAATCTAGGCATCAATTTTTTTGATACTGCAAATGTTTATTCTTATGGTGCAAGTGAAGAAATTTTGGGTAAAGCACTGAACGAATATGCTAACCGTGATGAAATCGTGGTTGCAACAAAATTATTTACAACGATGAAAAAGAATGTTCCGAATAGTGGCGGGCTCTCAAGAAAAGAAATCTTTCATCAAATCGATCAAAGTTTAAAACGTTTAAATATGGATTATGTCGATTTATATATCATTCATCGCTGGGACTACAATACGCCGATCGAAGAAACTATGGAAGCATTACATGATGTCGTAAAATCAGGGAAAGTCCGCTATATCGGTGCATCAGCAATGTTCGCCTGGCAGTTTGCCAAAGCACAAGCAGTTGCAGAGAAAAACGGCTGGACAAAGTTTGTTTCGATGCAAAATCATTTGAACCTTCTCTATCGGGAAGAAGAACGGGAAATGCTGCCATTATGTCAAGATCAAAAAATCGCGGTGACACCTTATAGTCCGCTAGCTTCTGGTCGTTTGACTCGTGATTGGAGCGCCCAAACCAAACGCTTTGAAACAGATAAAATGGCTCAATCAAAATATGATAAAACAGCAGAGCAAGACCGAATCATCGTTGAACGTGTAAAAGAAATCGCAGAGAAATATAATGTTGAACGAGTACAAGTTGCATTGGCCTGGCTCCTTCAAAAAGAACAGGTGGTTGCTCCGATCATTGGGGCAACAAAAGAAAGTCACTTAACGAAGGCTCTTCCAGCTTTAGAATTAAGGTTGACAGAAGAAGATATTCGATTTTTAGAAGAACCTTATGTTCCCCATGTCATTGTCGGACATCAATAGGAGGAATCAAAGATGGCAAAATATAGAGAAGTAAAAGATGGTGTGATTTTTTCATCTGGCGAAAAAAATGATGCGTATGCAGATTACTTTGTTGGTCAAAGCTATCTGAAAACGTTAGTGGCTGATCCGGCAGTTTCTGTTGGCGTCGGAAATGTGACTTTTGAACCAGGCTGCCGTAATCACTGGCATATCCATCACGATGGGTATCAAATTCTTTTAATTACCGGCGGCGAAGGCTGGTATCAAGAAGAGGGAAAAGAGGCGGTATTCTTGACTGCTGGTGATGTGATCGTCACCCACGATGGCATAAAACATTGGCATGGTGCAGCAAAAGACAGCTGGTTTTCGCATCTTGCCATCACAGCAGGAACACCTGAATGGTTGGAACCGGTAACGGATGAGCTTTATAATACGTTAAACACGAACCACTAAAGGAGAGGGAAAATGAAAAAACAAACAGCAGGACGTGATCAGTTAGGAGAATTTGCACCAAAATTTGCCGAGCTGAATGATGATATATTATTTGGCGAAGTTTGGTCTCGAGAAGAGAAACTATCTGCCCGTGATCGAAGCTTGATCACTTGTGCTAGCCTACTCACTCAAGGCGCACCTCAGCTAGAAGCACATATGAAAATTGCCAAGCAAAACGGTGTAACCAAAAAAGAAATCGTAGAGTTGATCACTCATTTAGCTTTTTATACCGGTTGGCCAAAAGCTTGGTCAGCATTTTCACTAGCAAAAGAAATATTTGAAGAGTAACTGATCAGTGTACACAGGTAAGGAAAATAATTGCTTATTTTTTTACAGTGGTCTAAAAATAGAATGCGGATAAAAGTGTTTTTTCTTTTATCCTGCATTCTTTTTGTTTCTTATTGAATAGTTTAATCAATGATACAGATTTCCACATTAATGTGGAAGCGAAAGGTAATTTACTAGCGGCGTAAATGCCTATATACTTTAAATGTGGAAAGCGCTTTCCGGAGGTGTGATGATGAAATTAACAAAACGAGAGAACCAATTACTTGATCTTTTGCTTTTACAAAATGAGTATCAAGCAACTACGTTTTTCGGAAATCAGTTATCAGTATCAAACAAAACGATTTATTCAGATTTAAAGAATATTCAGAAATACTTGGAAAAAACGAAACTAACGATCGACCGGGTACCAAGAAAAGGAATCTATTTGATTGGGAGTCATGCACAGAAAGAACATTTAAAAGCGGTATTGTCAAACGAGACGATGGTAGTTTTAGAAAATGAAGCATTTACACCTGCATATCGCCAATTAATCATATTGGCTGATCTATTGATTTACGAAAAAAGAGGGACATACGAGGACTATGCCGAGCAGTTCTTGATCAGTAAGCAGTCAATCAAGAAGGATATGGATGAGGTCTTCACCTATCTAAAGAAAAATGGTCTAACTGTGAAGACTGGATCTAAACAAACTGCTCAGGAAAAAGAAACAATGATTCAAAAGGTATTTAAAAAATATCTGATCGGCTATAGCAAAAAGTATCATCCACAAGCCGAACATGATCAACGAGATAACCTTACCTATTTTTCAGAGATTCTAGATCCACAAATTGTTTATCAAGTCAATTTATTCATTGAAAAACTAATGATTCATACTGGGAAAGTATTAAATGACTATTTTGTTTACTCACTTAGACTTTCTTTATGCATTTTGTTGACTCGTTTGAATCTAGGACATCATGTTGAAGAGCAAAATGAATTTGTCTTTAAAGATTTAAAAAAGATGCAGCTTTATATGATTGCTTTGGCATTTTCAGAAGATATGAGTCAAGAGCTGAACTGTGTTTTTTTCAAACATGATATTCAATACTTATGTTCACTGTTATTTGCACATGGGGTCGTTCCGGGTGTTGCCGATCTGCCGATCGATCAAAAGCTTCATATGATAACCATTGCTTTGATCGACGAAATGACACATTTGTTGAATGTCCGAGTCGATGAGGATGAACAATTGTATCACTCATTGATTTCGCACATTATCCCTATGGTTCATCGGCTAAAAAATGATATTTATGTCCGCAATCCTTTGAAAGAAAATATAAAAAGACAATATACGACTATGTTTACATTGACACAATTTGCTTCTGCCGTTTTTGAAAAGCATTATGGATTATTTTTGAATGAAGATGAAGTATCATTTTTGACGATTCATTTTCAGCTTGCATTTGAGAAGATCCAATTGACAAAACATGTTTTGATTGTTTGCGGGAATGGATTGGCAACCTCAGAATTGATCTTCAATCGTATCAAACAAAATTTGCCCGCAAGTGTCGTAATAGAGATCGCAACAGAAAAGCAGATCAAGGAAAATCCAGTTGATGATATCGATTTGATCATTGCAGCAGTGCCGCTTGAAATAAGTCAGATTCCAGTACTGCATGTATCAGCGCTACCAACAGCAGATGAAGTAGCGATGATCGCCGCTTATTTATCGACTATGAGTGAACATGAAAAAACGATGACGTATTCTAAAAAGAATACGACTGTTTCTCTAGCATCATTTATTCATGAAGATCTGATTTTTTTGAACATGGCGTTTAATGAGAAAAAGGAGATCCTGAATTATTTGATTGAACAATATGAGCGATTGGGTTTAGTCGAGCATGGGTTTGAAGAAACGATTTTTCAAAGGGAGGAACTTGGTAATACAAGTATTGTGAGCGGTGTAGCGATTCCTCATGGTGCACCAGATACTGTGAAAGAAACAAGTCTGTCATTTATGACAACAAAACACCCAGTACAATGGGATACAAATGCTGTTCGATTGATTGTCACAATAGCGATTGCAGAAAAAGATATGGCTATTGCCAAAGATTTAGTTTCTGATCTATATAATGTTATCAATTCTAAAGAAAACGTACAACAAATAATCGAGAGTCAAAATGCTGAAGAGCTGATGGCTTATGTGAGAAGGAGGACAGCGGAGGATGTATTTTGATAGTGAAATCGCTGAATTTCAAGTTGAAGTAACAGATAAAGAGGACGCGTTTAAACGTTTGACAGAACAATTAACTGAAAAAAATTTTATTACAGAAGATTTTCTTGAGCATCTTATTGAAAGGGAAAAAGATTTTCCCACTGGTTTAGCAGTCAAAAATATGGGTGTGGCGATCCCTCATACAGACAGCGAATATGTCAAACGGTCGCAGATCGCTTTTATGTCTTTGAAAAATCCGATCACTTTTTTTGAAATGGGAACAAGTGACAAACCAGTAGAGGTTCAGATGATCTTTATGCTGGCGTTAAAAGAACCACACGAACAATTGGAAATGCTGCAAAAGCTTATCAGTATGATTCAGCAACAGGAAATTATGGAGCAACTGTATCATTGCCGTACAAAAACAGAATTTATTCAACTTATTCATCAGGTTGGCTTGGCATAAGGAAATGGGGGAAAAAACATGTTAAATGCATTACAATGGTTTGTTGATTTAGGTGCGATCGTTGTGTTACCGATCCTGATTTTTGTGTTTGGTATTATTCTTGGAACGAAGCCTGGAAAGGCGTTTACCTCAGCATTGACTGTTGGTGTTGGCTTTGTGGGGTTAAACCTAGTGATCGATCTATTAAGTTCTAGCTTAGGGCCTGCAGCACAAGCGATGGTTGAGCGTTTTGGGCTTAATTTGACGACCATCGATGTGGGATGGCCTGCTGCTGCAGCAATTTCTTATGGAACAGTATTAGGAAGTTTAGCGATTCCGATCGGTGTATTACTAAACGTACTCTTGATCATTTTAGGTTTAACAAAAACATTAGATGTTGATATTTGGAATTTTTGGCATGCTGCGTTTGTAGCTTCACTTGTCTATGCATTAACTGGCAATTTTGCTATAGGAATTGCTGCAACAGTCGTTTATATGATGATGATTCTTTTATTTGGAGATATTTTAGGACCGATCGTCAAGAAGTTTTATGGATTCCCAAATATCACGTTTCCTCATGGAACTGCAGCGCCGGGCTTTATCTTCGCACTGCCGATGAATTGGCTATTTGACCGAATTCCAGGTATCAAGAATTGGAAAGCAGATCCTGAAACGATTCAAAAACGCTTTGGAATTTTTGGTGACTCTGCGGTAATGGGCTTTTTGATCGGGTTAGTGATCGGTATTTTTGCAGGGTATGATGTAGCTGGCGTTGGTCAGTTGGCTGTTAAAACGGGAGCTGTCATGATTTTGATGCCAAGAATGGTGGCCTTGCTGATGGAAGGCTTAACGCCGATTTCAGAAGCAGCAAATGAATTTGTTAAAAAACGTTTCCCAGGAAGAGAGTTGTATATTGGTATGGATGCGGCTTTATCTGTAGGTCATCCAGCAGTTTTATCTTCTTCTTTATTATTAGTACCGATCACTATTTTACTGGCAGTCGTTCTTCCTGGAAATACCACCTTACCGTTTGGAGACCTTGCAACGATCCCATTCTTAGTTTGCTTGATGGCTGCTGTTTTTGGTGGAAATATTGTCCGAACAGTGATTGCAGGTTCTCTTTATATGGTTAGCATTTTGTATATTACTTCATGGGTCGCACCGCTTGTAACAATGTCTGCTAAAGCAGCTAATTTTGACCTGCAAGGAAATTCAAGTATTACAGCACTTGCTGAAGGCGGATTATGGACTACATGGATGTATGTTGGCTTAACAAAAGTATTGAGTTGGGGCGGCTTGGCGATCATCGGCGCTGTAGTTTTAGCAGGCTTGATCTATGTAAATAAAGTTCTCCCTAAAAAAATAAAGTTGTTGAATAGAGAGGAAGAAATCAAATGAAAAAAATGTTGATCATGTGCGGCACAGGCGTTGCAACCTCGACGATCGTGACGAACAAGGTGAAAGAATGGCTAAAAAGTAAAGGATATGAAAATGATGTTCGTTTATACCAATCAAAAGTTGCTGATGAAATGAATCGAATCGATGACTACGATATTATCGTCAGTACAACGGTTGTTCCTGATCAAATCAAAGAAAAAGTTATTATGGGTTTACCCTTGTTAACAGGTATCGGGACAGATGAAATGTATCAAGAAATCGAAGCAAAACTCAATGAATAGGAGGACTACCCTTGTTAGTTACGTCAAAAGAATTATTTAAACAGGCACAAGAAAATCATTATGCTATTCCGGCTGCCAATTTCTTCGATCTGGATTCTGCTCGGGCTTATACATCCGTCGCAAATCAAATGAACAAGCCGCTGATATTAGCATTCGCTCAGGCACATTTAGAGATGATGTCTTTGGAAGAAGCAGCGCTGGTCGGTAAGTATTTGGCTAAAAAAGCTGCAGTACCAGTCGTTTTACACTTAGATCATGGACAGGATGAGAATATCATAAAGCAGGCAATTGACCTAGGGTTTACTTCTGTCATGATCGATGCTTCACAAGATTCCTTTGAAGAAAATGTTCGCCGAACAAAAGCAATCGTTGATTACGCTCATGCAAGAGAGGTCGTAGTCGAAGCAGAAATTGGCTTTGTTGGTTCCGGTGTGAATTACGAAAATCATGATCAAAGTGATTCGATCTACACAGAAGTCGCTGATGCTGTTGCGTTTGTAAATCAGACACAGGTCGATTCATTAGCTGTATCGATCGGCACCGCTCACGGCTTTTATAAAGGAACACCTAAAATCAGTTTTGAACGCTTGGCGGAATTGAAAGCAGCACTACCAACACCACTTGTCTTACATGGCGGGTCGTCATCTGGAGATGCCAATCTGAAACGCTGTGCAACTGAAGGAATTGCTAAAATCAATATTTTCACTGATTTTATCACAGCAGCGATGAAGGAAATCGAAGGAGTAAAACCTACAGATTATTTTGAGCTGAAAAAATTAGCGAATCAAGCGATCGAACAAACGTTAAGTCACTATTACGAAGTTTTTGAAACAAAATGAGAGGTGAAGTATAAGTGGAAAAAAGAACAATCAACCCGCCGTTTTTCTGTGTGAATCCTAAAGCCTATTTATATGGAGAAGAAGCTTTAAAATTGGCTAAAACAGCAGATGCACTAGCCGAGAAATATTCAATCGATATCTTTTTCACTGTTCAGTATGCAGATGCTTTTCGAATCGCACAAGAAACGAAGCATTTGATCATCACTGTTCAGCATATGGATAATCTGAATGTAGGGCCGGGAATGGGTTATATTTTACCAGAAGGACTTGTGGCAGCAGGTGTTCAAGCAACGTTTTTGAACCATGCTGAACATCCAGTTGGCGTAAATGATCTAGTCAAAATTATGAAGCGGGCAGAAGAGTTGGGTATTTTGGTCATTGCCTGTGCAGATTCGATCGCTGAAGCACAAGCGATCGCTACGTTGGCGCCAGATGTCATGGTTTGTGAGCCAACAGAATTGATCGGAACTGGCAAAACAAGTGATGCTTCTTATATGAAGCAAACAAATGAAGCAGTTAAAAGTGTTTCACCAAATACATTAGTTCTACAAGCTGCAGGAATCAGTTCAGCGCAAGATGTGCGTCTGGCGATAGAGTCTGGTGCAGATGGAACGGGCGGTACAAGCGGAATTGTATGCGCGGTAGATCCAGAACAAACCTTAATGGAAATGGTGGAGACAGTTGCAGCAGTTCACAGTGAACAAAGGGAGCAAAGAAAATGAAAACCTATACCAAAGACTTAGTTTTGACTTCTAATGGCCAACGTGTGAGCTATCACAATATTACCGAGCAGGTAAAAGCTGCTGTAGCAGAAAGTGGAATAAATAATGGATTGTGTGTCGTTCAATCACCTCATACAACCTGCTCAGTGATTTTTGAGGAATATGTACATGATACGGATTTTAATGGAGACGAATTTCTCCAAGTAGATCTAAATCGTATCTTGGATAAAATAATCCCAAGAGAATTGTCAGAAGAAACAAATTACCGTTATCCAGGTCCAAAACATCTTGAATTTTTGATGAGCTTAGATGATCCGAATTACCCATGTGATCCGGGAACGATATTGAATGGTGATGCTCATATCCGCGCTTCACTGTTTGGAGCAAGTGAAACATTTATCCTTAGAGAACAACAGCTGCAGATCGGTTCCGTTGGCTATATCTATTTCATCGACTTCGATCAAAACCGTCAGCGTAATCGAAAATGTCAATTAATGGTCCTCGGTGAATGATAAAAAAAGAATCATTACTCACTAGCTATTTCTAGTGTAGTAATGATTTTTTTATTGATTGATTTACAGATTTTTCAAAGCAACGAAAAAGAACGGCAAATACAAAAAAAGTAGATTCAATCGTTGCCATAAGCCGCGAAAAGGTATATTCAGTGTATTTAGCCCAGGCAATTTTGGGGCAGCATAAAGAAGCAGCAAACATAATGAAACGATAAAAATCATCGTAAATGTCCGAACCACAAAGGAATTATTTTCCATTTTATAAAGCAGGATCAACAGAAAAGTCGCTGCCAACAAAGCTGTAAAACCGGCTCCAGAAGCATAATCATGGACAAAGGATTCAATTCCAGCTTCTAACGGATTGGTTGAACGATCCAAAATACCAGTTGTGATACAATCACCGATCGCGAAAACCGCCATCATTATTCCTAGCCATTTACTAAGAATGGGAGATGTTTGGCTAAAACGCAGATAAAAACTAGGAATTGTTAGTAAAAACAAACTACCATCAATCAGCTGCCAAAGTTTAAACATATGTCGTACTGGACTGCCTTCTTCGCCAAAATCACTGATCAGCATAGTGATAGAGTCATAATTAGGATAGTATCTAGCAAGAAAAAAGGGAACGCTTAATTCGGCGATCACAACAATGACCAGTAAATAAAAACCGGATTTTTTCAATAAGTTCATAAAAAGACCTTCTCTATATAAGTTAGCTGTGCTATAGTCCATTGTAGCGGAAAATGTTTGATCTGAACAAACATTACACTTACGATCTTTTTTTACATACAATCAAAAAGATGACTAGACAAAAGAATGAGGTTCTTATGATAAAAAATAAGTTTACAGATTTTCCATTAGAAGAAGAAATAAGAAAAGCAGTGTCTGATTTAGGCTATAGATACCCAACGATCGTCCAACAAGCGGTGATTCCAGAGCTTCTGGCTGGAAAAGATTTGCTTGTTCAGTCGCAGACTGGCAGTGGGAAAACTGCTAGTTTTGGTATTCCCTTATGTGAAAAAGTTGAGTGGCTTGAAAACAAACCACAGGCTTTGATTCTCGAACCAACAAGAGAGTTGGCCCAACAAGTCCAAGAAGATTTAATCAATATTGGACGGTACAAGCGAGTAAAAACAACAGCAGTATATGGTAAAGCATCATTTATCAAGCAAAAGTCAGAGCTCAAACAAAAAAGCCATATTGTGGTTGGAACACCAGGTCGTGTATCTGATCATATTTTGAAAGGTACGTTGTCCCTTGACAAGATCCGCTATGTAGTGATCGATGAAGCGGATGAAATGCTGAATATGGGGTTTATCGAACAAGTCAAGGAGATCATTCAGGCTTTGCCGAAGCAAAGACAAACATTATTGTTTTCTGCAACAATGCCTGAAAAAATCGTAGAATTGAGTCAAAACTATTTATCAGAACCGAAAATGATAACAGTCGAAGCAACTGAAAAGACCGTCCCAAAAATCCAACATGCATTTTTACCAGTTGCTGATGAGGAAAAATTTGCTGCATTAGAAGCACTGACAGTTGTTGAAAATCCTGACTCATGTATCATTTTTTGTAACACGCAAGAGAAAGTAGATAATACTTACGATCATCTCGTCGACGCTGGCTACCCTGTTGGTAAAATTCATGGGGGAATGATCCAAGAAGATCGTTTTGAAGTGATGGATGCCTTTAGAAATAAGCGGTTTCGTTACTTGGTGGCAACAGACGTTGCAGCAAGAGGGATCGATATTGAGAATATCACTCATGTGATCAATATGGATGCTCCTTATGAAAAAGAAAGTTACATTCATCGAGTGGGGAGAACAGGACGAGCAGGTAAGGAGGGATTTGCGTTAACCTTTTTCACAGCAAAAGATCAAGAACTGAAAAAAGAAATAGAAGCATACGGTGGGTTTAAAATGAACCAGATAAGTCTACCAAATGCGAAACAAGTCGCACGCAGCCGAGGAGCATTTAAGAAGAAAATCACTACTAAGCAAGTGCTGCAATCGCCAAAAGGTAAAGCATTAGAGCAGGATATCATGAAACTTTATTTTAACGGTGGGAAAAAGAAAAAATTACGCGCATTGGACTTTGTAGGAACTCTTACTTCAATCGAAGGAATCACTGCTGAAGATATCGGCATCATCACAATTCAAGAGAATGTGACCTATATTGATATCTTAAATGGGAAAGGTAGCATTATCCTTCAAGCAATGAAAGATCGAACGATCAAAGGGAAGCAACTCAAGGTTCACAAAGCAAGAAAGAAATAAAGCAAAAATGAGAGTGATCTTGAACGGCAAATGTTCGGAGCACTCTTTTTTTAGTCATAATTCCGAATGCTCGATTCTCTACAAATTCTTTGAAAAAATGGACAGAAATGAGTGTCTAATTTTTGCTTAAGAAAAGTGGAAGAACTAAAAATAACATCGAAAAAGAGTTAAAATAAAAATGCTGAGTCAAAACGGATTTCACCATAAAACTGCCAACGGAGAGAACAAGAATGAAAAAAATCAAAGAATTCTTCAATAGTCGTAACCTTTCAACACTAAAAAACCGAAAACGAGTAGGTGTGATCGTTTTATTTTTGATCATTTTGATCTTTTTATTATTTACCATTCGTTTGTCTTATATTGTGATCACTGGCAAAGTTGCAGGAAATTCTTTGGCTGAGAAAACGAAAGAACTTTATGAAGTACACGAAACACTAGAGGCAAAAAGAGGATCGATTTTTGATAAAGATGGGAATGTATTAGTCGAAGATTCCAGTGCTTTTTCTCTCTATGCAATTTTAGATAAAAATTATACAGATTTAGATGGTAAAAAGCTTTATGTACAAGAAAAAGATTGGAATACCATTGCTGACATTTTTCAAAAAGTGGTAGGAATCGATAAAGATATGACATTAAAACAGTTAAAACCCAGTGTGAACGAGGACGGAGAACCAATCACTACAGTGGAATTTGGTACAAATGGCAAAAATTTGAACTTTGAAACGAAACGACAAATTCAAGAAGCATTAGATGATCAAAAGATTTCAGGAATTTATTTTAAAGAAGAGAAAAAACGGAGCTATCAGGTTGG
The DNA here is from genome assembly GCF_002174455.2 of Enterococcus sp. 9D6_DIV0238. NCBI lineage: Bacteria > Bacillati > Bacillota > Bacilli > Lactobacillales > Enterococcaceae > Enterococcus > Candidatus Enterococcus dunnyi. The sequence continues at coordinate 154,812 of NZ_CP147246.1, forward strand.
CAATTTTGCTTCATACTTTATTGGCTACACGCAACAAGATGATCTGGGAAATGAGCAAGGTGTAATGGGGATCGAAGAAGCTTATAATGATCAACTCGCTGGTAAAAACGGTTCAAGAAGCTATGAAAAAAATTCTTCCCTCGGCGATGTAAAGCCAGGAAGTGTAAAAGAAACCAAACGGGAAAATGGCAGTGATATTTACACAACATTAGATAGCAATCTTCAATTCTATTTAGAAGAACTCATGGATAATGTTGTGAATACTTATCAGCCTGAACATGTGACGGCAACACTTATGGAAGCTAAAACAGGGAATATTTTAGCGACATCACAGCGTCCCTCTTTTGAACTAGATACAAGAAAAGGACTGGATGGCCCTAATCCGCGTTGGACCAATATTTTGTTGGAGGAAGTTTACGAACCAGGGTCGACCATGAAAAGTATGATGGTCGCCAGTGCTTTACAAGAACATAAATTTGATGAAAATGAACAGTTTACTTCGGGCAAAATCAAGGTGGATGATACCACCATCAGTGATTGGAATAATGGTGTGGGCGAAGGGAATATGACATTTAGGCAAGGGCTAGCGTGGTCAAGTAATGTTGGGATGGTCACACTTCAAGAACGAATGCCGGAACTGTGGCAAGACTATTTAACGAAGTTTGGTTTTGGACAGTCGACTAATTTTGGTTTATCTGGTGAAGCCGCTGGAGAGATACAGAATAAAACGACTGTCGATAGAGCAATGACTTCTTATGGGCAAGGAATTTCCGTTACTCATCTGCAGATGCTACAGGCCTACACAGCGATTGCTAACAATGGACAAATGTTGAAACCAAATATCATCAGTCGTGTTGTTTCTTCAAATGGGGAAGAAAAGCTGGTCGAGCCTCAAGTGACAGGCACACCGATTTCAAGTGAAACAGCCTCAAAAGTATTGGAATACATGAAAGATGTAACGACAGATCCTAAATATGGCATGGGAAAAGAATATGCCATAGATGGTCTAAATGTATCTGCTAAAACAGGAACGGCGGAGTTTTTTGAAAACGGCATATATCAGAAACAAGATTATTTGCATTCTGTTGTGACGATCACACCGACGGAAGATCCTAAATATATTTTTTATATGACACTAAAAAGACCAGTATTAAATGGGACTTCAGCAAATACCATTATTTCGGAAGTAGCCAATAGTTTAGTCAAACGGGCAATGGTTGCCCAGAAATAAAGCAAAAAGAGGTATAAGCTCGCGTACAATGCGAATTTATACCTCTTTTTGTTCGATTAAATTTGGTCATAGCCTATAAAATCAACTACTTTTGTTTTCTTTCAATTTTCTTATTGAATCTTCTTCTGGTGTAACATAGAGTGTTTTTTGATTTTCATATATGACATACCCTGGTTTAGCACCATTCGGTTTATGCACGTATTTCACCTGAACATAATCCACAGGGACTTGAGCTGATAAACGATATTTAGAGTAGTATGCAGCTAACATTGCAGCTTCAAGTAATGTGGTTTCAGATGGATCGTTATCCTTGATGATCACGTGTGAACCGGGAATATCTTTTGCATGTAGCCAAATATCAGTTTTTTTAGCAGAACGGAGAGTCAATTGATCGTTTTGCAGATTATTACGTCCAACTAAAATCAATGGACCATCACTAGAATAGAATTCTTCTGGTTTGCTTTGCTTAGACTGCTTTTGTTTTTTAGCGGCGCGTTTTTTGATATAGCCTTGTTCAATCAATTCTTCACGAATCAAATCAATATCCATGGGGCCTGCGATTTCCAACTGAGCTAAAACGGACTCCAAATAACCGACTTCTTGTGTAGCCTGTTCAATTTGACTGTGAACGATTTTAACGGCGTTTTTAAGTTTTTGGTATTTTTGGAAATATTTTTGGGCATTTTGATTAGGGCTTAAAGCAGGATTCAATTTTATTTTTAATGGCTTGTCTTCCTCGTAATAATTCGGCAATTCGACAAATTCAGCTCCTTTAGGAACTTGTGCCATGAAAGTCGTCAAAAGTTCACCATCTCGGCGGTAGTTCTCAGCAAGTTCAGTATCAGCCAATGTTTGTTGAAGCTTTAGAATTTTTGTTTGATTGCGTTTCAGCTCATTATCGAGTTTGTGGATCAGTTCTCCACCTTGCTGTTTTACACGATCCTTCTCAGCTTTACCACCGTAAAAAGCATCAAGTAATTCACTTAAGGTTCGATAAGTCGTTTGTGTTCCTTCAAGTGACTTAAACGGCAGAGGAGTAAAGTACTCTTTTTTCTCAGTTATCGTCAAAGTAGGGGTGGTCTTACTTAAAAGATCGAACCAGAAGGCTTCCCAAACAAGCATTTTTTCATTTGGCCGTTCATTTAATCGATGGGCAAGCTCATCTGCTGTATCTCTGCCTAAGCCTTGAAATTGAGACTGAAGATATTTACCATCTAAAACAGAAGCTTGGGATAAAATCGCAAACACTTTTTCTTTACTTGCGGAAAAAGGATTCTGAGATTCCTGTTTGGGCGGATCGATATAGTCAACACCAGGAAGTAAGGAACGATAGCTATTCTGTGAACTGCCGATATGCTTGATTGCATCCAGGATTTTTCCATTTTCTTTATTCATTAAAATGATCGTGCTGTGTCTACCCATCAATTCAACGATCAGTACAATATTTTGTAAATCACCTAGTTCATCTCTTTTTGTAAAAGTAAAATGGACGACTCGATCGTTATCGACTTGATGGATCTGTTCTAAAATCGCTCCTTCCAAAAACTTACGCAGCATCATCACGAAATTAGGCGGTGTATCAGGATTTGCATAAGCAATGTCTGTCAGCTGGATTCGCGCATAACTCGGATGAGCAGATAAAAGTAATTTATGATTTTTTCCTTTTGATCGTATAACTAAAACAATTTCATTTTCATAAGGCTGATGAATTTTAGAAATTCGGCCTGTTACTAAGGTATCAGATAATTCCGAAACCATGGTATGTGTAAATACGCCATCAAATGACATAAACATCCCTCAATTCTATAAACATAATAGTACCATTATAACGGAGTTCTTTTTATTTATAAAGGAGTGAGGAATAAAACATAAAAAATGAATAGGCTAGACATGGATCAGTAAATGTCTGCGTATTTTTCAAATGTTTAGTATAATGAATGGAGTACCAATTTTTAATCAGCAAATGGCTTTTATTATAAGGAGGCAGAAGTATGGTAAAAAGATTGATCAGTGCAAGCTACAGTGATGTTGCTAAGATGACTGCTCAGGAACTAAAACAGTCCATCAAAGCAAGTGAAGGGCGGACGATCCTTTCAGAGAATGTCGTAGCTGCATCACCACAGGCAGGAGATATCAGTAATGCAGAGGTAGCAGCGGCTTTTGGTGCCGATTTGATTCTACTGAATTTATTTGATTGTTTTAATCCAGTCGTACAAGGGATTCCAGGGATGTCCCTTGAAGAGGTAATGAACTACTGGCAGCATCCAGAAGAAAATCAGATCAACCCAATTCCGATCTTGAAAAAATTGATCGGGCGTCCAGTGGGTGTGAATTTAGAGCCTGTAGACGAATCTTCTCAAATGTTTAGCGAAAAACTGACGATTGCAAAAGGGCGTACAAGCTCTAAAGAAACGATTCAGCGAGCAGAAGAGATGGGCGTTGATTTTATCTGTTTAACAGGAAATCCTGGAACAGGTGTGACAAATGCTGAAATTGCTAAAGCAGTAAAAATAGCGAAGGAAAATTTTTCTGGGTTGATCATTGCTGGGAAAATGCACAGTGCTGGTTCAGATGAACCAGTTGTTTCTACCGAAGCAGTTGAAGCTTACGCTAAAGCAGGGGCAGATATTCTACTATTACCGGCGGTTGGAACGGTTCAAGGATTCTCTGAAGAAGATATGAAGGCAGCGATCGCTATTGCCAAAAAATACGATCTATTGACAATGTCAGCGATTGGTACGAGTCAAGAAAGTGCTAGTAAAGAAACGATTCGTCAAATCGCTTTGCTGAATAAGATCTGTGGAGTAGACATCCAACACATCGGAGACGCTGGATATGGAGGATTAGCTCCAGCTGAAAATATTTACGAAATGTCATTGGCGATTCGAGGAATGCGCCATACGATCAATCGTATGGCTCGTTCAGTCAATCGATAGAGAACAGGAATGTATTAAGCATACGGTTCGACTAAAAAAGCAGGAAAAAACGAAGAATTCGTTTTTTCCTGCTTTTTTGTTTATGCATCTGTCCAAACAGTTTCAGCGATTGTTTTAACAAGCGCGATTTTTTCCCACTGCTCTTCTTCTGTTAAATGATTTCCTTCGTGGGTGGACGCGAAACCGCATTGCGGAGACAAGCAAATTTGCTCTAAAGGTACATATTGGCTTGCTTCTTTGATTCGAGCAATAATCGCCTCAGAACTTTCTAAGTTTCCTGTTTTTGTTGTGATCAAGCCTAAAACGATTCGCTGATCGTGTAATTTTTCTAATGGTTCAAATCCGCCAGAACGCTCATCGTCATACTCTAAAAAGAAACCATCGAATGCATGGATCGAAAAGAGGTTTTTGGCAATTGTTTCATAAGAGCCATTATATAACCAATGAGACTGAAAGTTCCCTTTACAAAAATGGAAGGTAACAGCTAAATCGGCTGGCTTTTTAGCTAATGCTTGTTCTGTTACTTCCTGAAAATCCTGAAGCAATTGGTCTGGATTCAAGCCATTTGCTTTGATCATTTCACGGAAACGATCATCAAACAACCCGCCCCAACTGGTATCATCCAATTGCAAGTATCGACAGCCTGCATCATAGAACGCTTGGATCGCATCTTGATACGTTTTGATCAAGTCTTGTTTGAATGCAGCCAAAGAATCATAGATCGGATTTTCATTATATTGTTTGGATAAGATCAATGAGTCTAGAAAAATCATATTCGGGCCAGGGATCGTTTGTTTAGCCAGAAGTGGTGCTGCATGGCGTTGAGTAAAACGAAAATGATCAAGAAACGGGTGGTCTTGCGAAAAAGAGAGCGGACCACTGACAAATGTCCCTTGAGCTTCAGTGGTAATTCCAAAAGCAGTTGTTTCAAAATCAAAAACAGTGATCCCGTTCAACCCTGCAATAAAATCTAAATGCCACCAGCGACGACGAAATTCACCGTCTGTTACAGCTGAAAGCCCTGCTGCTTTTTGTTTTTCTATCAATTTGATGATCTCTTGATCTTCGATTTCAGTTAGCTTTTCTTTTGAGATCGTTCCGTCAGCAAAAGCTTGACGAGCTTCTTTCAAAGGCTCTGTACGTAAAAAACTACCAACGATATCATAGCGAAAAGGGATTTTTTGTTTGTTGTTTGTCATAATAATTCCTCCATTATTTCAGTTTAGTAAGTTCAAAAATACAAAAAAACCCTATACTTTTTCAAAGTAAAGGGCGAATGCTCGCGTTACCACCTTCATTTTGGAAATCTCTCACAAGATTTCCCTCAACCAGGTACAGAATCAATTTTTCAATACCATTGCACTATATTGGGCGCACCCAGAACATGCTTACCGCAGCTCACATCTTCTTACGAAAAGGTCATTTTCCTGTAATAGCAAATTATCTCTTTTCAGCTACCGAGACTCTCTAATCAATTTTCTAAAAACAGTACTCTTCTTTTCATCGTATTCTAATTTATTTATCATTACTGAAAGTATAGGCTAGGTCAAAATGTTTGTCAACAGCTGTTTATAGTTCATTCACTGATCGTTGCTTTGGCAGCTTCTAACTCGTTTATTAATTTCTGTATGAACAACTCGATTTCATTTGGAAGGACAGGATCGTCTTGTCGCTCGTTTTTTTGTTGTTGAATGAAATCAAGCCTATAGTTTAAACTATCTTGGATTTTTACTAAATAATTTGGATCATGAAAATCAGGAAGCAATGAATCTGTTGGTGCATAACTCATTGAAGATAATGGACCAAAAGGGAGAAATGTCTCTGTATTGTTTATCACGGCTTCGATGCAGGATAATGTTTGCTGCGGGCTGATTTTTTGTCCATTAAAATAGCCAGTATTTAAAACGTAACAGTCGACCGTTTGCTGTTCAAACAATTCCTTGAAATCATGATAATCTTCTGTTAATGGATAAGCACGGAAAGGATTCGCAAAAGGCTCAATAACCAATCGATCTAAGTCTGTCTCAGGTAAGACATTCTCGGCTGTCGATCGTTTGGTCGCTAGGGTCAAACCAAAGATTGCAGCTAACACAGGATCATCGATCTTGACGATCGGCGGTAAGCTGTCATCTTTCATGATCCAATAAACAGCATCCAGCTTTTCTGGCAGATGATCCTTTCTATTAGGCGTGGCATACCGTGATTTGATTGTTCGACCGTTATTGTTTCTAATATCTTCAGTCACTAGAACTTTTTGGTGCTGTTCATTTAGAGTAACACCAATATTGTGACCAGTTAAAAAAAAGTTTATACTTGGATCTTTCATTGGATAGTCTTGTGTTTTATCGAAATAGGCAGGCTCTAAGGCAGTAGTGGTGCCATTCTTTTTAGATATGATAAAAGCATCATCATGAAGAACGGTCACATCATGCTGATTTTGATGGTCGGCTAAAGTAATCGTTGATTTACCTGAACCTGATAAACCAAAAACAGCCATAGTATATTTTTTTTCAACTAAGTTATATTGTTTTAGCCCACCATGACAAGCAATGAAGCCATTTCGATGTGCGATCGCCCAAGCTAATGTTAAAGTAGCCTTTTTCAATTCTCCAAAATAGCGCAGTCCCAAAACAGCAGCAACATTGTGCTTGTGATCGATCAATACTAGACCATCTGGAAAATCCGGGTGCACCCATGTAGGATCGGCATAAACATAAATATCTCCTTCCTCATAATGAGCCGAAGCAGTGTATTGCGTATGGTAAGCACTCGTTGTGGATTGGAAATTTAAGAGATAGGCATAAAGACTGTGTTCAAAGCCTTTTGGAAGTTGAAGGTGGCATTTGATCATGAAATCTGCTGAAAGTCCGACATAAACCTCGCTATGATAACAATCTTTTTGAGAACTCTGATAGATTGCTTCACGTAAAAGTCCGCTATAAAAGGCAGTGTCCACCTCAGGATCACCGATAATTCTTCTGGCCATCGCACTTCTGCCGACTATTTTTCCATCGTTTGAGACTAGGACCATTGCATCGGCTGGTAATTCGAGTTTTTCTGGCTGATAGACTGGAATATCAGTGACAATTGTGCCCGAAGCCTTTTTTGCTAAGGTATAACAGTCGCTTAATCGAGTCACTTTATGAACGTTATTCCTGTAAAAACTTGTTTCAATGATGCTTCGAAAATTGGATAAAAGTGGATTTTCTTTCGTAATCTGATCGACGCTCAACTTTTCTACAGAACTCATGATCATCCCTCCTGATTTCTCTTTATGTATATTTTATCACAAAGTAACCGCTTGCAAAACTATGGCGTTAAAATTATATAATTGGTTTATTAAGTTGTTAGATTATAATTTTTTAAAATAAATCCAGGAAAATATTTTATACTAGGAAAAAAAAAGAAGTAAAGGTATAATAAAGGAGAGAAGTGATAAGGGGAGAGTAAAGTGAAGAAAAATTTTATTGATGCAAAAGATGATGTTATTGATTATTTAAATAAACAGAAAAAAATGACAGCTATCATTATTGGTATCGCAGTTTTATTTATTATTAGTTTATTTTTTATGATCCCTAAAGTACAGGCAAATATTCGTGCCTCTCAAATTCAATCGATTGTGAGTCAAACCAAATTAGCAAAAAAAGCAAATTATTTAGATGCTAAAACGGCAGATCAGCAAATTAGTGAGAAAACAGCAATGACGGTTTTATTTTCTGTTCCGAGTGGAAAGACGTATGATGCAGTAATCGATGTTTTAAAAGATACGGATCAGATGAAGACATTCAATCATAGTATTTATATCTACCCAATTGTTTATAATGCTGAAAAAATCGAAGAAAAGTATAAGCTAAAAAAAGATGAAACTACGGTGATCTTTTTTGAAAGCGGCAAAGAAAAAAATCGCTTTACTCTAGAAACTAGTCAAGATATAAAGACAACATTGATCCCTGCTTTGAATCAGTTGCCATTGTCAAGCGTGGAGCCAACGGTCCAAACACCGGCAGAAAATACAACACATTCAACTGCTGAAACAACTCAGACAACACAAGAGACACAAACGCAAGAAGTCGACGAACAAGGACAAGTGCAGGAACAGCCGACTGAAGCTGAAGTTCCTGCAGAATAATGACGTAACTACTAGAAAGAAGGGCTTACGATGAAAGAATTGATTTTGATCCTATTATTGAAGCTTGGGATAATCCAACCTGCTATGCAGCGTGTTTATGTAAGAAGTGATCGACGTGACAAGTATTAAATGGCGGACGTTGGCAACTGATTTAGTAAGAAAGAGGACTCAGATGTCTACTGAGTCCTCTTTCAATCAAAATAGCCTAAAAAAAGTCCGTATAAATGAATCGATCCGGCTAAGTCCTTTTGATAAATTTAGAAATGAAGCATTGAAATGGTATCAAGATCCGGAAAATATGCGTAATATCGTAGGAATAGAAACGATTTACAGTAAAGAGCAGATAAAGCAAATGTATCATTGGCAAAATGAGCATGGATTTCTTTACTACATTGAATATCGTGATGGCGATTGCTTTCAAACGATCGGAGATGTCTGGCTGGCAGAGGATGATTATGCAATTGTCATCGATCAGGCATTTCAAAATCGTCATATCGGTCGTATGGTTACCAAATACTTTATCTATAAAGCAAAAAAACTTGGTAGAGAACGAATCACGGTAAGTGAGATTTTCAACTGGAATGAACCGTCGCAAAAAATGTTCACCCATTTAAACTTTTATCCATACAAGAAACAAAAGGATAGTTGGAGCTATCGAAAGCGCCTGAAAAATCAGCATTTACGAAAAAAAAAAATTCAATTTAACGTTTTTTGACCTTGACGAATAAATCATAAGTAGTGTAGACTACATTTAACAGAAAAACTATAGGAGTGATTACATGATGAAGCTATCCACACCAAACAACCAATTGAATAACTCATGGCAAAACTGGCGTAGATAGTTGTATGTATGGTGCTCTCATAGATACAACGAATTAGAATTTTTTCTAAAGTTTGTATCTATGTCGGTTTATTAAAAATGATTTCTGACCGCATAGATGTTTGATCTATGCGGTTTTTGTTTAAAACAACGGCCGCTCCTTTTTAGGACTTGCTGTTGTTTTTTTGTTTAGAAAATTTCAATTTAGGAGGAGAAAAAATGAGAAAAAATCGTTTATCATTTGTAGTAGCTGCCATTATTATCTTTTTGATTGGGTCATTTTTTATAGAAAAAAGAGAAACGCAAAAAGAAAAATTACCTACAGTTGGTGTGCTTCAATTTGTGAGCCATCCTGCATTAGACCAAATTTATAAAGGTATCCAAGCGGGACTGAAAGAAGAAGGTTATGAAGATGGCAAAAATATGACATTGGTTTTTCAAAACGGACAAGCTGATCAAAGTAAACTTGCGACAATGAGTCAACAGCTAGTGCAGGAGAAAAAATCAGATGTCCTGATCGGCATAGCGACACCAGCCGCACAAGCATTGGCAAATACAACTTCTGAGCGTCCGATCATTCTGGGAGCGATCACTGATCCAGTGAGTGCAGGTTTGGTCAAAAGCAATGAAAAACCAGGAGGGAATATTACAGGTGTCAGTGATAAGTCTCCTGTTGATGCTCAGTTTGACTTGATCGCAAAATTAGTGCCGAACAATAAAAAAGTAGGTATCTTATACGCTTCATCCGAAGAAAACTCTAAATACCAAGTCGAGGAAGCAAAGAAAGTTGCAGAGAAAAAAGGCATGACAGTCAAAACATATGCTGTGCCATCAAGTAATGAAATTGCGCAAACGGTTCAAGTGATGGCTAGTGAAGTGGATATGATCTATATTCCGACAGATAACACAATTGCTAATGCGATGCAAACCGTTGTGAATGAAGCAGACAAAGCGAAAGTGCCGATTTTCCCTTCTGTGGATACAATGGTCGAACAAGGAGGAGTCGCGACTGTAGGAATCAATCAATTTGATCTTGGTGTTCAAACTGGGAAAATGGCAGCTGCGATTCTTTCAGGAAAATCACAGCCGGCAACGACGCCGATTTATACTTTTGATTCAGGTGATATCATTATCAACCAAAAACAAGCAGACAAATTAGGAATCAAAATTCCTGAAAACATTCGAGAAAAAGCTAAAATCGTAGAATAGGAGTGGAAGAAATGATCGTTTCAGCAATTGGACAAGGGATGCTATGGGCAATCTTAGGGTTAGGTATTTTTATGACCTATCGAATTTTAAATTTTCCGGATATGACAACAGAAGGGTCATTTCCATTAGGCGGAGCGGTTTGTGTGACTGCTATCACTTCAGGGATCCATCCAGTTTTTGCGACATTATTAGGTGTTTTAGCTGGTATGTGCGCTGGATTGGTCACAGGATTGCTATTCACAAAAGGAAAAATACCAGTGATTTTAGCTGGAATATTAGTGATGTCAGGACTAAATTCAGTGATTTTGTATGTCATGCAGACACCCAATCTATCATTATTAAATAAGCCAAAAATTCAGGATTTCTTTTTACAATTTGATTTACCGAATTATTACGATATCGTTTTTCTAGGTGTGATTTTTCTTGTGATCATCATTAGTTTATTACTTTTTTTCTTCAATACGAATCTAGGACAGGCCTATATTGCTACAGGAGACAATGAACATATGGCTCGTTCACTTGGCATCAAAACAGATTCAATGAAAATTTTAGGTTTAACGTTATCAAATGGCGTGATCGCATTATCAGGGGCGCTGATTGCCCAGAATGATGGCTATGCGGATGTCAATAAGGGAACAGGCGTGATCGTCATTGGACTTGCATCGATCATTATTGGCGAGGTGCTTTTTGGTGAGTTGACATTTGCAGAGCGTTTGGTCGCGATCGTTGTAGGTAGCATCATTTATCAATTATTGATTTTAGCTGTGATCAAATTAGGCTTTGATACGACCTATTTGAAAATATTCTCTGCTGTGATTTTAGCAGTTTGTTTAATGATACCGCAGTTGAAAAAAGCATTGAATCTTCACTTTCTACCTGAGAAGGAGGCTGAAAAATGAGTACTGTACTTGAATTGAAACATGCGACTAAAAGAATCGATAATGGTCTAAATGAAACAAAGATCATTTTGAATAATGTGAATCTAACGATTGAAAAAGGTGAATTTGTCACTGTTTTAGGTGGAAATGGGGCTGGTAAAAGCACGCTGTTCAACAGCATCGCTGGAACATTGTCTCTAAGTGAAGGTGACTTGTTTATCAATCAACAAAAAATCACGAATTATTCTGAAGAAAAACGGGCAACTTTTTTCTCCCGCGTTTTTCAAGATCCTAAAATGGGAACAGCACCACGAATGACTGTTGCAGAAAATCTACTTTTGGCAATGTACCGAGGACAAAAAAGAAGCTTACGCTTAAGAAAAATCAGTGAGCAGCGAACATTTTTTACAAAAATCTGCAGTGAAGTAGGAAATGGACTGGAAAATCATTTGGATACCCCAACTGGCAATCTTTCTGGCGGGCAAAGACAAGCATTGAGCTTGCTGATGGCGACATTGACTAAACCAGAGTTGCTATTGTTAGATGAACATACAGCAGCTTTAGATCCTAAAACGTCAAAACAATTGATGCATCTAACCGATCAACGAATCAAAGAAGCTGATTTGACTTGTTTAATGATCACTCACCGAATGGAAGATGCGTTAGAATATGGCAATCGGCTGATCGTCTTACAAAAAGGTCGAATTATTAAAGACTTGAATAAAAGCGAGAAGGAAAAACTGACCCTACAAGATTTATTGCTGTTTTTTGAAGAAGAAGCAGAGCTGTCAGTAGATTAAGAAAGAAGTCAAGACTATCGATTAGTCTTGACTTCTTTTTTATCTAAAATATTTTTTAACAGACGTTCTACGATTCCTGTGACCATGAAACCAGCTGCGATCGCTCCAGCAGTCATGATCACTTTGATAATGAAATGCATGCCGTTGACGTAGTCACCTAAAACGATACTGCGAACTGCTTGATAAGCCGGACCGCCTGGAACTAGCGGAACAAGGCTGGGGATATTAAAGATAGTCATTGGCATTTTCTTCCGTCGTGAAAAAAAGATGCTCATCAAACCGATACCAATGGCGCCGAGAAAATTTGCAAAAATCGCTCCGGCCTCCAGGTTTTTAGTTGACCAAAAAATCATCCAGCCAACAGTACCAGTGATTCCGCAAGCATTTAGCAATTTTCTTGGGACATTCGTCACGATTCCAAATGTAATGGTGCTTAAATAACTAAAAAGACAATGAATCACAATTTCCAAAATAATTTCTCCTTACATAAATAGTTTGAAAACGATCGCAATGCCGATACCGATCGAACCTGCAATAAATATCGCTTCTGTTGCCCGTGCTGTTCCGCTTAACAGATGTCCAGCTAAAATGTCTCTGAATGAATTTGTGATCGCCACACCAGGAACCAATGGCATCACAGCACCAATAATGATGTTATCGACATTACCAGCTAGATGGAAGGTCACTGCAAAATATGCGAGCAGACCAATTGTAAAAGAAGCCAGAAAGTCATCTAAGAATTTAATGCGGAGCCACTCCTTTGTGAAGTGAGCTACACTAAAGCCAATCATACCAATAAAGAATGTAGCTAGAAAATCATCCCAACTCCCACCAAAAATATACATCAAGGTGCAACTGACAATACCGGCTGCAAAAATTTGCAGCGTCATCGAATATGTTGGTGCTTCAGTGTCGATATTGACTAATTTATGGTTAAGCTCAGCTAGAGAAATTTCTTGGTTAGCGAACTGTCGAGAAAGATTATTGACAATGGCCACTTTTTCCAAATTGATACTGCGTTCAGTCACATTTTCTAATTGCGTAAAATTACTCGAGCGAAACCCCATAAAAAGACCTGTAGCAGTTACGTAGCTAACACTTTCTTTTTGACCAGCATTTTCTGCGATGCGGTTCATTGTATCTTCCACACGATACACTTCAGAACCACTTTCTGTCATTATTTTTCCAGCTAATAAGCAAGTATCTAAAATGAGTTGTAAATTTTTTTGTTTTGATTCTTTCATTCAAAAAACTCCTTGAAGTAAGATAGGCGATAGAAACAGTGTATCACTTTTTCTGAAAGTTTGAAATCACTGAGTGATTAGAAATAAAAATGTTTACACCTTTAAAGCATATTTCCGCTATACTCTAAAAAGAGTGTGAAATTTTTTGTGAGCGAATGTGTATAACAAAATTTTCTGAGATAAGTTATCAAAAAAAACTACTGATCAATATAGGGCAGAGCAAAGACGTCAATAAACCTGTGATAATTCGGAGCTGACACTAAAGAGATTGCTTTCTTTCATCCATAAGATCGTTCTTTTTATAAGGAGTATACGCTATGAAATCTACTCTAAGATAAAAAATAATCGTATTTCTGATCCATTCTTTAAATTTTGCTTAGAATTATAAAGATATACTAAAAAAACAGAGGAAAACTCTCAGATAGTCAAAACATCCTTGCTTTTTCTCAGTAAAAGTCCTATCCTTATCTTAACAAACCAAAGGGGTCTAGATATTATGGATAAACAATGGTCACTGTATTCAATAAGCAGCTTCATTTTACTTGTATTGTTAGTAAAAACGTTTGAACGAGGGCATATTGCTTTAAGTATTTTTTTAGCGGTGCTTTTATTGGTACAAGTGACAGGAACAGTTATCTGTGTTCATCAAAAAAGACAAAAAAAAGAAATCCCATCTTCTAAATAAAGAAGTGGGATTTTTATTTTTGATCAAATCAAATCAAAATGCTTCAAAGCATGAACAATACCGCCATCCGTATTTTTCTTTGTGATATAACTTGAGCGTTCTTTCAACTCAGCTCGAGCATTGCCCATCGCAATTTTATTATCACATGCTTCAAACAACGCAAGGTCGTTGATGCCATCCCCAAAAGCAAATGTCGGAACTTTTGGAAGATCAAGACTTTTGAATAGATTTTGAACACCAGAACCTTTTGAAACACCTTTTCTGACTGTATCAATAGAGTAGGGACCATTTCGGTAAAACGTCATCTCAGGGAAGTGTTCCAAATAATGTTCATCGCCATCTTCTGAGAGTACTAACATCATATTAACAGTCTTATTTTCAGTGTTAAAAGGATCGATCATAGGTGGTTTTGAATGAATGAAAGCATAGGCATTTGAAACGATTTCGTTGTGTCCTGAACACCAAATATGGCGATCATTATAATAAGAAATCTCGTGTCCTTGCTGTTTGACATGTTTTTGCATCTTAGCAACTTCTTCCGGTGTAAACTCATTTGAATACACTTTCTTTCCTTCAACTTGGATCAATTGACCATTCATCACAATAGCAGAATCGATCCCGCTATCTTTCATGATATGCTCGATCTCTACTATCGTCCGACCAGTAGCGATCAAAGGTAATACTTGATTATCTTTCAATGCCTGGATAGCGGTTGAGATCTCAGAAGTAATTTCAGATTTTTCGTTCAGTAATGTGCCGTCTAAATCAAAAAAAGCAACTGCTTGAATCTTTTCCATAAATTTTCAACGTCCTTTCATGCTTAATCTTATCAAAGATTGAAAAAAAGACAAAGCTTTTTTGAAGAAAGATAGAAGTTATTGGAGCTTAGCGATTTTTAGAGTATAATATTACTGACGTTAACTATGAAGAAAAGAGGCGGTATATAAATGAATGTATTAATGATCGAAGATAATGAATCTGTATCAGAAATGATGCAAATGTTCTTTTTGAACGAAGGTTGGGAAGCAACTTTCAAATATGACGGCAAAGAAGGATTGGATACCTTTTTAGAAGCGCCGGAGAAGTGGGATATGATCACACTGGATCTGAATCTACCAACGATGGATGGAATGTCAGTGTGCCGTGAAGTTCGCAAGGTATCAAATACTGTACCGATCATTATGCTGACTGCCAGAGATTCTGAAAGTGATCAGGTGATAGGGCTTGAGATGGGCGCAGATGATTATGTGACTAAGCCGTTCAGTCCGTTGACCTTGATCGCTCGTATCAAAGCTCTTCATCGTCGTTCTGAGATCGGAGAGCATGTTGATAGCTCTGAACCTTCAGATGAAAAGTTTGATGTAACAACAGAACATTTCAAAATGAATACAAAAACTAGGGAAGCTTATCTTGATAATAAACCGATCGACGGTTTGACACCGAAAGAATTTGATTTACTGTATACACTTGCAAAAAAACCAAGACAGGTCTTTTCCCGTGAGCAACTACTAGAAATGGTTTGGGATTATCAATATTTTGGAGATGAGCGAACAGTTGATGCTCATATCAAAAAGTTGCGTCAAAAGATTGAAAAAGTGGGACCGCAAGTTATTCAAACGGTTTGGGGCGTAGGGTATAAATTTGATGATTCTGGAGTTGCTTAGATGAAATATTTACATCAGCAATTACTCGCTTTTTGGGGTGTGATCATTTTAATCATTTTGATCGTGGGGACATCTTTTACGCAATTAACGAAAAAAACCTTACAGGATACGAATTATGAACAATTACAAGGCTATGCCAAATCAGCATGGCAGGCGAAAGACTCGATCAATAGAGCCCCAGGGATGACAGATCAGGATACGTGGAATGCCTCCTTTCATCTGTTTGAAGGCTTTTTAAGCAATCAGGATGTTCAATTCGTTTTTTATGATACGAATATGAATGTTCAATACCCACTTAATCCTGAAAAAAAGCTAGACGATACAGTGATCAAAGCTAACTGGGATGGATTGATGCAAGGACAACAGGAGTTTGCCACAGTAGATAAAGATATTTACGGAAACAAGAACGTCTCCTCCTACGTTATGCTGCCTGTGACGATGACCGATATTCAGTCGCAACAAAATACGATCATTGGCGCGTTAGTGGTTACCCAACCAGCAAAAAACGTGTCTGATAGTATGGATGCTATTACATCGAATTTATTCAAGGGTTTTATCATATCTAGTATAGTGGGCTTGATTTTGAGCTATTTCTTTGCGAGTTTCCAAGTTAAACGGATCAATCGAATGAGGAAAGCTACAAAAGAAATAACCAGTGGAAACTTTGATGTAAAATTAGCAACCCATGACAAAGATGAATTTGATGACTTAGCAGAAGATTTCAACAAGATGGCTGAGTCACTAAAAGAATCAAGGGAAGAAATCGATCGTCAAGAAGAACGCCGCCGCCAATTTATGGCCGATGCCTCTCATGAAATGAGAACTCCTTTAACAACGATCAATGGTTTGTTAGAAGGACTCCAGTATGACGCAATACCTGAAAATCAACGGGCTAATGCTATTAAATTGATGCAAAATGAAACCTCTCGTCTGATACGATTAGTCAATGAGAATCTAGACTATGAGAAAATCAGAACGAATCAAATCAGCATTGTTGTGAAAAAATTCGATGCTACAGAGACACTGGAAAATATTTTAACACAATTAGAAGTGAAAGCAGAATCTGCTAATGATCGCTTGATTCTTGAAACACACGAACCTATTGACGTTTATGCTGACTATGATCGCTTCGTTCAGATAATGGTCAATATCCTGCAAAACGCGATACAATTTACTCAAGACGGAGAAATCCGTGTTCATTTACAAAAAGGTTATTTGGAAACGATCGTGACGATTACTGACACAGGAATTGGAATGTCAGAAGACCAAGTACAAAATATTTGGGATCGCTACTATAAGGTCGATCCATCTAGGAAAAACACGAAATATGGAGAATCTGGTTTAGGATTGTCTATCGTTCAGCAGCTAGTGAGACTGCATAAAGGGAAGATCAACGTTGAAAGTAAAGAGGGGAAAGGAACAAGCTTTACAATTTCATTCCCGGATGTTGAAATTCAAGACGAAGAGTAAGGAAAGAGGATAATAACAAGAATAAGCTGGGTGAAGATGATTGTTCTCTTTACCCAGCTTATTTAATCGCTATAAAAAGGTTTGGCAGTATCCGCTCATAGAGGGGCCGCCAAACCTTTTTTATGCTGTATGAATGATTTTATCCATATAAGGACTTTCTGCAATCTGAATGTCGTTAGTCAATACTAAAATCGCTTTTTTCTTTTCTTTAGCGATTTTTTGCAGCAATGGAAGTAGCTCTTGCCGCTGTCCAATTGATAATTTTTGGAAGATATCATCAATGATGATGATGTCTTTATCAAGCAATAGCAGTTGAACTAATTGGAGCTTGATTACTTCTAATGTGTTTAAATCAGATTCAGATTTAATCAGTACATCGTGTGTTAAGCCAACATAACTAAGCTGTTCTATTAGCAGAGGCTTTTTATTTTTCTCTTTGATCGATGTACCAAGAAATAGATTATCACGAATCGAGAGATAAGGGAGAAACGTATTTTCAGATAGAATAAAACCGATCGCCATCGTTTGTTTTAAATCAAATGTCTTATCGATAAGAAAGAAAAAATCAGCTTGAATACGGCTTTGATCTTCTAAAATGACTGTCATATGTTGTTCCTGAAATAATTCATTGAAACGCTCTTGCGTCCAGAAATTTTGTAAAGAAAAATCCATTTATTCACGTCCTTAATACTGAATTCTTTTTTTCAAAAATGAATAGGTAGAAATCGATGTTACTAGTGTAGTTGTACCAGTAAGAATCAAACAATTTTTTAGAAAAGCTTTGAATATGACAGAAATAGGCAGATTGGTGATGCCTAATGAAATAAAGGTAGTATTGCCATTAGCAGTCATTACTTGATTTGGTGTGCTTTCAACAACAAAATTCGGAGAAAAAAACGTAACCCGTTCAATTCCAAATTGAGCAGCTAATATAGGTTTTATCCTGATCAAAAGAAACTCATAGGTATGCTGGCAAACTAATAAAGCAAAAGCCGCGAAAAAAATCCCGATCATCAATGGAATCAGCGTTTCTAAGACAGCTTGCTTGATGATAAAAGAACGTTTAAATCCCATGATCCGCCATTTTAACATGTCTTGTCTTTTTAACCGAAGAGTCGAAAAAAGTAAAAGGCTGATAATAAACAATGCAACGACTAAGAGTACTATGTACATCACTAAGAATAGGTGAATAAATTTCTGATGGTTTTTTAAGTAATCAGATAGATTCGCCAAATCCTTTACTTGTTGATAAAATGTGTTTTCTAAATCGATGAGGTTCAAAATGCTTGTCGATAGTACGAGAAAAAGTCCAGAAAAAAGTCCAAGACTAAAGGATGTTTTTTTATGATAGGAAACACTGGCATAGGCGTAACGAATGTTTTTCAAATAGATTCACCTCACAGGAACAAGTATAAAATAAGAATATGAATAATCTATGAAAAAGGTATAAAAAAGCTTGAGTAATTACTCAAGCTTTCATGACTATTTATTTGCTTTTTGGTAATCCTGGTAGGATTCTGTGTGGTATTTATCAACGGTGGATGTGTTGTTATTTTTGCTGTAGACACTCGTTGATGATTTCCCTTTTTTAGATTCGATTTTTTTCATTTGTTCCAGCTGATCTTTATAATTGTAATTATCAGGATTTACCGGCGTCAAACCGCTGTTTGTATAGAAGCGAAGAAGATCACCGTTCGTCGTTTGATCAGACATCTCAAGCTGTAAGCTTACTTTGTCTTTTAACGCTTTCGTTTCCTGCAGTTGTTGTTCAGTTGGTTCACTGATCAATAGACCAGTTGCTGTATCATAGATATTAGAACCTAACATCGTATATTTAGGTGAAACATAGTTACCATTTCTAAACGCAACCAGCTGTTCATTTTGTTTGGAGAATAGATCTTGTCCCATTTGAATATAATTCTTTGTATCAATACCCAGCAAGTGAAGTAGGGTAGGGAGTGCATCGATTTGACCACCGTACGTATGATTGATCCCGCCATTTGTTTGACCTGGAATATGAATCATATATGGTACACGCTGCATTGTTGAATTGTCAAAATCATTCCAGGTAGATTTTGTTTTACCAACGAGTTCAGCTAAATTTTTATTACGTGAAGTCGAAACACCATAATGGTCGCCGTAAAGTACGATCACTGAATTATCATATAATCCAGATGCTTTTAAATAATTGAAAAATTCTTCAACAGATTTGTCAAGGTAATTCGCTGTAGCAAAGTAGCCGTTGATTGTTTCATCTGACGTATTTGCAATCGGGAATCCTGCTTCATCATTTGTAAATTGAGAATAAGGATAATGATTAGAAACAGCGATAAACTTAGAATAAAATGGTTGTTGTAAATGCTCTAAATATTGAACGGACTGGTTGAAAAATGGTTTATCATGCAATCCGTATTGAAAAGAGTTATCTTCGTTAACATCATAATAACTAGCATCGAAAAAGTAATCATACCCTAAATGCTTATAAGTTTCGTTACGATTCCAGAAATTACCGGCATTTCCGTGGAAAACAGCACTAGTATAACCAGCTTCTTGATCTAGAATTGCTGGAGCAGCTTCGAATGTATTTTTTCCGCCGACTTGAGTGAACAATGATCCTTGATCTAAACCGAATAATGAATTTTCAAACATCGTTTCAGCATCACTCGTTTTTCCTTGTCCTACTTGATGGAAAAAATTGTCGAAACTATACGTACTATTATTATGGAAAATACTGTTAAGGAATGGAGTAACTTCATGATCGACACCATTTTCATCTTTTAACTTGTAATCGATCAGGAATTGTTGGAAGCTTTCTAAATGGATATAAATCACATTTTTTCCTTTGGCAATTCCGAATGTTTCTGGATTAGGCTCAGCATAATGACCTTTAACATAGTCAGAAACTGTATCCATGTCGTTCTCGCTTGCTTCTGCTCGTACTTGGTTCGTCTGATACGTTGTGACACCATCATAAACAGTAAAAGCATTCAAGCCTAAAAATTTCACGATATAATCACGAGAAAACTGACGACCTAATAATTGTGGTCTTGCAGTTTCCGCTAAAGTTAAGTTTGCAGCAAAGAACAAAGCAGATAATAAACTCATAGAAAGAGCAACTCTAGCTCTAACTGGACGTTCATCCATTTTGATTGTTTTCGTCAGTAATAAAATACCAACGATAATAAAGTCGAGCCAGTAAATCACATCATAAGGTCTGAAAAGACGCAATGCACTTTCACCAAGACCGCTGGCAACTTTTCCGGCACCAAGCATAGTATTAACAGTGATAAAATCAGTAAATTCTCTATAATAAGTAACATTTGAGAAAAGAAGCAGGCTAACTAGGAAATAAATCACCATCATAGTGATATAGGAAGCTCTTTTTCTTCTCACATACAAAGCAATTGCCAACAAGAAAAAAGTTGAAGCAATTGGATTGATAAAGAGAATAAAATATTCGAAAGCATTTTCGATACGAAGATGAAAATCGACAACATAAGCAAAAATCGACTTCATCCAAATCAGGACACCTATAAAGAGAAACAGTCCCATACGGGTATCTAAAAATTTAGGTGTATGTATTTTTTTTAAAATATTCAAAGTGAACGAATCCTTTCTACGATCAAATCTAAGAGAAAGCCAATGAAAAGTTTTCACAAGCTTTACATATACAGCATTAATTTTACTCTGTTCCTCAAGCCCTGTCAATTTAAATCAAGAATTGGGAGCGGATTGTTAATGAAATTTTACTTTTCTTTAAAAAAGAAGCAGTAGAAATTAGCTCATCTTCAGTCAAAGAGGGATAAAAACGATTCTTATAGGTAACGACAGCTTGATCTTTTTTTGATATACTGACCAAGAAAGAATATAATGGAGAATACTTAATTGAAAGCTAAAGGATGTAGAAAATGAACATACGAATAACAAAAAAATCAGAGAAAAAACTTAAAGCAGGCTATCCCTTAGTCCAAAAGGAAGATTTGCAGGAGACACCACAAAAATTTTCTGCGGAATGGCTTGATTTTCTTGATAGCAAAGGAAATTTCGTTGCATCAGGCTATCTTGGCGAACAAAATAAAGGAATAGGCTGGCTAGTCAATCGACGAGGGAGTATCGATTCCGAATTTTTGGAAAATCTATTTTTAAAGGCGAAAAATGAGCGAGCGGTTTTCGAACAAGATCTTGGGACTACAGCTTATCGGTTGTTCAACGGTGAAGGGGACGGGTTAGGCGGTTTAACGATCGATCGCTATGATGAGTTTGCCGTTTTTTCTTGGTACAATGAAACGCTATATAATATGAAAGAACAAATCATCCAAGCTTTCAAAGCAAGCGTACCTGAGATTATCGGTGGATACGAAAAAATTCGCTTTTCAACTCAGTCTTTGCCTGAATCACAAAAATTATTCGGTAAGGATGCTCCTGAACCCTTATTGGTTTTGGAAAACGGTGTGACTTACGCAACCTATCTGAATGATGGCTTGATGACAGGAATTTTTCTAGATCAAAAAGAGGTTCGCGGACGATTGATCGATGGGGCAGCAGCTGGTAAAACTGTGTTGAATATGTTTAGTTATACGGGCGCCTTTTCAGTTGCGAGTGCTATGGGCGGCGCTGCAAAAACGACCAGTGTTGATTTAGCTAAAAGAAGTTTACCAAAAACCAAAGAGCAGTTTGAAGTAAATCAAATCGACCCAGCCGAGCAAAAAATCATTGTGATGGATGTCTTTGAGTACTTTAAATATGCTGTGCGTAAAGAACTACACTATGATGTGATCGTTTTAGATCCGCCAAGTTTTGCTCGAAACAAAAAGAAAGTCTTTTCAGTGGCAAAAAACTACGGTGATTTAGTAGAAGATGCAGTGACTATTCTAGCTGATAAAGGGTTATTGATCGCTTCAACAAATGCTGCGAATATTTCAATTGAAAAATATAAAAAAATAATCATTCAGGCACTAGATAAAAAGCATGTCCGCTATCAATTTATAGAAACGTATCAATTGCCAATTGACTTCAAAACAAATAAACATTTTCAAGAAGGTAATTATTTGAAAGTATTCTTTATTGAAATCAAAAAATAGCTCAAAAATAGGATCATTTGCAACTCGGGATAGAAGGAGAGGAAAGATGAGAACAGTTGATGTTAAAGGAATCAGTATTGGCAGTGGCAGTCCTAAAATAGTTGTGCCGCTTGTTGGAAAAACAGAAGACGAAATAATCAATGATGCCAAACATTTAGCAAAAATCGAATGTGATTTAGTGGAATGGCGGGTCGATTTTTTTGAACAGGTTACTGATTTCCAAGCAGTAGC
The DNA here is from genome assembly GCF_002174455.2 of Enterococcus sp. 9D6_DIV0238. Lineage (NCBI taxonomy): Bacteria > Bacillati > Bacillota > Bacilli > Lactobacillales > Enterococcaceae > Enterococcus > Candidatus Enterococcus dunnyi. The sequence goes on from NZ_CP147246.1 coordinate 177,190, forward strand.
GGAATTATCTAAAAAAATCACAGAATATCTTTTGGATAAACCATTACTTTTTACTTTTCGCACCAAAAAAGAAGGTGGAGTGACTGATCTCAAAGATAGCGACTATTTTTTATTGTATCAAACGATGATTCAAAGAGGCTGTCTTGATTTACTCGATATTGAGCTATTCATGGATGAGCAACTTGTGAAGCAGACGATTCAGCTCGCTCATTCTAAAGGCATCAAAGTGATCATGTGTAATCATGATTTTGATCGAACGCCAGAAAAAAGTGAGATTATTTCTAGGCTCTGTCGGATGCAGGAAATGAATGCGGACATTTGTAAAATCGCTGTAATGCCGCAAACCTCCGAAGATGTTATAACCTTACTTGCGGCGTCCAATGAGATGAAAAAGGATCATGCAGATCGTCCGATCGTAACGATGTCCATGGGGCAACTGGGGTTGGTCAGCCGATTGACTGGTGAGCTTTTTGGTTCAGCTTTAACCTTTGGTGCTGATCGAAAAGCTTCTGCACCTGGTCAAATCTCTGTTGTGAAACTACGCCAACTTTTAAATCTCCTGTCATTATCAAAAAACTGAGAGGTGGACTATGGGAAAAAAGAAAGCACAAAAAACAAATGCGATCCGTATTGTAGAACAACAAAAAATTCCTTACAAAGAATATGAGTTTGCGTGGAGTGAAGATCATTTAAGTGCGGAAAGTGTTACGGAAAAATTAGGCGTGACCGAAGGCAAAATTTTTAAAACACTGGTCGCTGTCGGCAATAAAACTGGACCTGTTGTTGCAGTGATACCTGGTGAAAAGGAATTGAACTTAAAAAAAATAGCAGCGGTCAGCGGAAATAAAAAAGTTGAAATGCTTCATTTGAGGGATCTCGAAGAAACTACAGGTTATATTCGCGGAGGTTGCTCGCCGATTGGGATGAAGAAACTTTTTCCAACCTACATTGCTCAAGAAGCGAATGAATTTGAGGAAATCATTGTTTCAGCTGGCAGAAGAGGTGTACAGATAGAATTAGCTCCAGAGGCCATTTTAAAGATAACTAAAGGGAAAATGGCAGACATAACAATGTAAAAAATACTGATCGAATGCTAATTGTTGCATTCGATCAGTATTTTTATTTTCTCGTCTAATGGTATTTTTGTAAAGCCTGTCTTGCTAAAGTGTCAGCGCCTTTATTTTGACTTTCCGGGATCCATTTGATCAATAGTAACGAAAAGCTGGGCTCCAATTGTCTATAAGTAGCTAAGTATGGCTGAAATAAAGGGTTTTTTGAATAATCTTTTTCGATCGTTTGAACGACCACTTTGCTATCAGAATGAATCACGATCGTCTGGTCCGTATAATTCTTTTCGATCAACAGCTGAAGTGCTTGGATAAATACTCTAAATTCGGCTTCATGGTTTGAACATTCTCCTAGAGGAATATGATGTTGTTCGTGATGTTCTTCGCCAACGATCACGATTCCTCCGCCACTTGGACCAGGATTTCCTTTTGTTGCAGCATCGACATATATTCGTAACATAAATATCTCCTTATTTTCTTTTCGTTAAAAGTTGATGTATGTTATTATTGTAACATACTGAATTTTTACTAAGGGGTCGCTGTATGAAGAAAAGAGTCTATCATTGGCAGCCAGAATTATCAACAACGATAATTTATTGGTCCTGTACATTTGGCATTTTATTTTTAAGTTTGATTTTGATGTTGGAGCACACTCGCCCTTATTTGGTGAGCAACATTGTTTTAGGCGTGTTCTTTTTCTTCGCACTTTTAGGATTGAATCGTTATTTTATTTTGAAAGATGATCAGCTGATCATCCATGCATTATTACCAATTAGACGTAAGAAAATAAAAGTACAAACGATCGAGGCTATTTTTGTTGGTCCTAAATCGATCAAAATTATTTCTAGTGAGTTTAAAGAAGGCAGTCAGCTCTATATAATGACAAAAAAAACGAAAGTTGCTTTTATTTCTCAGATTGAAACAATGCTGCTTGATCATGTGCTTATTCATGAAGACCCAAACCAAAAGGCTGGAAAGCAATAACGGAATGACTAAATAGAATAAAGCAAAATAAAAGCTGAGAAGGACATTTCCTAGGAAATACGCCTCTCAGCTTTTTGTTTATACTTTCTTCACGTGTGCAGCTTGGAGACCGCGTGTACCTTCCATAACTTCAAATTCTACCGTTTGGTTTTCATCTAATGATTTAAACCCATCGCCTTCAATTGCTGTGAAATGAACAAAAATTTCATCGTCTTCATTGTACTTAATAAAACCATAACCTTTTCTATTATCAAACCACTTGACGAACCCTTTTTCCATTCAAATCACGCCCCTTTATTTTCTAAAGTCTAGCATCATTATAAAGTGAAAACAAATCCTCGTCAATCTTTTGCAAAAATGCTTTTTTTACCATAGAAATAGGGAGAAAGAAAAGGTATAATGGTTAATATCTTAACGAAAAACACTTGTTGTACAGAAAAAGTTCGGGAAAAGAGGGCGTAATGAAAACAGATATCGAAATTTCACAGTCAGTTCAATTATCACCAATCATTAAAATTGGAGAAAAGATCGATCTAAAAGAGGATGATTTAGAATTATATGGACAACATAAAGCGAAAATCAACTTTTCTGCCATCCAACATTTGTCGAAAAAGCCAGACGGAAAACTAATATTAGTCACATCGATCAATCCGACTCCGGCAGGAGAAGGAAAATCAACTGTCACGATAGGTTTGGGGGATGCATTAAATAAGATCGGCAAAAAAACCGTGATTGCTCTACGTGAGCCTTCATTAGGCCCTGTTATGGGAATCAAGGGCGGTGCTGCTGGCGGAGGATTTGCTCAAGTTTTACCTATGGAAGATATCAATTTGCATTTTACAGGGGACATGCATGCGATTACTACAGCCAATAATGCTCTTTCTGCGTTGCTGGATAATCACATACACCAGGGGAATGGGTTGAGCATCGATGCAAGAAGAGTGATCTGGAAACGTGTGGTTGATTTGAATGATCGAGAACTGCGCCAAGTGATGGTCGGTTTAGGTGGACCAATCCAAGGAGTCCCAAGAGAAGATGGATTCGATATTACAGTTGCCAGTGAAATTATGGCAGTACTGTGTTTAGCCTCTGATTTAGAGGATTTAAAATCTCGCTTAGGAAATATCGTGATTGCGTACACTTTTGATTTGGAGCCGGTTACCGTTAGTGATCTAGGGGTTCAAGGTGCTTTGACATTATTGTTGAAGGATGCGTTGAAACCAAATCTCGTTCAAACGATTTATGGAACGGCAGCATTGGTTCACGGTGGTCCATTTGCGAATATTGCTCATGGCTGTAATAGTATTTTAGCAACAAAAACAGCATTGAAGCTTGGGGATTTTACTGTAACAGAAGCAGGATTCGGGGCTGATTTAGGTGCAGAAAAATTTTTGGATATCAAAGTGCCTAATCTAAAAAAAGCACCTGATGCAGTTGTCATCGTTGCAACGATAAGAGCATTGAAAATGCATGGCGGTGTTTCTAAAACAGAGTTGACTAAAGAAAACATAGCGGCTTTGGTCAAAGGATTCGCCAATCTTCAAAAACATATTGAAAATATGAGAAGCTATGGTTTACCAGTAGTCGTTGCAGTCAATGAATTTTCGGGGGATACTAAAAAGGAATTGTCTACACTAAAAGAGCTCTGTGGGACGCAAAATGTTCCAGTAGAGTTGACCAGTGTTTGGGCAAATGGACCAGAAGGCGGGATTGCTTTAGCAAAACGTGTGGTTGAATTGATCGAAGAAGAACAAGGTGAATTTCGAACGATTTATCAAAAAGGGATGGATCTAGAAGAAAAAATTCAGGCGATCGTCACAAAAATTTATGGGGGAAGCGGTGTTTTATTTTCAAAAAAAGCCCAAAAACAACTTGCGGTATTTGAAAAATACGGTTGGGATCGTTTGCCTGTATGTATGGCTAAGACACAATATTCTTTATCAGATGATGCAGAAGCGTTAGGACGCCCAGAAGATTTTACAGTCACAGTTCGCGAATTGGTACCAAAGATCGGTGCTGGATTTATTGTAGTACTGACTGGAGATGTGATGACTATGCCGGGACTCCCTAAAAAACCTGCTGCATTGAATATGGATGTAGATCAAGATGGACAAGCAATTGGATTATTTTAAAATAATAAATAGAAACCAGGACAAAGCAGGTTTTTAGTTTTGAGGTGACCACCAAAGGTTGTACGTAAAAAATACAATGTTTGGTGGTTATTTTTTCCGAACGATACGTCATGGTTCTGCTCTTTATAGTAACTTCTTTCTTTTCGTGTCCGAGTTTTTGGTATATACTTCTAATTAAAGCTCAGGGAGGAATCAAAATGGATGTTCGTTGTACAAGAAATACAGGATTCTATGGAATGGGCAGCCCGATCGAACTAAAGAAAAACGGAGAAAAGTGGATTTACTTAAATCATAATCAGACAAAAGAACTGGAAGTTACAGAGGATCAGTGTACTGTTCAGGTGAGCTTCTTTCTTTTAAAAAGCGAGCCGTTGATCTTGATCGATAAAGGACAGCCAATTAGTATAGAAATAACAATGAATCCGATTTTGGTATCAAATTATGTTATAATTTTCATAGGGATGCTCTTAGTTCCTGTTTTTCATTTAAATATATTTGGTATTTTATTTTTGCTTGTTGCATATATCGTGTTTTTATTTTCTATGTTTAAAAAGGCATATATCATTAAGGAGACACACTAATGGGAGAAAGAGCTGAGTCATTTTTAGCTGCATTTAATCGAATTGAAAAATGGTTTCGTGAAGAGCTGAATAACCCGACTAATATGGGTTTCAGTGAAATGGTTCGGCGTTTAGCCAGGAAAAAGGATAGTCAAGTGCTGCACTTTCAGGATGATTTGCTGCAGATGGCTCAATTAAGGAATGCTATCGTACATGAACGAATTTCAAATGACTTTGTCATAGCTGAACCAAACGAATGGGCTGTTAGACGTATAGAAGAAATCGAACAAGCATTGATCAGCCCGGATAAGGTTTTACCGCGTTTTGCTAAAAAAGTTACGGGCTTTGATATCTCTATTTCGATCAAAGAGATTTTATCTATTGTTGCTAGGAAGCAATATTCTCAATTTCCTATTTATGATAAAGGTATTTTTAAAGGATTGATCACTGCCCGCGGATTAGGGATTTGGCTTGCTATCGAAAGTTCTCATGGAGATATTCATTTGGATGGACGCAAAGCATCCGAGCTTTTATTGACGAATTACAAAGAAAGTAATTATCAGTTTGTCGATCAAGAAACGACTGTATTTCAAGTGGAAGAGATGTTTTCTACCCAAGTTAAATTGGAAGCGATTCTGATTACCTCTGATGGGAATCCAAATGGCAATTTGCTAGGGATTATCCGTCCGAGAGATATATACAATATTTTAGAGAAGGAATGAAGTTATTTGTTAGCAGTTTATCTTATTATCAGCGCCGTATTGATTGGTTTAGATCAGTGGGTGAAATTTTTGACCGTTGCCAATATAAATCTTGGTGAAACGAAAGAATTTATACCTGGAGTTTTATCGTTTACGAATATTCGTAATACAGGAGCAGCCTGGAGTTTACTTGAGGGGAAAATGTGGTTCTTTTATATCATCACTATTATTGTAGTTGCAGTGGTGCTTTATATCTTGATCAAAAATATCCATGGAAGTAAATGGTTCACGATCGGTTTGAGTTTGATTTTAGCAGGTGCTATCGGTAATTTTATCGACCGTTTGCGCTTAGGCTATGTAGTAGATATGTTTCAAACTGAATTTATGAATTTCCCAATATTCAATGTGGCTGACAGCGTGCTGGTAGTCGGAGTAGCTTGTATTTTTATTTATTTGATATTGGAAGAAAAAGCAGCGAAGGACGGAAAAAATGGAGCAAATTAATGTAAAAATAAACACAGAAACTGGCCGGATCGATAAGGTGTTAAGTGATCTATTGAAAGAGCATTCTCGTTCACAAATTCAACAATGGGTCAAAGAGAACCACGTAAAGGTCAATGGTGAAATCATCCGTTCAAATTATAAAGTCAAACCATCTGATGAGATATTGATCACGATTCCTGAACCAGAAGAGCTGGATATCCGAGCGGAAAATATTCCACTTGATATTGTCTATGAAGATGATGATGTTTTGGTCATAAATAAACCTCAGGGAATGGTCGTTCATCCTTCCGCTGGTCACTCTCAAGGAACACTGGTCAATGCCTTGTTGTATCATATCAAAGATCTATCTTCGATCAACGGGGTGATTCGGCCTGGAATCGTTCACCGTATCGATAAAGACACATCTGGTTTATTGATGGTCGCTAAAAATGATCATGCGCATGTTGCTTTAGCAGAACAGCTGAAAGACAAAACGTCTCTTAGAAAATATGTTGCTCTTGTTCACGGAGAGATTTCTCATGATAAAGGCGAAATCAATGCACCGATCGGACGTTCCAAGAATGACCGTAAGATGCAGGCAGTTATTGAAGGCGGGAAGCCAGCAGTGACGCATTTTGAAGTGTTGGAACGTTTTGAAGGTTTTACTTTAGTACAGTTACAGCTTGAAACAGGACGGACGCATCAAATTCGTGTCCACATGAAATACATTGGTTATCCAGTAGCTGGTGATCCTCTTTATGGACCTAGAAAGACGCTAAAAGGTAACGGTCAGTTCTTGCATGCACAAATGCTGGGGTTCAAACATCCGACAACTGGACAAATGATGGTCTTTGAAGCACCTTTACCTGAACTGTTTGAAAAAACTTTAGATGATTTAAGAAATAATGATTGATTTATTGCTTCAGAAAAGGTACACTGTTTGAGAAAGAAAATTGAATAATTTCTCCTTTAAGAATAGTCCCGTGAGGCTAAGAAGGAAACATGCAGGATCCAACTAGGTGCGCTTAGTCATGGTCTGTGTGTGATACATGGTATCTTTGTATAGATGTATTCCATCCTCCTACCTAAACACGGGTAGGAGGATTTTTGTTGTCCAGAATTTGTTTGGATGACCAACACAAAAAATGCTAAAAGAGCAAGCGGAAGCCCAGCCGCTGAAACAGGAAGCTCGAAGGGCAGCAAACACTAAAAATATTTTGATAAAGGAGAATAGATATGCAAGGAAAAGAAGTCGTTGATGCTGTAACGATGAAACGCGCACTAACAAGAATCACTTATGAAATCATCGAAAGAAACAAAGGGGTCCAAGACATTGTACTTGTGGGAATCAAAACAAGAGGAATCTATATTGCTCAACGGATTGCCGAACGTCTTAAGCAATTAGAACATACCGATGTTCCAGTTGGTGAATTGGATATCACTTTATATCGTGATGATATGGATGGACAAACAATGAAGGAACGCTCGCTTGAAGAACCAGAATTACATTCGTCAAGTATTCCAGTGTCATTAGAAGGAAAAGAAGTTATTTTGATCGACGATGTGCTTTTTACAGGCAGGACTATTCGAGCAGCGATGGACGCAGTAATGGATCTAGGTAGACCAAAAAAAATCTCCTTAGCGGTTTTAGTAGATCGAGGACATAGAGAATTACCGATTCGAGCAGATTACGTAGGAAAAAATATTCCAACATCTATGAAAGAAGAAATTATCGTTGAAGTGGAAGAAAAAGACGGCGCAGACCGCATTTTGATTGCCAGCGTTGAAGAATAAAACAATTGAAATAGTAAAGATAGGGTAGGTAAATTTGACATGACAGAAAAAGAATTTCGTAATGAAGAAGCAGTTTTAGACATCCACGATCGGCCAAAGCCGGCACATTGGATCGGGCTGAGCTTACAGCATCTATTCACCATGTTTGGTGCAACTGTACTAGTACCGATATTGGTCGGTATCGATCCAGGAATTGCTTTAGTTAGTTCGGGGTTAGGAACCATGGTCTACTTATTCGTGACCAAAGGAAAAATTCCAGCGTATCTAGGAAGTAGTTTTGCCTTTATTGCAGCAATGCAGATGCTGATGAAAAGCGATGGATATCCGGCGATTGCTCAAGGTGCGATCACAACTGGATTAGTGTATTTGATTGTTTCATTGATCATTAAAAAAATCGGTTCAGATTGGCTAGATAAAATTTTACCACCGATTGTAGTTGGCCCTGTAGTAATGGTCATTGGATTAGGTCTTGCTTCAAACGCAGCGAACAATGCAATGTTCAACAATGGTGAGTATGATTTCAAATATATAGCTGTAGCCTTGCTGACATTAGGCTTGACGATCTTTTACAACATGTTTTTCAAAGGGTTTTTAGGACTTATTCCGATTTTATTAGGGATCGTCAGCGGGTATCTGATCGCATTAGCTTTTGGTATTGTAGATGTCGAGCCAATCAAAGAAGCAGCATGGCTTGCTATGCCGAACTTTGAAATTCCTTTTGTTCAATATCAGCCTAAACTTTATCTAAATGCAATCACAACAATGGCGCCGATCGCATTTGTAACAATGACGGAGCATATTGGACACTTGATGGTGTTAAATAAGCTGACAAAGCGTAATTTCTTCCAAGAACCTGGTTTATCGAAAACATTGATGGGAGATGGAGCAGCGCAAATAGTAGCCGGACTTGTGGGAGGACCTCCTGTAACGAGTTATGGTGAAAATATTGGGGTACTGGCAATCACAAGAGTCCACAGTGTCTTTGTAATCGGAGGAGCAGCGGTATTTGCAGTAGGCCTTGGCTTTGTTGGGAAATTGAGTGCAGTTATCTTAAGTATTCCTGGACCTGTTATTTCTGGAATCAGCTTTGTCTTATTCGGAGTAATTGCAGCCAGCGGTTTAAAAATTTTGATCGACAATCAAATCAACTTTGATAAGAAAAAGAACCTATTGATTGCTTCTGTCATTCTGGTCATTGGAATCGGCGGGCTAGTGTTCAAACTAAATACATTTGAACTTTCATCGATGGCCTTGGCAACCGTTTTAGGTATTATCTTGAACCTGATTTTACCCGAAACAGCACGCAGTGAAGAAAAGTCTGTTTAGCTTTTAAAGCATAGTCTTTTAGAAAAAGAATAGGATGTATCAGTGATAAACAGTGTCACGAACATCTTTTCCTATTTTTCTATCAAGACTAAACGAGCCCGCTACGCTTTTAATATTAAGGAGGAAAACGAATGATCATCACATCTGAACGTATTAGTCTGAAGCATCTTTTGACCGTTGAAGCACTTAGCGATCAAGAAGTTATGGGATTAATTCGCCGAGCGCAGGAATTTAAGCAAGGTGCATCTTGGCAGCCTGAGAAAAAACAATACTTTGCGACAAATTTGTTTTTCGAAAATAGTACCCGAACGCATAAAAGTTTTGATGTTGCTGAGAAGAAACTCGGAATCGAAGTGATCGAGTTTGAAGAAAGCATGAGTTCAGTGAAAAAAGGTGAAACACTATACGATACTGTACTGACAATGTCTGCGATCGGTGTAGATGTGGCAGTCATTCGTCATGGCAAAGAAAACTATTATGATGAACTGATCCAAAGTAAAACGATCCAATGCTCTATTATCAACGGGGGAGACGGTAGTGGTCAGCATCCAACACAATGTTTACTAGATTTGATGACGATTTACGAGGAGTTTGGTTATTTCGAAGGTTTGAAAGTAGCAATCGTCGGTGATATTACACATTCCCGTGTTGCAAAATCAAATATGCAGATGCTAAAACGATTAGGTGCTACGATCTTTTTCTCAGGTCCGGAAGAATGGTATGACAAACAGTTTGAGGCGTATGGCCATTATATGGAGTTGGATGAGTTAGTTGAAACAGTGGATGTCATGATGCTGCTTCGGGTCCAGCATGAACGTCATGATGGATCGGAAATTTTTTCTAAAGAAGAGTACCATCAAAATTATGGATTGACTGTTGAGCGAGCAAAACGATTACAAAAACATGCAGTCATCATGCATCCGGCACCAGTCAATCGTGACGTTGAATTAGCAGATTCACTGGTGGAAGGCATTCAGTCACGAATCATTCAACAAATGAGTAACGGAGTTTATATGAGAATGGCAATTTTAGAAGCAGTATTACACGGAAAGGCTTAGGTGAGCAATATGAAGACACTGATCAAAAATGGAAAAATCATTAAAAAAGACAATCAACTGATCCCAGCAGAAATTTGGATCGAAGATAAAAAAATCAAGGCGATCGGAACGACTTTTGATGAAGCTATGTTCGATGAAGTTTTTGATGCCAAAGGCCAATTGATTACACCAGGTTTGGTGGATGTCCATGTTCATTTAAGAGAACCAGGCTTTACCTATAAAGAAACGATCGAAACGGGGAGCAAATCTGCTGCAAGAGGCGGCTTCACTACTGTTTGCGCTATGCCTAATCTAAATCCAGTACCAGATACACCAGAAAAACTACGAGAAGTTTATGACATCATTCATGAAAATGCTGTGGTCAAAGTGCTGCAATATGCACCGATCACAGAAGAATTACGCAGTGAAACACTTACCGATCAAAAGGCCTTAAAAGAAGTTGGTGCATTCGCTTTTACCAACGATGGGGTTGGCGTACAAACAGCAGGTACGATGTACTTGGCAATGAAAGAAGCTGCCTCATTAGGAATGGCGCTGGTTGCTCATACAGAAGATGAGTCATTATTGTTCGGCGGTGTGATGCATGAAGGCGAAATTTCAAAAAAACTAGGATTACCTGGGATTTTAAGCTCTACTGAAGCATCTCAAATTGCACGGGACGTTGTGCTAGCTGGTGAAACTGGTGTCCATTATCATGTCTGCCACGTTTCAACAAAAGAAAGTGTCCGTGTGATTCGTGATGCCAAACGTGCAGGAGTTCACGTAACAGCGGAAGTTTCACCACATCATCTAATTTTGATAGACGAAAATATTCCAGAGGATAACGGCTTTTGGAAAATGAATCCACCGCTTCGTGGGACAGAAGACAGAGACGCCTTGATCGAAGGATTATTGGATGGCACGATCGATTGTATTGCAACGGATCACGCACCTCATGGGTTAGAAGAAAAAAATCAAACATTTTTGAAAGCACCGTTCGGCATCGTTGGTAGTGAAACAGCATTTCAACTGATCTACACTCATTTTGTTGAAACAGGAAAATTCACTTTAGAACAAGTGATTGACTGGATGGCTGTAAAACCTGCAGAAATCTTTGGATTGGATGCGGGCACATTAACGATCGGAAGTCCAGCAGATATCGCTGTTTTTGATTTAGAACTTGAAGAAGAAATCGATGACCAGCAGTTTGAATCAATGGGTGTGAATACTCCATTCGTTGGCTGGAAAGTAAAAGGGAATACATTAATGACTTTTGTTGATGGAAAATCAGCATGGTCTAAAGGAGATGCGTAGATTTGAAGCGATTATTGATACTGGAAGATGGCACAGTTTTTGAAGGAAAAGCTTTTGGTGCTGATGTAGATGTTGTTGGTGAGGTTGTTTTTACCACAAGTATGACAGGATACCAAGAAACCATTACTGACCAAAGTTTTAATGGTCAAATCATTACATTTACTTATCCAATGGTTGGAAATTACGGTGTCAATCGTGACGATTATGAATCGATTTCTCCTACATGTAAAGGTGTAGTTGTGAAAGAGCATGCTCGTCTAGCTTCAAATTGGCGTGAGCAGATGACATTGGATGAGTTTTTGAAACGAAAAGGGATTCCCGGGATTTCCGGTATCGATACGCGTGCATTGACAAAAAAATTGCGGTCAGCAGGAACAATGAAAGCTGGTTTTATCGATGCAGGCGATGATTTAACACATGCATTTGATCAATTAAAAGCAACTGTCTTACCGAAAAATCAAGTAGCACAGGTTTCGACGACGAAACCTTATCCTAGCCCAGGAATCGGTCGTAACGTGGTCGTAGTGGACTTTGGTTTGAAACACAGTATTTTAAGAGAGCTATCAAAGCGTCATTGTAATTTGACCGTTTTGCCTTACAATACGGATGCGGAAACGATTTTAGAGTTGTCACCAGATGGTGTGATGTTGACAAACGGACCGGGTGATCCAAAGGATGTACCGGAAGCGATCGAGATGATTCAAAAAATCCAAGGAAAAGTGCCGATTTTTGGCATCTGTTTAGGACACCAACTTTTTGCTTTAGCAAATGGGGCAGACACTTACAAAATGAGATTTGGCCATCGCGGATTAAATCATCCTGTTAGAGAAATCGCAACTGGAAAAATCGATTTCACCTCACAAAACCATGGTTATGCGGTCGATGAAGCAACAGTAGATCCAGAGAAGTTAATGGTGACACATGTGGAGGTCAATGACGGTTCAGTAGAAGGTGTCAGACATCGTCAATATCCAGCATTTACTGTTCAATATCATCCGGATGCTGCACCTGGTCCGCATGATGGATTGCACTTATTTGATGAATTTATGGAATTAATGGATGCATGGAAGGAGCAAGACTAATGCCAAAAAGAACAGATATCAAAAAAATTATGGTGATCGGTTCCGGTCCGATCATCATTGGTCAGGCAGCAGAATTCGATTACGCTGGTACGCAGGCGTGTCTTGCTTTGAGAGAAGAAGGATATGAAGTTGTTTTGGTCAATTCAAATCCTGCTACGATCATGACTGATAAAGAGATCGCCGATAAAGTTTATATTGAACCTATCACATTAGAATTTGTTTCGCGGATATTACGTAAAGAACGTCCAGATGCATTGCTACCGACACTAGGCGGTCAAACAGGCTTGAATATGGCAATGGAACTAGCTGCTTCAGGTATTTTCGATGAATTGAATGTTGAACTGCTTGGTACAAAATTGAGTGCGATCGATCAAGCTGAGGATCGAGATTTATTTAAACAATTGATGGAAGAATTGGACCAGCCGATTCCTGAAAGTGAAATCGTCAATACAGTTGATCAAGCAGTAGCTTTTGCAAATAAAATCGGCTACCCGATCATCGTTCGACCAGCCTTCACATTAGGCGGCACAGGTGGTGGTATGTGTGATAATGAAGAAGAGCTTCGAATCATCGCAGAAAATGGGTTGAAATTATCACCAGCAACGCAATGTTTGATCGAAAAAAGTATTGCCGGCTACAAAGAAATCGAGTACGAAGTGATGAGAGATTCAGCTGACAATGCGATCGTAGTCTGCAATATGGAAAACTTTGATCCAGTTGGGATCCATACGGGGGATTCGATCGTTTTTGCACCAAGCCAGACACTATCTGATTACGAGTACCAAATGTTGCGCGATGCTTCCTTAAAGATCATTCGGGCTTTAAAAATCGAAGGTGGCTGTAACGTTCAGCTAGCTCTTGATCCGCATAGTTTCAATTATTATGTGATCGAGGTCAATCCTCGGGTATCACGCTCATCTGCATTAGCAAGTAAAGCTACAGGTTATCCAATCGCTAAATTAGCAGCTAAAATCGCAGTTGGACTTACTCTGGATGAGATGAAAAATCCCGTTACAGAAACCACTTATGCCGAATTTGAACCAGCTTTAGATTATGTGGTAGCGAAAATTCCTCGCTGGCCATTCGATAAATTTGAAAAAGGGGAACGTCGTCTTGGCACTCAAATGAAAGCTACAGGCGAAGTCATGGCGATCGGTAGAAATATTGAGGAATCTCTGCTAAAGGCTGTTCGCTCTCTTGAAATCGGTGCGTATCATAATGAGTTAAAAGAAATCGAGCAAGTGACGGATGAGTTTCTGACTGAAAAGGTTGTTAAAGCTCAAGATGATCGTCTCTTCTATTTATCTGAAGCGATTCGCCGCGGCTACACAATTGAAGAATTAGCAGAGCTGACAAAAATCGATCTCTTCTTCTTAGATAAACTTCTGCATATTTATGAAATCGAAACAGCGTTGAAAGCGAACGTCAAAGATCTTGAAACACTAAAAGAAGCGAAGCAAAACGGCTTTACAGACCGAAAAATTGCCGATCTTTGGCAAGTGACAGAACAAGAAGTCACTGACTATCGTCATAAGGAAAAAGTTTTACCTGTCTATAAAATGGTCGATACTTGTGCGGCTGAATTTGAATCACAAACACCTTATTTCTATAGCACATATGAATTTGAAAATGAAAGCCTGCGTTCTGAAAAACCATCTGTTTTAGTTTTAGGATCAGGACCGATCCGAATTGGTCAAGGAGTGGAATTTGACTATGCAACGGTGCACTCTGTAAAAGCCATTCAAGCAGCCGGTTTTGAAGCGATTATTATGAATAGTAATCCAGAGACCGTGTCAACTGACTTTTCAATTTCAGATAAACTGTACTTTGAGCCACTGACCCTGGAAGATGTCATGAATGTCATCGAATTAGAACAACCAACTGGCGTGATCGTTCAATTCGGTGGGCAGACAGCGATCAATCTAGCCGAGCCCCTTGTTAAGCAAGGAGTCAAGATCTTGGGTACATCGATCGAAGATTTGGATCGAGCTGAAAATCGTGACTTATTTGAACAAGCTTTACAAGAACTTGATATTCCACAACCGCCGGGAGATACAGCGACCAGTGCGCAGGAAGCCGTAGCTGTAGCTAATAAAATCGGTTATCCAGTCTTAGTTCGACCAAGTTATGTATTGGGCGGACGAGCGATGGAAATTGTCGAAAATCAAAAAGATCTAGAAGATTATATGGCAAATGCCGTAAAAGCTTCACCGGAGCATCCAGTTTTAGTCGACAGCTATCTTTTAGGGAAAGAATGTGAAGTCGATGCAATCTGTGACGGGGAAACAGTGTTGATCCCAGGAATCATGGAGCATATCGAAAGAGCCGGCGTTCATTCTGGCGATTCAATGGCTGTTTATCCGCCTCAAACTTTGTCTGCGGAAATCCAGCAAACCATTGCAGATTATACGAAAAAATTAGCTTTAGGGCTAAACTGTATCGGGATGATGAACATTCAATTCGTTATTCATGAGGAAAAGGTCTATGTTATTGAAGTCAATCCTCGTGCAAGTCGCACAGTACCATTTTTAAGTAAAATCACAGGTATTCCAATGGCTCAAGTGGCAACAAAAGCAATCTTAGGTCAAACTTTAAAATCTCTAGGCTATCAAGATGGACTTTATCCTGAAAGCAAACAAGTACACATCAAAGCACCTGTCTTCTCATTTACTAAGCTGCAAAAAGTGGATACCTACTTAGGGCCTGAAATGAAGTCGACAGGAGAAGTCATGGGGTCAGATGTTAGCTTAGAAAAAGCTTTATACAAGGCTTTTGAAGCGTCAGGATTGCATTTGCCAAGTTATGGTGCGGTGTTGTTCACGATCGCTGATGAAACAAAAGAAGAAGCATTACATTTGGCGAAACGCTTTAATGACATTGGGTATAGTCTGATTGCTACTAAAGGCACCGCTGAGTATTTAAAAGAGCACGGTTTATTTGTTAAAACAGTTTCTAAGATCGATCAAGACAATGACGAAACGGTCCTCGATCTTATTCGAACAGGTGAAGCACAAGTCGTTGTCAACACCATGGACAAAAATCGTTCTGATCTAAATCAAGATGGCTTTTTGATTCGTCGAGAAGCAGTTGAACATGGCGTTCCACTATTTACTTCATTAGACACTGCGGAAGCAATTCTTAAAGTTCTAGAATCAAGAGCTTTTTCTACTGACGCTATCTGATTTTAGAACTCAATATATAATCTTTCAAAGGAGTAGAAAACATGAAACAGGAAATAATGACGATCGTTTCACAAAAGCAGCTAGCTCCTAGAATTTTTCAAATGACGTTGACAGGTGAGCTTGTCAATGAAATGAAAAAGCCAGGTCAATTTATTCATATAAAAGTGCCCCGAGCAGACCTTCTTTTGAGAAGACCGATCAGTTTAAATCAAATCGATCAACAAGCTAAAACTTGTACGATCATTTATCGGACCGAAGGAGACGGCACTAAAGAATTTTCTATGATGACATCAGGTGATAAGCTTGATGTCATGGGCCCTTTGGGTAATGGTTTTGATGTCGATTGCTTAAATAAGGGACAAAAAGCATTTGTAGTTGGCGGAGGAATCGGGATTCCACCGATGTATGAATTATCAAAGCAGTTGAAGCAGCGAGGCGTGGAAGTCATTCATTTTTTAGGGTATGCTTCTAAGGAAGTGGCTTACTTCGAAGAAGAGTTTCTTGCATTAGGCGATACTCGCTTTGCAACAGATGACGGTTCGTTTGGCGTGGAAGGTAATGTTGGTAATCTTATTCTAGAAGCAATCAAAACAGAGCAGCCGGATGCTGTTTATGCTTGTGGCGCGAATGGAATGCTGAAAATGATCGCTCAGGTTTTTCCTGATCAACCAAATGTTTTCCTATCTTTAGAGCAGCGTATGGCATGTGGAATGGGCGCTTGCTATGCTTGTGTTTGTCATGTGCCGGATGATGAAACTGGGACAAAAAGTGTGAAAGTCTGTGACGAAGGACCGGTTTTCAGAGCAAGTGAGGTGGTTTTATGATGAAAAATCCATTAGCTGTAACTATTCCTGGCTTAGAGCTGAAAAATCCAATTATTCCAGCAAGTGGCTGTTTTGGTTTTGGTGAAGAATATGCTAAATATTACGATCTAGGAAAATTAGGATCGATCATGATCAAAGCTACAACACCGCAAGCTCGTTTTGGTAATCCAACACCTCGTGTAGCGGAGACGCCGAGCGGTATGCTAAATGCTATTGGCTTACAAAATCCAGGACTGGACGTTGTTATGAAAGAAAAGCTTCCAGCTTTAGAAAAGTACGACCTGCCAATTATCGCTAATGTAGCTGGCGCTTGCGAAGAGGATTATGTCGAGGTTTGTAGTAAAATTGGTGAGGCTGTCAATGTGAAAGCAATTGAACTAAATATCTCTTGTCCAAACGTCAAGCATGGGGGGATCGCCTTCGGGACGGATCCTGATGTAGCATTCCAATTAACACAAGCAGTAAAAAAAGTAACAGAGGTTCCGATTTACGTTAAATTATCCCCAAATGTTACTGATATTGTACCAATCGCTCAAGCCATCGAAGCTGGAGGAGCTGACGGTTTTTCAATGATCAACACGTTGTTGGGAATGCGGATCGATTTAAAAACGCGTCAACCGATTTTAGCCAATCAAACAGGTGGATTATCCGGTCCTGCAATCAAGCCGGTTGCAATACGATTGATCAAACAAGTATCACAAATCTCTGATTTACCGATCATTGGTATGGGTGGAGTTCAAACAGTCGATGATGTTTTAGAAATGTTTCTAGCTGGTGCAAGTGCCGTTGGGGTTGGAACTGCTAATTTCACTGATCCTTATATTTGTCCTAAATTGATTGAAGATTTACCGATTAGAATGTCGGAATTAGGCATCGAATCGCTTGAACAGCTAATTAAAGAAGTGAAGGAGGCAAAAAATCAATGAGTCAAAGACCGATCATCGCCTTAGATTTTCCTTCAAAAGAAGCAGTTGAAGTCTTCTTATTGAAATTTCCATCAGAGGAATCTTTATTTGTAAAAGTAGGGATGGAGCTTTTTTATCAAGAAGGGCCTGAAATTGTTCGCTGGTTGAAGTCCTTAGGCCATTCTGTTTTCCTAGATTTAAAACTTCACGATATTCCTAATACAGTAGAGAGAGCGATGACTGGATTAGCTAAATTAGGAGTAGATATAACAAATGTTCACGCGGCAGGCGGAATCAAGATGATGAAGGCTGCTAAAGAAGGATTGAAAAAGGGGACCGTAGCTGGTCAGGATGTTCCGATCTTGATCGCTGTGACTCAACTGACTTCAACGAGTGAGACAGAAATGCATCAAGATCAATTGATCGATGTCTCCTTAAAAGAAAGTGTGACTCATTATGCTGCATGTGCTGAAAAAGCTGGACTAGATGGAGTTGTTTGCTCAGCACTAGAAGCAAAAGATATTCATCAAGCAACCAGCGAGGCCTTTGTTTGTCTAACACCGGGCATTCGTCCAAGCGGTAGCGCTGTAGGCGATCAACAACGTGTAGTGACTCCAAGCGAAGCAAGAAAAATTGGCGCAACGTTTATCGTGGTGGGAAGACCGATCACTCAAGCCGATCGACCTTATGAAGCTTATCAAACAATCAAACAAGAATGGAATGGAGAATCGTAATGACTGAATTAGCAAAAAGAATCGCCAAAGATCTATTAGAAATTGAAGCAGTTTTCCTAAGTCCAAACGAGCCGTTTACATGGGCAAGCGGGATCAAAAGCCCAATTTATTGTGATAATCGTATTACGATGAGCTATCCAGTTGTTCGTAAAGAGATTGCACAGGGATTAGCGGATAAAATCAAAGCAGACTTTCCTGATGTAGAAGTGATCGCGGGCACAGCCACTGCTGGGATTCCTCATGCTGCTTGGGTAGCAGATATTTTAGACTTACCAATGGTCTATATCCGTAGTAAAGCTAAGGCACATGGAAAAGGGAACCAAATTGAAGGCCGCATTTTCAAAGGGCAGAAAATGGTTGTGATCGAAGACTTGATTTCAACAGGTGGCAGTGTGTTGGAAGCAGCATCTGCAGCTGCTCGTGAAGGAGCTGATGTGTTAGGAGTTGCAGCAATTTTCACGTATGAGTTACCAAAAGGGATCGAGAATTTTACTGCTCAAAACACGAAGTTAGTTACGTTGACAAATTATTCTACGTTGATCGATGCAGCGCTGGAATCAAATTATATCGAATCTACAGATGTTTCTCTTTTACAGGATTGGAAAAAAGATCCTGAAAATTGGTTAAAAAAATAAGTAAGAGAGGTTGAGACAGAAGTGTTTAATCCCGAGAAATAAGAAAGAATTCCTGAAAATTGTTTTCCAAATTTTTGTGAATTCTAGCTTATTTCCGAAGGGATTGCTTCTGCTCTCACCGTTTATCTGGATTTCAGGTGTCCGGGGTTTGACTCGCAGAGTTTTCTCCCAGACACTTTTTATTATTATAAGCTTTTGCTATTTTATGCTATACTTTGACTATTAAAAATTTAAAGCAACACGATAATAGTGAATTACATGTCTATTAGTGATAGAGTCATTCAAATGAAAAATCAGAAGGTGGGGTTTGATGAAAAATATTCGAAACATGGATGTAGAATGGGGATATACAGGAGATACAGGGCCGGAGCATTGGCATACGCTTTGTGATTGGTTTTCACTTGGAGCCAAATATCCATATCAATCACCTGTAAATCTATCCAAAACACTGATTAGTGAAAATAAAGCGAATAGAGAGATAACTTTTTTTTATAAAAATGAAGAATTTACAGAAAAAGAATTTAAAAATACCTTTCACTTTGTACCGCCAAATACAGAAAGCTATGTTATTTTTGAAGAAGAAAAGTATTATCTAACGGATATCCATTTTCATACACCAAGTGAGCATACATTTGATGGAGAACATTGTCCATTAGAATTTCACCTAGTGCATATGAATAATTCGGGAGAAAACTTGGTCGTAGGTTGTCTATTTACGATCACTAAAGAAGCGAATAAGTTTTCTAAAGATCAGAAAGCATTTATTTGGGAAACGGAAACCCATCAGCAGTGGTTTGATCCATCGATTTTTTTACCTGAAAAAAAATCTCATTTTCACTATCTTGGGTCTCTAACGACTCCGCCAACAAAAGGACCCGTGCATTGGTTTGTTTTTGATACAGTTCAGAAGATGGACCATGATTTTTTCCAACGAATAGATGAAGGAATGCTGCCATTCAATAATCGGCCTGTTCAAGAACTAAATGGTCGTAAAGTTTATTTTACGGAATAAAATGGAGGACCAAAATGAATATTCAACAAATGAAATATGTCGTTGCTGTTGCTAATAATGGCAGTTTTAGGGAAGCAGCTAAAAAGATGTTTATCACTCAACCTAGCTTGTCTAACGGAATTCGTGAGCTTGAAGATGAAATTGGGGTAAGTCTGTTCATCCGAACGAATAAAGGAGCTTCTTTGACAGAGGAAGGCCTAGTGTTTTTGGAGCATGCGGAGAAGGTTTTGACCCAGATGGAAATGCTGGAGAATCGATATCAGGAAGTCACAACGAGTGAACGGTTTTCGATTTCTTCTCAACATTATGATTTTCTTGGCGTAGTCATGGGGAATGTGATCAAGCAGTTTAAAGAGCAATACAAAAATTTTCGTGTATTCGAGACAACGACGTTAAAAGTCATTGAAGATGTGAAAAGTTATCATAGTGAATTAGGGATCATTTATTTAAATCATCAGAATCAATCGGGGATCGAACGCTATCTTGAACAAGCGAATTTAACCTATGATGTTGTTGGAAGTTTTAAGACCCATATTTTTGTGAGCAATGATCATCCTCTAGCGAAGATGAGTGAGATCTCATTAGAGCAGTTATGCTGCTATCCTCAGGTGCGTTTTACGCAAGAAGGAAGTAATTTTGCCTATTTTTCGGAGGATTTGATTGAAAATCAAGAGCAGGAAACGGTGATTTACACAAATGATCGAGGGACTTTGATGAATCTGCTGGTAGAAACTGATGCATATGCGTCTGGTTCAGGGGTTGTAACTGGATTTACAAAAAAAGAAATACGGCTGATCCCGCTTGCTGATAGTCCAAATAATAAAATTTGTGTACTTTATCAGAAAAATAAAAGCATTAGTCAAATTGGTCACTATTTTATTCAAGAACTGAAACGATTATTCAGCTAAAGTTGCCAGTACACTCTAAATAGTCTATACTTATTTTGGTATATTTTATTGAAATAAAAGGAGTGTAACAAATGAAAAAAATGGGACAGGCAGCGTTGGTCATTGCTTTAGGATTTGTTTTATCTGCATGCGGCACAACATCGCGTGTGGAAAAAGCAAACAAAAATTCAGAAAAGAATGAACAGACCGACACATCAAAGGCACCAGTTAAAGCGTCTGAGTCAAGTAAAGCGGACGCGGAAAAGAAAACGATCGAAACTGAAAATGGAGATTTTTCTGTAGTACTGCCAGATGGTTGGGAAGAAATCGAACCTACGGAATTGAATGATGATGCGGATATTGCGTTAGAAAATGACAAAAAAATCATGTATGCAGCTGTTTTAAGTGAATCAGCTGATGACTATGATGGATTCGATAGTTTCAAGGAAGCAATCGATTTTCATCAATGGTTGGAAGTAGATGACGAAACAGAACAAGAAATCAATGGAAATGGCTGGAAAGGTACACGCTATCTGATCACAGCGAGAATTGATAGCATGCGCGCTTATTATGTGTATGATGTCGCACAATCTGATGCGGGGCACTATGTTCAGAAAATGGCTTGGACGATGAATAGCAAAAAAAGTAAGAATGGAAAAGAATTGGAAGAAGTTTTAGATTCTATTCAAGATATATCTAAATAAAAAAGAAATAGCTTGAAGCAGCTGAAAGGTGTGCATCAAGCTATTTTTTTTATCGCAATTGAGATAAATAGTCTTTGATAATTGTTAAAACGGATGCCATTTCTTTCTGAGTGCCGATCGAAATTCTCAAATAAGATTGCAAACGCTCAATAGTAGGAAAATAGCGAACAAAAACATCTTGTTCTTCTAAATGTTGATAAAGGTCACTTATCTCGAGTTTGGGATGTGTCGACAGAACGAAGTTCGTTTTTGATGGTAGAGAATCAAAACCTACAGCATGCAGTTCTCTAATGAACCACTCTCGTGTTTGGCAAATCTTTTCTGTAATCTTGTCATAATAGTCTGTATCTTCAATAGCAGCTGTGGCCAATGTTTCCGCTAGTAGATCGACCGAATAAGGATTGAAAGAAGACTTGATACTTTCAGCAATACGGATATACTGAGGATTTCCAATAGCATAACCAACACGTAGACCAGCTAAAGAGTTCGCTTTTGATAAGGTTCTGACGATAATGAGATTTGGATGGTTTTCTAGCAAGGTAATAGCTGATTTTCCAGCAAAATCAATGTAGGCTTCATCAACAATTACGATAACATCGGCATTTTCTGACAATAGCTTTTCGATGGCTTCAAGTGGTTGAAATAGTCCAGTAGGTGCATTAGGATTGGCTAAAATAATTCCGCCGTTGTTTTGACGATAGTCATCAAGATCAATACTAAAATCTTTCTTCAATGGAATTTCTTTGAATGGGATATGAAATAAGTCTGCCCAAACTTTATAAAAACCATAAGTGATTTCTGGAAAAAGCAGTGGATCTGAACTATTGAAAAAAGCTAGAAAACAAAATGCCAGTACCTCATCTGAACCATTACCGATCAAAAAATGTTCTGGAGATAATTTGAATTTATCACTCAAGGCTTTTTTTAGCTCAAAATTATCAACGGAGCTATAGCGCTTCAATGATTCTGGATTGAAATTTTTTAAAGCTTCCGTTACTTTTGGAGAGGGCGGATAAGGATTTTCATTGGTGTTTAGCTTGATCATATCCGAATAATTTGGCTGCTCACCTGGAACATAGGGTGTGATTTTTCTGAGTCCTTTCATAAACATAACTCCCTTCATTTCTTATTACTATAAAGAAGCAAAGAAGGTTTCGCAAGTGCAATCTGAGAATTTGAAAAGAAAATACACTTTTTTTAAATACAAATTTCATTTTGCAAGAGAATATGCTATGATAATTCCATTGATAAAATAAGCCGTATGAACGGTTTGGGCATTTAAATAGAGAAGGAGAGAAGTTCATGGATTTAACTAAAAGATTCAATAAACAAGTATCTAAAATCGCTGTATCATTGATTCGTCAGTTTGATGAGCAAGTGTCATCGATCGATGGAATTTTAAAACTAACGTTAGGTGAACCTGATTTCAATACACCAGAGCATGTAAAAAAAGCGGCACATGACGCTATTAATGACAATTTCTCTCACTACTCAGGTATGGCAGGGTTGACTGATGTTCGAGAAGCAGCCGCATTTTTTATGAAAGAGAAGTATGGTGTGAGCTACCAAGCGACTTCTGAGATTTTAGTAACTGTAGGTGCAACAGAAGCGATTTCGGCAAGCTTATTGGCGATCTTGGAGCCAGGAGATAAAATCTTGATGCCTGCTCCGATATATCCAGGTTATGAGCCGGTGATCACTTTAGCAAATGCTGAACCAGTGTATATCGATACGAGACCAAATAAATTTGTTTTAACTCCACAAATGATCGAAGAAGCTATGGCAGAGCACGGGGATCAAGTGAAAGCAATCATCTTGAATTATCCAAGTAATCCGACGGGGGTCACTTATACACGTGAAGAAGTGAATGCAATTGCTGATGTAGTAAAAAAATATCCAATATTCGTTATCAGTGATGAAATTTATAGTGAGCTGACGTATGAAGACGAACATGTATCTATTGCAGAATTTATTCCGGAGCAAACGATCCTGATCAACGGATTGTCAAAATCCCATGCTATGACCGGTTGGCGGATCGGATTTATCTTTGGAGCCGAAGAATTGATTGCAGAGATCATCAAGGTCCATCAGTATTTGGTTACTGCAGCTTCTACGATTTCACAAAAAGCAGCTGTTAGAGCGCTTGTCGAAGGTATCAATGATGCTTCTGTGATGAAAGAAGAATACCGAGAGCGTCGTGATTTTGTTTATGAACAAATGACAGGATTCGGGTTTGAAGTTGCTAGACCAAATGGCGCTTTTTATATTTTTGCTAAAATCCCAGCCGGTTATGAGCAAGACTCGATGAAGTTTTGTGTTGATTTAGCACAGAAACAAGCAATCGCAATCATTCCCGGTATTGCTTTTGGAAAAGAAGCTGAAGGGTATGTTAGAATCAGCTACGCGGCCGATATGAGTACCTTGAAAGAAGCTATGAGACGTATTGGCGCTTATATAAAATAAATGAGAAGCTAATAGAGAATGTGATGTAAATCGTTTAGGTTCGAGCTTTTGGAAAAGAATGAATAGTAGGATATTTATATTCTCTGTTTTTTCCAATCGCTAAAGCACCTGACTTCTGATCAGTGTTAAGGACAAACCAGTTTTTAGGCTTGTCTTTAACACTTTTTTATTTTTCACTTAAACAAAACCTTTACACTCCTTTACGAATTATTTACAAAACATTGGATTAGAATTAACACTCCGCTGTTAAACTAAGCTTGTAACTAATTGAAAAGGAAGTGCAGAAATGAAGAAACCTTTATTATCAGCAATTGTTTTGAGTGTAGGACTATTAATCGCAGGTTGCGGCAGTCAAGGCGCAGCAACTAACGAAAGCAGTAATAAAAGTAAGGAAAGCAACGATCAACCAGTTAAAATCGTAGCAGTCGGTTCAACGGCTTTACAGCCGCTAGTTGATGCAGCAAAAGATCAATTTATTTCTGAACATCCTAATTATACGATCTCTGTTCAAGGTGGGGGCAGCGGAACAGGACTCTCTCAAGTAGCTGATGGTGCTGTGACGATTGGTAATTCAGATGTTTTTGCAGAAGAAAAATCTGGTGTTGATGCGTCAAAATTAGTCGATCATCGAGTTGCAGTAGTTGGCATGGGGCCTGTTGTTAACAAAGAAGTCGGCGTTAAAAACGTGACAAAACAGGAATTGATCGATATTTTTACTGGAAAAACGAAAAATTGGAAAGAACTTGGAGGCAAAGATCAGGAAATTGCAGTGATCAATCGTCCAAGTGGAAGCGGAACACGTGCAACATTTGAAAAATGGGGACTGGATGGAGCGACAGCCGTTCAATCACAGGAACAGGACTCATCAGGAACTGTACGTCAAATCGTTGCCCAAACTCCAGGAGCAATCAGCTATCTTGCTTTTTCTTATATGGATGACTCAACGATTGCTTTAAGCGTAGATGATGTTAAGCCGACTGAAGAAAATGTCGCAGATAACTCTTGGAAAATCTGGTCTTATGAGCATATGTATACAAAAGGCGAGCCAGATAAAGAAGTCAAAGCCTTTTTAGATTTTATGTTGGAAGAAGATGTTCAAAAAGGAGTGGTCAAAGAATTAGGTTACTTACCGATCACAGATATGAAAGTTGAACGTGACGTTTCAGGAACGATCAAAGAAAAATAAATATTTCCCCCTAGAAATAGAAAAAATCAGAGAGAAAACTTGTGATCATCAAGTTTTCTCTCTGATTATTTTTTTGGTAAATAGACGGTAAAGGTCGTTCCTAAACCTAAATGACTGTCGATGGTCACTTTGCCGCCAAGTAATTCAGTGTAATTTTGCACGATCGATAAGCCTAAGCCAGTCCCGCCGGAATGACGACTTCGTGCTTTGTCTACACGGTAGAACCGCTCAAAAATTCGTTCTTGATCCTCTTGACTGATCCCAATTCCAGTGTCTTTCACCATAAAGTAAAATCTATCTGTAAAGCCAAAATCAATGGTGATCGTTTCATCGATTTGTGAGTACTGAACAGCATTTTCAATAAGATTTTTTGCGATAGGATAAAAAAGTTCATATTTTGTTGTATAGGTTATATGTTTTGAACCGCTGATTTGGATCGTCAAATTCTTTTCTTTGATCGTCTTTCGATAAGATCGTAGAATTTCTTCTGTAAACGGGAAAAGCTCAATGATTTGATCATCATAAGTGATATTTTTGCCGTCACGAGAAAGCTGCAATATTTCTTGGATCAACTGTTGTAGACGTAAAGCATCTTTTTCCATGATTTGTAAAAACTGAGTTAATGTTTCAGGATCGTCTTTCGCACCATCTAGTAAAGTTTCAGTGAAACCTAATAGAGAAGTGACTGGCGTTTTCAATTCATGAGAGACATTACTGACAAAGTCTTTTTGCATCTTTTCCAATTGTCTGACACGCGTCAAATCATAAGCGATTCCTAGCACTTGGTAATTATTACCGTTTTCTTCTATAAAACGTAAGGACATATCCAAAATGGTCTCATTCAAGCTCTCAGCTAAAGAAATCTCTTGATGAAGAGTCGTCTTTTCAGTAATTACTTGGTGAATCAGGTGGATCAATGCTGGCTCTTCGATCACATCAAAATAATCTTTGCCGACAGCATCCGGTTGGATATTCAAAATATCCAGCATTTTTGGATTGACCAACTGTAATTTTCCTTCGACATCAATAATAAAAACGCCGATCATCAGTTCATCTAGTAGTGCATGAAATTGTTCCTCAGTTGAAGTATAGGCTAAATAGGTCTGACTCATTTGCTGGCTGATAAGATTGACCGTTTGGTAAAGTTCATTCCATTCAGGAGAATCTTGGATGATCGAACGGGCTTCATCAGGGTATTTGACGATTTTTTTCAATACAGGTAATACAGTGACTAGTGGTTCATTTTTCTGCTGAAGCAGGACAAAAACAAACCCAGTGATAATGATAAATAAAATGCCTAAAGTTAGTAAAATATACCGTTTGAATGATTGTATACTACTCGAAAATTGGGTTGTTTCTTCTGACATGCGAATGATCCCAACTAGATCGCCATTTTTCTTCACAGGAAGTGCAAGGTAGAGCAACTCCTTATTTAAAGTGGCGCTTTTGCGCAGAGCAGAACCGAAGTCAGCACCTGAAAGAACCGCTTTGATCTCAGGCCGGTTTTTTCTAGAGTCATGTAATCTTGTGTCTACACTGTCATAGAAGATATCACCTGTGTTATTCATTAGACTCAATCGTTCATTCTCATCAGTCAAATAGTGATCTACTAATGTTTTTTCCTGAGAAGTAAAAGCCTGCTGAGTGAAAACTTCAGGAGATAACTGATCTAAAAGCAGCGTTGCTTTCTTTTGCAAATATTCTTCCTGTTGCGTCAATAATTCCTTTCGGAAAAAATAGTTTGTCAGAAAAATACTGCCAACAAAAAGAGCTAGCATCATAAGTATGACTAAAAGATATTCAAAACGTTGCCGCTTTTTCATTTTTTAGGCTCCTGAAAACGATAGCCAAATCCTCTGACTGTGACTAAGTAAGCCGGATGCTTTGGATCAATTTCGATTTTATCCCTTAAATGGCTCACATGGACATCTACTATACGGCTTTGCCCTGCAAAATCATAATTCCAGATACGATCAAGCAATGTATCACGATCGATCACACGATCTTTACGTTTGATAAAGTAAACCAATAATTCAAATTCTTTTGGTGTCAATTCGATTTTCTCACCACGAACAGAGACAGCGTAGTTTTGTTCATCGACCATAATGTCTCCTATGATCAATGGTGCTTTCACAGGTTCACTAATGTCCTCTTTCTTTTCAACTGTTGGTTTCAATCGTCTGAAAATGGCTTTCATTCGTGCTAAAACTTCTCTAGGGCTAAAAGGCTTAGTTAAATAATCATCTGCACCGATTTCCAAACCGATGATTTTATCTACTTGATCATCTTTTGCAGTTAAAATCAAAATAGGGGTGTCGATTTTTTCTCTTCTCAAGGCTTTTGTAATTTCCAGCCCATCCATATTCGGCAGCATGACATCAAGGATAATAAAATCAAATTGATTGGTTGAAGCCAATTCAAAACCTACAGCTCCATCAGTGGCACTTATAACTTCATACCCGTCTTTTTCTAAATTGAAAGTTAACAATGTGACGATCGAAGGTTCATCGTCAACCACAAGTACTTTTTTCATTCGTTTAGCTCCTTTTATATGGAAAATCAATACAACGCTATTTTATCATAAATCAGCAACGATCAAAAACTTTAAGGAATGGGTCTAATGCTACATTCTGGTTCAAAGAAATGGTATAATAATAAAGATTGAAAAGAGGGGAAGAAATGATCGGAATCAGTGCATGTTTGGGTGGTATTTGTTGTCGATATGATGGTCAGTCTAAAGAACTATCTTTTTTAAAAGAATTAGTTGAAAAGAAAGAGGCAATGCCTATTTGCCCAGAGGTTTTAGGTGGATTGCCGATTCCAAGAGAACCGGCCGAAATAACAAGTGGAGACGGTTTTGCTGTTTGGCAAGGACAAGCAAGCGTGTTGACAGTATCGGGTGAAGATGTGACCGAGTGTTTCAAAGAAGGGGCAAAAATTGCGTATCAAAAACTTCTAGAACATCAAATCGATACATTGATCGTTAAAGAAGATAGTCCTTCTTGTGGATACAGAAGGATCTATGATGGTACGTTTTCCGGAAATAAAATAGCTGGTATTGGTGTTGCGACGGCTTATTTTATTTTGAACGGGATCAGCGTTGTATCAGAAAATGAATGGCAAACAATTGTACAGCATGAGGGATCAAATGGCTGAAATGGAAATACTAAAGATTTTTGATAAAGACTATCAGCAATGTGGGACAGCGACCAGAGAACGTGCGCATCGAGAAGGTTTGTGGCACGAAACCTTTCATTGTTGGTTTTATATAATGGAACAAGATGAAGTAATCATTTATTTTCAGAAACGTTCACCTAAAAAGAAAGACTTTCCTAATCAGTTGGATATCACAGCTGCTGGGCATCTTTTGGCGAATGAAACTGTTTTAGACGGTTTTAGAGAGGTCAGGGAAGAATTAGGTGTGGAGATTTTACCTGAAGAAGCAGCGTTTTTAGGTGTTTTTCCGGTGAGTATAAACTTAGGAACCTTTATCGATAATGAATTCACGAATGTTTATCTTGTGCAGCAAGAAATCAAGATAGGAAATTTTACTTTACAGGAAGAAGAAGTTGAAAGTTTATTTTGTGTCCCGCTTTCTAAGTTAAAAAGAATGCTGGCAGATCCTACTTTAAAGGTTGCCTTAACAGGCTATCGCCAAGAAAACTATCAACAAACGATCACACGA
The DNA here is from genome assembly GCF_002174455.2 of Enterococcus sp. 9D6_DIV0238. Lineage (NCBI taxonomy): Bacteria > Bacillati > Bacillota > Bacilli > Lactobacillales > Enterococcaceae > Enterococcus > Candidatus Enterococcus dunnyi. The sequence goes on from NZ_CP147246.1 coordinate 205,887, forward strand.
GCAGTAGTATCAAAAAAAGATTTCTGTGCAAATGCGGAAAGCTACTATGAGGCACTGGTCGAAATTTTTGAAGAAATCCAAGGAAATCACTTGAGAACTATTGACTAATTCCCTTGAAATCGGTAACCTAAAAGGGATTGAAGATAGGAGCAGCAATTATGGAAATTGAAAAAACCAATCGAATGAATGCTTTATTTGAATTTTACTCCACATTGCTGACTGAAAAGCAAATGAATTACATGGAGATGTATTATGCTGATGACTTTTCTTTAGGTGAAATTGCTGAAGAGTACGATGTCAGTCGTCAAGCCGTTTATGATAATATCAAGCGAACAGAAAAAATATTAGAAGAATATGAACGAAAGCTTCATTTGTTTTCCGATTATGTCGTACGTGGCGAGTTATTGGATGCACTTAAGAACTATGTGAGTGAAACCTATCCTAAAGATATAACGATTGCAAATTATATAGAACAAATACAAGAAGTAGAGGAATGAGAGTATGGCTTTTGAAAGTTTAACAGACCGCTTACAACAGGCAATGAGTAAATTACGTCGCAAAGGGAAAGTCTCTGAAGCAGATGTAAAAGAAATGATGAGAGAAATTCGTCTTGCGTTATTAGAAGCAGACGTAAATTTACAAGTAGTAAAAGACTTTACAAAGCGTGTACGGGAACGTGCCGTTGGTGTAGAGGTCTTAGAAAGTTTATCACCTGCCCAACAAATCGTTAAAATCGTAGATGAAGAATTGACTGCAACGTTAGGTTCTGAAACGGTGGGACTGAATAAATCCGAACGAATTCCAACAGTCATTATGATGGCTGGTTTACAAGGGGCTGGTAAAACGACCTTCGGCGGTAAAATAGCAAATCACTTGATCAAAACAGAAAAAGCGCGTCCCTTAATGATCGCAGCTGATGTTTATCGTCCAGCGGCGATCGATCAATTGAAAGTCTTGGGTCAGCAATTAGATGTACCTGTCTTTGATATGGGAACAGATACTGATCCTGTTGAGATCGTCCGTCAAGGGATGGCCTTAGCCAAAGAGCAGAAAAATGACTACGTCTTGATCGATACAGCAGGACGTCTTCATGTTGATGAAGCGCTCATGGATGAATTGAAACAAATCAAAGCAGTCGCTGAACCAGATGAAATTTTACTTGTTGTTGATGCAATGACAGGACAGGATGCGGTGAATGTTGCAGAAAGCTTCAATCAGCAGCTAGGTATCACTGGTGTCGTGATCACAAAATTAGATGGGGATACGCGTGGTGGTGCGGCGCTTTCTATTCGTGCTGTTACAGGTGCACCAATCAAATTTATTGGGTCAGGTGAAAAATTAACTGATCTAGAAATTTTCCATCCAGATCGTATGTCCAGCCGTATATTAGGCATGGGAGACATGCTGACGCTGATCGAAAAAGCACAGCAGGATTATGATGAGAAAAAAGCTGAAGAACTTGCAACAAAGATGAAAGAAAACAGCTTTGATTTCAATGACTTTATCGAGCAATTAGATCAAGTCATGGGAATGGGACCGATTGAAGATCTTTTAAAAATGATCCCTGGCATGAGTCAAATGCCTGGTCTTGAAAATGTCAAAGTAGATCCTAAAGATGTTGCACGTAAAAAAGCTATGGTGCTTTCAATGACACCAGCAGAGCGAGAAAATCCTGATTTACTGAATCCAAGTAGACGCAGAAGGATCGCAGCAGGTTCTGGGAATAGTGTTGTTGAGGTCAACCGAATGATCAAACAGTTCAAAGAATCTAAGAAAATGATGCAGCAAATGTCTAAAGGTAATATGGATATCCCTGGTATGGATCAAATGCTGGGTGGCGGTATCAAAGGAAAACTTGGGAAAATGGCAATGAACCGAATGGTCAAGAAAAACAAAAAGAAGAAAAAGAAGAAAAAATAATTTAACAGTAAGCTCATTAAAAAAACTACCCGATTTTTCAAAGTTGGGTAGTTTTTTGTATTTTGATTTGGTGAACTGATGCTTGTCTCTATTTTAGTATAAATTAGATCAAAATAGGATTGCTGTTTCGTTCAAATTAAGCTACAATTCAGTAAAAAAGCATGAAGGTGAGGAACTCGATATTAATCTTAGTATAAAGCAACAGCTCAGTGAAACGGAGTTAAGCCAGATCAAGCTGTTAAAAGCTAGAAATCAACAATTACTTGGTGTGGAATATAAGTTAGACTTAAGTTTTTTTATGGAATCGACGGAGAAAGTCCAGCATCTGTTGCTCTGGAAAGATGAAGAGCTTTTGGGCTATACAGCGTTAAGCGGCTATGACCCTGAGGAGTTAGAGGTAACTATGATTGCAACGACTAATGAAGCAATTGCTCCTATGCATGAAGCCGCACGCATCTTTGCTCAGAAAAAAAAGTTTGTACGGTTATTATGGATCGTTGACCAAAGAGATAACTTGATTGTATCTTTCATCAAAGAAATGAAACTTTATAGCCACTCTTTCTCAGAATATGCGATGTTATTCGATAGTAAGACAGAAATCCATTCAGAAGAGTGCTCATTAGTATCAGCTGAAAAAGCTGATGCTAGTAAAATCGCACAGCTGGATGGAGAATCAGAGTTTGATAAGATTCAGCCGATTGATGAAGTCGATTTGGCTAAAACTCTTGTGCTTAAAGAAGGGAAAGAACTCATAGCCAGTATTCGACTCGAAAAAAATCAAGAAGAGTGTGGAATTCATGGCTTTGTTGTTCGAACTGACCAACGCGGAAAAGGAATCGGTCGTAAAATTTTAACAACGATTGTTTCACAATTAAAAAGAGAAGGCTACTCACAAATTTATTTAGAAGTTGAGTCAACGAATGCAGCTGCTATGGGCCTCTATCAGTCGATCGGTTTCAAGCAAAAAGCATGCTTCGACTATTACGTTTCAGTGTTTTAAAAAATCAGTCTGGTTCTTCTCAAGAGAAAATCGCCAGACTGATTTTTGAAGCAAATAATTGCCCCTGCCAAGGTAATAGTAGTATATCATAAAAAGATGAAAAACTGTATAGATCAATAGAATGAAGCAATTTTAAGGGTGTCAAGAAAAAACTCTTTACAGCACACTTGAAATCTGTTAAACTAACATTTGTGATTAAGTTAATGGAGGTGTAATAGATAAAATGTCAGTAAAAATTCGTTTAAAACGTATGGGTTCTAAAAAGAGTCCTTTTTACCGTATCGTAGTCGCTGATTCTCGTTCTCCACGTGATGGACGTTTCATCGAAACTGTTGGGACTTACAATCCTTTGAAAGATCCTGCAGAAGTAGTTTTAAAAGAAGATTTAGTTTTAGACTGGTTGTCTAAAGGTGCTCAACCTTCAGATACAGTTCGTAACATCCTTTCAAAAGAAGGCGTTATGAAAAAACACCACGAAGCTAAATTAGAAAAGAAATAAGGTGACCGATTATGGCAGATGTGAAAGAGTTAGTTTTAACTATCGTTCGTCCATTAGTCAGTCAACCTGAGATGGTTAAATTGGAAGTAGAAGAGTCTGATGCTTTTCTAGAATATAATTTAACTGTATCACCTGAAGATATTGGTCGTATTATTGGTAAACAAGGCCGTGTTGCTAAAGCAATTCGTACGATTGTTTACAGTGTACGCGTGGATGGACCTAAGAAAGTTCGTTTAAATATCGTAGATGGTAAATAAGATCAAGGTCGTGAAAGGTAACTCATTGAGTTATTTTTCACGATTTTTTTGACTAAAGAATAAATCTTGTGCATAATGAACAAAATGAATAAGATCGGGAGGCGTGAGTGATGAATGAACGAAATAGCTATCAGGAACAGTTAACGACAGGGATACAAGAATATTTTGAAAAAACGTCATTCAAAGCTGGAGACATTTTTGTTTTAGGGTGCAGTAGCAGCGAAATATTTGGTGGCGTGATCGGTCAAAATTCTAGACTTGATATTGGTGAAGGGATCGTTTCGACTCTAAAAGAGCATCTGGATAAAAAAGGGGTATACCTTGCTGTACAAGGATGTGAACACATCAATCGGGCATTAGTCATTGAAAAAGAAGTTGCTGAAGCACATGATTTTGAAATCGTGTCTGTTGTTCCTGCCCTTCATGCAGGCGGCGCAGCTGCTGTTGCAGCCTTTCATTTATTTACTGATCCAGTCGTGGTAGAAAAAATCGTTGCTAGAGGAGGAATCGATATAGGAGATACGGCTATCGGCATGCATGTGAAACATGTACAGATCCCAATCAGAACAACTATCAAGGAAATTGGTGAAGCGCATACGACTTTTTTGTATAGTCGACCGAAATTGATTGGCGGAGCTCGTGCTGTATATTAAAAAAATGTACTTGGGTTTTAACTCTAAGAGTTATGTCCCAGTACATTTTTTAATATACTTTTATATCAAGCTTTTTACGATCATTTTTTTCTAAAAACTTTAATATCGAAAATAGGAGAGTCAAAATTGATTTCGGCCTCGTCGATCATTAAACCTAGTAAATGATAATCTTCTTCTTCATGATGGGTGATGCCCAGCAGTTCATCATAATAGCTTTCAATACTCAAATCTCTTGGTGTATTCAACAATTCCAATAAGTTCAAAACACCTTCTGGTTCGTCTTTGGTTTGTCCTTGCATTTCTATATAAAAACCTTCAGATGTAAAATCGAGTCCAATTCGGATGTCCTCAATATCATTTGAAAAAAAATAAGTGAGAAGCTCATCTATAATACGCTTAGCTTTTTCTCTTTCTTGCATGTTGTTTCACCTTTCTGATTTGTAAAATATTATCTAGTAATGGTACCATGACAGCCGCAACAAAACCAGTAGAAAATCCGTTATTATAAAGATTTAATCCACCATGAAGGTAACTCACATTAGTAACCAATGACATATGCAAGAAACCGGCAGCAAGACCATAGTGAAAACCATAATATCCAGCGATCGGCGCCAACCCAGTGGCAAAAATTCCAGCTAGAGCTACAGTTGTCTGATCGACAGCAAAAACAGATGATAATTGTGCAGTGAAAAAGACACTAATAAGCAAGGGGAGACTATTTAATGGATGATTACCAAAAGCACTGAAGCCGACTGCTGATAGGATAGCACCAACAATGGGGCCATTAAGAGTACAATGACTAAACTGAGTATAACCGATCAGGAGCAACCCCATAAAAGCCATATTCATCATTGTTGCACCAATTCCTGAGATAAATGTAAAATCAGTAATCAATTTCCCGGAGGTGCGACTGATCTCCTTGATCCCTTTAAAGGAAAAGTGGTTAATGATACACCCTACAATAAATAACATAAAAAATAAAAATAACATAAAAAATAGTAATTGATTATGATAATCGTCAGATACAACGTTTTTTCCTTCGATGCTCACGCCGAACATTCTAAGTACACCAGTAAACATCATAGCGATCAATCCAGAAGTGAATCCAACATTATATAAAGAAAATCCTTGATGGAAAGTTAGAACATGAGAAGCGAGTGGCGGCAAGATCAAACCGATAAAAATACCGATAATGCAGCCTAATGGCAAAGAAAACATCAAAGGGATCGATAAGCCAAAAGTGAAAAAGCTAATGATCGGTGACAATGCACTGCCGAATAAACTAACGACAATAAATTGAGAAAAGGGCTTTTTGACAATTTTAGCATAACAAATTCCACCAATGATAATTGGAATAGAATTATACATATTTTTTCCAAAAAAAGAACACCCCGATACAGTGAACAACGCAGCTATCATAGCACCATTGATAGGGATTTTTTCTTTCTTAGCAATCAGTACACTAAATAAGGTGAGTAAACCACTATTAACAAAGGCACTGCCGAAGCTACCTAAAGCAATGTAATCAGTAAGTAAATTACTAGGAGAAGTTAAAATCCGAAGCATGCCTCCTAAAAGTGTATTGAAAGATTCACTACTCAGCCCGATCAAGATCAGGAGTAGACAGTAGCCGATCAAAAGGTAATAATTTCTGTTTTGAATGATTTCTTTCTCTGTTTTTTTATCAGTATGTAAAAAAAATGGCTGACGCGAATGCTGATCGCTGGACATGAAGACTACCTCCGTTATCGATTGATAAGTTTACTATATCCTGTCAAACTCTGATTGGTCAATCTTATTTCGTATTTCGTTTGAAAATTATCATATTTTTCCACCATATCTATAATTATTGAGAAAATAAACACTTAAAACAGTGTAAAATGTAATAATAATAAATGGAATTTAAATAAATATTTAAAGAAGCATAGGTATGGAGGGATTTTTTTGGTTAGGAAAAAAGTATATAAAAAGCAACATATTTTAGCTGCTGCCTCTGATTTACTAGAAAAAAAAAGTTTTTCTGCAATAACTGCAAGAAATGTAGCTGAGCACATGGGAATCTCAACTCAGCCGATCTACTTGGAGTTCAAAAATATGGAAGATTTAAAATTGACGCTGCTACAAACAATTTATAAATCTCTGGAGAAAGACTATTTTTCGACGATTCAATCGGACGATTTTTTAATCAACTTCGTTTTGAATTACATTGAATTCGCTAAGACAAAAAGAAATTTATTTATCGTTCTATTTGTTGAGCATCATTCATATGGCCAACAAATCAATCAGTTGACTTTGGACTTATTCACTAAAAGTTTAAAAGGAGACGAACGTTATACAGCGATTTCACCAGAAAATTTAAACAAGTTATTTATCAAAGTCTGGGTCATTGCGACTGGATTGGCCTCGTTAAGTACTTCTGGAATCATGAGCTTGAAAAAAGAAGAAATCATCGCTATTTTCAAAAATAATTGAACTGGGCATTTATGTACTGCTGGTCTTAGAAAAAAGTAGGTCGAAGGTTGGAAAGAAAATTCATTAATTTGTCTGATTTCATTTTTTACATTTATTGTTAAAGTAGTTTTATCAAATAAATTTGGAGGAACAAAAATGAAATTAGTTAAAACGATCGGAATTTTTCTTTTACTTGGAGCAGCTGCTCTTTTTGGAGCTAAAGCATACACGCAAAATCAGTCTGGCGAGCTTCCAGGTGTATTGGATCAATTGAATCCATTGGTTACAGAAGGTGAAGTCTATGTGAAGACTAAAGAAGCTAATGAAGTTATTGAACACGGTATTGCGGTATATAAACAAGAAGCAGTAGATAAAGAAGGCAAAAAACGAGCAATCACCTTCACGGCAGATCATGAATTGATCCAAGATCGCTATTTAAAAATTTATAATAAGGGTGCCCATGTTGAAACTTATGAAGAAGTAACAAAAGACCAAGTACCGCAACAAGCACTAGATAAAATAGGTTAAAAAAGAATAGACAAAATACATTATGATGGGGATATGACGCAACTAGTTATGTCTCAATCATTTTTTTGTATGCAGAATAAGCGTTTCGGTCTTTTAAAATATGCAGTTTAGCAGGACTTGTTGCAATCAATTGCTGCAGTTCCAATTTATTTTTTGTTTCATAGTGATGATTCCACACAAACATCATTTTTAACAAGTTCATCGTTGGAGTGTAATTTGCTCGTTCTAGTTGCAGCTTTTGCTTGATGAAGCGTTTCAGAATACGATATAGGCGTATATGATAAGGTGGGAGTAAAAGTAAAACACTATCCGCTTGAATCAATGCATCCTGAATCCAAGATTGAGTGGTAGTCCCTTCAATGATCCATTCTGGATAGTTTAAAATATCTTGCAATAGTTGTGCAGATTTCTCTTTAGAAAAGCGTTGATCTCCTTGTGGTGTTCGTTGCCAAATAAGATTGTCAAGTTCATATAGTTGAACTTTTTGTTCTTTAGCTAATTCTCTGGCAAATGTAGTTTTCCCGCTACCGACAGGACCCGCAATAACTATTTTCATCATACGTACCTCCTAATTAAGAACAATAAAGAAACCGAAGCATAACACAAGGTCATGTCCGGTTTCATTTTATCATTATTTAGCTTCTTGTAAAATGTTGATTTTCTCGATACGGATATCTTTTTTCGGTTTGTCACTTTCGTCTGTTTCGGCTGAAGCGATCTTATCGACAACGTCCATTCCTTTGGTCACTTGACCGAAGACAGTATGCTTTCCATCTAAGAATGGTGTTCCGCCTTTTTTATAAGCGTCAATGATTTTTTGTGGGTAGTCATCTTTCAATAGTCCATCAGAAACATCTTCATCATTTTGGACGATAAAGAATTGGCTGCCGTTTGTTCCGTTGCCGTCAGCATCTGTACCAGCATTTGCCATAGATAGTGCACCGCGAATATTGTATAGTTGGTTGCTGAATTCATCATCAAATGAATCGCCCCAGATACTTTCTCCGCCAGTCCCATCACCTTTAGGATCGCCGCCCTGGATCATGAAATCTTTGATCACACGGTGAAAAGTAACATTGTCATAATAACCGTCTTTTGCATGAGTCATAAAGTTTTCAACTGTTTTTGGTGCTTGTTTTGGAAAAAGCTTGATTTCGATCGTGCCTTCTGTTGTGACCATTTCAACTAAATCTTCATCTTCACTAACTTTTTCTGATAGTTGAGGTAATTCTAAAGCATTTAGGTCAACGGATTCAGACGTTTTTGTTTCTGAGCTTGAAGATGAATCTGCTTTGTTTTCTGTTTTAGATCCACATGCTGTAAAGAACACTAATGATGCTAGAAGTGTAGCAGCAGCAATGAATTTTTTTGTTTTCATAAGGTTAATTCTTCCTTTCAAAAATAGTTTACATTTCATGATAACAAATGATCGATATAACTGCTAGTCAAAATAGATTTTTTTTAAAATTTAGGAAAGGTGTAGACCACTTTTCTTCATTCTGCTATAATGATAATGGATACATTATAATCAATAAAACTCTTAGGGGGCAGCACAATGGGAAAATTAGGCATTTCGATTTATCCAGAACGTTCAACTTTTGAAAAGGATAAAGAATATTTAGACTTAGCGCATAAATATGGATTCAAACGTGTATTTACCAGCTTGCTTCAAATTACAGAAAATAAAGAAAAAGTATTAGCAGAATTTAAAAAAGTCGTAGACTACGCAAATAGTCTGGGCATGGAAGTAATGGTAGATATCAATCCTGCTTTATTTGAACAATTAGAGATTTCTTATGATGATTTATCATTCTTCAATGAAATGGGCGCTTATGGTGTACGTTTAGATATCGGTTTTACTGGAGCGGAAGAAGCAAAAATGACCCGTAACCCTTATGGAATCAAAATAGAAATCAATATGAGTACCGGTACAAGTTATGTTGATAATATCATGAGCTATTCACCTAACACGGAGAATTTATTAGGTTCACATAATTTTTATCCGCACCGCTATTCAGGTTTAAGTTATGATCACTTTGTTTTTTGTTCTGAGAAATTCAGAAAATATAATTTAAATACAATGGCCTTTGTGAATTCACATGACGCAACGTTTGGTCCGTGGCCGACACAAGATGGCTTGTGTTCGCTAGAAGATCATCGTGATCTTGAAATTGCTACACAAGTAAAACATCTTGTTTTAACGGGCTTGATCGATGATATTTTAGTAGGGAACGCTTATGCTTCAGAAGCTGAATTAAAAGCAATGGCAGAGGCCTTCAATGCCGAATATCCTTCTGTAAAAGTAGATGTCGCAGCTGATATTTCAGATGATGAAAAAGAAGTTTTATTTACTAGTCTGCACAGTTACCGCGGTGATCGCTCAGAATATATTTTACGTTCTACAATGACCCGTATCCATTTCAAAGATCGTGAATTTCCAGCGCATAATACGATCGACATGACTAAAGGTGATGTTTTGATCGACAATGTGGGTTATGGTCAATATAAAGGAGAAACACAAATTGCACTGAAGCCAATGAAAAACGATGGTCGGGTAAATGTGGTTGGCCGTATCTCTGATGACGAACTATTTTTATTAGACTTTCTAAAACCATGGTCAAGTTTTAAATTGATCGAAAACAAAAAATAATTGAAAAAACAATGAAATTGAGACAGAAGAGTTGAGCTTATTTTCTAGGCCTTCAAGTCTTAGTGCTTCAGCAGTTACAATTTGGCTAGCCGGTATGGTTGAAGCTTAGTATTTACTTTTGTTTTCACTGTTTATTCATTTTTAAAGGAACTGGGTCGTAACTTGTAGAGTTATGTCTCAGTCCTTTTTTTGTTCATTCTGCGTAAATAGCTATTCCTTTTGGTATAATAGGTAAAATGAGGTGGTAGTATTGGAGAAGGAATTAAGTATTTTATTGTCGAAACTTCAAGGGATCGCACAGACTGGTAAACAGTTTGGCAAAGATATTTTTGATCAAGAACGATACGAGGAACTCTCGATCGTTGCTAAAGAACTCACTCACTTACTATATCCGGAGTTATCTGAACAAGAACTTATGATATTTTTCGACAAAGATGAAGGGTATGCGATACCCAAAGTCGATATTCGAGCAGTTGTTTTCAATCAAGAAGGTAAATTATTATTGGTTAAAGAAAAAAGTGATGATTCTTGGGCTTTACCGGGTGGTTGGGCTGATATCGGGTATTCTCCCAAAGAAGTTGCGGAAAAAGAAGTTCTCGAAGAGACAGGACTAAAAGTCAAAGCGGAACGACTAATAGCAGTTTTAGATAAAGCCAAACATGAATACCCGCCATCATTGACCTATGTGTATAAATTTTTTATACGATGTCAGCCAGTTAGTCAAAAAATCAAGCCGGGTATTGAAACAAGTGCCGCAGCTTTTTTTACACTTGAAGAAATTTACTCACTGAAACTTTCTGAAGCGCGAACGATCAAACAAAATTATGAGATGCTTTTTCATGATTACCAGCATGAAAAAAGTGAAATGATTTGTGATTAAGATTGCGAAAAAGAGAATAAAACTTTATACTATTTAAGGATTTAAAAAGTGAATAATACGTTGAGAGAAATGGTGATTCTCAATGATAAAGCACTATTATGAAGTAAGGGGTCAGTAAATGAAAAAAATAGTAAAGATATTGATTGCCGTTTTTGTGGTCATCACGATCATCTTGATCGGCGCAGGGATGTACTTCTATAATTACGCAGTGGTTCCCTCTGAAAAAGATTTTTTAGCAGGAGATACTCCAGGCACTAATATAGAGGCAAAAAGTCCAGAAGAACAGTGGTTCAAAGATGATCAAAACCGTTCTTATTGGTCAATAAAATCGGAAGATGGATTAAAGCTTCATGCCATCTATTTGCCAGCGGATGACAAAACGGATAAAAATGTGATTATGGCTCATGGTTATATGGGAACCGCAGAAACAATGGCGAAGTTTGCAAAAATGTATCACGACTGGGGATATAATGTTTTAGTTCCTGATGCTCGCGGACATGGTGAAAGTGAAGGAGAATATATCGGCTTTGGCTGGCCGGAACGTAAAGATTATCTTAACTGGATCGACCAAATGATCGAAAAAAATGGAGAAAATGCACAAATCACATTATATGGGATTAGTATGGGCGGGGCGACAGTCATGATGACAAGTGGTGAAAAATTGCCTCAAAATGTTAAGGCGATCGTTGAAGATTGTGGCTATTCTTCAGTCAATGATGAATTGACTTATCAATTGAAAGACATGTTTAATTTACCGGCCTTTCCATTGATTCCAGTAACAAGTATGATCACTAAAATTCGTGCAGGCTATTTCTTTGGTGAAGCAAGTTCTGTTGCGCAATTGAAAAAAAATAAAACACCGATGCTATTTATTCATGGTGATGCTGATACATTTGTCCCATTTGAAATGCTGGATGAGGTGTATAATGCAACTGACGCACCAAAAGAAAAATATGTTGTTGAAGGTGCTGAACACGCGAAGGCCTATTCTATTGATCCAAAAGGCTACAAGGAAGAGGTCAATAAATTTCTAACTCAATACGTGGATTAACAAGAACTTAAATCCTTAAGTGGCTGAGATATGACTTTGATGAGTTATATTTCAGTCATTTTTAAAGTGTTAGAGAGAAGAGGCTATGCTTTTTTCTTGTGGAGACTAGTCAGAGGTCAGCATTCTTTGATATGATAATAAAAAGAAATGAGGTAAAATGAATGGAAGAACAAATAACCGATTATTTGCACTACTTGCAAATCGAACGCGGACTTTCCCTTAACACACGAAAAAGCTATGAACGCGACTTACATAAATATAATGCCTTTTTGAAAGAACAACAACTAGACTCTTGGCAATCAGTTGACCGATACATAATCATGGAATATTTACAATCCTTGAGTAATGACAGTAATTCTTCTGCTACGATCATTCGTATGATCTCGACTTTGAGAGGGTTTCATCAATTTTTGAGACAGGAACGCCTGACAGATCATGATCCGATGCAACATATCGATTCACCGAAAAAAGCGCAAAAACTACCTAGTACTCTTTCGATAGAGGAAGTTACGGCTTTGATCGAAACCCCGGATACAACAAAACCATTAGGCATCAGAAATCGTACGATCCTAGAAGTGATGTATGCTACAGGATTACGTGTGAGTGAGCTTGTAGATTTAAAAATTGGCGATCTACATTTATCGATCGGATTATTACAAACGATTGGTAAAGGAGACAAAGAACGTATCATTCCTTTAGGGGATTATGCGATACAATGGATCGAAAAGTACTTAGAAGAAGCCCGGCCTATGTTAACTAAAAAAAATCCCAATGAAACACATCTATTTGTAAATCATCATGGCAAGCCGCTTTCTCGTCAGGGAGTTTGGAAAAACTTGAAGCAGATCGTCCAAGAAGCGGGGATCGATAAAAATATCACACCGCATACCTTAAGACATAGTTTTGCTACTCATTTGTTGGAAAATGGCGCAGATTTACGTATCGTCCAGGAACTACTTGGGCATGCGGATATTTCAACTACTCAGATATACACTCATATCACAAAACAGCGAATGGCAGATGTTTATAAACAGCATTTTCCAAGAGCCTGATCAAAGTAGGTACTCTACAGAAGAAGGTGAGATCATGTTAACGTATTATAGAAAAGAACAGCGAAAAATAGCTATGGGTTTGTTGAGTTTCCACCAAAAACTGACAGAATATCGTTCGTTGTTGAAAGAAATCGATATGTATGAAAATGACGAAAATCTTCATTTACTTCTTTGGACACCGGATGGAGAACAGAATATCCAAGGAATCATAGGGATCGAGTTAGAAGATTCTGTTGGGATAGTCGTTCATGATATTTCGATCACGCCTTCTTTTCGTGGCGAAAAACTTGGCTTTGAGCTTTTGAACGAAGTGCTGGAGCGATATCCAGAGCTGAAATTATACGGCACTGCTGCCACTTCTGCTTATTTATCTAAATGGAAAGAACACAATGAATAATTTTTATGGTAAACTAGAGAGTCGAAAAAGAAAGTTGGATGATCTTGCAAGAAATGAATGTAAAGTTAGATGTATTTGAAGGACCGCTTGATCTTCTTTTACATTTAATCAAGAAACTTGAAATTGATATTTACGATATTCCGATTGCTGCTGTAACAGAACAATATATGAATTATATTCACACGATGAAAACCTTGGAACTGGAAGTGGCTGGAGAATATATCGTTATGGCAGCAACATTGATGGCTATCAAAAGTAAAATGCTGTTGCCGAAACAAGAGTTGGAAGTGACAGATGATGATGAGCTTTTAACTGGTGAAGATCCGCGGGATGCACTTGTTGCCCAATTGTTGGAATATCGTAAATATAAATATGCAGCAGGACTTTTACATGAAAAAGAGTCTGAACGAAGTCTTTATTTTACGAAAGAACCAATGGATGTCGATGAATATAAGGAAGACAATCCTTTGCTGGAACCCAATCAATTAAATACGATCGATTTATTTTTGGCTTTTCATGCAATGCTTGAAAAGAAAAAAAATCGACAGCCTGTAGAAACGACAGTGGCTGGAGATGATGTGTCGATCGAAGAAAAAATAACTGCGATCTCACAAAAGATGGCTCAAATCGATCGGCAAACACCAGTGAATTTTGAAGATTTTTTTACATCCCATTCAAAACAAGAGATCGTCACAACTTTCATGGCTTTATTAGAGTTGATGAAAAAAGGGTTGATCCAGGTTGAGCAAGAAGAAAATTACAGCACGATTTTGCTGTACAATACAGCAAATGAGATCGAATCTAGTACGGAGGAAACAGCGTGACCACAATTAGTCAAATCGAAGCGATTCTATTCGTTGTTGGTGAAGAAGGAATCGGACTGGAAGAATTATCGTATTTATTAGAACTTTCTACAGCGAAAACTTACGAAGCACTGACTGCATTAAAAGAGCGCTATGAAGCAGATGATCGATCTGCATTGAATATATTAGAAGTTGGCAATCATTTTGTCTTATCAACAAAAAAAATCTTTGCGCCATTGTTGAAAAAATATGCGCAGTCACCGATTTCAAATGCTTTATCACAAGCTGCATTAGAAACATTGTCGATCGTAGCATATAAACAACCAATTTCAAGGGTAGAGGTTGACGAGATCCGAGGAGTTCAGTCGGCAGGTTCCATGCAAAAATTGGTTGCACGTCAATTAATAGAAGAAAAAGGGCGAGTAGACGGCCCGGGGCGTGCAATTTTATATGGGACGACTGCCTATTTCATGGATTATTTTGGTTTAAAATCATTAGAAGAGTTGCCGGATATTCAGCAAATGGAAGAAGAAATCGCTGAAGAATTGCCATTAGACCTCTTTTTTGACCGCTATAAAGAATTAAATGAAGAAGAACAAACGGAGATCAACGAATCGGAGGAAGAAAGCTAAATGGAGAGACTTCAAAAAGTAATTGCTCATGCCGGCATCACATCCCGCAGAAAAGCAGAAGAATATATTGTGAATGGTCGGGTCAAAGTAAATGGAAAAATCGTACGTGAACTTGGAACACAAGTTGGGAAAAGTGATCTAGTAGAAGTCGATAATGTGCCGATCTATAAAGAAGAGTACGGTTATTATTTGTTCTATAAGCCTAAAGGAGTGATCTCAGCAGTATCAGATGATAAGGGAAGGAAAGTCGTTACTGACTACTTTACTCATATCAAAGAACGAATCTATCCAGTCGGTCGATTGGATTATGACACATCAGGATTGCTGTTATTGACAAATGATGGTGAATTTTCACAACGTTTGACACATCCGAGCCATGAGGTAGATAAAGTATATGTAGCAAAGGTCAAAGGCTTAGCTAAAAAGCATGATTTTCTTCCCTTAACAAAAGGAATCAAAATCGACGGCTATAAAACTGCGCCAGCAGCTTTTCAAATCATTTCTGTTGATTTAAAGACAAATACAAGTATTGTCGAATTGACGATCCATGAAGGGCGTAACCACCAAGTGAAAAATATGCTCCAAGCAGTTGGTTATCCAGTTCAAAAACTTAAAAGAGAAAAATACGGTGATTTAACATTAAAAGGACTTCGTCCGGGTGAGTACCGTTCGTTGAATAAAAAAGAAATCAGCGTGTTGATGAACCAGTCAAAATAAAGAGAGAAGGAGTGCGGGACAAAACTAAAAAATGGTTTTGCTTCGCACTCTAAAACGTTATAAAAGCTGGAAACAGAAGCAACTGTTTCGGTCCCCTCAGTTAATGTATATAGTTTCATTATTATTCAAGAAACAATGTGAAGCTAGCAAATGTTGTCTGAATAAATGAAAAGTTATGTGATAATATGAACATAAAGATTGATTTTTCTCAAAAAGGTTGTATACTGTAGTTGTACTAAAAAATTAATAAAGGTTCGTCTTCAGGGGCAGGGTGAAATTCCCGACCGGTGGTTATAGTCCACGACCTACTTCTTTTGAAGTAGTTGAATTGGTGAAAATCCAATACCGACAGTAAAGTCTGGATAAAGAAGATAGGGCTTATTTGAATTGGCATTTTTCAAATAAGATAACTCTACTCTATTTTCCCTGTTGGAAAATAGAGTTTTTTTGCTGTGAATCACTACGCTAGGCTTCGATCTCATCAACTGCTAAAAGTTAATGTACCTAAAATTAATTAATTAGAAGTAGATGATGTTATTTATGATCTATGACCGTGCAAGATCAGGTATGATGCTTAGCAGAAGTTGTTACCGTTTTGAGTCACTTGAGTTTTTTGGGTCTTATAATTAGAAGGTCATCAAGCGCTGCTCACAGTTAAACGAGAGTCTTAGTTGAAAGTGTTGGTTTAGAAAAGTTCATTTGAAGATGGGTCCTTAACAGGAGGATTTCATATGCGAAACAACAAGGTACAAAAAATGGTAAGTGTAGCAATGCTAGCAGCAATCAGTGTGGTTTTACAATTCTTGGATTTTCCGATTATGCCAGCATTCAGTTTTTTAAAAATCGATTTTAGTGATATTCCAGTCATGATCGGCATGTTCTTATTTGGACCGTTAGCAGGAATCAGTACGGCTTTTATCCGATCTGCATTGCATTTGTTTACAACGGGAATATCGCCGCAAAATTTTGTGGGAGATGCTGCAAGCTTTTTTGCAACCACAATGTTCACTTTACCAATGTATTACTTTTTTGAACGAGGAAGCCATAAAACAACAAATAAGGTATTAGGTGTAATAACAGGCATTTTTAGTCTGACTATATTTATGAGTGTGGCCAACTACTTTGTGATTACGCCAATTTATTTGAAGCTGTTTGGTGTGTCAGCTGGAGAATTTTTAGGAATGTCTTTAGCGAAATATGTAACGATCGGTATTCTTCCATTCAATTTAATCAAAGGAGCTATCGTGAGTGCTGTTTTCTTAGTCCTTCACGCCAAGTTATTACCATGGCTTTCTAGGAAACAACATCAGTTAGGAAATAAAAAACCAATAATGAAATAATGTATAGATGAAAGAATCGGGGAGCATCCTCGATTCTTTTTTTATTTGAAAACAAAATTATCTGCTAATGTGCTTCTTTCTGATAAAATATAAGGGAAAAGAAAGGGGCGAATCTAAAATTGAAAAAATGGCAAAAACGCTTGCTTTGGATAGCAGGAGTGATTGTTGCGCTGCTGTTGATCGGTCTGTTTTATCTTAAAACGATCACCTATACGCCAACTACCTCAGCGATCGAAAGTGCTGAAAAAGCCAAAAATGAAAATGGGACTTTAGTATTTAAAGGTGATCCAGAAAAACCATCAGTGATTTTTTATCAAGGTGCTTTAGTAGAAAATACTAGTTACAGTTTGTGGGCTGAACAAGTTGCTGAAGCTGGATACTCAGTTTATTTAGTGAAACAACCTTTAAATCTAGCAGTATTAGGACAAAACAAGGCAGAAGCAGTGATCCAAAAGAACCAGTTGAGCAATTATGTGATCGGAGGACATTCTTTGGGTGGTGTCATGGCTAGTCGTTTCGCAGCAGACCAAGAGAAACAAGCTGCTCCTAAAGGTGTTTTTTTTCTTGCAAGTTACCCAGATGAAAAAGGAAGTTTAGCGAAATTTACAGGACCGGTTTTATCGTTGACAGGTTCAGAAGATGGCGTATTGAACTGGACAGCTTATGATGAGTCAAAAAGATATTTACCGAAACAGACGCTTTATGAAAAAATAAGCGGAGGGAATCACGCAGGTTTTGGAAGCTATGGCGAACAAAAAGGGGATCATCCTGCATCAATCGATAACGAAGAACAACAACATGAAATAGCTGAACACTTAATAAACTGGCTAAGGAATATAAAGTAAAAAAATAGAGAATAACAGAATCGGAGGCGATAAATGGCATCCATTTTCTGTTATTCTTTATTTTTCAGTGATCTCTATTGCACGGACAGGACATTTGCGGTACGCTGTTAAGACATTAGACTGTTCATTTTCACTGATCATTTCCTGTTGGGCAGAATGATCATGATTTAAGAGTACGATCCCATCATCGTCATAATCGAAAATTTCAGGCGCATAGATTTGACATAGCCCGCAGGCAATACATTTATCTGGAATTATTTTACATAACATAGTGACACATCCTATTCTAGCATTTAAAGAGGTGAAACAATGGAGCCGCACTTTATTTTAACGTTATTTCAGCACGGATACAAGGTTCGAACATCGACATTATATCACCTTTTAAAAGGAAAGCGAACAAGCTCCGTTTTAGTCTATGGTTTTCTTTATGAAAATCTTCGTTTTTTTCAACTGTGTCCAGAATTGTCGGAACAGGAATTCAACAGGCAGATACACACATTGAACGAAGCTCAATTATTGGTAACAGACTTAACGGGAGAGGTTCAGATAACAACGCAAGGAAAACGATTATTATCAGAAAGCGATCAATCAATTCATTGGTTGGATAATTATCGCTTTGGCAAAACAGACGAAGAAATCTGGCGTTTTTTGCAATTTTTAGTACAAGTGACGTCTCATTTATCTTATGGAGATAAAGAATATATCCCGCTCGAGCAATCACCATTTTATCAAGTTTACTTAAAACGCAGAATCGCATCCGTTTCAAAAAAACAATTGATTCAAACGATGAAAGCCGAATGGCATTTTTTACTATCACGTTTATCAAAAAGCGAAGCTGATTATTTTGCCCAGCAATTTTCTGGTTATCAGCAAACCGGCAAGATCGCCGTTCAAATACTGCAGAAAGAATCAACTCCATTTGAACAGCTTCTAATAAAAAAAGATCGGCTGCACCATTTACTCTATGAGATTGAAAATATGCCGAAAGAAACGTTTTTAAAAAAATCGATTCAACCCTTTATAACAAAAAATGATAATCAGAGTATGAATCAAACAAAAAGCTACTTACATCAAGAGACTTCAATCGAAACAATTGCACAACAAAGAGGGATGAAAAAAAGTACGATTCAAGATCATTTACTGGAACTTGCTTTAACAGAAGAGATCCCTTTTGAACACTATATTTCAAAGGAAACTTATCGATTTTTGGACCAGCTTTCCAGCCCATGTCCACAATGGATATATCGTTCCTTAAAACAAGAAAATGAACAACTTGATTATTTTGAATATCGGTTATATCAAATTGAAAAACTAAAAAAAGAAAGAGCTGATAAATTGCCATGATCGATCTAGAGCAGTTTTTACATGATAAATTTGGCTTTTCTACATTTAAACCAGGACAAAAAGAAGTGATCCAGCAATTGCTGGATAAAAAAGATACCTTGGCTGTTTTGCCGACAGGGACAGGGAAATCACTTTGTTACCAAATGATCGGAAAACTTACTGAAGGATTGGTTATTATCGTATCGCCTTTGCTATCTTTGATGGAAGATCAAGTGATTCAATTACAAAAGCAAGGAGAAACAAGAGGGATAGCGTTAAATAGCAGCTTGAATTTTTTTGAAAAACAATATGTGTTGGCTCATTTGAGTCAATACAACTATATTTTTGTCAGTCCTGAAACATTACTGCAAAAAGATGTTCGGACAAAGCTTGCTCAAGAGACCGTGTCACTATTTGTTGTAGATGAAGCGCACTGTGTTGCTCAATGGGGTGTCGATTTTAGACCAGAGTACACGAAACTTGCTCAAATTCAGCAAGAATGTGATTTTCCTTTGACTCTAGCACTAACGGCTACCGCAACACCAGCAGTCAAGGAGGAAATCATCGCTCAATTGTTTTCTCACAGCCGAGAAGTGTCGCAAATCGTATACTCTGTCAATCGGCCAAATATTGGACTCATGGTCGATCAAACGACGGAAAAAGAAGAACAGCTGATTTCTTATCTGATGCAATTGAAACAAAAAGGGATCATTTATTGTGCGACCAGAAAAACAGCCGAAGCACTTGACCGTCTTATCAAAGAACAAACGAACTTGAAAACAGCGTATTATCATGGCGGCTTGACTCCTGTTGAACGCAGCTTACTGCAGCAGCAGTTTGTCCAAAATCAACTAGATGTCTTATGTGCGACGAATGCTTTTGGAATGGGCATCGATAAACCAGATGTTCGTTTTGTTATTCATTATGACTGTCCAGATAGTTTAGAAAATTATGTTCAGGAAATCGGTCGCGCAGGACGAGATGGACTGGAAAGTATTGCGATCTTACTTTATCAAAAAGGCGATGAATCGATCCATTATTATTTTCAAACTGAAAGTCGGATGGATCGTGAAATCCTACATGCATTGATATCTTCACTTTCTGAAAATGAACTGGCAGATTTAGAATTGAGTGAGATCCAACAAAAATGGATTCAAGGGTTTCTGGATCAAGAATATACAATTGAAGAGTTGGAACAAAGATTATTAAGAAAAGAGAAAGAACGTCAACAACAATTGAGAATTATGTTAAACTATATCCAGCATTCAAACTGCCGACGTCGATTCATTCAACAGTATTTCTCAGAGGAAGTAGAAGAAAATCATCAAAGATTCTGCTGTGATAATTGTGGCTTATCCTTTGACAGTTATCAAGCACAAATAGTACAATCACCAGAAGAAAACGAAATCCTCGATCGGTGGGAGGACATTTTGATAAGATTATTTAAAGAATGAAAATAATCTTTTTTTAGACTGCAGCATAGAAAAAGCTGTGGTATAATAGCAAAAGAGAATTTTTAGGAGGAACAGATACGTGAGTAAACGAGATAAGAAAAATGGTGTACGCGAACCATGGGAGCAGTCAATTTATGATACAGAAAAGGGTGCGGGAGGTTCTCGTTCAGAAAAGCGTCAACAAAAGAAAGGAAACACAGTTTTTCTAACGATTTTAGTTATCTTATTACTATTGATCATTTCACTTCCAGTAGGAACTTACCTTTATGTAATGAGAGATAAAAAGCCTGATGCAAGTAAACAAGCGAGTCAGCCGTCATCGTCAGTTGTCGTTCAATCGTCAACTAAAAACAGCACGACACAACCTTCGTCATCAAGTGAATCTCAACAGCAGTCTACTTCATCATCAGAAGGTGAAACAGATCCAAATGGTGTAACAACACCATCATCAAGTCAAACAGAGACTGGTGCAGTTTATGATGCTGTTCAGTCTGGAGAAGGTCCTAACCAAGTTGCTCAAAGAAACGGCATAACATTAGAGGAACTATTACAATTGAATGGTATGACTGGCGACGAAACACTGCAACCAGGTGATCAATTACGTGTAAAATAATAAAAAATAAAGCAGCAGGAAATGTCCCAATGTTTTCTGCTGTTATTAAGGGTCTGAAGCAAAACAGTGATCGTTTTGTCCCAGACTCTTTTACTATGTGATAAACAAGGGAGCGCATTATGAAAAAGATTAGTATTGCAATCGATGGTCCGGCATCATCCGGCAAAAGTACTGTAGCAAAGATTTTAGCTAAAAAACTAAATTATATATACTGTGATACAGGTGCGATGTATCGTGCATTGACCTATTTAGCGATCCAAAAGAATATTGATTTTGAAGATGAAACGGGTTTAGTCAAATTATGTTTGGAGCATACGATTTCATTTAAGCAAACTGATAAAGCGCAATTAGTTTTTGTCGACAACAATGAAGTCACGGAAGCAATTAGACAGCCGGATGTTACAAACGCTGTCTCGATCGTTGCGAAACATAAAGAAGTTCGAGAAAAAATGGTCGAACTGCAACAAGCGATCGGTCAAGCAGGAGGAGTAGTGATGGATGGCCGAGACATCGGTACAGCAGTCTTGCCAGATGCGGAAGTCAAGATCTTTTTGGTTGCCAGTGTTTCAGAACGGGCAGAAAGACGTTATAAAGAAAATCAGGAAAAAGGAATCACAACAGATTTTGAAACATTGAAAAAAGAAATCGAGCAGCGCGATCACCTTGATTCAACTCGAGCTGTGTCACCTTTGAAGCAAGCGAAAGATGCAGTGAAGATCGATACGACAGGTTTAACTATAGAAGAGGTCGTAGCAGCGATTGAGCAAGGTATTTTAGCAGCTAGTTAAATGCTACTTTCACCTTTACAAATCAGATAAGGATATAGTTTCTTTGTCTTTAAGCAAGAAAATTTCTTCTTCTCTGAAAGAAAAAAAAGAAAATGAGAGAAATCGCTTTATTTTTTCTGGAAAATCCCGTACTATTAAGGGAGTAGGTCAGTTTTTTACGAATTTTTGGTGGCATAGGAGGATTAGTATTCATGACAGAAGACAAACAAATGGAAAACAGCAATGAAACAATGGAAGATGTAATGAACAGCGTCCAAGAAGTAAACGTTGGCGACATCGTTAAGGGTGAAGTACTTGCCGTTGAGGACAAACAAGTGATTGTTGGTATTGAAGGCGCCGGTGTTGAAGGCGTAGTTCCCGCTAAAGAGTTATCTACGACTCAAGTAGAAGATATCAATGAATTAGTTAAAGTCGGTGACATATTAGATTTAGTAGTCATCACATCAATCGGTAAAGATAAAGAAAATGGCAGTTATTTACTTTCAAAACGCCGTTTAGATGCTAAAAAAGTTTGGGAAGAGATCGAGCAAGATTTCCAAGCTGGAAAAATCATCGAAGCCCCTGTTACAAATGTTGTAAAAGGCGGTTTAGTTGTTGATGTTGGTGTACGTGGATTTGTTCCTGCATCAATGGTTGAAGATCATTTTGTAGATGATTTCTCTGAATACAAAGGGAAGACGTTGACGTTCAAAATCATTGAAATCGAACCTTCAGAAAATCGTTTGATTTTATCTCATAAAGCTGTTGTTGAAGCTGAAAAGGAATCAAAGAAAAAAGATATTCTAGCAACATTGCATGATGGTGATATCGTGGATGGTAAAGTTGCTCGTTTAACTGATTTCGGTGCATTTATCGATTTAGGCGGTATTGACGGATTGGTTCATGTATCAGAAATTGCTCATCAGCATGTCGGTAAACCAAGCGATGTTTTATCAGTTGGAGATGATGTGAAAGTCAAGATCCTTTCGATCAATCCAGATGAAGAGCGTGTTTCATTATCTATCAAAGAAACATTGGCAGGACCGTGGGAAGATATCGAAAATAAAGCAGCTGTCGGCTCTGTTCTTGACGGAGTTGTTAAGCGTTTAACTAGCTTTGGTGCATTTGTTGAAGTTTTCCCTGGTGTGGAAGGCTTAGTGCATATCTCTCAAATTTCGCATAAACATATTGCAACTCCTCATGAAGTACTGCAAGAAGGCGATGCGATCCAAGTAAAAGTGTTAGAAGTCAATCCTGAAGAACATCGTATTGCTCTAAGTATTAAGGCATTAGAAGCAAAACCAGAATCTAAAGAAGAACCAAAAGATGTTGAAGATTATGAACTTCCAGAAGAAAATACTGGATTCACAATGGGTGATATCTTAGGTGATGCATTAAAAGGTCAGGACACAGACTCGGAATAATTTTTCAGTCTGAAGGTAGAGTATAAATGCTCGGTCTGATTTTTATCACCGTTTATCAAGAATATAAATCCACGATAAAACTGTTTTCTAGTTTTATCGTGGATTTTTTTTGTTCATTGATAAATAATTCTTAAATCAGCTGGGGTATGTTCCCCATGATACTGTTTACGAAATTGATGAGGCGATTGTCCCACTTTTTTCTTGAATAATTTACTGAAATAGGTTGAGTCTATATAACCGACTGTTCCTGAAATTTCAGTAATAGGCTCCTCTGTTTTCATCAATAGCTGTTTCGCTTTTTCAATCCGATAAGCAGTTAAATAATCAATGAAATTCATTCCGACAGCTTCTTTAAAGAAGCGACTGACATAGTGACGATTTAGGTGCATGATGTCAGCTAAGGTGGTCAAGTTGATCTCCTCATTATAGTGTTCGTGAATATAATCTAAGATAGTATTGATTTGTTCTTTAGCTAAAACAGTTGGTTTATTATTTAATATATCCATGAGTGAAACTTGATTTAAGGATCTGACACAACGGTCGATCGCAACTTTCAATTCATCAAAATCAACGGGTGTAAGTAAATAGTCGATGACTCCACAGCGCAGAGCCTGATGAAGGCTTTGAAAGCTCTCGTGTTCAGTCAAAATGATCACTTTGATATTCGGCAAAGTTTGAACTATTTTTCGTTTCACAATAAATCCGTCGATGTCCAAATGGTCAATCGAAATCAACAAAATCTCAGGTAAAAATTCTTCTGTGATTTTTAGTGCTTCTACTTCAGTTGTAGCTGGAGGTAGGATTTTTATATTCATGAAAGAATCGTTGATCGATTGTTGAAGCATCGATTGTTCCTGTAGATCATCACTGACAATCAATAGTCGGCACATAAACAAACCCTCATTTCTTTGTGAAATTTATTTTACAACCTTATCATACATTGAATAAGTAGCGCTTTCAAGTGTAATTCTTTGTGAAAAAATTACAGAAAAAAGTAAATATTGTCCATAATCTTCTTAAATTTGTCCCTAACAAATTGGCTAAAATAAATTAAACTCTATTTGTAAGCGTTTAAAAAAGAAGGGGTGGCCGATATGACAGAAGAAATCAAAGTAAAAGAAATCGAAACTCTTGTTGAGACAGCAAAGAGTGCGCAAAAGAAGTACGAGCACTTTACGCAGGAACAAGTAGATGCGGTTGTTAGGAGTGTTTACCAAGCTACGCTAAAGAATGCAGAAAAATTAGCTATTGCAGCAAATGAAGAGACAGGATTTGGGAAAGTATCTGATAAAATCATCAAGAATACTTTTGCAAGTGAACAAGTGTATGAGAGCATCAAAGATTTAGCGACAGTTGGAATCATCAATCGCCTTGAACAGGAAAAAATCATCGAAATCGGTATACCTTTAGGAGTGGTTGCTGGCTTGATTCCATCAACAAATCCAACGGCAACGGTCATTTTTAAATCATTGATTGCTCTAAAAACTGGAAACGCAATTATTTTTTCACCACATCCGAAAGCATTGAATGCAATTTTATTAGCTGCTGAAATTATTGAAAACGCAGCTGTTGCTGCTGGCGCGCCGGCAGGTTTGATTCAAGTGATCAAAGAGCCCACTTTAGAAGCAACAGGAGCTTTAATGAAGCATCCGGATGTCTCTTTGATTCTTGCGACGGGTGGCAAGGCAATGGTCCAAGCAGCTTATAGCTCGGGAAATCCAGCAATTGGTGTAGGGCCTGGCAATGTTCCTGTATTGATCGATCACTCTGCAGATATTAATCATGCAATAAACTGTATTGTCAGCAGTAAAACTTTTGATAATGGTATCATTTGCGCTTCAGAACAGGCTTTGATCGTGGAAACATCTGTCAAAAATGAAGTTATTGAACAATTAAAAGCGAAGGATGCTTATTTTATGAATGAGGAAGAAGCGGCTAAAGTCAGCCGTTACATTTTGAGAGAGACAGGCACTCTGAATCCTGAAATAGTTGGAAAAAGTGCAGTCGATGTAGCGGAATTAGTAGGTATTAATGTACCAGCAAGTACCAGTATTTTAATTTCAGAACAGACAGAGATCGGTCGGCACAATCCATACTCTAGAGAGAAACTAACACCGATCCTAGGGTTGTATACTGTAACTTCTTTCAAAGAAGGTGTCGATACATGTAAAGCTTTACTAGCAAATGAAGGAACAGGTCATACTGCTGTTCTTCATACGACAACGGATGCGAATGCGGAAACGTTTGGTTTAGAAATGAAAGCCTCTCGTATTTTAGTCAATACACTTGGCGCTTTAGGCGCAATCGGAGCGACGACAAAACTGGCACCTTCGATGACTTTAGGCTGTGGTGCCATGGGCGGCAGTAGTACAACGGATAATGTAACAGCACGTCATTTGATGAATATCAAACGTATAGCTTATGGTGTAGAATGATCGATCATTAGAAGAATGACAGGGATAGTTGAACGGTACTGTAATTAATGACAAATGAAGTCATTTGTACAGTACCGTTCTTTTTTCATCTTTAAACATATATTTCACTAGTTTTTCTTGCATCTTCGACAGGCATTAGGTAAACTAGTAAAGATTGAAAACTTGTCAAGGAGGTAGTTTGAATGGCAAATCCAACAATTGCAATTGTCGGTCGCCCGAATGTAGGAAAGTCGACGATTTTTAACCGTATAGCTGGTGAACGAATTTCTATCGTTGAAGATACACCAGGTGTCACCAGAGACCGTATTTACGCCACAGGAGAGTGGTTAGGTCGCGAATTTAGTATAATCGATACAGGTGGTATCGATCTTAGTGACGAGCCGTTTATGGAACAAATCAAGCATCAGGCAGAAATCGCGATCGAAGAGGCCGATGTCATCATTTTCGTTGCCAGCGGCAGAGAAGGCGTGACAGATGCAGATGAACTTGTAGCAAAAATTTTATACCGTAGTAAAAAGCCAATCATTTTGGCTGTGAATAAAGTCGATAACCCAGAAATGCGTAATGATATTTATGAGTTTTATGCGTTAGGATTAGGAGATCCATTTCCAATTTCAGGAAGTCACGGACTTGGTATCGGTGATGTACTGGATGAAGCAGTTAAGCATTTTTCAACTGAAATCGAAGAAGAAGAGGAAGGCATAATCAAGTTTAGCCTGATTGGACGTCCGAATGTAGGGAAATCCTCATTGATCAACGCAATTCTAGGTGAAGAACGAGTGATCGTTTCTGATATTGAAGGCACGACGAGAGATGCCATCGACACACACTTTGAATCTGAAAATGGGCAAAAGTTCCTGATGATCGATACAGCAGGAATGCGTAAACGCGGAAAGGTCTATGAAAGTACTGAAAAGTATAGCGTAATGCGTGCGATGCGTGCGATCGAACGTTCAGATATTGTTTTGATGGTTCTAAATGCGGAAGAAGGTATTCGTGAACAAGATAAAAAAGTTGCCGGTTATGCACATGAAGCTGGCCGAGGCATCATCATTGTCGTCAATAAATGGGACACGTTGAAAAAAGAAACAAATACCATGCGTGATTTTGAAGAAGAAATTCGTGATGAATTCCAATATTTGGACTATGCACCGATCATTTTCGTTTCAGCTGTAACGAAGCAGCGTTTAAATAAGCTGCCTGAGCTGATCGAAACTGTCAGCATGAACCAAAACCTACGAATTCCGTCAGCGTTATTGAACGACGTAGTGATGGATGCGATCGCGATCAATCCAACACCGACAGATAAAGGGAAACGTTTGAAAGTCTTTTATGCTACACAAGTGGCTATCAAACCGCCAACCTTCGTGATTTTCGTGAATGAAGAAGAATTGATGCATTTTTCTTACGCACGCTTTTTAGAAAATCAAATTCGAAAAGCATTCACTTTTGAAGGAACACCGATCAAAATTATTCCAAGAAGACGGAAATAGCGCATTTTACCACACTTTTTTCAAATGTACAAACAAATTCATTGAGTTCTAAAAAAAAATGACATTTTTTGAAAAAACTGGTTAAAAAGCATCAAAAACCTTGCTATTACAAGCTTCCTATGATATCGTGATAACAGAATATTGAACCAAATCAATATTTGTACGTCATTTTTGGACCACTCAAAAATGAACGTAAATTCGATATCTATTAGATATCCTATCCCTTGTGGAGGAGGTGAAATAATCCATGGCAAATAAAGCAGAATTAATCGAAAACGTTGCATCTTCAACTGGTCTAACTAAAAAAGACGCAACTGCAGCAGTGGATGCTGTATTTTCAACAATCCAAGAATCTCTTGCTAAAGGTGAAAAAGTTCAATTAATCGGTTTTGGTAACTTTGAAGTTCGCGAACGTGCGGCTCGTAAAGGACGTAACCCACAAACTGGTAAAGAAATTCAAATCGCTGCAAGTAAAGTACCTGCGTTCAAACCAGGTAAAGCCTTGAAAGATGCTGTTAAATAAGACAGTTCTTAGAACCCTTGATATTCAGGGGTTCTTTCTTTATTTTGGAATGATAAAAAGCTGAGATAAGTGCTGCTTCCATAATAGATGGATATTGACAGCATTTATCTCAGTTTTTTAAGGATAAGGAATAATTAGTTATGTCAAAAACAAGTTTTCCTATGAACAGTTAAAGCGACTAATTATTCAAATTAGATCGAATCACTATGCTCCTAGAAATTTGTATGTTTAAGGAGTGCGCTAAAGTCCACATCATACATTTTCTTTGAAGCAATTTTATTATAAGTTGCATATGAGAATTTTATATGCTGGAAAAAGGAATATTTTGTAGGGAAATATGAATCAATAATGTCTGTTCTTTAAGAAACCCTAAAGAAGCATTATTATTGGGTCAAAGTGATCGTTTGGGAAAATAGTCCTCCCTCTTTATGTTTTCCAGCAAATAATGGTAGAATAAAGAAGAGGGGTGACAGCGATGGAGTTCACTTATGCAAAGAATGATCAAGAAACCACGATTACATATGGAAAAACCTTCGCTTCTCAGCTCAGAGCAACGACGGTGAAGGCTACACATGTTTTTTTGATCACCAATCAAAGATACTATGATTGGTTTGCGGATAAATTTATTCAGTTTTTTGATGAGGGACAGGAGATCGATTGGTTTATTTGTAAGAATGATGCGCATTGCAATAATATGAACGAACTTGAAAGTCTTCTCACGTTTATCGCAGATTTTGACCAGCAACAGGACTTCTTGTTTTTAGGTATCGGAAATGAAGGAGTAATTCAATTGACTAGTTTTTTGCACAGTACCTCAGTGCTGACATCGACCTGCTGGTTACTCCCTTTATCAGTTCGTGCACTTAGTAAGAGCTTACTTGGTGATGCTGAAATAGAACTAAGCAATCATCCTGTATTAAAAAATACAGTGCTCCCGGAACAAATTATCTATGATCATACGCTGATCACAGACCATGGGGATGGAAAATTGGTAGATTTTCTGATTTTTATCCGATGCGGTATTGTGCGAAGTCATGATTATTTAAGAGTCCTTTTTAAAAACTATAATGATCGTTCAAAATTAAATCAGCAGTCATTTGCTGCTTTATTGAATGAAATGATTCATTATTATGAGATAGATGGACAAAAAATAGATCAGTTTGGTACACTATTCGAGCACGGCTTTTCTGAAGCAGCCAATGGACATCTTTTATCTAGAAATATGAAGCGTCTTTTAGGTTGTTTATTACAGTTACTTTGGGCACAGAAAATTAGTGGTTTTTCTTTTCATTATAAAAATTTTGTCATCTGGTTGATCCACTTAGGCTTTCCTGTCGATTTTCCAGAACAAATTTTGACTAGCGATTATGTGGAAGGGATTTTGACCTGTGTTGACCGTGGAGAGCGGGCACTTTTGTTAAGCGAAATCGGCAATGGGGATCAGCTTGAAAAGCCAAAAGCAGAAGACTTGTTACAGACTGTTGAACAATATAGACGAATAATAAACGAAATCAGAGGGCAGAACGATGACAACATATAGCGAAAAAATGCTACAAGCATTACATGAAGATGACTTAGCGCAAGCGCAATTGATGCTTGCAGAAGCAATTAGAAAAGATGACGATGATACTCTTGCAGATTTAGGTGAAGAGTTGTTGTCATTAGGTTTCCTAGAAGAAGCAAAATTGATTTTTGACCATTTACTATCGATTTTCCCAGATGCGGAAGGATTAAATATTCCGTTGGCAGAGATTGCGATCGAGAATAATTTGATCGATGAAGCCTTTGAATATTTAGAAAAAGTAACGAAAGACAGTGATAGCTATGTTCAAAGCCTGCTTGTTACAGCAGATTTATATCAAGTGATCGGTATTCCGGAAGTCAGTGAAGCAAAATTGAAGGAAGCACAACAGATTTTACCGAATGAACCACTTATTTTATTCGCTTTAGGCGAGTTATATTTTGTAAATGGACAATTTGGTGAAGCTGTAGAAGCCTACACTACTCTGCTTGAGGAACAAGTAACAGAAATTTCCGGAGTTTCGATCAATGAACGCCTTGGAAGCTGTTACAGTATGACTGGTGAATTTGAAGAAGCTATTCCCTACTTGGAAAAGGCTTTGGGAGAAGGGCAGACAGATGAGCGTCTATTTCAGCTTGCGTTCACGTATTTACAGCTGCACGAAAATCAAAAAGCTATTGCATTGCTGCAGCAATTGAGAGCTTTAAATCCTCATTATCAGTCGTTGTATCTTTCATTAGGGGAAGCGTTACAAGAAGAGGAACAACTTGAAGAAGCTCAAAGCGTTTTGACAGAAGGAATCAAAGAAAATCCATTTCAAGTTGATTTATACCATCTTGCTTCTGAAAATGCTTATCGTTTACATGATACAGAACAAGCAGAAGAGTTATTGAAAAAAGCTCTAGAACTTGGGGAAAAAACAGATGAAACGCTTCTTACCTTAAGTAATTTGTATTTAAATGAAGAACGCTTTGATGAAGTTGTCGAAGTCGTTCAAAAGATGGAAGAACAAGGACATCCATATGCTGAATGGAATCTCGCTCATGCATATAATGAACTGGAAGAATTTGCATTGGCAAAAGTTCACTACGAGCAGGCATATCAAGAGCTTAACCACGAACCTGATTTTTTGAAAGAATATGCGGTATTTCTACGTGAAGAAGGTCAGTTGGAAAAAGCGAAGGAATTATTACAGCATTATCTCCACCATGAGCCTGGTGATACAGAAGCACAATCATTACTGGATGATATAGAAGAAAGATAGGTGATGACGATGTTTGTCAATGTCTCTGATAAGAAAGAATTTTTACTTTGGTTAGTGAACAACGTTTCTTTTAGTCAAAGAGAAGTTTTATGGATCTTGAATTATTTGATCAACCATGAAGCGATTTTAAATAATGTGCATTTTGTTGAGCATGCAGATAAAGCGGTGCGAGGGATAAAAGTCACATCAAAGGAAATGGAAGATGACCCTATTATTTTATTTCTTTCAGGAAAAGAGTTTACAGATACGGATCAGATTTTTCATGAAATTCGAATGAACTGGAAAGAGGCCCTGTATATTGAATGTATATTCGATGGTTCTTGGCAAAATAGCCAATATTTATCCATTTTGGAGGATAATCCGTATGCTCGCTGGAATGAACAGGTCAGTGAAGAAATCGTGAGAAATATCAATACTTTTTTTGCTCAAGAAGAAAAACAAGCTAAAATCGACTTATTGTATAGTCAAATTGATTTAGCGTTGGAAGATGATAATTATGAAGCGTTTCTTGAATTATCAGACGAACTGAATCATTTGAAAAATTCATGATAAATATTAAAAGGAGTGAAACGAAAGGCTTGACCCTTTGCTTCACTCCTTTTAAAGTCAATTTAAGACCTTTTTCTTTTTGAATAATGTTTTAGTTGGACGGGCATAAGTAAAGCCTTCACCAATGGCCTCATGAACATTGATGACTGAGATGAACGCTTTCGGATCCAGTTCATGAACGATTCGTTTGATTTCCATCAATTCACTTGGACTAACGACCATATAAAGCACTTTTTTCTCTCCCTGAGAGTAACCACCTTGACCATTCAAATAAGTAACACCACGTTCTAAAATAGCCATAACGACTTCACCAATATCTTCTGTATGATCAGAAATGACCAACATCCCTTTTGCAGCATATGCTCCATCCAGCACAGAATCAACCACGCGGCTAAATACAAACGATACGATCAGTGTATACATCATTCGTTTAACATCAATGTAACTTAGTGACAGAACAAGGACTAAAATATCAAAAATCAGTAATGAGCGTCCCATGCTGACCCCATAATTCTTTTCTAAAATCCGAGCAATAACATCTGTTCCACCAGTGGTTCCGCCAACACGATAGACAAAACCGCTGCCTAAGCCTGCAGCTAACCCCGCAAGTAAAGAGGCAATCAACAAATCGTGATCTAGATTAACTTCGATCGGGAAACGTTGCCATAGCCATAAGAAAACGGATAAAGAGACCGTTCCTAAAATAGTATAATAAAATGAATGTTTACCAAGAACTTTGCCACCGATCAAAATCAGTGGAATATTGATGATCAGCGTTGAGTACGCTGGATCAATATGAAATAATGCTCGTAAAATCAAGGTGATCCCTGTCACGCCGCCTTCGGCTAAGTCATTTGCAATATTGAAAGTAACTAAACCAAACGCATAGAGGCAGGTCCCGGCTAAAATCAGCAAAACGTCTTTCATATAAAATTTCTTTTCTTCCATAACTCCACTCCCTAACAACACAAGATTTAGCTATTATTCTTTATGATAAGTTGTCTATATCCAGTACTCACTTTAGCATTCTACAGATAAAACAACAAGTAGAACCTTTCCAGATCACAAAGTTTTTGATAAGATGAATAGAGTAAGAAAGGTTGCGATAAAATGAAAGAGAATAAACAGTCATTGTACTCGATGCAGCAAGAAGTCGATGCGTATATCCAGCAATTTAAAACAGGCTATTTTTCTCCATTGAGTCAGATGGCTCGTTTGACTGAAGAGGTTGGGGAACTAGCAAGAGAAATCAACCACTATTATGGCGAAAAGCCTAAAAAGGCAAACGAACAGCCAAAAACAGTTACCGAAGAATTAGGAGATGTATTGTTTGTGACGATGATCATGGCCAACTCTCTAGATATAGATTTAACAGAAGCATTTCAAAAGAATATGGAAAAATTCAATCAGCGAGACAAATATCGTTTTGAACGAAAGGATGGTCAGACAAATGATTAAAGTGTTAGTAGCAGGTTTCAAAGGGAAAATGGGCGCTACAGCGACCAAAATGGTGTTAGACCATGAGGATTTTGAATTAGTAGGTGTATTAGATCCGTTTGAGGAAAAAAATCATCTGAATGAATTAGCTGAATATAAAGGGAGCGATGTCCCTATTTTTAAAAATAAAAAAGAAGTAGTATCTGTTAAGCCAGATGTGTGGATCGACTTTACTATTCCAGCAGTTGCCTATGAAAATACTCGTTTTGCGATCGAAAACCACATTTCACCAGTAGTTGGAACGACGGGGTTAACAGAAGAACAACTGTCTGAATTAACGACGCTCTCTAAAGAACTTAAAGTCGGTGGGTTAATAGCACCTAATTTTGCTGTTGGTGCAGTTTTGATGATGCAGTTTGCTCAAAAGGCGGCAGCGTATTTTCCAGATGTGGAAATCATCGAGCTTCATCATGATAATAAGCTGGATGCTCCGAGCGGAACTGCACTTAAAACAGCTGAAATGATGAGTGAAGTTCGTCAAAAGAAAACGCAAGGACATCAAGAAGAAAAAGAGCTGCTCGCCGGTGCACGAGGCGCAGATTTTGATGGGATGAAAATCCATAGTGTGCGCTTGCCGGGATTGATCGCACATCAGCAAGTTCAATTTGGCGGTGTTGGTGAAGGATTGACGATTAGACATGATTCTTATGACCGTAGCTCGTTTATGACTGGAGTCGCTTTAGGTTGTGAAAAAGTGATTCATTTAGACAAATTAGTTTATGGATTGGAAAATCTTCTATGAAATTAGAGATAGTTCCAGATGAATTTATCAAAGCATCTGATATTTTAAAAGAAATCCATTCGCATGGATATGAAGCTTATTTTGTTGGGGGCAGTGTTCGTGATGCTTTATTAGGTCAAGAAATTCATGATGTAGACATTGCTACTAGTGCTTACCCAGAAGAGATCAAGCAAATATTTAAACGGACGATCGATGTTGGGATCGATCATGGAACGGTTCTAATATTAGTAGGCGAAGAACAATATGAGATTACGACTTTTCGAACGGAATCTACCTACCAAGATTATAGAAGACCGGACAAAGTTACTTTTGTCCGTACACTAAAAGAGGATCTGAAACGACGTGATTTTACGATCAATGCATTGGCAATGACTGTCGAAGGTGAAATCATTGATTTATTTGATGGTATGTCAGATCTGAATCAGCAAATCATTCGAGCAGTAGGAAACCCGAAAGAACGGTTTCATGAAGATGCTTTACGTATGATGCGCGGTTTACGGTTTGCCAGTCAGCTTGATTTTTCGATTGAAGATAATACTCTAGCTGCGATCCAAGAATTTCATTCGTTACTTGAAAAAATCTCGGTGGAGCGGATCGCTGTTGAGTTCAGCAAATTGTTATTAGGGAAAAATAGACGGGCTGGAATCTTACCTTTTGTCGAGACGGAATGTTATCAATATTGTCCAGGATTAAAACAATCAGGTGACGCTTTACTAAGGTTTGCTGATTTCCCAGAACGAAGGATAGAGACGGAAGCGCAAGCGTGGACATTACTGATCAAAACGATCGGGCTAAAAGAAAATGACCTGCGCAGCTTTTTAAAATCATGGAAGCTTTCCAATCATTTACTTCAGGAAGTACAACAATTATTATATGGTTTAGAGCAACGTCTCATTGCTGATTGGCAAGCCATCGATTTGTTCGATTTAGGATTAGAAGCGGTCGTATCCGTTGAAAAACTATTGTTTTATTACAACCAAAAGAGTAAAATTGAAGAAGCAAGTAAACTATATTTAAGTCTACCTATCCATGATCGGAAAGAGCTAACCATTACAGGCAATGACCTGATGAAGTCTTTTGACAAAAATCCTGGAAAATGGTTGGGTGATCTAATTCAAACGATCGAGAGAGCGGTTGTTGATGGACAGGTTGAAAATACGCGGGAAGCATTACTTTCTTTTGCAAAAGACAACCTTGAGAAGGAGTGAGCGCCATGGAAAAATTTTCTAAGTCGTTTATTGTCAGTCAAAAAGATACTGCAAAAGTGATCGGATCAGGTGATCTAGATGTTCTTGCAACACCTGTATTGATCACGATGGTTGAAAATACAGCTAAAGACTTCTTGGCTAAAGAGTTGACACCAGAAGAAACGACAGTCGGTACGATGATCAGTGCGAAACATTCAAGACCTTCAAAAGTAGGAGCTGAAATTTTCGTTCATATCAAGGTTGAAACAAGGGGGAAATCTAAAGTCGATTTTTCTTTTGAGGTTTTAGACAATGAGCAAGTCGTAGCTTCTGGAACACATCAAAGAGCTGTTATCTTAACAGATGTATTTTTAAGCAAATTAGCGCTTTCTAAATGATGAAGCGAATAGAGTGACCTAGTTTAAAAGTTATGCTAAACTTAAAAATGTATAAAATATTTTAGTGAGGAGACTTATATCATGAGTAGAGAAATGACAGGATTGAAGTTTTATTTTAGAAATGGTGAAACATGGACGATCGGACGCCGTTTTATCGGAGACCTATGGATTAAACAAATCACGACAAGTTTTGGTCGCATCCACGGAAGCGAATTTATGGAAATCCATCCATGTGAAGGCTTTAAAATCGAAATTTTCCAAGAAGGGGATCATGTTCAAACACATGACATCAACCTTGGTGGATTAGAATTAGGTATGTTCGCCCGTGCCTTAAAATATGAAGATATTGAACGTATGGAAATTTTATACAAAACAGGTACACCCGACTTAGTATACTTCCCATACAAAGACAAAACTGACGAAGGTTTAGACAACGTATACCAATCAACTAAAGTCAGCGAAAAAACAAAAAGCTTGTATATCGTGATCGATCCAACACAAACAGTTGATGATGTTTATGGTGAAGAGCTTTAATAGTAAATGATCTAATGAAGAGGCAAATCTCATAGTTTTGCCTCTTCATTTTACGATCGAAAATAATTAGAAAAATAAGAAAATTCAGATAAAATGAGTGGCTGTTTTAAACATGCCAGAAAAAAATTGTTGACACTTATAAATTTGAGGTATATACTAAAAACAATTCTTAAATAAATCAGTTACGGAGTGATTCATATGACAAGCATGAAGCATAACCAATTACAACTGAATAATTATTACTTTAGCTATTTTAGATGAGTTTGTGTTCATGAACATTGTGGATGCAAACAGACGCGTTTGTATCTATGATGGCTAGGGAATTTTGAGATGACTTTCAGCCGCGTAGATGAGAAATCTATAGTGGCTTTTATTTTACCTATTTTTTTGCAAGGTGTTCACTGTAGATTTTTCTGAAAATTTACGTGAACCCTTTTTTTGTTGAAAAGATTGTTAGAGGAGGAGATGAGTTGGGCAATAAAATTACAGGAAATACGAGGTTGACTGCACTATTTGCCACACCGGCTCGACATAGTGTTTCGCCAATGATCCATAATACAGCATTTCAGGCATTAGGGATCGATGCTGTATATCTAGCTTTTGATGTTGGGACAAGTAGTCTTGAAAGGGCGATCGATTCAATCAAAAACTTAGATATGCTAGGTGCCAATTTATCGATGCCGAATAAAATTTTAGCGGTTGATTACATGGATGAGTTAAGTGAGTCGGCCCGATTGATCGGGGCGATCAATACGATCAAAAATGACAATGGTCGACTAATTGGCCACAATACGGACGGCATCGGCTTTTTAAAAAGCCTAACAGATATGAATGTCAATATTATTGGTCAAAAAATAACCATTCTCGGAGCAGGCGGAGCGGCAGCAGCTATCATAGCACAAGCAGCACTGGATGGGGTTAACGAAATTGCCGTATACAACCGCAAAAGCCCTTCATACGAAAAAGCTCAATTGAAGTTAAAAGCCATCGCTGAACAGACGGGTTGCAGTATTATTTTAAATGACTTGGCTGACGAACAAGCTTTAGCTAAAGATATCGAAGAAAGTATTTTACTGTTAAACACAACTTCTGTTGGGATGAAACCATTAGAGAAAGCAACACCTATTCAAGATTTTTCAGTTATCCGATCCGATTTAGCAGTTTATGATGCTATTTATACACCAAGAGAAACTGAATTTTTAAAGCAAGCACGATTACGTGGTGCAAACACTGCAAATGGCTTGGGAATGCTGCTTTATCAAGGAGCAGAAGCATTTAAAATATGGACTGGACAAGAATTACCTATTGAACTAGTTAAACCCATTATTGAGAATATATAAAAAGAACGAAACTAGAGGAGAGAATTAGAATGATCGTAATCATGAAATCAGAAGCAACGAAAGCACAAATTAAATCAGTGATTGAACGCGTAAAAAAAGAAGGACTTGAGGTCCATTTAAGCGAAGGAAAAGAACAAACGATCATTGGATTGGTCGGAGATACACGTAAAATGCAAGATGTAGCGTTTAACAGCTATGATGGAGTAGAAAATGCAGTAAGAATCTCTTTGACCTACAAATTGACAAGTCGTGAGTTTCACCCAGAAAATACAATAGTCGATGTAGATGGGGTAAAAATCGGTGACGGAAGCATGACAATGATGGCTGGTCCTTGCTCGATTGAAGGGCTGGATCAAATCCGTGAATGTGCTAGAATCGCTAAAGCTGGCGGCGCGACTATTTTGCGCGGAGGTGCTTTTAAACCAAGAACATCTCCATACGCATTCCAAGGCTTGGAGGAAGAAGGGCTAAAATACATTCGTCAAGCAGCAGATGAACTAGACATGAAAGTCATCACAGAAGTAATGGATGAAGCGCATATCGATATGGTAGCTGAATACAGTGATATCTTACAGATCGGTGCCAGAAACATGCAAAACTTTAAGCTGTTAGAAGCAGTTGGGAAAACAGGAAAACCGATTGGTCTGAAGCGCGGGATATCTGGTACAATTGATGAGTGGTTGAATGCTGCTGAATACATCGCGGCGCAAGGTAATTTTAATGTGATTTTCATTGAACGTGGGATTCGGACATACGAAACAGCTACACGAAATACGTTAGATTTAAGTGCAGTGCCGCTAATCAAAAAATTGAGCCATTTTCCGATCATCGTTGATCCTAGTCATGGGGTAGGTATTTGGGATCTCGTTCCGCCAATGGCTCGTGCAGGTGTTGCAGCTGGTGCTGATGGTTTGATCGTTGAAATCCATCCAGATCCAGTCAATGCTTGGTCAGATGGTCCACAATCGCTAAATGAAAAAACATACATGCGAATGATGAAAGAAGTGCATATCATGGAAAAAGCGATGAAGGAAATCAATGCATTAGACTAATCCAAAAAAAGAAGGCAGAATGTTCCAGGACGGTCATTCTTCCAATCAAATACAGGAGTTGAACGAAAATGAAATTGACTGTAACCTTACCAAATCATTCCTATGATTTGACGATTGAAAAGGGCTTGTTGACTGAAATAGGTTCATGGGCTGCGACTATTTGGTCTCCGCAAAAGGTTGTTATCATAACTGATACGAATGTTCAGCCTTTATATGGAGCTCAGGTTGAGACAAGTTTGAAGAATGCCGGATTTGAAGCAGCAACATTTGTTATAGAAGCTGGAGAGCAAAGTAAGTCGTTAAAAGTCGCTGCTGAGCTATATGACTTTTTAGCAGAGGAAGGTTTAACTAGAAGTGATGGGATCATTGCCTTAGGTGGAGGTGTGGTCGGTGATTTAGCCGGATTTGTAGCATCGACTTATATGCGCGGACTGCACTTTTTACAAGTGCCGACTACTTTGTTGGCTCAAGTTGACAGCAGTATCGGCGGCAAAACAGCAGTCAATACATCTAAAGCAAAAAATCTAGTTGGAACATTTGCTCAGCCAGATGGCGTTTTGATCGATCCAGACACCTTGAATACATTGGAAGTCCGTCGCGTTCAAGAAGGAATCGCTGAAATCATCAAATCGGCGGCAATTGCTGATAAACAACTTTGGCAGCAATTAGCTGCTTTAAAAGATGAACATGACTTATTAGCCCATGCAACTGAAATTATTGCAGCTTGCTGTAAGATCAAGAAAAAAGTTGTAGAGGAAGATGAGCTTGATAACGGTGTACGACTGTTGCTAAACTTTGGACACACGATTGGTCATGCATTGGAAAATACAGCTGGTTATGGTAAGTTGACTCATGGAGAAGGAGTAGCTATCGGGATGCTTCAAATTACTCGTATAGCAGAGCAAAACGGGTTGACACCTGTAGGGACAACGGAACAATTGAGCCAAATGATTCAAAAATTTCATTTGCCTACTTCATCTAAAAATTGGGACAAACAAGCACTGTATAATGCATTGACGCATGACAAAAAAACACGTGGCGGGAAAATCAATATTATTTTATTAGAATCAATTGGTGAAGCTAAGATCGTTCGTATGCCGATTGAAGAAATGAAGAGTTATTTAGACTAGGGAGGAATAGATATGCGTTTTATTACTGCAGGAGAATCTCATGGACCAGAATTGACAGCAATCATTGAAGGTTTGCCAGCCGGTATGCCTTTATCACCTGAAGATATCAATTTTGAATTGGCACGAAGACAAGGCGGATATGGGCGCGGCGGCAGAATGTTGATCGAAAAAGATCAAGTGAAAATCACATCTGGTATTCGACATGGCAAAACACTGGGATCGCCAGTGACGCTAGTCGTTGAAAATAAAGATTGGAAGAACTGGACCTCAGTTATGTCTATTGAAGAAGTGACTGAAAAAGAAAAGAAAATTCGTCGTGTCAACAAACCAAGACCAGGACATGCAGATTTAGTTGGCGGAATCAAATATCAACATGACGATCTTAGAAATGTTTTAGAGCGTTCCTCAGCGCGTGAAACAACGATGCGTGTCGCGATCGGTGCTGTCGCCAAAAAATTATTGAAAGAGCTGGATATCGAGGTAGCTGGTCATGTGGCTGTTTTGGGCGGGATCAGAGCTGAAATCCCGGAAAATCTGACTGTTTCTGAAATCCGTGAGCGCTCCGAACAATCAGATGTTCGAGTGTTAGATCCTGAGGTTGAAGAAAAAATGCGAAACTTGATCGATCAAACTAAGAAAAACGGAGATACGATCGGTGGAGTTGTTGAAGTCATCGTTGGCGGAGTGCCGATTGGTTTAGGTAGTTATGTCCAATGGGACCGGAAACTAGATGCTAAAATTGCTCAAGCTGTTACGAGTATCAATGCCTTTAAGGGTGTTGAATTTGGTATCGGTTTTGAAATGGGCAGTCGTCCAGGGAGTCAAGTCATGGATGAAATCGTCTGGGATAAACAAACTGGATATACTCGGACATCAAATAATTTGGGCGGTT
This sequence comes from Enterococcus sp. 9D6_DIV0238, assembly GCF_002174455.2. NCBI lineage: Bacteria > Bacillati > Bacillota > Bacilli > Lactobacillales > Enterococcaceae > Enterococcus > Candidatus Enterococcus dunnyi. The sequence goes on from NZ_CP147246.1 coordinate 245,701, forward strand.
TTGAAGGCGGAATGACCAACGGTATGCCGATTATTGTTAGAGGGGTGATGAAGCCGATCCCAACGCTCTACAAACCATTACAAAGTGTCAATATCGACACGAAAGAGCCATACAAAGCAAGTGTGGAACGTTCTGATAGCACTGCTGTCCCAGCTGCCAGTGTTGTTTGTGAAGCTGTCGTTGCAACAGAAGTTGCTCAAGCAATGCTTGAAAAATTTGGCAGTGATGCCTTTGAACAAATGAAAGAAGAGGTTTCAGCATATCGTCGTTATACTCAATCGTTTTGATCAAAAAATAAGTGGAGAGTGACACGATATGAAAAAAAGAGTAGTAATTGTTGGATTAGGATTGATTGGCAGTTCTATAGCATTGTGTATCAAAAAAATACATCCTTCAGTAACGATCATTGGTTTAGACAAGGAAGAAACTTCGGTGGCTTTTGCTTTGAAAAGGCAGATCATCGATCAAAAAGCGGATTCATTAAAAGAAGCAGCTGCCAAAGCGGATATAATTTTTTTATGTACCCCAGTCAAAAGTACTTTAACACAACTAGAAATTTTAAGTAGTGCAGACCTTAAAAGTGGTGTGGTGATCACAGATGTCGGCAGTACAAAAAAAGAAATCGTAGCTAAAGCCCGATCATTAGGACTAGATTCTTTTATTGGCGGTCATCCAATGGCTGGTTCACACAAGTCCGGAGTAACAGCAGCTGATGAAGATTTATTTGAGAATGCCTATTATATCCTCACAAACTCAGATCAAACAAATGCGAAGAATGTTCGACAATTGCAGGAATTACTGCAGGGAACCAGAGCAAAATTTGTCGTTTTAACAGCAGAAGAACATGATCAAATCACAGGAATGCTTAGTCATCTTCCACATATTATTGCTGCAGGTTTAGTGAACCAAAGTAAGCAATTTAATGAAGAACACCCTCGGTCTAAGCAATTAGCTGCAGGTGGTTTCAGAGATATTACGAGAATTGCTTCATCAGATCCGCAAATGTGGACAGATATTTTATTAAGTAATAAAGAAGCGCTGTTGGACCTAATGCATCTTTGGCAAAAGGAAATGACACAAGTGGCTGACTGGATCGCTTCTGAAAATTCTGAAGCTATCTTTCAATTTTTCTTTGAGGCAAAAGAAACGAGAAACCAGCTGCCTGTCCATAAAGAAGGGGCGATTCCGGCATTCCATGATCTGTTTGTAGATGTACCGGATGTTCCAGGTGTGATTGCTGAAATCACGGGCTTACTAGGAAAAGCGGAACTGTCATTGATCAATTTAAAAATTCTTGAAACACGAGAAGATATTTATGGTATTCTACAATTGACGTTTAAACGACAAAAAGATGTAGAAGCAGCCAAAGAATATATAGAAAAACAAACAAATTATTTATGTTATGAAAAATAAGTATGAAAATAGTTAAATCAAGGAGGGATATTTTGGAACTAGTAGTGAACCAGATTGGATTGAATGGAGAAATCGATATACCTAGCGATAAATCAATTTCTCACAGAAGTATTATGTTCGGAGCGATTGCAAATGGGAAAACAACGATCAAGAATTTTCTGCGTGGTGATGATTGCTTAAGTACACTAAAAGCCTTTCAAGATCTTGGCGTTTTGATTGAAGATGATGGTGAAACAATTACCGTTCATGGAAAGGGAATTTCCGGTTTGACCCAAGCAAAAAAAGCAATCGATGTAGGAAATTCTGGAACAACGATCCGCTTGATCACCGGAATTTTAGCTGGAACAGATTTCAGTACGGAATTATTCGGTGATCACTCCATAGCTAAGCGTCCGATGAATCGAGTGATGCTCCCCATCAATCAAATGGGAGCAGAATGTTCTGGACATGATGGTACAGAGTTTCCACCGTTGACGATCAAAGGCACAAGAACATTGAAACCCATTCATTATCAAATGCCGGTTGCTAGTGCACAAGTCAAGTCAGCTATTTTATTTGCAGCACTGCAGGCGCAAGGCGAGTCAGTAATCATTGAAAAAGAAAAGACGCGAGATCACACTGAGGATATGATTCGTCAATTTGGCGGTGAGATTGCAATTTCAGGCAAAGAAATTCGCATTAAAGGACCGCAAAAACTGACTGGTCAAGAGATAAATGTCCCAGGAGATATTTCATCCGCTGCTTTTTTCCTTGTTGCAGGCTCCATCATTGAAAATAGCCGAATCATTTTGAATAATGTCGGATTGAATCCAACTCGGACGGGTATTCTTGAAGTCATTGAACAAATGGGTGGTAAACTAACCGTAGAAGAAACTGGTAATAAAGAAAACAAAGCGGGCAAACTGATTATTGAAACAAGCGATTTAAAAGGGATCGAGATCGGTGGAGAAATCATTCCTCGTTTGATCGATGAATTACCGGTTATTGCTCTTTTAGCAACACAGGCACAGGGAACAACGATCATTCGCGATGCGGAAGAATTAAAAGTCAAAGAAACAAATAGAATTGATGCTGTAGCAACAGAATTGAACAAAATGGGGGCTTCGATCGAACCTACCGATGATGGATTGATCATCCATGGAAAGACACCGTTACATGGGGCAAAAGTGACTAGTTACGGGGATCACCGAATCGGGATGATGTTACAGATCGCAGCGCTTTTAGTTAAATCTGGTACTGTTGAACTTGAAAAAGCAGAAGCCATTTCCGTTTCTTATCCAGCCTTTTTCGATGATTTAAACAAGTTGTATCAATAGGCGGTGATATAAATGAAAGGTATCATTTTAATAGGATTCATGGGGTCAGGAAAAACGACCGTCGGAAAATTGTTAGCTGAAAAAACAGGAATGCAGCACGTCGATTTCGATGAACAGTTAGTTATCGAACTGGGAATGACGATTCAGGAGTATTTTGGCCTTTATGGAGAAAAAGCCTTTAGAGATCAAGAAACAAAATTATTGAAACGTTATATCGATCATGAACAAATCATTTCTACTGGTGGCGGTATTGTTTTAAAGCCAGAAAACCGCCAGTTATTGAAACAATTGGCGCCAGTCGTTTATCTAAAGACAGAACCAGAAACTTTTCTTTCCCGGTTAAAAGAAGATCAGGAAAATGTACGGCCTTTGATCATATCAAAAACAGCGGAGGAAATCCAAGAAATCTTTGAACCACGGATTCCTTTTTATGAAGAAAGTGCAAGTCTGATCATTCCAACAAGTGATCGAACACCAGAAAGCATTGTTCAAGAGATTCTAGAAAAAATATAAGTAGGTGAGCAAATGAGAGTGGGTTTTTTAGGACCAGAAGCTTCTTTTACACATAATGCAGCAAAAACAGCTTTTCCACAAGAAGAATTGGTTCCTTTTCATTCAATTCCAGCCTGTATCAAAGGGGTCGAATTTGGCGAAGTCGATCTTGGCGTTGTACCAATCGAGAATACGATCGAGGGCTCTGTCAATACAACAGTAGATTATCTGTTTCATCAGACGACGATTCCAGTTGGCGGTGAAATCGTTCTGCCGATCTATCAACAATTTATGGTCGCTAAATCAAACCAACAAGATTGGCAGCAAACAACACGGATTTTGTCTCACCCGCAGGCATTAGCTCAATCACAAGAATTTATTCGGATGTATTTTCCAAATGCTCGATTAGAAGCAACACCTTCAACCGCTTATGCTGCGAGTTTTGTGGCTGACCATCCGGAGCAAAAGATGGCGGCGATCGCACCGAAAAAGTCTGCAGAAACATATGAACTTGCTGTTGTTGGGGAAAACATTCAAGATGTTGCAAGCAATCAGACACGTTTTTGGATCTTGGGTGCTGAAGATGTTCATCTGCCGTTGGCTATCGAAAACCAAAAGATGACTATTGCTGTGACGATGCCGAATAATATGCCAGGTGCGCTGCATAAAGCACTTTCCGTATTTAGTTGGCGAGAGATCGATCTGAGTAAAATCGAATCTAGACCTTTAAAAACAACCTTGGGGGAGTATTTCTTTCTTATCGATATCAATATCCAGCAACCACGACCATTGATTGACTATGCACTTGAGGAACTGCGTTTAATGGGTGGAACGGTCAAAGTATTCGGTAACTATAATGTTCATTTGATAGAAGGTGTATAAAAGATCTGCAAAGGTCTTTTTATTTTTTTGTTAAAATTTTAACGAAGCATTAGGATTTTAGTGTAAAATAAGGTATGCTTGTTAGTGTTGTAATATTTAAGTGAGGTGGAAATGATGAGCCGAGTGGATCGTTATAAACATATCCATGAAAAAGCAAAACCAATTGAAGAGAAAAAATCATTCAATCCAAGAAAAGAAAAAAATTCCAGTGATGAAGCATCCTACAAGGAGTCCGAGTCATTTAAAGAACCGGAAATAGAATCACGTTCAAATGAACCTATGGATCAACCGAATGAAAAGAAACGTTTTTTTAAAAAAGAAAAGTCGCCTAAAAAACCAAAAAAGAAAAAAAGGTTTAGTTGGCCGAAGAGAATTTTACTTGTATTGCTATTATTGATCGTATTAGCTGTTGGCTTCTTTTTCAAAGGTAAGTCTTATGCTGAGAATGATACTTCTCTTCCCAAAGAAGAACTTGAAATATTTAATGGAGTGAAAAGCTCCAATGGTGCTCACAATATTTTGATTTTAGGAAGTGATACACGGGGAGAAGATAGCGGTCGTGCAGATACGATCATGGTTCTGCAGCTAGATGGACCTTCTAAAAAACCTAAGTTGGTTTCTTTCATGCGTGATACCTTTGTTGATATTCCAGGCTATGATGATAATAAAATCAATGCTTCTTACGCTTTAGGTGGTGCAGAGTTAGTTCGCCAAACCTTAGCTGAAAACTTTAATATCCAATGTAATTACTATGCAAAAGTCGATTTTCAATCATTTGAAAAAATCGTTGACTCGATGTTCCCTAGCGGTGTCAAAATAGATGCAGAAAAAGATTTGAATTTAGATGGTGTCGATATTGCTAAAGGCAGTCAGAAGATGGACGGACATACGTTATTACAATATTCACGCTTTAGAATGGATGAAGAAGGTGACTTTGGCCGAGTTCGTCGTCAACAACAAGTGATGACGGCAGTGATGGGACAGTTGAAAAATCCATTAGCATTATTGCGTACACCAGAATCGCTTGGGCGTTTAGTAGGATATATGTCAACCGATGTTCCAACTAGTTTTATGATCAAAAATGGTCCGTCTCTTCTTTTAAAAGGCGGCAGCGGCATCGAAAGATTAACAGTTCCAGTGGAAAATTCTTGGCAGAACGTCGATTATGATTACGCTGGCAGCGTGCTTCAAATCGATCCAGATATGAACCGTGCAGCTGTACAAAATTTTCTTGATCAATAACTATTTTATTTAAATATCAGGTAATCTATGCTATATTTATAATATCGTGTAAAATTAGTGAAACGAGGTTACAGAATGAAAATCGCTATTGTGACAGATAGTACCGCTTATTTACCTGAGCGAATTAAGAATTCACCTGATTTGTTTGTAATACCGATCCCAGTCATTTTGGACGGTAAAATATATAACGAAGGAATCGACATTGAAGCAGATGAATATTACAGCTTATTGAATAGCAGTAAAGAATTCCCAACGACGTCTCAGCCAGCTTTAGGAGAAGTCATCGATTTGTATGAAAAAATTGCAGAAAAAGGCTACGATACGATCATCAGTATTCATCTTTCTGCTGGAATTTCTGGTTTTGTCAATACATTGTTTTCTTTGACAGATGCAGTGAAAGGAATCACTCTTTATCCTTATGATTCTAAGATCACAAGTGTGCCGATGGGCCATATGGTAGAGGTTGCACTTGATTTAGTCCAAGAAGGCGCAAGCCTAGAAGAGATCTTTGCACGATTGGATATTATTAGAGATAATACTTACGCTTATCTGATCGTTGATGATCTAAATAATCTAGTTCGTGGCGGACGTTTGACAAATGGAGCAGCACTGATTGCCGGTTTATTGAAAATCAAACCGATTTTGACCTTCGAAGAAGGGAAAATAGTCCTGTTTGAAAAAATCCGTTCGACTAAGAAAGCTTTTGCTCGAGCGGAAAAAATTATCGGTATGCGTGATAAAGAAATTGATCGTCCAGTAAAATTATATGTGATCCATGCAAATAATTTGGCAGTCGCTGAAGAAGAAAAAGCAAAGCTTGCAAAACAATATCCTGATGCAATTATTGAAATCGGTCATTTTGGTCCTGTTATTGGGACACATTTAGGTGAAAAAGCAATTGGTTTATGTATCTCAGCTCAATAATAATAGGTGACATAGGATGAAGTAAGACGGATCGATCGTTTTACTTTATCCTATGTTTTTCATATAATTCAACAGATAATGAATAGTATGTTAAAATAGAAGACAGATCCTATTTTTTAATAAAAATAACGGTTCGATAGTCATTTTTCTTTAAAAGTAAGGTATACTTAAAGAAAAGGAGGCGAGTGGATGAATCTAAATGAAGAGCGGTTACAGAAAGAAAAAATGAAGCAGGTTCAACTGCTCGCTGCATATTACCAGGTGATCAACCGTTTGCCCCTTGGAGACGAGAGAGACCAGATGATCCGCGATATACTCGCATGTAAAGATAGAATAAAAAAAATCAATCAAAAATTAACAGAATTAAATAATAAAGAATAGTCTCTGATGTAGGCGGTTATTCATCAAAAAGGAGCTTGATTTGATTATCGACTTTTTCACTGTAATACTTTTCATTTTTGTCGTACTTTTATACGTTTATTTGTTTTTAGTCAGAAAAAGTATTCTGATCAAAAGTGTGAAGAAAAAAATTATTTATGTTCTTATCAGTATAGTCAGTTTGCTGATTTTATTTTTAGCTTTAAGTGTTGAACAAACTCTTGATCAGCGGATCCGCAGTTTTCTTGCGATTTTACTTGTCTTAAGCTTCTTATTAGATGCAAAAGGCTTTTCAGATGATCGCTTGATCTTAGGACCTTTTGACCGTAAAGGGGTAGAGTATCATGAGATCGACAAGATGGCTTTGTTGTTAAAAGAAAAAGAAATTTGGTTGAATTATTTCAAAGATGACAGGAGAGGTCCGGTGTTGAAATTTTCTATTCCATTAGAAGAATTGCTGACCTTTCTCTCTGGGCGATTGAATGAAGACGCAGAAATCAACATACTTGTTGATGAAAATCAATAAGTAATAGCCAAGTAAAGGTGAAATCGCGTATGCAATAAGGTACGTCGTTTTCACTTTTATTAAATTATTAAGAGAAAAGAGTAAAAGAACTTTCCTTTTCAAAATAATGATCAATTTTGATAGGTATTTTCTCAACAGTTTGCTATAATGTGTCAGAGAAATTCTGAAAGGAAGTATCATTGTGCATAAAGAAATAGAAGAGCGGCTTGCTGAATTACGTGAAAAGTATAAAGCGTTGCCGCCAGAGAAAAAAGCAGAGCTGGAACGCCATATTAAAAAGAAAAATTTCCTGAACTATAAGAAGATTGAGCACATTAAATCTGATTTGCTTCGTTTGGAAGCTCGACGTGCACAACTGGAACTTTGTGATAGAGAAAAAGAACTAGGCTTGATTGAGAAAAAAATCAGCTGTAAAAAAGAGAAATTACTTCGTTATTTAGGAAAACAAATCGATCAATAAAACCATTAGTCAAAGGGGGATACAAGATGGAGTTTGTCTATTTAATTATTGTATTTGCTTTTGCTATTACTTTTTCTAATGTCTTTAACCGTATCTTTCCGATCATTCCGTTGCCGATCGTACAGATCATCGTGGGTGTACTGATCGGAATCACTGAGATCGGGCATGAAATCGTATTTGAACCAGAAATATTTTTAGTAATGATCATTGCACCTTTGTTATTTCGAGAAGGTGAGAGAAATGATATTTCATCCACACTGAAAAATTTTAGTGTGATCTTGTTTTTAGCATTCTTCGGTGTGCTGATCACACTGATCAGTGTTGGCTGGGCCTTACATATAATTCTCCCAGCGTTGCCGATTGCAGCGTGTTTTGCTTTGGGAGCAGCTTTAGGACCTACGGATGCCGTGGCAGTTGGTTCATTATCAGGGAAAATTCAAATCCCGGAAAAAGCGATGCACATTCTTGAAGGTGAAGGACTGATCAATGACGCGTCCGGCGTTACTGCCTTTCAATTTGCATTGGCTGCGTTGCTTACAGGCTCTTTTTCTGCAGCAGATGCGGGAATCATGTTGATTGTTTCCAGTATTGGCGGTGCTGTCGTTGGAGCAATTTTAGTGATGATCAAAAGACAAATAGTTATGATATTAGAAAAAGCATCAGCAAGAGATGTAACTGGGTATTTATTATTAGAATTATTACTGCCATTTTTAGCTTATATGGTGGCAGAATTGTTTAATGTTTCAGGAATTATTGCTGCGGTAGTCGCTGGGGTCATGCAAGCTGCGACTTTCAAAAAAGTATCGTTATTTGAAGCAGAACTTTCTAGTGTGTCTGAGACTACCTGGGGCACGATCACATTTACATTGAATGCGTTAGTCTTTTTATTTCTTGGGATCGAGTTATCTCAAGTATTTTCACCGATTTGGAATAGCGAGACCTATTCAAACAGCTTTTTGATGCTGGTCATTTTACTTTTGAGTGTAACGTTATTTGTTGCGCGCTTCCTTTCGATCGTCTTGATTTATAGTGTAAAAAAAGGAATCAAAAATCTTTGGCAATCTATGAATGAAATGTTGATTTTAACGTTTGGCGGTGTAAAAGGAACGGTCAGTCTAGCCACTATTTTTATTTTACCGATCACGATCAATGGGCAAACGTTTGAAGAACGTTCCTTACTATTATTCATAACGGCCTGTGTCATTTTAGTTACACTAGTTGGGGGTATCTTAGTATTACCTTTTCTGACAGATTCAGAAGAAGTAGAGGAGATAAATCCTCAAGGAATCACCTTGTTGCAAGAAGTGATTGAAAAACTGAAAGTTATCAACAAAGAAGATCCGCATGTAGAAATGAATGTGGTCATTGAGAATTACCAAGACCGCTTAAAAGAACTGTATACCAGTCAACTACCTTCTGATCAGAAACAAGAAGTTCAGGAACTGCGGGCCTTGATCGTTTCTATTGAGCGTGATGGTTTGGAAGAAAGCTTTCGTCAAAAAGAAATTGGCGTTGACGGCTATCGCCTTTATGCCCGTCTGATTTCTAGAATGGAACGATCCATTGCGCGACAGCTTCTTTCAATTATTGGTTTTTGGCTGTTGTTCGTCCGGCAAATCGTTGCTTTTTTCGTTCATCCAAATTTTCTTTTTGCACGTAAAAATGAAGAAGACAGACGAGAGCTGCAATCAGAAGAATTAGAAAATGTCCGACAAGTTTTCTTACAAAATACGGAAGTTATTTTAAAGAGTTTGGATAATTTAAAAGGTGTCTATGACGATGAAATCATCCGTTTCTTCATTGATAGCCGCCTACAATTAGCACAGCGTTTAGAAGATGGAACATTTATCGATTCCTTTATTGTTCATTCTCAATCAAATTATGTCAAAGAGCTATTGATTGGTTATCAAGAAGAACGAAAAGTGATCGATGAATATGAATTATGTGATAAGATATCTTCAATAGAAGCAAACGAGTTTAGAAAAAATGTTAATTTACTAGAATCGTATTCGATCAATGATGTTTCTAATACGATCCCATTTAGAAAGTTAGCGAAAAAATTAGAAAAAGAAGCTGAGTGAGAAAACAAGCTTCTTTTTTTTGTTTATTTTTGATACAATAAGCAGGATGAAAAGGGTGTGAGCAAACAGATGAAAGAATTAAAAGTGACAGAACTAACCAAAACATATGGGGAAAAAACATTATTTGATCATATATCCTTCCATATCCACGAAAAAAATCGTATTGGTTTAATTGGGACGAACGGAACTGGTAAAACTACTTTGTTAAATATATTAGCTGGTAAAGATAGTGGAGATGGTGATGTTCAAGCAATTCAGCAACCAAATGATTATCAAATCGGCTACCTTTCTCAAGATCAGCTCTTTGATCCAGAATTGACAGTCGTGGATGCTATTTTCCAAGGAGAAACTCCGATTATTCAAGCGGTCAAGCGTTACGAGCTGGCACTTATTGCTTTAGCAAAAGACGGCAGTAGTGAAGCTGCTCAAAGACAATATGCTCAGGCCGAAGAATTGATGAACAAAGAAGATGCTTGGACAGCAGATACAGATGCTAAAATCATTTTACAAAAATTGGGAATCGAAACACTTCATAAAAAAATTGGAGAATTATCCGGCGGTCAAAAAAAGCGTGTTAGTTTAGCACAGGTATTGATCGAGTCACCAGATCTACTGATTTTGGATGAGCCGACCAATCACCTGGATTACGAAGCAATCAGCTGGCTTGAAAGCTTTTTGAATGGTTATCGCGGATCCATCTTGATGGTGACACATGATCGTTATTTTCTCGATCGAGTAACCAATCGGATTTTTGAGCTGTCATTTGGACAATTATATGAATATAAAGGAAATTACGAAGCATATATTTTAGCTAAGGCTGAACGTGAGCGGATCGAAGTCGATCAAGAAGAAAAACGAAAACAACTGTATAAACAAGAGCTTGAGTGGATGCGCGCAGGAGTTCAGGCTCGCGGAACCAAACAACAAGCTAGACAAGATCGGTTTCATGATCTTAAGGAAAACTTGCATCAGGTCAATCAAAAAGGGCAATTAGAGATCGATATCGCTGGACAGCGGCTTGGGAAAAAAGTACTTGAAATAAAAGACGGAAATTATTCAATTGAACAGAAGGTTATTTTAAGGCAGTTTGACCTTCTAGTACAGGCAAAAGACCGCGTTGGGATCACAGGAAAAAATGGCGCAGGAAAATCAACTTTGTTAAATATCTTAGCTGGACGTCTACCTTTAGATAGTGGTCTCTATTCGATCGGTGAAACAGTGAGATTAGCATACTACACCCAACAAAATGAAGCCATGGACCCAAATCAGCGGATGATTGCGTATCTTCAAGAAGCTGCTGAACAGGTACAAAGAAATGACGGTAGCAGCATTGGAGTCGCTGAACTGCTTGAACAATTTCTTTTCCCGCGTTTTATGCATGGCACCATCATAGGTAAGCTCTCCGGTGGAGAAAAGAGACGTTTGTATTTATTGAAGCTACTGATAGGACAGCCAAATGTTTTGCTGCTTGATGAACCGACAAATGATTTAGATATCGACACATTGACAATTTTAGAAGATTATATTCGTACATTCAAAGGTGCAGTTATTGCCGTATCACATGACCGCTATTTTCTTGATAAAACAATGGAAAAACTACTTGTCTTTGAAGGAGAAGGGCAGATAAGTACGTATTTTGGTTCGATGAGTGATTACTTGACACAAAATAAGGAATCTGCTAAAAAAACAGTTAAATCTGAGCCGAAACAAGTTCAAGTGACCGAAAAAAAAGAAAAAGTAAAATTGACCTATATGGAACAAAAAGAATGGGCTACAATTGAAACTGAAATCAGTGAACTAGAAAATCGTTCAGCTCAACTTGGAGAAGAGATGAATCACCAAGGAGATGATTTCACAAAGCTTCAGCAGTTGCAGGCAGAATTGACGTCTGTTGAACAACAATTGGAAGAAAAATTGGAACGTTGGGAATATTTGAGTGAATTTGCAGAAAATTAGGAGGCAATAACGATGGAAGAAGCATACTTAGCGCTGGGCCGTAAAATTTTAGAAGAGGGTCATGTAAAAGAAGACCGGACTGGAACTGGAACCAAAAGTATTTTTGGTCATCAAATGCGTTTTGATTTATCCCAAGGGTTTCCATTGCTTACGACAAAACGAGTTCCTTTTGGCTTGATCAAAAGTGAGTTGTTGTGGTTTTTAAAAGGAGACACGAATATCCGTTACTTATTGGAGCACAATAATCATATTTGGGACGAATGGGCTTTTGAGCGATACATCAAAAGTGAAGACTATCAAGGGCCGGATATGACTGATTTTGGTCGTAGAGTTTTAGTGGATGACGCATTCAAAATAAGCTATGAGGCTGAACATAAAGCGTTTTGTGAAAAGATCGTATCAGACGACGGATTTGCAGCTAAGTATGGAGAACTTGGTAATATTTATGGCGCACAGTGGCGGCATTGGGAAACAAAAGATGGTGGATTTATCGATCAATTGAAAAATGTCATTGAGATGATCAAAACAACACCGGATTCTCGTCGATTGATCGTTTCTGCTTGGAATCCAGAAGATGTACCGTCAATGGCTTTACCACCCTGTCATACCATGTTTCAATTTTATGTGAATGATGGTAAATTAAGCTGTCAATTATATCAACGTAGCGGGGATGTTTTTCTAGGAGTACCATTTAATATTGCTAGTTATGCGTTATTGACTCATTTGATTGCTCATGAAACTGGCTTAGAAGTTGGGGATTTCGTTCATACACTAGGTGATGCGCATTTGTATACAAATCATGTTGATCAAATGAAACAGCAGCTTTCGAGAGAGCTTCGTTCATTTCCTACACTTAAATTAAACCAAGAGAAAGAATCTGTTTTTGATTTTGAAATGGAAGATATCGTGATTGAAGGATACGATCCTCATCCAGCAATCAAAGCACCTATCGCCGTCTAAGATTTGAAAGGAGCACCTTATGTTAGCAGCTATCTGGGCACAAGATGAACAGGGAACGATCGGAAAGAACAATCGATTACCATGGCATCTGCCGAATGATCTAAAATTTTTTAAGCAAATGACGGAGGATAATACAATCGTCATGGGAAGAAAAACTTTTGAAGGGATGGGAGGTCGTCCGCTGCCTAATCGCCAAACGATCGTTATGACTAGGGACAAAGACTATCAGGCTTCTGGTGTTATTGTTGTTCATGATATAGACGAAGTATTGGCCTACGCCCAAGAATTTTCAGGAATTACGTTTATTGCTGGAGGTTCCGCAGTCTACGAAGAATTTTTGCCGTACTGTGACGTTTTATATCGTACAGTGATCAACCATACTTTTGATGGAGATTCAGTATTTCCAGAAGTTTCTTGGGAAGATTGGACATTGATCAATCTTAGCCCAGGTGAGCAGGACGAGCAGAATCACTATCCTTATCAATTTGAAACATATCAAAGGAAAGTCTGCCCAGAGCAGGAAAATTAGAAAAAGTTAGCAGATCTTATAAAAAGATCTGCTAACTTTTTTATTAAATATGATTGCGATATAAACCAACAACTTTACCAAGGATACTGACATTAGGCAGAATAATTGGTTCTAATGCGTCATTTTCAGGTTGTAGGCGAATATGGTCTGTTTCCTTAAAGAACCGTTTGCATGTCGCTTCATCTTCATCCGTCATCGCAATAACGATGTCCCCATTTGCTGCAGCACTTTGTTTACGAACGATGACTTGATCGCCGTCTAGTATTCCCGCATTGATCATACTTTCTCCGCGGATCGTCAACATGAATAGGGAATTTTCTTCGGATTGTAAATCAGGAGGCAATGGGAAAAAGTCAGATGCCTCTTCAACAGCCAGAATTGGTTCACCGGCGGTAACTACTCCTAACATAGGAATGACGGATGGCTTGATGCCGATTTTTTCTAAGCCTTCAGCAGTCAACTCGATTGCTCTAGGCTTTGTTGGATCTCGTTGGATCAATCCTTTTTTCTCTAAACGTGCTAAATGTCCATGAACGGTAGAGGTAGAAGAAAGATCTACTGCTTTTCCGATTTCTCGAACGGTTGGGGGGTATCCTTTAAGTTCGACTTGCTCATATATATATTTTAATACTTCGACTTGTCTTGTATCTGTACGTTTCACCAAAACCCGCACCTTCTTTCAATTTATAAATTTAGTGTACCATAGAATTCTTTAGGAATCAAACAAGCGTTCGTGTTTTTTGTTGAAAGTATTATTAAATGTGAAAAAAGGGGCGAGAACATGGTTTTATCTAGAATATAGTTGTATTTTTATAGCACATCTTATAAGATAGACATGGAAAGTAAACTCTTATTTCTTATGTAATTACTATCTTAATTTTGATGACCTTTTATTAAAGGAGGACAATGAATGCTATCAGCAGAAAAAATGAACCGTATCAACGAGCTTGCTAAAAAAGCGAAAGAAAGCGGATTATCAGAAATTGAAAAAGAAGAACAAAATCAACTTAGACAAGAATATTTGGCTACATTCCGCAGCGGTATGCGTCATCATATCGAAGGAATGAAAGTTGTAGACCCAGAAGGAAAAGATGTGACCCCAGATAAATTGAAGAAAATCCAAAAACAAAAAGGGCTGCATAATAGAAAATAATTTCAGTTTTTTTTACTGAAAGTAATTGCTTTCATAAAAGAAATACGCTAAAATGGATTTAATAAAGGTAAAAAAAACCTAAATAGGAGATGATTTTTTTGTTCGACAACACTGATCAATTAGGCGTCAATACCATTCGTACCTTAAGTATCGAAGCGATCCAAAAAGCTAATTCAGGTCATCCTGGATTACCAATGGGGGCAGCACCTATGGCCTATGCACTTTGGACAAAACATTTAAAAGTAAATCCTAAAACTTCAAGAAACTGGGCTGACAGAGACCGGTTCATTCTTTCTGCTGGTCATGGTTCGGCGATGTTATATAGTTTGCTTCATTTAGCAGGCTATAACCTTTCTATCGATGATTTGAAAGGGTTCCGTCAATGGGAAAGCCTAACTCCTGGTCACCCTGAAGTCCATCACACAGATGGTGTTGAAGCAACGACTGGTCCATTAGGTCAAGGTATTGCGATGGCTGTAGGAATGGCAATGGCTGAAGCACATACTGCTGCAGTTTATAATCGTGACAGCTTCCCTGTGATCGATCACTACACTTATGCACTTTGCGGTGATGGTGACTTGATGGAAGGTGTTTCTCAAGAAGCAAGTTCAATGGCTGGTCATATGAAACTCGGTAAATTGATCGTGTTATATGATTCAAATGATATTTCATTAGATGGTCCAACGTCTAAAGCATTCACTGAAAATGTCGGTGCACGCTATGAAGCTTATGGCTGGCAGCATATCCTCGTAAAAGATGGAAATGACCTAGAAGCTATTTCAAAAGCAATCGAAGCAGCCAAAGCTGAGACTGACAAACCCACATTGATCGAAGTGAAAACAGTGATTGGATTTGGCTCACCTAAAGAAGGAACGTCAGCTGTTCATGGAGCACCCCTGGGAGCAGAAGGTATTACTGCAGCGAAAGCAGTGTACGGCTGGGATTATCCAGATTTTACAGTTCCAGATGAAGTTGCAGCACGTTTCAAAGAAACAGTAGTTGATGAAGGCGAAAAGGCTGAGAACAAATGGAATGCAATGTTTGAGAACTATACAAAAGAACATCCTGAACTAGCAAAACAATTCAAACAAGCTTTTGCAGATGAACTTCCTGAAAATTGGGATAGTGAGTTGCCAAGTTATGAAGTTGGAACTAGTGCAGCAAGCCGTGTGACTAGTAAAGAAACGATTCAAGCTCTATCTAAAGCTATTCCTAGCTTCTGGGGCGGATCTGCTGATTTATCGGCCTCAAACAATACAATGGTTGCTGCTGAAAAAGATTTTGAACCTGGACAATATGAAGGCCGCAATATTTGGTTCGGTGTTCGTGAATTTGCTATGGCGGCGGCTATGAACGGTATTCAGCTACACGGAGGAAGCCGTATTTACGGAGGAACATTCTTTGTATTTACTGATTATCTCCGTCCGGCAGTTCGTTTAGCAGCTATTCAGCATACACCTGTGACGTATGTTTTGACACATGATTCAGTTGCGGTCGGAGAAGACGGTCCAACACACGAGCCTGTGGAACAATTGGCAAGCATTCGCTGCATGCCTGGTGTCCAAGTTATTCGTCCAGCAGATGGTAATGAAACAGTTGCAGCATGGAAGATCGCAATGACAACAAAAGATGCACCTACTATTTTAGTATTGAGCCGTCAAAATTTACCAGTCATTGAAGGCACTAAAGAACATGCAGGTGATCTTGTTAAAAAAGGTGCCTATGTGATATCAGCTCAAAAAGGAGCGAAACCTGAAGGTATTTTGATCGCAACAGGTTCTGAAGTTAATTTGGCAATCGAAGCGCAAAAATTGTTGTCAGAACAAGGAAAAGATGTTTCAGTTGTTTCAATGCCAAGTTTCGACTTATTTGAAAAACAATCAGATGAATACAAAGAATCTGTTCTCCCTAAAGAAGTAACTAAGCGAGTAGCAGTTGAAGCGGCTTCTTCATTCGGTTGGGAGCGTTATGTCGGCACTGAGGGTACAACGGTAACGATCGATCATTTCGGCGCTTCTGCACCAGGTGATCTAGTCTTAAAAGAGTTTGGTTTCACACCAGAAAATGTTTCTGCCAAATTCAACTCCTTATAATTGCTAAATAAAAAAAGGGCTGAGACAGAACGGTCAACTTCCGAGAAATAAGAAAGATTGATTTCTGATATTGCCGTTTTCAAAAGTTAAAGAGACTAAACGCAACTCTAAGAGTTATGTTTTAGTCTCTTTTTTGTTTGATCAAGTTTGTGTAACAAATGTAACAAAACAGAAATGAGCAGAAAGTTTTTCTACTTTATTAATATTTTTCTCAGAAAGCTATCAGTGAGCGTTTTATTCAATAATTAGTCATAAATATAAAAAACACAGTGTGAAAAATGTAAAACAAATGACAATAAAATAATAAAACAAACATTTCAACAGGATTACACTAGCTTTAAATATCTATTTTTCGAATCTAAATGATTGTTTATAAAAAAAACTCCTAGTAGAATGATTGTACGATGTTCTATTGAGGAGGAACAAATGGATGGACAAGAAAATGACAAGAAGTAGCAGGCATCAACTTAATGCGAAGCAACGTAACAGCAAAAAAGCTGCATCGGTGATTGGAACGTCATTAATATTTTTACCAATTGCTGGGAATTTACTTCCATTAGGTGCACAAGCGACAGAGTATGAACAACAAGAAGCGGTTTCTCAACAAGCATTTATTGATTCTATTGGTTATTCAGCTGCTTCTGTAGCTAGTTCGAATGATTTATATGCATCTGTTATGATTGCCCAAGCTTTGCTAGAAAGTAGCTACGGTACATCAGGCTTAGCATCGGCGCCTAATTATAATTTATTTGGAGTGAAAGGTAGCTATGGTGGACAAACTGTCTACATGCCTACGAAAGAATATTTAAATGGAGAGTGGGTCACTCTTACCGAACCATTTAGAAGTTATCCTTCTTATGCAGATTCATTCCAGGACCATGCTAATGTTCTTATGAGCGCACACTATGCGGGTGCTTGGAGAAGCAATACGACGAGCTATATGGATGCTACAGCTGCTTTGACAGGACGTTATGCGACTGATCCCAATTATGCAGATAAATTAAATTGGTTGATTTCTACTTATGGATTAACAGCATACGATTGGGGCTCCTCTGAAACTTCGGTGACCGCAACTGATCAATCGACGATTGGCCAAAGCACTGAAACAGCAACTATTTCAGGACAATCTTACACAGTTGCTTCAGGAGATACCTTATGGGGGATTGCAGAAAACTTCGGTGTTTCTGTTGATCAACTGATGGCAATGAATGGATTATCTGCTGAGTTGATCACTGTTGGCCAAACTTTACAAGTATAGTATATAAAAAAGCAACAGCATTTCACAGAATATGTGAAGCTGTTGCTTTTTTAACGTTTTCCTGAGCGTAATTCTTCTAAACGTCGTTGTCGATTTTTGGTCAAGTCCTTGATTCTAGGTCTTGGTAATATTGCTTCAGGAACCGTTGTTGATTCTTTTTTATGTGTTTGTGGATCATTTGGATCGAATTCTTTTAAATACTCGATTACTTCTCGAACGATTTGAGTTGGGGTTGAGGCCCCAGCGGTCACGGCTATCGTCTCAACATTCAAAAGCCAAGCGGGATCTATTTGAGAAACATCCGAGATACGATAAGCATTGACACCTGCTTGTTCGATCGAAACTTGAGCTAATCGATTACTATTGTTGCTTTTAGGATCTCCTACAACGATCGTCAGGTCACAACCCTTCGCTTGTTCGACAACTGCTTCTTGTCGAACTTGTGTTGCTTTACAAATATCTTTGTGAATCAACACATTGGGATATTTTTCTTTGATCAAATCCATTAAATCACTGACGTCCCATTGGCTCATTGTTGTCTGGTTCGTAACAAAAATCTTATCAGCAACTAATTCTAAATGTTTGATTTCATCGTTATTCGATACTAGATGAACATGTTCAGGAGAAACACCGAGTGCTCCTTCTGGCTCTGGGTGATTTTTTTTACCGATGTAAATAATTTCATAGCCTTCAGCGGCTTTCTCAGCAATCAACTCATGAGTGATCATCACGTCAGGGCAAGTCGCATCGATAACCGTCAAGCCTTTTTCAATAGCCATTTCTTTTACTTTAGGGGATGTTCCGTGAGCAGTGAAAATAACAGTCCCTTGATCGACTTGCGCTAAGATATCTTCACGATTTTCACCTTCTAATGTATGGATACCAATACTTTCAAAGGCATCAGTGACATGCTTGTTATGAACGATCATTCCTAAAATATAGATAGGGCGAGGCAAGCTTTCATCAAGAGAAGCATTTCTGGCGATGACCATAGCATCAACAACGCCGTAACAATAGCCTCTAGGACTAATATTTACTATTTTCATAAATAAAATAACTCCTATTTTTAAGTTTTTACTATCTTTACTACTATACACTATTTTTATTAAGTTTGTCTTAAATGATAAGAAAGGGGAGAATAAGTGTAACTATTTAGACAGCAATTATATCATAAAAAATTGGTTGCTAAGGCTATTCAAACGTAGTTTAATGAACAAAAACGAGAAACCCATTCATAATGCTCGTTAAATACTTGCAAAATGATAGCCATACGAAAAAATATGAGCTATTATAAAATTACCAAGTCTCATAATAGAAAATGGAGGAATAGCTAATGACTCAAATTTTTCATTCAGTTACAGAATTAATCGGAAAGACACCCATTGTCAAGTTAGGGAAAATTGTTCCTGAAGATGCCGCAGATGTATTTGTGAAACTGGAATTCTTTAATCCTGGTGGAAGTGTCAAAGATCGAGTTGCACTTAGTATGATCGAAGCGGCTGAAAAAGATGGTCATTTAAAAAAAGGGGATACGATCGTAGAACCAACAAGCGGCAATACAGGTATCGGCTTATCGATGGTCGGTGCAGCTAAAGGGTATAAAGTGGTCATTGTCATGCCTGACACAATGAGTATTGAGCGTAGAAAGTTGATGCAGGCTTATGGTGCACAGCTATTATTGACTCCAGGATCAGAAGGGATGAAAGGCGCTATTGCTAAAGCTTCTGAGTTAGCAGAGCAAGACGGTTACTTCATGCCAATGCAATTTGAAAATCCAGCAAATGCACAAACTCATGAAAAGACGACTGGAAAGGAAATTCAGGATGCTTTTGGTCCTTCTGGGTTAGATGCTTTTGTGGCAGGCGTTGGTACCGGTGGGACAATCACTGGTGTTGGAAAAGAATTGAAACGTGTGTACCCAACGATCTCCATTATTGCAGTAGAACCTTCAGAATCTCCTGTTTTAGAAGGCGGTAGTCCATCTCCTCACAAAATTCAAGGGATCGGTGCAGGCTTTGTACCGAAAATATTAGACACAGAAATTTATGAACAAATCGCTGCTGTTCCAAGTGAAACGGCTATGGAAACAGCACGCCAGTTAGCCGCTCAAGAAGGTCTATTAGTTGGGATCTCTGCTGGTGCAGCAGTTTACGCTGCGATTGAAAAAGCAAAAGAATTAGGCAAAGGGAAAAAAGTCTTGACTGTTGTTCCAGATAATGGCGAACGTTATCTATCAACAGCACTATACAATTTTCCTGAATGATTGATCATTTAAAAGAATGAACACGCAAAACGGGATGCGTCTATATATTTTGTCAAAAAGCAAGTATTATTTCTTTTTTATGTGGAAAATTGAAATAAAAGCGGGATTTTCCCGCTTTATTGCTCAATTATTCTTGTCAAGTCAGATTAGAAATAGTATTATTTAAGAAAGAAGACTGGAGGGGAACAAAATGGACAATGTATTGGTTAAAAATGCACTTGAAGAGCTAAAAGAAGCCAATATCCGTATCACTCCTCAAAGATATGCGATTTTAGAATATCTAATTGAGAATCATAGTCATCCGACAGCTGACGAAATTTACCGTGCTTTGGAAGATCGCTTTCCGAATATGAGCGTGGCAACCGTATATAATAATTTACGATTATTCACAGATATTGGATTCGTTCAAGAGATGAACTATGGAGATGCATCCAGCCGTTTTGATTTTAGTTCTAAAAAACACTACCATGCGATTTGTCAAAACTGCGGCAAGATCGTTGACTTTCATTATCCAGGATTGGAAGATGTAGAGATGGCTGCTAGTAAACTAACGGGCTTTGAAATCAATGAACACAGATTAGAGTTATATGGTTTGTGTCCAGAATGCCAAGCCGCTGAAAAGAAATGAGTGAAAAAATGAGATCGATACATACTGAAAAAGCACCCAAAGCGATAGGTCCTTATGTTCAAGGAAATATTATCAATGGATTATTGTTTGCTTCCGGTCAGGTTCCTTTAGATCCTGAAACAGGAGAGGTCGTGGGAGCAACGATAGAAGAACAAACAAAGCAAGTATTGAAAAATATCTCAGCAATTTTAGAAGAAGCAGGTAGCGATTTTGATCATGTTGTTAAGACGACTTGCTTTTTAAAGGACATGAATGATTTTGTGCGGTTCAATGAAGTCTATGCTTCAGCGTTTTCGGGAAAATTACCTGCTCGTTCTGCAGTTGAGGTAGCCCGCTTGCCAAAAGATGTTCTTGTAGAGATAGAAATTATTGCAGCTGTTAATCAATAGCATAGCGTTTTCACAAGTTGAGGAATGAAATATCCTCAACTTTTTTTGTTGTTAAATCAACGATTATGAGATCGTCTATTTAGATTATGCTGTGAAAATGATTAAATGAACAATAGTTTGTGAAAAAATATGTTTGTGATTCACAAGCAAAGAACTCGAAAGTCGCTCCTTGCTTTGTTATATTTTAAGCAGACCAGTGTAGAATACAACTTATATTGGTGAAAAATTTAACTTGAAAGAAGGGATTTACAAAATGAAAGTCGTAGTCGTAGGATGTACGCATGCAGGAACAGCTGCAGTCAAAAGTATTTTAACAAATCACCCAAATGCGGAGGTAACCGTTTATGAACGAAATGATAATGTATCATTTTTATCATGCGGTATCGCTCTATATGTTGGCGGGGTAGTGAAGGAGGCTGATAGCTTATTTTATTCAAGTCCTGAAGAACTAGCGTCACTAGGTGCTACAGTTAAAATGGAACATGAAGTCGAAACCATCGATGTTGATCATAAAACAGTTACAGCGAAAGATTTAACAACTGGTAATGTTGAAACAGTTTTATATGATAAATTAGTAATGACTACAGGTTCTTGGCCGATCGTGCCTCCAATCAAGGGCATTGAAGCGGAAAATATTTTATTGTGTAAAAACTTTAATCAGGCGAATGTTATTATCGAACGTGCCAAAGATGCGAAAAAGGTTGTTGTAGTAGGCGGCGGTTATATCGGTATCGAATTGGTTGAGGCTTTTGTAGAGTCTGGTAAGGAAGTCACTCTAATCGATGGTTTGGATCGTATTCTAAATAAATACTTGGACAAGCCTTTCACTGATGTATTAGAAAAAGAACTTGTTGATCGTGGTGTGACTCTAGCGCTTGGAGAAAATGTTCAAGAATTTAAAGCTGATGCGGCTGGTCATGTGAATAAAGTAATTACTCCTAGTCAAGAATTTGATGCTGATATGGTAATTATGTGCGTAGGTTTCAGCCCTAATACAACGCTGTTGAAAGATAAAGTTGACATGTTGCCTAATGGAGCAATTGTTGTAGATAAGTTTATGCGCTCAAGTAATCCTGATATCCTTGCTGCAGGGGATAGTGCAGTTGTACACTATAACCCAAGCAGTTCGACAAATTACATTCCTTTAGCAACGAACGCTGTTCGCCAAGGGATGCTCGTTGGGTATAACCTAGTTGAGCAAAAATTAGCTTATCGTGGTACTCAGGGAACTTCTGGTTTATATTTATTCGGTTGGAAAATAGGTTCAACTGGGGTCACTTTAGAAAGTGCGAAAATGAACAATTTAGAAGTAGATGCAACTTTATTCGAAGATAATTATCGCCCAGAATTTATGCCAACGACTGAAAATGTTATGATGGAATTAGTATATGAAAAAGGAACAAATCGAATTGTTGGTGGACAATTGATGTCTAAATATGATATTACACAATCTGCCAATACATTGTCATTAGCAGTTCAAAATGAAATGACTGTTGAAGATCTTGCTTTATCTGATTTCTTCTTCCAGCCGCATTTCGATCGTCCTTGGAACTATTTAAACCTATTAGCACAAGCAGCGTTAAAAGATATTGCTGAAAATCAAAAATAGTATCAAGTTTTAGAGTGCGGGGCAAAACTAAATTTTGGTTTTGCTCCGAGCTCATTTTTTTGACTTTTTTGAGTTTGTTTTTTTGCTTTTTTTTAATTAGTTTGAGATGCTTTATCTATATAAGAATGGGGAGATCGAATAGAATGAAAAATATAAAAGAAATTAGCATACGAACTGCTTACGCTTTCTTAGGAGTGGCTATTTTGGCATTCGGTGCAGCGACCTTACGTGTTGGTAAGGTGGGATTGGATCCCTATACAGCTGCAAATATCGGGATCGGTAAGAGTTTAGGTCTTTCTTTAGGTGTTTACCAATTGATTGTGAATTGTATCATTTTAGTGCTAGTATTTCTATTTGGAAGAAAATACATTGGAATCGGTACGGTTGTCAATATGGTTCTTACAGGTTTTTTTATTGATTTCTATACATGGGTTTATGAAACATTTATTCCGTTTGAGATCACACGTTTCATACAGGTGTTGTTACTATTGATCGGGGTGATAGTTTTTACTTTCGGTGCATCATTATATATGTCTGCTGAATTAGGAAATGCTCCTTATGATGCGATTGCGCCGATCATCGTAGATAGAACACATGGTTCATACAAAATCGTTCGAATTTCGCAAGATGTCTTTTTTGTCTTGTTAGCCTTTATATTCAGCGGACCTGTTGGAATCGGTACAGTTATCAATGCATTCTTGACTGGCCCGCTGATCGATTTTTGGAATAAGAAAGTCAGCTTGCCACTGATCAAGAAAAGTACGAAAGTTTAATATTTATCGTTTGAAAATCAAAAAAATGAGTCATCGTAGTTGTTATTTTTATAAAAAGAAAAATGTAAGCGGATACCCAGAAGCTCGAAAGAATCAACATATTAATTGAATAATATGTTGATTCTTTTTTTTATTATTTTTATTAAATATAGATTAGTTTAATTATAGCCAATTAACATTGATTTAAAGGCTTTTTTAAGATTGTTCCATTCTTGTTTTCTACTTATTTTTTTATCTTTATTAAAAAAACGTTGGTTTTCAGTACATATTATTTCCAAAAATATTATAAAGGTTATAAAATCCTTTGGTAGAAGCTTAAATAAATTTTTATGTTGCTCACAATTTATGAAGGGAGAGTGTCTTACGGGTTTTGGAAAGCTTCTATCTGTTTGTTTTGTGTTATTAAGTCTTATAAGTAAAGAGGAGGACAATCATGAAAAATGATCAGCAAAAAAAGAAAAGCACTACAAAGTCAAAAAAACAAAATAAGTACCGTGCATTATCTTTAGTGATGACGAGTAGTTTAATCATTGCTCCGTTGACTGTTCCATTATCATTTTATCTGCCAGGAGGAATTACTGCTTCAGCAGCGGTTTTAGATGCCGAAATCTTATCTAATATTTCTAGTTCAAACAACAGTGGAACAAGTGCGGCTAATCCTTGGACAGCCGATGGTTCTTCCCAAAATGTTGATTTTTCCATTTCTGGTGGTGAGCTAGTTGGTGGTTCAGTTATCACAAACGGAACAAAGCAAGCAGTTTTAGCTATACCAAATGAATTACAAGGGCGTGTATCTCCTAACGGAGCAGCACAAATAGATACAAACGTTACAATAACCGTTGGGGATTTAACATTTTTGACAGGAACTTTAAATGCCGTTAATCAATTGACTAATTTATTAACGGACATTACCGATGGGACCTTGGGAAGTCTAACAGGTGTTACACTTGATTTAACGACAGTCAATCAAAAAATCGATGCGTTGAATAATCTTGAAAACTTTGGAAGTGCTTCATTCACTAGTAATGCAGTACTCTCACCAGATGGTTCTTATATTCACGCTAATATTGATGACGGATTAGGATTAGTCTTAGCACAAAATGTTTCATCTTTGCTGCAAGACTTAAAAGCAGCAGTCGATGCTTTAAATGCGACTGGTAGTGGCATTGCAAGTAATGTTGTTGCAGCTGGTATCAATGCGGCATTACTTCCAGTGAAAGGAACGGTTGACACAGCGATCAATGCTGCTCTACCTCTTATTGCAATTGGCGGTTCAGGAGTTAATGAATTAGCTGATGCATCTGTTTTAGGTGGAACAACCATCAATATTCCAACAACGGTGCTTAGCCCACAAAACTTAACACAAGATTTAGACGCTAAATTTGTTGGAACAGTTATCAAAGCAGATGCTATCGATGTTTCTTTGATAAAAACGGCGAATGGTGTATCTGATATTTATTATGCTGGAACAGCAGCAGCTGTTGCCCCTCCAGTTGTTACAAATACAACTGGAACATCTGCAACTGGGTATACAGTGACAGGTACAGCAACAGCAGGAAATTCAATCGCCATCAGAAATGCAGGAGGAACAACGATCGGGACAGGACTTGTTGATGGAAGTGGTAATTTCACTGTTACGATTCCACAAGGAGCTGCAACTGCGAATGAATCGTTGAATGCGATCGCTATTGATGGAACGGATGAAAGTACACCAACCGCCTTTACAACACCAGCAGATGCAGTAGTAGTTGCTCCGCCGGTAGTTACAAGTACAACCGGAACTTCGTTGACTGGTTATACAGTCAAAGGGACAGCAACAGCTGGGAATACAGTGGATATTCGTAACGGAAGTGGCAATACTATCGCTTCAGGAGTCGCAGATGCAAATGGTGATTTCACGATTACACTCCCTTCAGGGCAAGCAACTGCAGATGAATCATTGACTGCTGTAGCGAAAGATGGAACGAATGAAAGTACACCAACTTCGTTCAAAACTCCGCTAGATGTCGCTTTAGTCGTTCCGCCAGTAGTTACAAGTACAACTGGAACATCTGCAACAGGGTATACCGTTAAAGGTACAGCAACGGCAGGAAATACAGTGGATATTCGTAATATTGGTGGCACAACTATCGGTACAACAACAGCAGATAGTAACGGTGACTTCACGATCACAATCCCTCAAGGTGAAGCTTCCGCAAACGAAGCATTAACAGCTGTAGCAAAGGATGGCGCAAATGAAAGCTTACCAACGCCGTTTACAACACCGGCTGATGCAGTAGTAGTTGCACCGCCAGTGGTTACAAGTACTACAGGAACATCTGCAACAGGTTACACCGTTAAAGGTACAGCAACGGCAGGAAATACAGTGGATATTCGTAATATTGGCGGTACAACGATCGGTTCAGCAACTGTAGATGCTAACGGCGACTTCACCATTACTATCGCACAAGGCGATGCAACAGCTCTTGAACCATTGACTGCTGTAGCGAAAGATGGAACGAATGAAAGCTTACCAACAGCCTTTACGACACCAGCAGATACAGTAGTAGTTGCCCCACCAGTGGTTACAAGTACAACAGGTAATTCAACGCTTGGCTATACAGTTAAGGGAACTGCTACTGCAGGTGATACAGTTGATATCCGAAATCTTGGCGGCACAACGATCGGTACAGCAACTGCAGATGGGAATGGTGATTTTACTGTTACGATCCCTCAAGGACAAGCAATGGCTCTTGAGCCGCTGACTGCAGTAGCCAAAAATGGTGCAAACGAAAGTTTACCAGTATCGTTTATCACACCAGCGGATCAAATTGTGGTTGTTGCACCTCCAGTTGTGACGGATACAACAGGGACTGCTGCAACTGGCTATACGGTCAAAGGAACTGCCGAAGCAGGTGCAACCATTGAAATCCACAATATTGGTGGAACAACAATCGGTTCAGGTATTGCTGATGGAAATGGTGATTTCACCGTTACGATCCCTCAAGGACAAGCCACTGCAAATGAAGCTTTAACTGCAGTAGCTATAGTGGGAACTGACGAAAGTTTACCGACAGCATTTGTGACACCAGCAGATCCAGTCGAAGTTACAGCACCAACTGTTGATAGTGTAACAGGAACATCAACAACAGGTTATGCGATCAAGGGAACTGCAACACCTGGTGATTTTATCGATGTCAAGAATACGGGTGGTACGGTAATTGGGACAGCGCTCGTTGATTTGAATGGTGATTACACAGTGGTGATCCCAGTTGGCGCAGCAACACCAAATGAACAATTGTCAGCAGTTGCAAGAGACCTCTTAGGTAATCAAAGCTCACCAACACCATTTACAACACCAGCAGATCCAGTCGAAGTTACAGCACCAACTGTTGATACGGTAACAGGAACCTCTTCTACTGGTTATACTGTAACAGGAACTGCAACACCAGGTAATACAGTAGAAATCAAGAATATTGGTGGCACAGTTGTTGGTTCAACGATCGCTGACGGTAGCGGCAACTATACAGTCTTGATTCCAGTTGGATTAGCAGGAGCAAATCAACAGCTTTCAGCAGTAGCGAAAGATTTAGATGGCAACCAAAGTTCTGCAACACTATTCACAACACCGGCAGATCCAGTTTTCGTTGCGGCACCAACTATTGATACAGTAACCGGAACATCGTCTACTGGTTATACAGTGACAGGAACTGCAACTCCTAGCAATACAGTAGAGATCAAAAATACAGGTGGCACAGTGATCGGTACAGCAATCACTGATTTAAACGGGAATTATACGGTAGTCATCCCGGTTGGTCTGGCAACACCAAATCAACAACTTTCAGCAATTGCCAAAGATTTGTTAGGCAATCAAAGTACTGCAACACCGTTTATCACACCAGCAGATCCAGTTTCAGTTACGGCACCAACTGTTGATACAGTATCTGGGACATCTGCAACTGGTTATACAGTGACAGGAACTGCAACTCCTGGTAATACTATCGAAATCAAGAATACTGGCGGCACAGTCATCGGTACCACTATCGTAGACGGCAGTGGCAATTACACAGTTGTGATTCCAACAGGACAAGCAACGCCAAATCAACAATTAACAGCTGTAGCAAAAGATTTAGATGGCAACCAAAGCCCAGCAACACCATTTACTACCCCAGCAGATCCAGTCGTTGTCACAGCGCCAACAGTAGATAATGTAACAGGAACCTCTACAACTGGATATACAGTGACAGGTAAAGCAACAGTCGGAAATACTGTTGAAATCAGAAATACTGGTGGTACAGTCATTGGGTCAACAATTGCTGATTTAAATGGCGATTACACAATTGATCTTCCAATTGGTTCTGCCGCTCCAAGTCAACAATTGGCAGCTGTAGCAAAAGATTTATTAGGAAATCAAAGTACAGCAACACCATTCACTACTCCGGCAGATCCAGTTGTTATTACAGCGCCAACAGTAGATAGCGTAACAGGAACTTCTTCTACTGGTTATACTGTAACTGGTACAGCACCAGCAGATAGTACAGTAGAAGTGAGAAATACAGGCGGCACAGTCATCGGTTCTGCAACGGCAGATGCAAATGGTGATTACACTATTACAATCCCAACAGGGGCTGCATCAGCAAGTGAACAATTAACGGCAACTGCAAAAGATGCAGATGGTAATACAAGTCCAGCAACACCATTCACTACTCCGGCAGATCCAGTTGTTATTACAGCGCCAACAGTAGATAGCGTAACAGGAACTTCTTCTACTGGTTATACTGTAACTGGTACAGCACCAGCAGATAGTACAGTAGAAGTGAGAAATACAGGCGGCACAGTCATCGGTTCTGCAACGGCAGATGCAAATGGTGATTACACTATTACAATCCCAACAGGGGCTGCATCAGCAAGTGAACAATTAACGGCAACTGCAAAAGATGCAGATGGTAATACAAGTCCAGCAACACCATTCACTACTCCGGCAGATCCAGTTGTTATTACAGCGCCAACAGTAGATAGCGTAACAGGAACTTCTTCTACTGGTTATACTGTAACTGGTACAGCACCAGCAGATAGTACAGTAGAAGTGAGAAATACAGGCGGCACAGTCATCGGTTCTGCAACGGCAGATGCAAATGGTGATTACACTATTACAATCCCAACAGGGGCTGCATCAGCAAGTGAACAATTAACAGCAACTGCGAAAGATGCAGATGGTAATACAAGTCCAGCAACACCATTCACTACTCCAGCAGATCCAGTTGAAGTTACAGCACCAACTGTTGACAGTGTCACAGGAACTTCATCTACTGGTTATACAGTGACAGGTACGACAACACCAGGGAACACTGTAGAAGTGAAGAATACGGGAGGCCTGGTGATCGGTTCTGGTTTGGCAGACGGCAGTGGAAATTACACAGTCACTCTTCCAACAGGCTCTGCAGTACCAAATGAACAATTAACTGCAGTAGCAAAAGATGGCAGTGGTAATCAAAGCCCAGCAACACCGTTTACTACTCCAGCAGATCCAGTTGAAGTTGCAGCGCCAACTGTTGATAGTGTCACAGGAGATTCATCTACTGGTTACACTGTCACAGGTACAGCACCAGCTGGCAGCACTGTAGAAATTACAAACGCAGGTGGCACAGTGATCGGTTCAGCTACAGCTGATGAGAATGGTAACTACACAGTAACGATTCCAGCTGGTTCAGCAACACCGAACGAACAACTGACTGCAACAGCAAAAGATGAAGACGGCAATTCAAGTCCAGGTACTACATTTACTACTCCAGCAGATCCTGTAGCCGTTGCAGCACCAACCGTAGATAGTGTCACAGGAACTTCATCTACCGGCTATACAGTGACAGGTACAGCACCAGCTGGCAGTACTGTAGAAATCAAAAATAGTGGTGGTACAGTGATCGGTTCAGCTACAGCTGATGAAAACGGCGATTACACGGTAACAATTCCAGCTGGTTCTGCTACACCAAATGAACAATTGACTGCAACTGCGAAAGATGCAGATGGTAACACAAGCCCAGGTACTACATTTACGACACCAGCAGATCCTGTAAATGTCCTTGCACCAAGCGTTGATACAGTAACAGGAAGCTCAACTTCGGGCTATACAGTGACTGGTAAGGCAACAGCAGGAAATACAGTTGAAATTCGCAATACGAATGGAACTGTGTTGGGAACAGACGTAGCAGATTCCAACGGAGACTACACAATTGTACTTCCAGTAGGTGCTGCATCTGCTAGAGAACAATTGAGTGCTGTAGCGAAAGATGGAGCTGGCAATACAAGTTCGGCTACACCATTTACAACGCCGGCAGATCCTAAAATAAATATCGCTCCGCCGATTATCTTAGACGTTGAAGGAACTTCACTTACTGGATATACTGTTTTCGGTAAAACGACATTTGGTAATAAAGTTGAAATCTACAATGCAGACGGTGACCTATTAGGACAAGCAGTAGCTGATGGAGAACTTCCAACAGATACAAATAGAGCAGCTGCAGAGGGAAGCTTCACGATCACTATTCCAATGGGAATGGCTTCTCCAAATGAACAGTTGACTTCAATTGCAAAAGATAACGCAAATAACGAAAGTGTTCCTACATTATTTGAATTACCTGCAGATCCTGGCGCAACTGTTTCTGCACCAATTGTAAATAATGTTACCGGAACATCAACAACTGGTTATACAGTAACTGGAACAGCTGACCCTGGCAACACTGTCAATTTATATAGTGATGAAGGTATGTTGGTAGGTGCCGGCCAAGTTGATGAAAACGGAAATTACACAATCGCTATCCCTAAAGGTATGGTATCACCTAGAGAAACAGATACGGCCGTTGCTTTTGATGAAGATGGTAATCAAAGTTTGCCAACTGAATTCTTAATCCCAGTCGATCCTGGATCAGGAAATGGTAACGGGAATGGTAATAACAACAACGGCAACGGAAATGGAAATGGTACCGGCAATAACGGGTTGAACAATAATGGTTCTGGCTTGAAGACTCTAAGCTCTAGCTCTAGAAAAGACCTCCCTAACAATGGTGAGATCGTAAACAACTGGGGCTTAGTAGGCGCATTATTATTAGGCGCACTAGGAATCTTTGGTCTTAACCGTAGAAACAAAAAAGAAGAAGAATAAATAAAAGATCATTTTATACTTCCATAAGTTACATGAGATGAAGAAATACTCTTCATCTCATGTTTTTTCTATTTAGTATGCAAAAACTGTATGGCGTTCATATAGGTGACTAGAGAGAATCAGCCATTATTTTTTTAAAAGACGGCGTTTAGCAATAAGTAGCTTCCTTTATAGCTGTTTATAGCGTAGAATAGATTTACATAATAAGAAAGGGAGGAATATGTGCATGCCGATTCGAGTGCCAAAAGAACTGCCAGCAATTAAAGTTTTAGAGAAAGAGAATATTTTTGTAATGGACGAAGATCGCGCCATGCATCAGGATATTCGTCCGTTACAACTTCTTATTTTAAATTTAATGCCGAAAAAAGATGAAACTGAAGTTCAATTATTACGTTTGTTGAGCAATACACCTTTACAGATCAATGTTGATTTTTTGCACATGAGTAGTCATATAGCGAAAAATACTTCTAAAGATCATTTAAAACGATTTTATCATCGATTTGATGAAGTTAAAGAAAATTATTACGATGGATTGATCATTACCGGAGCTCCTGTGGAACAGTTACCTTTTGAAGAGGTTGATTACTGGTCAGAGTTGTCGGATATTTTTAAATGGAGTAAAACCCATGTTTTTTCAACGTTTCATATCTGTTGGGGAGCGCAAGCAGGTCTGTATTATCATCATAATATTAACAAACATCAATTAAATAGAAAATTATCTGGAATCTATCTACACGATGTGCTCGATTCAACTTGGAGTATTATGAAAGGTTTCGATGATGTTTTTTTTGCTCCTCATTCTCGTTATACAACTATTCAAAAAAAGGACATAGAAGCGACGGTTGAGCTGGAAATTTTGGCTGAATCACAAGAAGCTGGTATTTTTTTAGTAGGTAATAAAAACAACCGAGCTTTCTATGCAATGGGGCATTTGGAATATGATAGAGAAACTCTAGAACAAGAATTTAAAAGAGACTTAGAGAAGGGGATCGGCCCAAATATTCCTGATCATTATTTTCCTAACGATGATCAAGGAAAAACGCCTCAATTGCGTTGGCACATGGCTGCGTCGTTGCTTTTTTCTAATTGGCTAAACTATGCAGTATATCAAAATACACCTTATGATTTATCAACTTTATCCAAAGAACAAGCGCAAGAGTAAGAGATTGAATAGCAACTGATTCAGGGGAGATCTCTGCATCGGTTGCTATTTTTAGTTACAATAAAATTATTATGTTCATTTAGTTAGCTGCATATTCTCATTTAATTACACTTAATTGAGAATATATATATAAATGACTTGTTTTATAAGCTGTTTATATGATACTATTTATTATATAATAAATAGTATTGGAGGAATAGAAGTATGAAAGTTATCGTTTTAGGTTCATCCCACGGAGGTTATGAAGCAGTAGAGGAGTTGTTGATTTCTCATCCGGATGCAGAAATTCAATGGTACGAAAAAGGGGATTTCATTTCTTTTCTCTCTTGCGGAATGCAGCTTTATCTAGAAGGTAAAGTTAAAGATGTAAATTCAGTTCGTTATATGACAGCAGAAGGTATGGAAAGTAGAGGAGTCAACGTATTTTCAAATACAGAAATCACTGCGATCAAACCTGAAGATCACTATGTTACTGTGAAAGATTTAGTAACTGGAGCTGAGCGTACTGAGCAATATGATAAGCTTATTATCAGTCCTGGAGCTGTCCCATTTGAATTAAATCTTCCTGGAAAGGACTTAGATAATATTTATTTGATGCGCGGCAGAAAATGGGCAATCAAATTAAAACAAAAAACCGTAGATTCAGAAGTAAATAATGTGGTAGTGATCGGTAGTGGCTATATCGGAATCGAAGCAGCAGAATCATTTGCAAAAGCTGGCAAAAATGTTACTGTCATCGATATTTTGGATCGACCACTAGGCGTTTATCTCGATAAAGAATTTACAGATGTATTGACTGAAGAGATGGAAGCAAATAATATAAAAGTAGTAACAAACGAAACAGTTCAAAGCTATAAAGGCGCTGGGCATGTTCAAAAAGTTGTCACAGATAAGGGTGAATATGACGCTGATCTAGTTGTTGTAGCTGTTGGTGTTCGCCCAAATACAGAATGGCTGAAGGATACCCTTGAACTTCATCCTAATGGATTGATCAAGACGGACGAATACATGCAGACAAGTGCGCCGGATGTATTTGCTGTCGGTGACGCAACCTTGATCAAATACAATCCTGGACAAACAGAGGTAAATATTGCATTAGCTACGAATGCTAGAAAACAAGGTCGCTTTGCAGTGAAAAACTTAGAGGCTCCTGTAAAACCATTCCCAGGAATTCAAGGTTCATCAGGACTAGCCGTATTTGACTATAAATTTGCTTCAACTGGTATCAATGAAGAGATGGCCAAAAAACTAAATAAACAAACGAAATCAGCACTAGTGGTTGAAGATTATTTAATGGACTTTAATCCGGATAAACAAAAAGCGTGGTTCAAATTAGTTTATGATCCAGAAACAACACAAGTTTTAGGTGCGCAATTGATGTCTAAAGCCGATTTAACAGCAAATATCAATGCCATTTCCTTAGCAATTAAAGCGAAAATGACGATCGAAGATTTAGCTTATGCAGATTTCTTCTTCCAACCTTCATTTGATAAACCTTGGAATATTATTAATACAGCAGCCTTAGAAGCAATGAAAAACGAAAGATAGCATCAATATTAGTATAAAAAAACTGGAGCTTAACTTTACTTTCAAAAGTTTTGTTTCAGTTTTTTTTACTATACATTTATTACCTGAACTTAGTTGTTTTAAAAGAATAATTTCATTATAATTAAGAGGTTCGAACAAAAAGTCTTTTTGAACTTTCCAGAATACTCCTCTTATTTTGAAAAGACTTTTTCTGAAAAGTCAGAAAATATAGAAGGGGATTCATATTTCACAAAGGTAAGGAGTGAAAAAATTGATTACTAAAACTGCCTTGAGTCATAAAGGGGATTATTGGATCAATATTGCAACTGATGACAAAGAAACACTAACAAAATTTTATCAAGAATATAAAATTAGAGAAAGAGGAATTAGATGACGTGTTGATTGAGGCGAAGCAACTTGTTGAAATGACACAACTGTCTTCACAAATTCTACAACAATTATCTGGAACGTATAATAATGTACTGAACAATAATTTGAACGATACAATGAAGATTTTAACTGTATTATCGATATTATTGACCATTCCTACAATTATTTCTGGTTTTTTTGGGATGAATATGCCTTTGCCTTTAGAGCATAATATTTTTGGATGGTTGATCACGATCTTGATCAGCGTCGTGTTATGGTTTGGTTTGTCATTGGTTTTACGAAGACTGATGAAGTAATTATAAAAATACGAATATTAATCAATAACAACTAGCTAGCATCGATTAAAGCTCCAGTTCAAAAGTAGTTTTATGTCATCTTAGTGATGTTATTGAAAGGTAACGATAATTGTTCAATCAAAACTACTTTGTATAATGTATATTATGTTAACTAGAATAAAATAAAAAATTATCACTCAAGACCCTATACTCCAGTCTAAAAAAATAGAAAAGCAAATAGATTTAGATATCTACTTACTTTTCAGTTTAACTACAGGATTGGTGATAATAATCTTGAGAAATTTTGCTTAAATCGTAACCAATGGGACTGTTTTTTGATCATCTCATCAGTCAGTAAAAGACTTTGCTCTATGTCTTCTTTGAATATTTGAGTGAGCTTCCAAGAAAACTTAGTATCATAAATAAATGTGCTTACTTCAAAATTCAATGCATAGCTTCTGATATCTTGATTTGTGGTGCCGACCATACAGATTTCATTGTCGATGATCATTGTTTTTGCATGTAAAAAACCGTTTTGATACAGATAAATTTTTATGCCGCGTTTATGAAGATAGTTTGCATAGTACTGAGTTGCGCGATAAATAAACGGATGATCTGGCATACATGGAATCATGATACGTACATCGATTCCAGATCGAACAGCAATCAGCAGCGCATTGATCATGCTGTCATCTGGTATTAAATACGGTGTTTGGATCCAAACCGATTTTTCGGCCGCTAAAATCATTTTTATAAAACCGCTTTTTAGAATTTCTTCTTCTGAATCAGGTCCATCAGAAACGATTTGCAATGATAAATCTTCTAATTGATCATCAGCAGAAAATTGGAAATACTTATCTAAATAGTCCATTTTCTTTGTTTTATCTGCAACAGACGCGTTCCAATCCATGATAAAAATCTCCTGAAGAGAAAAGACTGAAGAACCGACAATTCGAATATGTGTATCTCGCCAGTAACCAAATTTTTTACTTTCACCCAAGTACTGATCACCGACATTAAATCCGCCAGTCCAGCCTATCCTCCCATCGATCACAACGATCTTGCGGTGCAAATGATAGTTTAGTCGAGTTTTACTGATCATATTTTTTGAAGTGATAAAAGGTGCGACATTTCCGCCAGCAGCAACAAATGAAGCAAAGAATTTTTTATCAGCACCAGGTGAGCCCCATGGGTCATAGATTAAATAGACCTCTATCCCCTCTTTTACTTTTTCCTCCAATAGATCAAGAAATTTATTACCGATCTTATCGTTGAAAAAAGAATAATATTCGACATGAACAGTTTCTTTTGCTTTACGGATATCATCAAATAAGGCCTCGAATTTTTCCTTACCGTCCGTATAAAGCTGTATACTGTTACGCTTGCTTAAAGGAGATGAATCCATATTTCTGAAATAGCGATTCAGTACACGTGCATCTGTCAATAAATTGATATTTAATCCGCTATCAGCTTTTAAATTATCTTTATCGACAATTTTTTTGATTTCTGCTATTTTTTCGTTATCATAGTCAGTTAATTGAAATACTTTTTGCCCATCGATCCCTCTACCGCAAAAAAGATAGATAATAAAGCCGATTCCTGGTAAAAAAATCAAGGTCATGATCCAGGCCAAAACACTGGAAATACTTCGCGGCTTTCTAAATACGGTAATAAGTGCTGCTGTTGTATTTAATAACAATAAACCCACAAGTATGAGGATAAAAATTCTCATTTAATTTCATTTCTCCCTTATACACATAATACATTGATTATAGCAAAAACTATCCCCTGCTCCAACACAAAACACTCTAATCTTTCATAATCAATTTTGAATAAAATAGAGCATAAGTTTTTTTCTTTAATTTTGTTCAACCTATTTAATTTCAGTGAATAGTGTACTATAATATGCAGATATCTTTAATTGAAAAGAGGAATTAATTGGAATGGATGTCAAGATGCTTGCAACTATCTTTTTTGTGAATTTTTCGTATATTACCTTGAACACTATCCGCTTTATGCTGACCATGAAAGGCTATCGTTTGATTGCACCATTAGTCAGCATGGCCGAGATCACGATTTACGTTTTAGGCTTAAGTATGGTATTGAATCGTTTAGATGAGCCCATCAATTTAATCGTGTACGCTTTAGGGTATGCAGTCGGAATCAGCGTTGGAATCAAAATCGAAGATTACTTAGCTTTAGGCTATATCATGGTTACAGCGATCTTGCCTTCTTCTACAGAACAACTGAATTTACCGGAGATATTAAGAGAAAATGGATATGGTGTGACCCAAAGCTTTGGTGCCGGTCGTGAAGGTGAACGAATGATTCTTGAAATTCTTTCTCCTCGCAAAAATGAACGTAGTTTGTATAAACTGATCAATGAAAAAGAACCTAGAGCATTTATCATTTCTTATGAACCTAAGTTTATTTCAGGTGGTTTCTGGACTAAAAAAGTGCGTAAACGAAATAGTTAAGTAAAAGAGCAGGATCTATTCTACTTTAGATGCTGCTCTTTAGTTAATCAATTTCAAAGTTTACATAATATTTTTATAGGTAACTTA
The DNA here is from genome assembly GCF_002174455.2 of Enterococcus sp. 9D6_DIV0238. NCBI lineage: Bacteria > Bacillati > Bacillota > Bacilli > Lactobacillales > Enterococcaceae > Enterococcus > Candidatus Enterococcus dunnyi. Next base: position 282,082 of record NZ_CP147246.1, read on the forward strand.
ATGTTTTAAGTAGTGTAAAAAGTCTATCTCAGGAAAATAATAATGAAACAAGTAAGAATATAATTGTTTCTTATAGAATATGCGTTCATTATCGTCTTTGATATTTTCCCAAAGTGGCGGTAAGATTTTTTTGAGTTCGTCTAGTTCGTCTGCTGTCGCTAAACTACCATTTTCTAAGATGGGTGAAGTCAAAGAAAAAGTGGCATCAGCTCTTTCTTGCAAGTCATTTGTGATTACAAAAGTCTCCTGAAAAATATTTCTCTTCATTTGTTTGGACTTTGACCTGATACTAGAACGTATCACTTTTAGTGCTTGAGTGATGAAATAATCAATATCAACATCTCCGATCAATTGCTCTATTGGCTTGAATGTATCTGGTAAAGCCGTTCTTTTAGAGAGTAGAGAAAAATAGTCGGCTAGAGAAAGCGGAAACGTATCTTCCAGATGAAGAGAAACAAATTTCAGCTTCTCATTCCCCTCTTCTATTTTTTTCACAAAAGTAGTCGAAGAATCCTCCGTTTGTACACCAAAAAAATAGTCCGTATTGTCATCAAAGAATACCGACCATAAAACTTCGCCAAAAAACTGGTCTTGGTTGCTGGATTTTTTCATTAAATCATCTAAGAATAATTGGGTAGAAGCTGGTATCTCTAGGCGATTTTGCTGAGAAAAAATCGGTATGGATAAATAATAGCGTCGATTTACTCTTTGGATGATCCCCTGACTGATCATTTGTTCTAAATAGAGTTCTAAATTTTCTGTTGTTGGAATAGCCGCTTTTAACTGTCGTAAAATAAGTTCTTGTTGCTGATTCCGTATCAAATGCAGCATGATTTCTTCAAATAATGGTGTGGAAATCAACTTGTTCAGCTGTGCGGTGTTTTCTCTTTTATAATAGTAGGTTACCTTTTCCAAAGCTCGACCACGCTTTCTTTTTATAATAAGAAAAAGCTTAGAAAATAACCCGAAGAGTTATATCCCAAGCTCTTTCATTGATATGTCCAGATTAACTAAATACTTCTGTTAATTGAGGAACTACTTGTTTTTTACGCGAAACGACACCATTTAAAAATGCACGATTGTTATCCAAGGTTACATTGAAAGCTGATTCTACTTTATCTAGTGACTCTCCGATCACTAGTAATTCAGAGTCACTATTCAAAATATCTGTGATGATCAGAACGAATAAATCATATCCATTCATCGCATTTTCATTTTTCATAGCTGCTTCCAGCTCTTCTTGGCGGTCTAAAACTTCATTCAGGTCAACGGTATTAACTTGAGCGATTCGGACGTTTTTAGAGCCCATTGGGAAGCTTTTAGCATCTAAATCCAGTAATACTTCAGCTGATTTGTCACTTAGATTCGTTCCGGCTTTTAACATATCTAGTCCGTAGCCGTTCAAGTTTATTTCTGCGATATCTGCTAGTTCGTGAGCGGCATCGATATCTTCTTGAGTACAGGTTGGTGACTTAAATAATAAAGTGTCAGAGATGATCGCTGATACCATCATTCCTGCGATTTGTTTTGGTACAACAATGTTATTTTCTTTAAACAACTTCAAAACAATCGTACTTGTACAGCCAACAGGTTCTGCACGATAATACAATGGATCAGCTGTCTCGAAGTTTGCGATACGATGATGGTCAACAACAGCTAAGATCGTTACATCTGCAATATCTGAAACGCTTTGCTGAAATTCATTATGATCGACTAACATCACTTGATTCGGTTCTCCAGCTGCATTCTCGATTACCCGAGGTGCATCTACGTTAAAATAATCTAAAGCATATTGTGTTTCTTCACTTGGTGCACCTAAAGCTACAGCTTCAGTATCTTTTCCAAGTTCTTTTTGTAAATAGGCAAAACTGATCGCTGCACCGATTGCATCAGTATCAGGATTTTGGTGTCCAAAAACAAGAATTTTTGACATTATAAGGGTTCACTCCTTCTTTTTTCTTCATTATTAATAATAACAAAAAATAGAAAAGAAACAACAATATTTGCTGCACTTTTCTATTTTTAATACTTATCTAGTTGCATATCCTTGATAATCTGCAACATGTAATATTTTTTTTGCGTTAGTCACACGCTCTTCTGTTGGTGGATCGATTCCTTTTAATGGATAGTCTAACCCTAATTCGTCCCATTTATATTTACCCATTACGTGATAAGGTAAAACTTCTACTTTATCGACATTTTTAAGGGTTTTGATAAATGAATCTAGGCGAATCAAATACTCATCATAGTCACTACGCTCTGGAACTAATACGTGTCTGATCCAAACTGGTTTTCCAATTTCAGAAAGATACTGAGCCATTTCTAAAATATTTTCATTTCCTAAAGAAGTCAATAATTTGTGTTGTTCATTATCGATATGTTTGATATCGAATAATAACAGATCAGTATAGTTCATTAATTCTTGAAATTGGCTGAAAAATGGTTCTTCTCTTGTGAAAGGTTTCCCACAAGTGTCGATCGTTGTATGTATGCCTTTGTCTTTTGCTTTTTTAAATAAGTCTGTGAGAAATTCCAGCTGTAGTAATGGTTCGCCACCACTGACAGTTATTCCTCCCTTTTCGCCCCAATATGAACGATACTTGATAGCTTCTTCTAATACTTCATCCGTTGTAACTTCGCGGCCGCCTGAACCTATTTTCCATGTATCAGGATTATGGCAAAATTGACAACGCATGCGGCACCCTTGCGTAAACACGATGAAGCGGACACCAGGTCCATCAACCGTTCCAAAATTTTCTGTAGAGTGGATTCTACCAATTACAGGTGTCGTCATTTCGATTCCTCATTTCTTTTTTAGAAAAAAGGGATGACACGAGGTCACCCCTTCAATTGTATGTTCTTACAGTCTATCGTGTGAAGTTCTAGAAATAACGTCTGCTTGTTGCTCAGGAGTTAAGTCACGGAATTTCACGGCATATCCAGATACACGGATCGTTAAGTTTGGATATTTTTCTGGATGTGCTTGTGCATCTAAAAGCAATTCATTTGTGAATACGTTAACGTTCAAGTGGTAACCACCTTTATCGAAGTAGCCATCCATTACGTTACGTAGATTTTCGATTCTTGTTTCATCATCTTTACCTAAACCGTTAGGATTGATCGTTTGTGTATTAGAGATACCATCTAATGCACTTGTGTACTCAAGTCTAGCAGTTGAGTTAAGTGAAGCTAAAAGACCATTTTTCTCACCTAAGAATTTGCCATCTTGATAACTTGGGTTAGCACCTGGTGCCAATGGTTTACCTGCACGACGTCCATCTGGTAAGTTACCAGTTGCTTTACCGTAAACTACATTAGAAGTGATTGTCAATAATGAAGTTGTTGGTCTAGCGTTACGGTACGTATGTTGACGTCTGATTTGAGTCATGAAGTACTCAAGGATCCAGTTAGCCATTGCATCTGCTTCTTCATTGTCGTTACCATAAGTTGGGAACTCATTTTGAGGAACATAATCAACCGCTAATCCGTCTTCATCACGAATAACTTTTACATTACCATGTTTGATAGCCATTACTGAGTCAGCAGCATGTGAAATACCTGCGATACCAGTTGCAAATGTACGTTGTAAGTTACTTTCCATGAAGGCTAATTGTGCTGCTTCATATGAGTATTTATCATGCATGTAGTGGATAACATTCAATGTATTTACATACAATTCAGCTAACCAATCCATGATGTCTTTGTAACGATCGATAAATTCGTTGTAGTCTAAAGTATCACCAGTCATTGGGCGGAATTTAGGAGCTACTTGCATTTTTGTTTTTTCGTCTACACCACCATTGATCGCGTAAAGCACAGCTTTAGCTAAGTTGGCACGAGCACCGAAGAATTGCATATCTTTACCCATAACTGTTGCAGATACACAACATGCGATCGCACAGTCATCTGATCCCCAGTTAGCACGTAATAGATCATCATTTTCGAATTGGATCGAAGAACTTTGTTTTGCGATTTTAGATGCAAATGTTCTGAATCCTACTGGTAAATGAGATGAATACAATACAGTTAAGTTTGGTTCTGGTGATGGTCCCATGTTTGTTAAAGTATGCAGGATACGGAAATCATTTTTAGTTACTAATGAACGTCCATCCAAGCCCATACCAGCGATCGATAATGTCGCCCAGATTGGGTAACCAGAGAATAATTGGTTGTATTCTGGTGTACGAGCGAATTTAACCATACGTAGTTTCATGATCAAGTGATCGATCATTTCTTGCGCTTCAAATTCAGTGATCAATCCAGCTTCTAAATCACGTTGGATATAGATATCTAAGAATGCAGAAATACGTCCGATAGACATTGCTGCTCCATTTTGTGATTTGATTGCACCTAGGTAACCAAAGTATAACCATTGGATTGCTTCTTTAGCATTTGCTGCTGGTTTAGAAATATCAAAACCATAAGTTGAAGCCATTTCTTTAAGATCTGCCATTGCTCTGATTTGTTCAGAGATTTCTTCTCTTAAACGGATAACATCGTCAGTCATCACTTTGTTTCCTGTGTTGCTTAAGTCTTTTTTCTTCTCAGCGATCAAGAAATCCATACCGTATAAAGCAATACGACGGTAATCACCGATGATACGTCCACGTCCGTATGCATCTGGAAGACCTGTGATGATTTTGTTTTTACGAGCTGATCTCATTTCTGGTGTATAAGCATCGAAAACACCTTGGTTGTGTGTTTTTCTCCACTCAGTAAAGATTTTAGACATTTCAGCGTCTACTTCGTAACCGTTTGAAGTTAAAGAGTTATTCGCCATGTTGATACCGCCAAATGGCATGAATGCTTGTTTCAAAGGTACGTCAGTTTGTAGACCTACGATTGTTTCTTCTTCTTTGATCAAATACCCAGGTTCATGAGAAGTGATTGTTGCAGGAATATTATTGTCCATGTCGTACACACCATTTTGTTCATGCTGTACTTCAAATAATTCCTGTAATTTTGTCCATAATTTGTCTGTGCTTGGTGCGATCGGTTCTAGGAAAGAGTCATCACCTGTATACTCAGTATAGTTTCTTTGAATGAAATCACGTGTATCTACTGATGTTTTCCACTTGTCGCCTTTAAAGCCTTTCCATTGCTCCATTGATGGGCCTCCTTAGTATGCTGTTGATTACTGTAACAGCTTTATGTGATTAGTATAACACATCGCGATTTTTATGCAAGCCTTTCCTTATTATATTTTGAGCGAAATCGCTATTTTTTTTAATAAAACAGTATGAAACGTTGATTTATAGGGATTTAATATTTGTGATATGATTAACGAACTAGAATCAGTTTTATATAAAAAGTAAGAAATCTGTAATACAAAAAGCTAGAACTGTATTAGTACAGTTCTAGCTTTTTTCTAATTCTATAGAACAGAATTGATTTATTCAGTCTCTTCTTTTTCAGGCAACTCGGCTGTATGCATTTCATGGACTTCTAGGATTTCTCCATCTTGTTTCTCATCCAACATAAATGAACCATTAGAAGTTCTGTCGTTAATTGGGTATGTTTGAGAATCAATCGTATATTGTTTGCCACTTTGAGTAGTTACTAAAAGCTCTAGCGTACTGCTTTCTGACATAAAGCTCACACGATGTGGATTTTTCTTTAGTTCTCTTAAGACCATCAGTCCTCGTTTTGCTCTACCTAACTGTGTGAGTTCTTGTGCAAGCATTCGCTTGATACTTCCACGCTGCGTTAAGATCACGACCGGTGTATCTCCTTCTTGATAAACTAATAAACCGTTGACCACATAATCTTGGTCTTTTAAGTTCATCGCTTTTACCCCAGCAGCTTTTGCTCCGACGACTGGCACCTCTTCTAATGGATAACGGAGGCCAAATCCTCGATGACTAACTAAAAAGACATCCAAGAGCTTTTGCTCATTCGTCAAATAAACATTGACGATTTCATCTGTATCGGATTTCAGTTTCATACAGTTTGTTGGTCGACTCTTATAGGTTCTCCAAGGTTCAAAATCAGTCATTTTTGTTTGCTTGATCATACCTTCTTTTGTCATGAAAACAAATGTTTTTGTCGGTGACAGTTCTTTATAGGTATAAACAGCGATGATCGACTCATCTATCGACAGATTTAGAATCGTTTGAGAAATGTGCTCGCCGATTTCTTTCCATCTTAGATCTGGTAATTCATGGACCGGACGATAAATCACATTCGCTTTATTAGTGATCAATAAAACATGATCCAACGTATTGACTTCACCGGTATAAAGCAGGAAGTCCCCTTCCTTCATCCCGATTTCTTCCGGCTTGGATGCACTGTAAGAACGCAAACTGCTCCGCTTGATGTAGCCTTCGTGTGTTACTGTGACTACAACATCTTCTTGAGCAACCAATACTTGTGTATCGATCTTGATCTCTTGGATCTCATTTTCGATTTGAGTCAAGCGTTCATTTCCATATTGCTTTTTGACCTCGCGAAGCTCTTTTTTCATGACATTGAACAATTCTTTTTCATCATTCAAAATAGTTGTCAATTCAGCAACTAAACGACTAAGTTCTTCCGCTTCTTTTTCAAGCTGTGTAATATCTGTATTTGTTAAACGATACAATTGTAAAGTAACGATTGCTTCCGCTTGTGCTTCTGTAAACGCGTACTCTTTCACTAAATTGTTTTTTGCATCTTTTTTATCCTTTGATGCACGGATCGTTTCAATGACCTGATCAAGGATCGATAAGGCTTTGATCAAACCAGATACGATATGTTGACGGGCTTGCGCTTTATCCAATTCAAACTGACTGCGGTTTGTGATCACTTCTTTGCGGTGCGCAACATAGCTGTCTAAAATACGTTTGAGCCCCACTTGATGCGGTGTCATGTTATCGATGGCAACCATATTAAAGTTGTAATTGATTTGCAATTCAGTATTTTTAAAAAGATAGTTCAAGATTCCTTCAGCGTTGGTATCCTTTTTCAACTCGATAGCGATCTGCAGCCCCGTTCGGTCACTTTCGTCACGAACTTCTGCGATCCCCTCGATTTTTTTATTCAGACGTACTTCATCGATTTTTTTCACTAGTGTCGCTTTATTCACTTCATAAGGAATTTCAGTGACGATGATCTGCTGTTTACCGCCTTTTAATGGTTCGATTTTTGTTTTCGAACGGAGAATCACTTTTCCTCGTCCTGTTTCATAGGCCTTCTTGATTTCTTCTTTTCCTTGCAGAATACCTCCTGTAGGAAAATCAGGTCCTGGGATAAATTCCATTAATTTTTCTAATGAAGCATTTGGATGATCAATCAGATAGATCGTTCCATCTATGATTTCGGCCAAATTATGCGTAGGGATCTCCGTCGCATAACCTGCTGATATCCCTGTGGAGCCATTGACTAACAAATTGGGATATTTTGCGGGTAAAACTGTTGGTTCTTTTTCTGTATCATCAAAGTTCCACACAAAGTCGACGGTGTCTTTTTCGATATCTTTCAGCATTTCTCCACTTAATTCTGATAAGCGGGCCTCAGTATAACGCATGGCAGCGGGCGGATCACCATCCATACTTCCATTATTCCCATGCATTTCGATCAAAACTTCACGAAGCTTCCAGTCTTGACTTAAACGAACCATCGCTTCGTAAATACTGCTGTCTCCATGGGGGTGATAATTCCCCATAATATTTCCGACAGATTTTGCCGATTTTCTAAAACTCTTTTCAAATGTATTGCCATCTTTGTTCATGGAAAATAAAATTCTGCGCTGAACTGGTTTTAATCCATCACGAATATCTGGCAGGGCACGCTCTTGAATGATATATTTGGAATATCTTCCAAAACGATCGCCCATTACTTCTTCAAGAGTCAGTTCTTGAACTTCTTGGCGTTTTTCCACATTCATCACTCCCTACTCTAAATCGAACAAACTGATTTCTTCAGTTTCTGTCTTTTTTTGTTCATTTTCTATTTTTTTCTCTTCATCCAAAACGTCGTTTGAAATTGAGGGCGCAATCTCTGTTTCGCCATCTTTACGGTCTAAAATACTGCCGTCTTCTTCTAAAGTGAATTGAACATGACGCTCGATCCATTTTCTTCTCGGTTCTACCTTATCTCCCATAAGAGTGGTGACACGACGTTCTGCCTGAGCTGCATCATCGATACGAACTCGAATCAACGTACGAGTTTCAGGGTCCATCGTTGTTTCCCATAACTGATCTGCATTCATTTCACCAAGACCTTTGTAGCGTTGCAGCATATAGCCTTTACCAACTTGTGCTGTAACATTAGCCAGCTCTTCATCAGTCCACGCGTACTCAGTGATTGCTTTTTTACCAAGACCTTTTGAAACCTTATACAACGGAGGTAAAGCAATATAAACTTTGCCTGCTTCGATCAGCGGCTTCATGTAACGATAAAAGAACGTCAATAACAAGACTTGGATATGCGCACCATCGGTATCTGCATCGGTCATGATAATGACTTTATCATAATTGCAGTCTTCAACTGAAAATTCAGGGCCAACACCGGCGCCGATCGTATAAATCATCGTATTGATTTCTTCGTTTTTGAGAATATCCTGCATTTTTGCTTTTTCTGTATTTAACACTTTTCCTCTAAGCGGCAAAATTGCTTGGAATTTTCTATCGCGGCCTTGTTTTGCAGAGCCGCCGGCAGAATCGCCTTCGACCAAGTAGAGTTCATTTTTCTTAGGGTTTCGCGATTGAGCAGGTGTTAACTTACCGGATAAAAGAGACTCCCCTTTTTTCCGTTTCTTTCCGTTTCTGCTTTCTTCACGTGCTTTACGAGCGGCTTCACGTGCTTCACGTGCTTTGATTGCTTTACGAACTAATTGCTGACTCATTTCGCTATTTTCTTGGAGGTAGAAGCCCATTTGCTCACCGACAACATTATCCACTGCATTTCTAGCAAGAGGTGTGCCTAATTTTTCTTTTGTTTGACCTTCAAATTGCAAGAGGTTTTCAGGTACACGAATAGATAAAACTGCAGCCAAACCTTCACGAAAGTCACTGCCCTCAAGATTTTTGTCTTTTTCTTTCAATAGACCTACTTTACGAGCATATTCATTATATGCTTTCGTCATAGACGTTTTCATCCCGACTTCATGAGTTCCGCCATCTTTTGTTCGGACATTGTTAACAAATGACAAAAGATTTTCTGAATAGCCATCGTTATACTGATAAGCTAATTCAACTTCGATCCCTTCTTTTTCACCAGAAAAATAAACAACTGGCGTCAAGGTATCTTTCTCTTCATTCAAATATGAGACAAATTCCTTGATTCCTTCTTCATAATGGAAGACTTCTTCTTTAGGTTCTTCTCCTCGCAGATCAGCAAGTGTGATTTTTACCCCTTTCAATAAGAAAGCAGATTCACGTAAGCGTTCCGCTAATGTTTCATAAGAGAAATGGATCGTAGAAAAAATCGTATCGTCAGGTAAAAAAGTAACAGTTGTCCCGTTCTTTTTATTTGTCTTACCGATTTTTTTCAATGTACCGACAGGCTTCCCGCCATTTTCAAAACGCTCTTTATATTCAACACCATCGCGGACGATCGTTACTTCCAGCCATGAGGATAATGCATTTACAACACTGGCACCTACTCCGTGAAGTCCACCGGATGTTTTATAACCGCCCTGTCCGAATTTTCCACCTGCATGTAATACGGTAAAAATCACTTCTACAGTTGGTATTCCTGATGCGTGCATCCCTACGGGCATACCACGTCCAGAATCGACGATCTTTATACTATTGTCTTTTTGAATGACTACATTGATTTCATTTCCATACCCTGATAATGCTTCATCGACGGCATTATCTACGATTTCATACACTAAATGATGTAATCCGCGGCTATCTGTTGAACCGATATACATCCCTGGTCTTTTACGTACCGCTTCCAAACCTTCTAAGACTTGGATGGAGGCGTCATTGTATTCATTGTTTACCTTTTTCGCCAAAGAAAAAAACTCCTTATACTTGAATTATAGGGCCCTTAGCCACATCATTACAATAATACTCTAAAAACTCTCAAAAAAAAAGAGCTTTCCTATTCGGTAACTCTTTCTTAAGATCATTTGTGCTTATTTCGGCATTTTAGCGAGTTCGATCTTAATGCAACGATTCATTATGATAGCATTTCTTCCTGCTTTTTTCAATAATTCCGCAGCTTCTTCACTTTCTAGCCCTAGTTGTGCCCAAAAAACTGTCGCATTTGTTTCTAAAAAGTCACGGGCAACTTCTGGTAAGAATTCACTTCTGCGGAAAATATCGACAATATCGATTGAGCCAGGGATATCCTGAAGTTTTTCATACACATATTCACCAAGGATTTCTTGCCCTGCCAAGACTGGATTGACTGGAATGATTTCATATCCATATTCCTGCAGCAATTCTGCAATTTGGTAGCTTGTTCTATCAGGCTTATTACTTAAACCGACAACGGCGATTCGTTTCGCTTCTTTCAAATAAGTAAAGATTTGTTCTTGTGATGGATTTTCAACAGACATCTTTGTCATCCTCTCTTAATTTCGCTTCTTTTTTATTATACAACGAATAGTTAATTATTGTTAGCTGTTTCTATTCATGATAAAATATAGGCTAGCTTGAACAGAAAGAGGTCACTTGATGAAATTTATAGTATTATTGATCATTGCCTATTTATTAGGTTCGATTCCGTCTGGCGTTTGGATCGGAAAACTTTTTTTCAAAAAAGATATTCGCCTTTTCGGGAGCGGCAACACTGGAACGACCAATACGTTTAGAGTATTAGGGAAAAAAGCTGGAATCACTGTTTTATTGATGGATATTTTAAAGGGAACTTTAGCAACTAGTTTACCACTCTTATTTTCTTTGAATGTCAATCCGTTGGTTTTCGGTGTAGCAGCTGTATTGGGACACACATTTCCATTTTTTGCGAATTTTAAAGGTGGCAAAGCTGTTGCAACAAGCGCGGGGATGATTTTAGCCTATAGTCCAACATTTTTTGTTTATTCTGCATTGATTTTTATTATTACATTGTATATTACCAGTATGGTAAGTTTGACTAGTATGGTTAGTGCTGTGTTGATCACATTATCAACGATCATTATTCCTTTCGCGATCCCACAGATTTTGCCGAGATTTGACTGGTTGCTGACTTTGATCGCTGTGGCATTGACGATTTTTATTTTTGTCCGCCATAAAGACAACATCAAACGAATCAAAGAAGGAACAGAAAGCCGTGTGTCCTTTGGATTAGGTGCAAAAAATAGTAAATAAAAAAAGCCAAAGCTCGAGCATATTAGGTGTTCGTCTTTGGCTTTTTTTATTATTTCGCTGTTAGTGTATAGTGTGTCTTAAATATGCCTGAGCTATCAAGCTGATTGATGCCGATTTTATCAATAAGATTCCCTGTTGCATCTACACTATCTGCAATTCCGCACCAAGGCTCGATACAGACGAATGGGGCTTCCTTTGGATAAGGAGACCAAAAGCCGACATAAGGCATATCAGCATAGCTTAAACTAATGCTGTGAGGACTTTCATCCGTTGCGATCGTAAAGGTATTGACTCCTTTTGTTTCAAAGATGATCGCATCCTCTTTAAATAACTCTCTGCGCAAATCTAGACTTGTATTTGTCTGTCCAAGTGTCTTGTGAGCAAAATCAGCATAAGGACCACTTAACGGAATTTGAATGCGTGACTTTTGTGGTGAGAACCCTAAATAATAATCATCAAATGATAAGTTCTTTTCTAAAGGCACATTAAAAGCTGGATGACCGCCGATTGAAAAGTACATTTTTTCATTGCCTGTATTTTCAACCTGATAGTTTACAGTAAGGTTGTTTTCTTCTAAGGCATAAGAAAGAATCAATTCAAAATCAAAAGGATAGACTTCCTTCGTTTCTGCTGAACTTTTAAGCGACAAGGAAACTAATTCTGTCCCGTGCTCGATCACTTCAAAGACCTGATCTCTCGCGAAGCCATGCTGTCCCATCGGATAAGTCTTGCCCCCATATGTGTATCGATCCTCTTTCAATCTGCCTACAAAAGGAAAAAGAACAGGTGCATGACGTCCCCAAAAAGCTGGATCTCCGTTCCAAATATACTCGATATCACTTTTTTTAGATTTTAAACTGATCAATTCCGCTCCGTCTTCTGCGATCGTTGCAATCAAAAATTCATTTTCAATTTGTACAGTCATTTGTCATGCCCCCTACTAGTTCTCTTTTTCTAGTTCTTTCATGAATTGCTTATTCAAGACTTTCAAATAAGTCCCTTTCATCCCTAACGAACGAGATTCAATGATTCCGGCAGATTCTAATTTTCTCAACGCATTAACGATCACTGATCGCGTGATTCCAATCTCATCTGCAATACTTGAGGCTGTCAAACGACCTTCTTCCCCATCTAAAGCTTTGAAAATCGCATGAACAGCTTTCAGTTCGCTATAAGATAATGTGTTGATCGCCATTTGAACAGCGGTTGCACTGCGAACACTTGCTTCGATCGATCTGGATTGTTGATACAAGATCTGCATGCCAACAACGGTCGCACTATATTCAGCTAGAACTAGATCTTCATCATCAAAAGACTGTTCCACTCTCGCCAAAATGATCGTCCCTAAACGTTCTCCTGCCCCAAACATCGGTACAATCGTTGTCAATCCAAACGGATATTTTTCGCGCCATTCCACAGGAAAAGCTGTCAGATCACTTGTAATGGAAATATTTGCTTCTGTTTTAGCTAAATTGTCCGCTGCATCTGTATAGCTTTGAGGAAAGCGTTTTTCTTCAAACATATGTTTGACACGTGCATTATTAACATCTAGTTTTTCATTATACCCTAACAGTACGCCCTCACTGCTGATGATGTAAGCATTGCTGTCTAATACGTCCCCTAAGATCATCGCCATTTTATCGTAAGGTAAATCAGCTTTTTGATCAAACGTATTCTTTTGCTGTAATAATTTGTTGATTTGACGCGTTTTTTCTAATAAAGTAGTCATTTTTACTCCTCCTAATTTAAAAACTATCAAGCTTGCTTTAAAAAGATGTCCGAAGAACGTTTACTAGGATTAAAGAATGTAGCGGCTTAAATCTTCGTTTTGAACGATGCTGTTCAATTTTTCGTTCACGTAGGCTTCTGTGATCGTAATTTCACCCATTTGCATATCTGGTGCTTCAAATAACAAATCTTCTAAAAGACGTTCTAAAATCGTATGCAGACGACGTGCCCCAATATTGTCCGTGTCGCGATTGACATCAAAAGCGATGTCAGCAATACGCTCTATTGCTTCTTTAGTGAAAATGACTGTTACATTTTCTGTTCCGATCAATGCTATATATTGTTTGATCAACGCGTTATTTGGTTCAGTCAGAATCTTAACGAAATCTTCAGCGGTTAAATCATCTAGTTCTACACGAATCGGAAAACGACCTTGCAGTTCCGGGATCAAATCACTTGGTTTTGATAAATGAAAGGCACCCGACGCGATAAATAAAATATGATCTGTTTGGATCGGACCGTATTTTGTATTGACTTGTGAGCCTTCAACGATCGGTAAAATATCACGTTGTACTCCTTCGCGTGACACTTCTCCAGAATTTTGCTGGCTTTTTGATGTGATCTTATCGAATTCATCAATAAAAATGATCCCGCTACTCTCTGCTAAACGAATCGCTTCGCTGTGAATATCAGCATCTTTGACGATTTTAGCTGATTCTTCTTTGACTAGTAATTCTTGCGCTTCTTTTACAGTGACCGTGCGCTCTATTTTTTTCTTTGGTGACAATGCCCCTAGCGTTTCGTTTAGATCGATTCCCATTTGCTCCATCCCTGCATTCATCGCTGGCATATTTTTCTTAGGTTCATCGATTTCGATTGTGACTTCACGATTATTCAACAGTCCTTTTTCTAACTGCTCAAGAACGGTTTTTCGGTTGATTTTGATTTCTTCCGTTACTTCTTCTTGTGTTTCCTGTGGCTGTTGTGCTGCTGAGAACATTTGCATCATTTGTTCAAATTGATTAGTTGATGCTTGTTTTTGTTCTTTTTTGATCCCAGGAACCAATACTTTTACCAGACGATTATTCGCTTTTTTTAACGCTTGAGAATAGACTCGACTGTATTGTTTTTTTTCGACGATTTGAATGGCATTTTCTACTAAATCGCGGACCATTGATTCCACATCACGACCTACATAGCCAACTTCCGTGAATTTAGTTGCTTCAACCTTTATAAATGGAGCATTGACGATTTTAGCCAAACGTCGAGCGATTTCAGTTTTTCCGACCCCGGTAGGACCAATCATCAGCATATTTTTAGGTGTGATATCCTGCTGCATTTTTTCATCGAGCTGCAGACGTCTGTATCGATTTCTTAAAGCAACAGCGACAGATTTTTTAGCCGTTTCTTGGCCAATGATATATTCATCTAATTCCTTCACGATTTCTCTAGGTGTTTTATTCAGTTCATTCATAGCTAGAATCCTCCATCTATAATTCTTCTACAATAATATTGTGGTTTGTAAAAACACAGATATCTGCGGCTATATTCAATGCATTTTCCGCAATACTTTTGGCAGACATCTCTTTATCACCGTAATGTTTCATCGCTCTTGCAGCGGAAAGTGCGAAGTTGCCACCTGAGCCAATAGCTAAAATGCCATCATCTGGTGTGATCACTTCTCCCGTTCCGGAAACTAAAAGCATTTCTTTTTTATTCATGACGATCAACATTGCCTCTAACTTTTGCATAGACTGCTGTGTACGCCATTCCTGAGCGAGCTCAACAGCTGCTCGAGTCAGATTTCCATTATATTCATTCAATTTACCTTCGAATTTTTCTTCTAAAGTAAATGCATCTGCAACGCTGCCTGCAAAACCGACAACGACCTCATCATTATAAATTCTACGAACTTTTTTAGCTGTTCCTTTCATCACGACAGATTCACCCATCGTAACTTGACCGTCACCAGCCATCGCAAATTTTCCATCTTTTTCAACCGCACAAATCGTTGTGGAGTGAAATTGTGATTCAACCATGATACTTCCTCCTAAATCAAAAGCTCACATGCTTTTGTTGTCTTATAGATCCACGCCTTTAAAGCAGCTAATATTTTTTTGCTAAGCTCGAGGGTGAAATGTTCGATAATTTTTTTGTAAACTTTCTTTTGTTACATGCGCATAAATTTGAGTTGTCGATAAATCCGAATGTCCTAAGAGCTCTTGGACGGTTCTCATGTCAGCGCCATTATTCAGCAAATGAGTCGCAAATGTATGCCGCAGCATATGAGGGTGGATATCCCCGTTTAGCGTACTTTTCTTGATCAATTGATTCAACACATATTCGATCCCTGTTGATGTGATTTGATCCCCATGATGATTGACGAAAACAAATGCATGATCTTTCCCGTGTTTGTCCATCAAAACTTTTCTACCATGTTCAAGATACTCTTTTAATGCATCTTGAGCGAATGAGCCGAAAGGAACATAGCGATCCTTGTTTCCTTTCCCATGAATGAGTAATACATTTGCAGAAAAATCCACTGACTGGAGCGTTAAGTTAGCGCATTCACTCACACGAATACCCGTTCCATATAAAATTTCAAGCAGTGCCTGATTTCTTAAGTCCAGTGGTTTTGTTCCCTTAGCACTCTCAAAAAGTGCATCCATCTCTTTTTCATAAAAGAAACGAGGAAGTCTTAATTGCTTTTTTTTCATATGAACATAGGAAAATGGATTTTCTTTGATTACTTCATTTTTAAGTAAAAATTGATAGAATGAACGTAAACTAGCAATTTTTCTACTGATCGAATTGCGACTGTATTTCTTATCGTACAGAAAACTTAAGTATGTACGAATATCCAAATGATCGACTGTTAAATAATCAGCGTCTCCAGAATTTTTCAGGAAATCAAAAAAATTTAGAATGTCTTCTTCATAGGCAATTCGTGTTTTTTCAGAGTAACCGCGTTCCACGATCAAGTAAGTTAAGAACATCTCCGGCCAGCTTTTTTGCTGCATAATTTTCCCTCCATCAAATTACAAGGTAACTTTAGCATAACCATTTTGAAAAAACAAATGAATTGTCAGAATTTAATTAATATTTTCAAATTTAGTAACAATTTATTCATATTTGAAGATAAATAACTCGTGTTTTATAAGGGAAATCTAATCTGTGACAAGTCAAAAGGCAGACAAAAAAAGCTAAGGTACAGAATGTTTCCATCCTAAATACCTTAGTTTTTAGTTACTAATCGACAAGATCAAATTCTTGTTTTGTCTCAGCCAATTTTGTTAATGCTCTATTGGCAATTGCTTCATAACGCTCTTTTTTATCACGAATTCGTTCAGGCATCTCAGGAAAGAGACCGAAATTGGCATTCATTGGTTGGAAATGTTTGCCTTCTGCATGAGTGATGTAATAGGCCATACTGCCAAGTGTCGTTTCTCTTGGGAAGACAATAGGCTCTTCCCCTTTAGCTAAACGCGCTGCATTGATACCTGCCAATAAACCACTAGCCGCACTCTCAACATATCCTTCAACACCAGTCATTTGACCTGCAAAAAACAGGTTCTCTCTCTTTTGAGATTGATAGGTTGGTTTTAAAAGCTCTGGTGAATTCATGAAACTGTTTCGATGCATCACACCATATCGCACAAACTCAGCATTTTCTAACCCAGGAATCATTTGGAAAACACGTTTTTGCTCTCCCCATTTTAAATGAGTTTGAAATCCAACTAAATTGTATAAAGACGCTGCTGCATTGTCTTGACGCAATTGAATCACCGCATACGGACGTTTTCCTGTCTTAGGATCTTCAAGTCCTACAGGTTTTAGTGGTCCAAATAGCATTGTTTTGATTCCACGTTTAGCCATTACTTCGATCGGCATACATCCTTCAAAGAATTTTTCTTTTTCGAATGTTTTTAACGGAACGACTTCGGCAGAAACTAATGCTTCATAAAAAGCAGTGAATTCTTCCTCTGTCATCGGACAGTTTAGATAAGCTGCTTCTCCTTTATCATAACGTGATTTCAGGTAAACTTTATCCATATTGATCGTTGCTTTATCAACGATCGGTGCAGCTGCATCATAAAAATAGAAACCATCTGAGCCATTGAATTCTTTGATTTGTTCTGCCAAAGCTTCTGAGGTCAAAGGTCCTGTTGCTACAATAACGATTCCTTCTGGTAATGCAGTGATTTCTTCATTTTTTACAGTAATTAACGGATGATTTTTGATCCGATCTGTGATTTCCTGAGAGAAGGTATCTCGATCGACCGCCAAAGCTCCTCCTGCGGGAACTGCCGTTAAATCAGCGCTATTGATTATAATTGAGTCTAAACGGCGCATCTCTTCTTTTAAAACCCCTACTGCATTCGTTAAATTATTTCCTCTTAAGGAATTAGAGCAAACTAACTCAGCAAAATTTTCAGTCTGGTGAGCTGGTGTCTTTTTTACTGGTCGCATTTCATATAGAGTAACTGGCACACCCGCTTTGGCAACTTGCCAAGCAGCTTCACTGCCAGCTAGACCGGCGCCAATAACTGTTACAGAAGTAGTAGTCATTTAGATCCTCTTTTCTTTTATATAGATACAGAAACAATTGACTTTAAAAAAGTAATTGCTTCTGTATAATTGATTATTTTATTTGTAGTCAAGATAGCTATTTTTGAACATTTTCTTCGTAATCACCATTGATACAGACAACTTGTTTTCCGCCTTTGACTTTCTTTTCAACAAGATACTGACCACATTTTGGACATGGACGTCCAATTGGTTTATCCCAAGAAGTAAAGTCACATTCTGGATAACGGCTGCATCCATAGAACAATCGGTTTTTCTTAGATTTACGTTCAATAACTTGGCCTTCATTACAAACTGGACATGTTACACCGATTTCTTTAACGATGGCTTTAGTGTTTCGACATTCCGGGAAATTACTGCATGCATAAAATTTTCCGTAGCGTCCGAGTTTGATGACCATTGGGTGTCCGCAAAGATCGCAGTCAAAACCAGCTGGCTCATCTTTGATTTGAATTTTTTCGATTTTCTCTTCTGCGTTGGTCAATTCTTTTTCAAATGGTTGGTAGAAGCGATCCACAACTTCCACCCATTTTTCCTGTCCAACGCCGATTTTATCCAAATCCCCTTCCATTGATGCAGTAAAATGGACATCAACGATTTGCGGGAAGAATTCCACGATCAGAGAATTAACGATTTCACCAAGTTCTGTTGGCTCAAAACGTTTATTCGTTAATTTAACATAATAACGTCTTTGAATAGTTTCCAAAGTTGGTGCATACGTTGATGGACGTCCCACTCCGTTTTCTTCCAATGCGCGGATCAATGTTGCTTCACTGAATCGTGCTGGAGGTTGAGTGAAATGTTGTTTTGGTTCGATATCAACAGCCTTGACTTTATCTCCTTCAACTAAATCAGGAAGAATATTTTCTTTGTCTTCTTTTCCGTCATCTCTACCTTCAACATAAACTTGCATGAACCCTTTGAATTTTACTTTTGCACCGTTTGCAATGAAAATCACGCCATTTTGCTCAAGGGTTACTTTCATTGTATCCAGCACTGCTGGTGTCATTTGACTTGCAACGAATCGGGACCAAATCAATGTATACAATTTAAGTTGGTCTTTATCTAAGTATTGCTTGATTTCATTTGGTGAGCGCAATACACTTGATGGTCGGACAGCCTCATGGGCATCTTGCGCCCCTTGTGAATTTTTCGCTTTACGCCCGCCGTGTGCTGAAAATTCACTGCCGTAATTTTTTTCGATATATTCTGCAGCTTCTTCTTTCGCTGAATCCGCGATTCTGGTTGAGTCGGTACGCATATAAGTGATCAAACCAACTGTTCCCTGTTTTCCTAAAGCAATTCCCTCATATAGCTGTTGGGCAACCATCATTGTTTTTCTCGTTCTAAAATTCAATTTTCTAGCTGCTTCTTGTTGTAGGCTACTCGTGGTAAAAGGTAATGCTGGATTACGTTTACGTTCTTTTTTCTCAACTTTGGTAACATCATAATCTTTTCCCGTAATTCTAGTGGTCACTTCTTTGACTGCTTCAGCATTAGGTAATTTTTTCTTCTTTCCATCCACACCCCAAAAATTCGCTTTGAATTTTTTCTTTGCTTTTTGGAAATTTCCATCAATACTCCAGTATTCTTCTGGAATAAATTTACGAATATCATTTTCACGATCAATAATAATCTTCAATGCAACAGACTGAACACGGCCGGCACTTAAGCCTTTTTTGACTTTACGCCATAGAATGGGGCTAAGTGAATAGCCAACAAGACGGTCTAAAATTCTACGAGCTTGTTGCGCATCTACTAAATCTAGATCGATCGTTCGAGGTTCTTTGAACGCAGCTTTGACTGCTTCTTTTGTAATTTCATTGAAGACAACTCGGTTTTTATCTTTCAGATCAAGGCCGAGAAGGTAAGATAAATGCCAGGCAATTGCCTCTCCTTCTCGGTCCGGATCGGCTGCGAGATAGACTTTATCAGCTTTTTTAGCAGCTGCTTTTAAACTTTTGATTACATCGCCTTTACCTCTGATCGAGATATAGTGCGGTTCATAATTATTTTCAATATCGATACCCATTTTACTTTTTGGTAAATCACGAATGTGTCCAACACTGGCAACTACCTTATAATTTTTTCCTAAATATTTTTCAATCGTTTTGGCTTTAGCTGGGGATTCTACAATAACTAGATATTTATACGCCATTCAACGTGTGGCTCCTTTCGGTTTTTGTGTTTCTTCTATTATATATATCAAAATGTAGAGAACTCACAAATCGTACTTCATCATATCTATTCATCACAGGTTTGTCAAGGATTGATAGTATTAAATTGAAAAATTTTGGATTTCTTCAAGGATATCTTGAGGGCAAATCGTACACTTTGCACCTTCTTGAATCAGTGTATGACAGCCATCAGAACGCAAATCTAGTGAATTTCCTGGAACTGCAAATACTTCTCTTCCGTATTCTAATGCTGCTTGTGCAGTAATTAAAGAGCCACTTTTTTTACCGGCCTCGATCACACATGTACCTAAACTGATGCCTGCGATGATCCGGTTTCTCATTGGAAAATGGTATTTTCTTGGCTTTGTTCCGTTAGGATACTCACTGATCACTAGCTGTTCTGCCATCATTTTGCGTTGAACATGAGCTGTTTCTTTTGGGTAGCAATAGTCTAGTCCCGTTCCGATTACACCGATCGTTTGACCTGAATGATGCATTGCTACTTGATGGCTTACACTATCTATTCCCTTAGCTAATCCACTGACGATCGTCAGCCCATGTTCAATCATTTTAGGTACTAATTGCCTAACGACATTTATTCCATAAACAGAAGAAGATCTAGCGCCAACAAAAGATAAACAAGGATTCTTTAAAAGAGCAATATTTCCTTGGTAAAATAATAAAACTGGACAATTGTAGATTTGCTTCAGATATGTTGGATAGTCATCATCTAAAATTGTAATAAAACTATGATGTTCTTGAAAAGATCTTAGGCTCTTATTTTCTCTAGTCCAATACTCCCAAGAGTGTAAAAAAATCTTCTGATAGGTTCGGATTTCAGCTATGTGAATAATCTCTTCTTTGGAGAAATCAGCTATATTATTATAATTCATTGAAAAATCTAATACTTTTAGCATTCCTAGATTGCCTATGCCTTTACATACCGAAAGTTTAAAAAATAGTGCCCGTTGTTCTTCATTCATAAAAAAAACCTTCCTTTGTGTATACTTGTTATAGTAAGTATCCGCAAAAAAAGGTCTTTTTTATTTTTTAGCAAAAATCTTTTATTGGAGCAAAGGTCTTTCTATGAATTTTACAAATTCCCAGCTCCTTGATCCCTTGTAAATGCTCTTTTGTTCCATAACCAGCATTTTTTTCAAAACCATAACCGGGATACATTTTAGCATAGTCCTCCATCAATCGATCACGAATAACTTTTGCTACAATACTTGCAGCTGCAATCGAAACAGAACGTGCATCTCCTTTTATGATATTTTCTTGAGGAATCTTGACATCCAAAGTCATTGCATCTATCAACAAATAATCAGGAATGAAGCATAGATCTTCTAATGCGATTCCCATTGCAAGTTTAGATGCCTGATAGATATTGATTTCATCGATTTTATTGTGATCAACCATGCCAATACCGATAGAAATAGCTTGATTTTGAATTTGATCATAAAGCTCATCTCTTTTTTTAGCAGATAACTTTTTAGAATCATTAACACCAAGCAATTGAAATTTTTCTGGTAAAATAACCGCTGCTGCAACAACTGGTCCAGCCAAAGGACCTCGACCAACCTCGTCGATTCCTACGATCAAACGATGTCCTTGTGCGCGGGCATTCCTTTCAAACACTTGCATCTCATCTAAAAGCGCTATGTCCTTTTCATGTCGTTGAATTCTGCGTTCCCATTGCTTGAGAGCTTGTTGTACTCCGCTGCGCTCATCTTGCTGCCAGTGCTCAATTCGTTCGTCATCTCTTCTATCAATTTCAGCTAAAGCCATTTTTATTTGTTGAATCGATTCAGCTTTCATCATTTATAGCTCCTAATTCTTCCCAACGATCTAATGTATAAGGTCCCAATTTACTGCTTCGGATCTCCTGGATGATCATTTCACTTGCTCGATCGTAATCATCACGGTACCCACGTTTTTGACTGATCAGCATCAAAAGCTCCGCAGGTGGTAAAAAAGTTTCTTCTTCAGTTAGACGGTATCGTTCAATCAAACGCTCAGGATAAAAACGAGAAAAAAACGACAAACCATAAATGGCTAAATCATCTAAATGAAGAAGTTGATCCTTGATTGCTCCCGTCAATGCCAATTTTTTTCCAATTTCCTGATCTTCAAATTTAGGCCACAAAATACCCGGCGTATCTAAAAGTTCTAGCTCCGTTCCTGAACGCAGCCATTGTTGTCCTTTGGTAACTCCTGGCTTGTTGCCTGTTTGTGCTATTTTTTTCCCGACTAATCGATTCATCAGTGTTGATTTCCCGACATTAGGAATCCCAATGCACATGGCACGGATCGCGCGAGGCTTCAGTCCTTTTGCTCTTTCACGTTCGATTTTCTCTTTCAGAGCCTTTTTGGCTTCCGGAACGATTTTATTGACTCCTTTATTCTGCTGAGCATTGATAATCAGGGTATGGTAACCTTTTTCTTGAAAATATTGTTGCCATTTTTGATTCTGCTCCTTATCTGCCAAATCTCCCTTATTCAATAAGATCAATCGAGGTTTTTGTTGAACGATTTGATCCATCATTGGATTGCGGGATGAAAGCGGCAACCTCGCATCAATCAGTTCAAATACGATATCTACGTATTTGATTTTCTCTGATACTTCTCTTCTGGCTTTTGCCATATGTCCTGGGAACCACTGTATTGTCATTTTATCACCTATCTTGGTATAAATTTCATGTGTGAAAATGGGTAGTACACAAATTGAGCTTTGCCTAAAATATACTTACTTTCGACTGCTCCGAAAGAACGGCTATCCTTTGACATCCGACGGTTATCACCTAGTACAAAGTAGTGATCTTCAGGCAGCACCTTTTCTGCAATCAGATCGCTCAAATCGAAATTGGTCGTGTAAGGAACCGTTTCATGATCTTTTTTCAGATTTTTTTCTAGGAAGGGTTCTTCTATCGGAGTTTCATTAACATAAAGCTGATCGTTCTCATAGCGAATTGCATCCCCCGGCAGCCCGATGATCCGTTTAATATAAATCGATCCATTCGGTAATTTAAACACAACTACATCAAACCGCTTGATCGAAGTGAACTTCTCCATCACGATCATATCCCCTTGATTCAGTGTTTTGGCCATTGAACTTCCGTCAACCGGAACAGGAATCAAGAAAAAACCTCTCAAAATAAAAACTAAGACAACAGAAGGAATGAGTAATTTCATGAAAGAAATAAAGTAACCAACATAATTTTTCTTTTGATCCATCTTCCCCATCCTTTCGTCTATCTTATTATAAAGGAAGAACATTAGAAAAAGCGACTATTTTTATAGAAAAAAAATGAATCCTTTTGCAAAATAAAGTAAAGGTGTGAAAAAGGTAAAATATCGTTTAATGAATCACCCCAGTTCACACCATCATTTTTAATTTTTGTTTCGTTCTTCCTGTAATTCTTTGATGCCCAAATCATAGGCTTGATCATTTTCAACAATTTTTTTCGCTACTTCTTTTTCGATATGATCTGCAGTTTCGTTATCTACTTCACCAGTAACTGGAAGACTGTTCTCAGTTTGAACAGCAGCTACAGCATTTTTCGTTTCTTCAGAAAAATCACTGCTTTCGGCATTTACTTCATATCCCAAAGCTTTTAATAAAGCATTGAGATTTTTGACAACAGAAGAAGAATCGCCTATTTTCAACGTTTTGTCTCTAGAAATCGGAGCTAGATAGGCATAGTCAGGGTAATCTGCTTTGATCGTTGGCTCTAATCCTTTTTCATGAATCCACTCACCTTTAGGCGTCAACCACTTCATCACAGTCAATTTGATCTCACTTTTATCGTTCAAATTCTTCACTGATTGGACAGTGCCTTTGCCGAAGGTTTTCATCCCAATGATTTTTTTATTTCCAGATTCTTTTAGAGCCGCTGCGAAAATTTCAGAAGCGCTCGCACTGCCTTCGTCCACCAAAACAACAGTTGGCTCTTTTACTTTAAACCCGTCATCTAATTCAGAAGAAGCCGTATCTTCACTTGTATTTCCCTGCTTATCTTCAAATTTCACGATAGTTTGACCATCTTCTAAGAACATACTGGCCATCTGTTCCACCTGATCCAATAAGCCCCCAGGGTTTTGACGTAAATCGATCACGAAGGAGGTTGCCCCGTCTTTTCTTAATGAGATGATCGTATCTTTCAACTCTTGGTATGTATTTTCACCAAAGGAAGAAATTTTGATGCTGCCGATCGTTTTATCTTTGGCATCGGGTTCTCCCTTAACAGTTTCGATTGGGATTGTATCTCGTTTTAATTTTAGCTCAAAAGTTTCAGAACCACGAGTGATGGTTAAGCGGACTTCTGTCCCTTTTTTTCCTCGTATTTTACTTACAACTTCAGTGAGTGTTTTTCCTTTCGTTTCCTCATCATCCACTTTGATGATTTGATCGTTTGCTTTGATTCCTGCCTTTGCAGCTGGAGATCCGTCGATCGGTGCTTGTGCCACAGTAGGTAGTTCATCGGTCATGGTCATGGTTGCACCAATTCCCTCAAAACTTCCTGAAAGACTTTGATCCAGTTCATCTGCTTCGGGTTCATTTAAATAGCTGGAATATGGATCATCTAACGCTTCTGTCATTCCTTTTAGTGCACCATCTACTAGCTTTTCTTCATCGACCTTTCCAACGTAATTTGTGACAATTTCGTTGTAAAGAGCGTCAACTTTTTTTAGCTCACTGCTTTGCATTGGACGATCAGCAAGTTGTTTTTTATATTGGTGATCAAAATAAATATAACTACCACTTCCAACAAGAAACGCGACACATAAAATTGAAATTATGTACTGATAATAAGGCACTTGTCGTTTCTCTTTCATAGCGTTCTCCCCTTCCTGCTAATTTATACTGCATGCATTCCAGTGTAACATGAAAAAAAAGCAAGGAAAAGTCTTCCCCGCTTTTTATTTGTTGTTTTCTAAGTATTTTTCCCACAACTCATCAAAAATGAGCATATTGCTTATATAATCTACATTCATTTCCAAGTAACTGGATATTTCATGATAATCTTCAGATTGTTTTGGGAATTGAATGTCTTTTGCAGCGTCATTGGCAAATTGACTTTCTGCAGTTTTTTTAGGAGCTCGTAAAGTCATTAAGTAATGGTAGAAACTTCTTCTCATTGATTCACCAATTTTCTTTTATAAAATTTGCTCGATTTGCGTGAGCATCTTCGTAGCGTTCAGGATCTTTTTGATAAAAATCTTGATGATAGTCTTCGGCAGGATAAAAAGTGACAGCCGGTTGGATCTTTGTAACTATAGGATCATCAAAGCGTCCACTTTCTGCTAATGCTTTTCTGCTTTGTATCGCAATTTCCTTTTGCTCATCTGTTGTGTAAAAAATCACTGGTCGATAATTGTCCCCGCGATCTTCGAATTGACCAAGAGCATCGGTAGGATCTGTTTGCTGCCAGTATATTTCTACTAATCGTTCATATGACATGATTTCGGGATCAAATTCAATCTCGACAGCTTCAGTATGCCCAGTAGTATGACTCAAGACTTGCTCGTAAGTGGGATTAGGCACATGTCCTCCTGTATACCCAGAGGTAACCGAAAGAATGCCAGGTTGGGTATCGAACGGCTGAATCATGCACCAAAAACAACCTCCAGCAAATATTGCTTTTTCACTCATAATTAATCCTCCTTACTTGAAGTATCTTTTGGTAGATAGATGTTCATTCGAATATCATCGTCCACTAAATTGATTTTTTCTGCTCGAATAAACAGGCCGTTTTGCATTCTAAACTGATCTAAACGCAGCAAAATAGTACTGTCATCCGGATTTACCTCTACCCAACTTGGTAGCTTATAATCTCGCTGAACAAACTTCAAGATCTCTTTTATTGGTAAACCTAGCGTTCCAATTGATAAACTTTTAGCCTTTAGTTGAACATTGCCATCATTCATCACAAATGGATCGAAATAAAGGTTGAATTCAATTGGATAGCCTAAAACTTCAAAAGTTCCGTTCAACATAGCTTCGTTTTCTAAATAAAATTTATAGTTAATGTCAGAATCCTTTTGAAAATCACTAAGGAAAAAATCGATCAATGCATTGACCTGTTTTTTATTTGATTGAATAGCAATTACAGGTGTTCCCTCTTTAGCAACCAGTTCAGGAACCGGTTTATAATTAGGCTCACGAACTTGAGTGATTCTTACAAAAATAAAAGCTAAACTTGCAATAATAGTACCAACTAAAATAAGAAAAGCGATCTTCCAACGATTCATTGGCGTTTGCACGTCTTTCTTTTGTTTTCTCTGCTTAGCGTCTTTTTCCTTTTTAGAAGTCTCTTGTTCATTGTTCATCTTGTTCACTCACTTCCTTTTTCTAGCCACTTATTATTTGTTTTGACCATTTCATCACGAATCGCACTTGCCATAAGTTGATAACCCAAATTATTTGGATGGAATCGATCTTCTTCATAAAGAGCATTGTTTTTGATATCACGATTTTCACTTGACGAGGTAGTCTGATCAGCACTAACGATCCCAACCTGGTCGTCAACGCCTTTATATAATAAATCATTGATTGGAATAAAATAAGAATTCCCTTCAGCTTCAACGATTTCTTTAGTTCCCTCATTCCAATTATCTACGATATCTTGCATCTCAGTGATTTCAGGAAAATAGAGATAAAATGGATTATAAATGCCCACTACATAAATAGGCGCCTCTGGATTGTATTTACGGATCTCAGCAAGTAACTGTTCCACTTGGCTCTGATATTTTTTGAGCGGTTTTTTGAAAGAATCTTGTGTTAGACGAAAAACGTCTCCTTTAATGACTTTCATCAAATCATTTCCGCCAACTGTTAAAGAAATCAAATCGGCAGAAGCTAATCCTGTCTGGATATCTTCTTTTTTCTTGATTCTTTTAAGAATTTGGTCGCTGCGGTCGCCATTTTTACCAAAATTATCTGTTTGAACACCATTCAAATGATATTCTTCTTGTAAATCGTTGGCAACTAACGGAACAAAACCGCCAGAGTTAGTTAAATCGCCGATCCCTTCAGTTAATGAATCACCTATTGCCGCATAATGTATCACTTCTTTTGTCGCTCTTTTTTCTGTTTTTTGGTCACCAGTTCCTAAAATCGGTTTCGCTTTAGGGATTGTGATCATCAGGAGCAAGAAAACGCTGATGATCGTGGCAAAGAAAATTGCAAAGCTTCGCCAGTTTTTTTGAAAAAAATAGTTCATTCTATCCCTTCCTTTACATAAATCAAATGAGGTAGGATTGCTACCTCCAAACGGTCATTTAAACTTACTATTAATCGCTATGATACACAAAATCAGACTGATTTTCTATGCTTTTATATCACTTTCATCAGAAAACTAGAAAAAAGTGACTGAGCGATAACTTGTCCAGTTATTCCTCAGTCACAAATTTTCTGAAATGGTACAGCTCAAAAAATTGCTCGTCTTACATCTTAAATAATTCTAAATCAAACTAAAGCTAAGTGTTTTATTGCTAGTCTGTATAATACATGATGGCAAAAGCACCTTTACCTGTATGTGTCGCGATAACAGGGTTAGTATGCAGCACAGGAATATCCATATCAGGGAACAAAGCTTGTAAACCTTCTTTGAACCCATTCGCTAACTCTAAACCATCAGCATGTGAAATACCAATTTGGCGTACATTGGATAATTGACTTAATTCATTTTTAAGTTCATCAAACCATTTGTTGAAGGTTTTTATTCCTCGACCTTTAGCCACTGGAATCAATTCTGTATGTTCAAAGTCCATGACCACTTTCATATTGAAAATATTCGACAAAAGCCCTGTTGCCCGACTGATACGACCACCTTTAACCAAGTTATCTAATGTAGAAATGCCGATAAATAGTTTGGTATTTTCTTTGACATGATTGATCTCAGCTAATATCTCAGGAAGGCTTGCGCCATTTTTAGCAAGTTTTGCAGCTTGGATCACTTGGAATGACAAGCCTTGATCGGTAAAATCACTATCGATAACTGTCACTTTACTGGTACTTAGATTGCTGGCTTGTCGCGCAGCTTCAACTGTACCACTTAGTCCTTTAGTCATGTGTATGGAAATTATTTCACTGCCGTCAGCCCCTAGACGATCATAAAGCTCAACAAATTCACCAATTGGCGGTTGGCTTGTTTTAGGCAAAGATTTAGCTGAAGCCATCAGTTCCATGAAGTGTTCACCTTCCAAATGATCATCATCAGCGTATACAACACCATCGATCATTACAGATAAAGGCATCATTTGAATGTCTAGTTCATCTCGTACACTTTTCAACATCGTACAAGAAGAATCCGTCACAACTTTAACATTTGTCATAATTTTATCACTCTTCCTTTAAAAACAACCCCAATTCGTGGTAAAATACTTTTGAGGCTTGAATGTCTGTTTATAGTATAACAGACAAAGAAGTATTTTTCACCAAATTAAAATGAAGGAAGTTGATTTCTTGGAAAAAGCAAAATTCTCCAGAAAATACATGATTTTAAATGAAGTCCTCAACGCAGTGACTCATGGCATCGGTGCCGGCTTAAGTATTGCTGGACTTGTGATTTTACTCGTCAAAGGGGCACGTCTTGGCTCCGCAGTTCATGTTGTCTCCTATGCAATCTATGGATCAACTTTGATTTTATTGTTCCTGTCATCGACATTGTTCCATAGTCTAATTTTTACGCGAGCAAAAAAAGTCTTTCAGGTTTTCGATCATAGCTCGATTTTCTTACTGATCGCAGGTAGTTATACCCCCTTTTGCTTATTAAGCGTCAAAGGTTGGCTGGGCTGGTTATTGTTCGTACTGATTTGGTTGATGGCAATCAGCGGTGTCGTTTATAAGTCTCTTACACTACACAAGCAAGAGACCGTCAAAAATATTTCTACAGTGATTTATATTATCATGGGTTGGCTTTGTTTAACCGCAGCTAAACCACTATATGATTCTTTAGGATTCACAGGAACTGCATTATTGGTTGCCGGCGGTGTTTCATATACGCTAGGAGCAGCATTTTATAGTTTAAAGAGTGTACGATTTATGCATGTTGTTTGGCATCTGTTCGTTATGTTGGGTGCTGGCTTTATGTTTTTCTCTATTCTATTCTTCACTTAAAAATCATGTACAGCTTATCTTTTTACGTCACGAATCAAAAAAGTTCTTCTTTTATAAAAAAAGAAGAACTTTTTTTGCATTTATCTCTTTACAAACCGAACAAACATTCGTATAATAACTATACAAACATTTGTTCGACAAAAAATTATGAGGTGATTAAGAATGAAAGCTATTCGTCGTGGCGGGTTATTATTTGTTGTATTGATTATTGGTATTTTCTTAGGAACATTAGGGTTGCGTTTAGCTTTACTTATCGTTAGCCCTCTCTTTATTATATGGTTTATGTTATGGGATGAGAAAAGATATATTCATACTCGAAAAAAAAGTGAACATCAACGGTATGTCTATCGGAAGTATCCATAAAAGTAGTACGATTCGTTGTGTTTATAACTAAAAAAGATGTTGAAGTAGACCACCTTTACGGTCCCCCTTCAACATCTTTTTGTTTTATCAATACTCCATCAATGTAACAATTTCATAGTCACTGATTTTATCTCGTCCATGAAGATCCATTAGCTCGATCAAGAAGGCACAGCCAACAACGATTCCACCCAAAGATTCGATCAATTCAACAGTTGCTTTGATCGTTCCGCCAGTTGCTAGTAAATCATCGCAAATCAAAACACGTTGTCCAGGCTGGATCGCATCTTTATGAAGCGTCAATGTATCTGTTCCGTATTCTAAATCATAAGTAACTTCGATTGTTTCGCGTGGCAATTTACCTTTTTTACGAACTGGAGCAAATCCTACACCTAATTCATAGGCGACTGGACAGCCTACGATAAAGCCTCTAGCTTCTGGTCCTACGACCATGTCTATTCTTTTTTCTTTTGCATAATCAACGATTTGCTTTGTTGCTTCACGATACGCATCTCCATTTGCCATCAATGGTGAGATATCTCTGAAAACGATGCCTTTTTCAGGGTAATCGGGAATACTAGCAATATAATCTTTCAAATTCATTTTTATACTTCCTCCTCATTCCACAGCCATTGTTGTAATGTCTCACGATCGCTGTATAACAAAAATTCTTCTGTTTTGATTCGTTTTAAGCGAGTTTGATAAACTGTACTCTCTGTCAACGGATGATTTTCAGGTTTTTCAACTTTTCTTAAAACACCGTTTTCTATTGTAACAAATCCCAAGTCAAAAAACACCTGAATCATAAAAATTAATAATTTTTTTTGAATATTTAGGTATTGCGCTACATTATCCAGCTTATACCGAACATCGACTTGTTCTTGTTGTTTGACGAATTTGAACAATTGCGCGTATTGCTCCCTTGTGCCCACACCATTTAAATAAGCTTCTTCTGGTGAAATGCCCATCAAATATACTCGTTCAATCTGTCCCTGCAAAGTAATTTGCTTGATCAATGAGTGATCATCCGGACAATCAACAAATACTAGTTGTTCAATTTGATTTGTTTTGATCGTTTCTAAAATATCTTCGAGTTGACTAAACAGCACTCGATTTGCTGCAGGATTATCGATCAATTTTTGATTATTTTCGTTAAAATAAATAAATAAAGTGTTAGTGACAGGTATTTCTTTTTGACGATTATTTTTTCCTCTCAAGTCAAATAACTGCATACCATCAACGGAAAAATCATTGACCATCAATTGTGGTTTTTTATTGCCATTCCATTCGTTGATCGATAATTGTCCGGAGACGTTCGTCTTCCCTTGCCCTAGTTCATCGATTTGGCTGCCCATCTGAAAGGCAATTGCATCTAATTTTGCACTAGATTGAACTAATTGGAACTTAAGATGACTTTTATCCGCACC
This sequence comes from Enterococcus sp. 9D6_DIV0238, assembly GCF_002174455.2. Classification (NCBI taxonomy): domain Bacteria; kingdom Bacillati; phylum Bacillota; class Bacilli; order Lactobacillales; family Enterococcaceae; genus Enterococcus; species Candidatus Enterococcus dunnyi. Next base: position 312,722 of record NZ_CP147246.1, read on the forward strand.
GATTTGCTTGCTATGCTCGATGGAAACATCTTCGAATAGGAAGTTAGGAACAGGATTATCCGTACCGAAGGGAGCCAAGATTTTCAATTGCTGAATAAAAGGTAGTGTAACCTCTTCTATTTTTAATGTTTCATCTATCAATAGTTCTTGACCTTGAGAAAGATCAATTTGCTTTACTTCCAGATAATTCAGCAAATGTTCTTTTACTTTAGAAATATTTTCAACAGGTAAAGTCATTCCAGCAGCCATATGATGTCCACCAAAATGCGTGAACGATTCACGAATCTCATTTAGAGCATCAAATAGATTCAGTGCTGAAACACTTCGCCCAGATCCTTTAGCCAATTCATTATGCTCATCGATCGTCAAAACGATCGTTGGCTTTCCAGTGTCCTGCATAATTCTGCCGGCAACGATCCCCAAAACCCCTTCATGCCATCCTTGTTTTGCAAGAACGTGAACTGAATCAGCAGGATCGATCAGCTCAAAGGCTTCTTTTGTGATCCTTGATACGATTTCTTTTCGTTCTTCGTTTTGGCTATTGACATACATTGCGATCTGCTGCGCTTCTTCTTCATCAAAAGTCGTCATCAGCTCAACACCAGGTGCGGCATCTCCTAATCTGCCTAACGCGTTTAAACGAGGACCAATGGTAAAACCAATATTTTCTTCTGAGATACTTTCTTTTTTTAATTCTGCTAAATGAATCAACATATCTAGACCGATTCGTTCACCCGTCTGAATCATTTCAAGACCCATTTTTACAAGAACTCTGTTTTCGTCTGTTAAAGAAACTAAATCAGCGATCGTGCCGATCGCAACTAAGTCTAAAAACTCAACTGGCAACTCTCCTAACAAGGCTGTGGCCACTTTAAATGCAACACCCACCCCAGCTAGATCACTGAACGGATATGAGCCTTTAGGATGTTTTGGATGAATGATAGCAAAAGCATTCGGTAAATCTGAAGGCAATTCGTGATGATCGGTAACGATCACATTGACTCCTTGAGTTTCAGCGTACTCAATCGCTTCATGCCCAGCAACTCCATTATCGACCGTTACGATCAATTGAACGCCTTCTTCTATTTGCTCTTTAAAGACAGACAAATTTGGACCATAGCCATGCTTAAAGCGATTTGGCAAGAAATAATCCACTTCGCCGCCAATCAGCTCGATCGCCTCTTTCATCACAGTCGTACTTGTGATCCCATCGGCATCATAGTCACCATAAACTAAAATTTTTTCACCTTGCGCAACAGCATCTTGAATTCTAGTAACAGCTTTTTCCATATCGTACATCAAAAAAGGATCATAAAGATTTTCTATCGTTGGACGTAAAAAAGTTTCTAAGGCTTCCGCAGACTGGACCCCGCGATGCCATAGAATCTGTCCTAATAAGGGATTGATTTTTTCATTTGTTAGTATTTCTGTAAACTCTGCCGGCAATTCGCTCTTTTCTTGCAATCGCCATGCATATTTTGCTTTTTTCACGTCACCACTCCTAACCAAGTAATTATAACAAATTCAAACGGAAAACTAAAGAAAGTCTCTCACTTTATGCAAAAGAAAAAAGACTGGACAAGCGGCTCATCGAGCAGTCTGATCAGTCTTTTTGATGTATGGATCAATTATTTCTCGGCTTAGTGAAATGATCGACACGGCTTCCTACAGATTCAGGATCAACAGGTTCAGCCGTATTCATTGAAAGGGACGCTTCATATTTAGCTTGTAATTCTGCCAATTGATTTTCATAGCTGCGTTTGATTTCTTCCACTTCTGCCTGCGTTGCTTGTTCGCTATCATTTTTATAGGTTTCAATCGTTTTCTCAAGTTCTTTTACTTGTTTTTTTTGTTTCCACATCGTTGTTGTTGATGTCAACAGACCAATTAGCGCTCCTATAATTGCTGATCCTAAAATCGTTAAGATCAAAGGACCTGAGATTTTTGCGACTCCGAAATTAACAGGAACTGTCTGACTGTTCAAAACTGCAAAGACTACGATAATAAGAACTAAAACAAGGCCAATCACTACTCGCCACTGATTTTTCATGTATTTTCCTCCTACTTCTTATTTAATAAACCGCCAGCTAAAAAATCACCAATGTGCGGGAATAACGCATAAAGACGATATGCCCCCTCCATAGCCAATGGACGATTGATTTCTCTTTTAAAAGTCCCCATCGCTGAAACGATCTCTTTCGCTAACTTGTTGGGCTCTAATACAAATAAATCAACTGATGCCAAATAATCTCCAGAAGGATCCGCCTTATCAAAAAATTCTGTTTTGATCGGACCTGGGTTAACGGTCGTTACAGAAATTCCTAAAGGTTTTAATTCTAAGCGTAAAGCATTGGAAAAGCCAAGTACAGCAAATTTTGTTGCAGAATATATCGTTGATTTCGCTGTCGCCATTTTTCCTGCCATAGAAGCGATATTGATGATATGACCTGTTCCTCTTTCAGCCATCTGTAAAGCTACTTTTTGAGTGAAAACCATCATTCCTAAGACATTCACTTCAAACATGTTTTTAGCAATAGCCAAATCTGTTTCTAAAAAATTCTCAAAAATACCAAAACCAGCATTGTTGACCAAAACATCGATCGGTCCAACTTCTGCTTCGATTTTTTCAAATACGGCATCTACATTATCCGGATCAGCAATATCTAGTTGAAATGAGTATGCTTCATTTCCACTCAATTCTTCACACATTTCTTTGACTTTGCCGATTAGATTGATTCGGCGAGCGCACACCACAACGATAGCGCCTTTTTTAGCTGCCTCATAACAAATCTGCTCACCTAAACCAGCAGAACCGCCTGTTACAACGATCACTTTATTTGTTAAATCCTGTCCTTTAAACATCACTTATCCCCCTCATCCTTAAACGGTATATCGATGATATCCATATCTTTCACGATTTTTGTTTTTTGGAAAATTTCTTTGGCTTCATTTTCCAGTTGAATAATATCACCAGTTAAATAGCGGGCACTAATATGAGTCAAGATCAATTTCTCAACATTAGCATTTAGAGCCACCTGCGCAGCTTGATGACTTGTAGAATGGAAATAGGCCTTCGCCATCTTTTCTTCTTCTTTATTGAACGTACTCTCGTGAACGAGAATATCAGCATGGTCAGCTAATAACACACTATTTTTAGTTTTTCTAGTGTCACCTAAAATCGTTACTGTTCGTCCTTTTTTTTGTTCTCCAACAAAATCTTTTCCGTTGATTTCCTGTCCATCCGGTAATGTGACCGTCTCTCCGCGTTTGATTTTCCCGTAGATCGGACCAGATGGGATATTTAAAGCTTTTAGTTTTTCAACTTGTAGTTCTCCCTCGTGATCTGCTTCGACGATTCGAAAACCAAAACTAGCGATTCCGTGATCTAACGGTAAACATGAAACACTGAATTGTTTGTCAGAAAAAATAGTACCGCCTTCTTTGTCGATCTCAATAATCTTCAATTCATAAGATAATCGCGTTTGTGACACTTTTAGTGCTGTACGTACAAATGAAGCAATTCCAACAGGGCCGTACAGTTCTAGTCGTTCATTCCCGCCTTGAAATGAGCGGCTGCTCAATAATCCAGGCAGACCAAAAATATGATCACCATGCAGATGAGTAATAAAGATTTTCTCGATTTTTCTAGGGCGAATATTGCTTTTTAAAATTTGCAGTTGTGTTCCTTCTCCGCAATCGAATAGCCAAACGGCATTTCTTTCGTCTAATAACTTTAATGCAATGCTGCTGACATTGCGGTGTTTTGCTGGAACCCCAGCTCCTGTACCTAAAAATTGTAATTCCATCGGCTTCCTAACTTTCTTTAAACTTCTTCTTTATTTTAGAAGAAAGTGCTCGCTTTAGCAAATAATATTTATTTTACAGGAAAACGTAGTGTGACGGTCGTCCCTTTCGGATTAGTATCAGTCAACTCTATTTTTCCTTGATGTTCGTCTACGATCCACTGGGCAATAGCTAAACCTATGCCGTTGCCTCCTGTTTTGCGATTTCTTGATTCTTCTCCGCGATAGAAGCGCTCAAACACCGCCGCTTTTTTATCATCAGGAATACCGATTCCTGTATCACTGATTTTGATGATCCATTCACTATTTTTTACAGTAGAAAAAACGATGATCCGCTCTCCCGATGACGTATATTTCAAAGCGTTGTCCAAAAGAATGATCAACAATTGGTGGATTCTCTTTTTGTCAAAAAAGAGTTGCTGTTCTTCACCTAGATCAATCGTGAATTGTTTCTCTTCAGCAATAGCTAACTCCTGATACGGCAGTAACAATGTGTTTAGAAAGTGATTGATTTTCACAGGTGTTTTTTCTAATGTCAAAGAGTTGGAATCCGAACGAGCCAATAGTAATAGGTCACTCGTCAATTGACTCAAACGCTGTACTTCATCCAACGAAAGTGCGATCGTTTCAGATTCCTGCATAATGGTATGATTTGGTTTCGTAAATAGTTTTTCCAATTTTGCTTGGATGATCGCAAGCGGGGTCCTCAATTCATGAGAGGCATTTTCAACAAATTCCTGCTGTTTTTTCCATGAAATCAATATGGGCTTCATAAACCATTTTGAAAGAAAATAACTTAATCCAATCGAAAGTAATCCGAAAATGATCATACAAATGATCAAGATTTGTTTGAATCGCTCGACAGTTCCTTTGATAGGATCTGTATTCACTAATAATTGGATATATGCAATATCTTCTTTCCCTTCTGTAGGAAGAATGATCGATCGAAACTGTAATGAACGGTCATTACTGTCTTTCGTTTGGACATTAGCAATTTTATTCAAGTCATCAGTGGATAGCTTTAATGCTTGAAAATCATAAAGCCGAGAACCTAGCTCTCTTTCGTTCAAAATTTTTCCATCTGCAGACCAGAGGATCACTTGCTGTTGGAAATTGTTTGGAGGCGGACCGTCAAGCTTTCCTAACATGGGTGATTGATTTTGCAGCTGTTCTTTTTTCATCAACTGATGTTGAATAAATTTTTGATCTGTCGCCAGTCGTTCCAAATCGTTATCTACAGATTGATACATCGATGTTTGAACCAGCTGGAATACGATAACACCTAAAATCAAAAAGATGCTGGCAAAGGAAACTAAATTCATCAAGAAATAATTGAACCGCTGCCTTTTGTTGAGTTGTTTATTCATGGGCATGACCTTCAGGCACTTCAAAGAGGTAACCTACATTCCGTAATGTTTTGATCCAGCTATCCAGTCCGAACGGTTTCATATTTTTTCTCAGATTACTCATATAAACCTCGACTACAGTTAATGTCGTATCCGATTGAAATCCCCAAATCCGATCGAAAAGCTGATCTTTAGTAATGATTCTCCCGCGGTTTTGCATAAGATAGTGCAGCAGATCAAACTCTTTTCCCTGAAGAACTAGCTCTTGCTTTTTGAAGCTTACCTGGCGATTATCTGGATCTAAACGTAAATCAGCTACCACTAACTCATTCTTCCCATTCATTCCTAAAGAACGTCTCGCCAACGCTTGAACACGAAGTAGTAACTCCTCACGGTGAAAGGGCTTTGTCAGATAATCATCTCCCCCATTTTTAAATCCATTTACCTTATCTTCTAAACCGTCTTTAGCAGTCAAAATAAGAACTGGCGTATAAATATTTTTTTTGCGGAGTGCTGTCAGAACTTGTTCTCCAGACATTAACGGTAACATCAGATCCAAAACAATTAGATCATAAATTCCGCGCTCGCCTTCATAAAGAGCTTCCTCTCCATCATAGACTTGGTCGATTTCTCCGATTTCAGATAAAATCTCCAAAATACTATCTGACAAAATTTCATCATCTTCTACTAAAAGTATCTTAAGCATCTTATTCCCACCTTTTTACTCAAAAAAAGAAGACGAAAGCAGCATTTGTCACGTCTTCTTCATGAACTATTTATTTCAATTTGCTTTAAAAATCAATGATCCACTTTTTCGCTTGATTCTTGCTTTTTATTGCGCCAAGATCTTTCTGCTGAGTCCTTTGTTTCTTTTTCGACAGCTTTAGCATCTGAGATTTCTTGTTCCACATCTTCAAAATCTAAACGAGTGATCTCACCGCCTAATTCATTCATGATCAAATGATTCAATGGACGATTATCATCTTCTTCTGCAATCAAGATCAGTCCCGTTTCACCTTCGCCAATTTGCTTTGTGACATGTTCGAAAACGGTTTGCGCCCCTTGAATTTCTTTCGCGTCCTGACTGGCACCTAAAAGGCTTCCTGCAAACCAGCCAAGTAAAATACCTAGGGGACCACCTAAAATACCGATCAACATCCCGATCATACTATTTTTTGATGTATGGTCATTACCTGTAAAATCAAGAAAATCATCGATCTTAAATTGATGGACGCCATCATTGATATGAGTGACTACCGCCATTTGTTCTCCTTTGACCTGTTTTTCTACATACAATTTTTTTATTTCTGAAAATGCTTGATACGCTTGACTTTCTACTTCAAAATGCATAATAATTACTCGTTTTGACATCGTATCCACCTCATTTTATTTGATGTCTTCATTTTATCAATAAAGTAGGAGCAAAAGCAATGAAAATCAATTACATCGGCGGTTGTCCTCCGCCCATCTGATTCCCACTGACTTCATTCCCGGACTGATCCACTGAGGTTAATACGTCGTCGATCGAAATAGAAGCTAGCTGGGTTCCGTTTGAATAGTTTCCATCTTGATACACCCCGTTTATCATAGTCCCGGAGTCTTCCCCATCTATAGAAAGAGTGACTGTCTCACCGACTTTTAAATTTGGTGAACTAATCGCAATGTGAGAAAAATCTTTTGCTGGTGCAACTGAAACAATGGTTTTCCCTGTTTCATCCTTCACATTGATCAGTGTACCTGCAGCTTTTGTTTCGTCAAAATAAATACTAAGGCTAGCTTGAGAAGAGGAGTCGCTCGCACTCATTGCCATACCTGAACTTCCGCTCGCGATAAATGTGCCGCCATCAATGGTAAAGGAACCATCATAGTCTAATGCTGCATTCCCATTATCCAATGGTCCATTTACGATCAATGTCCCCTCGGTCATTCGTATATCGCCATTACTGTCGACTCCATCACCCTGTGCATCAACAAAAACCGTGCCACCAGAAATCTCTATGAATTTTGTACTATCTCCAGCTCCATCTGGTCCTCCGAATGAATCCGTACCGAAAGGACCTTCTTGTTCATTTTCGTTTGCGCTGCCACCAGCTGCATTGATTCCATCATCTGAAGCTTTGACAGAAATATCCCCGTCTTTGATTGTCACCGTTGCTCCTTCCAGTCCTTCATATGATTGACTGACTTTGATTTTCCCATTATTGATCAATAAATCAGTATCAGCATGAATCCCGTCATCACCACTTGTTATTGAAAACGTCCCATTGTTGATGGTAACTGCTGCATTGGCGTGGATCGAATCATCTGCGGTATTTAGGTCAAATGTTCCAGAATCAACTATAATGTTCCCTGCAGCTTTCAATCCTTTGTAGCTTTTGGTTGTATCGATAGCTGAATCGTCATAGCCGTCAGCTGTTTGAATCGTTATATCCCCAGTAGAGATCGATAGATTTGTTTCAGCCTGGATCCCATCATTTCCGGATTGAATATTGATTTTTCCGCCATCGATAGCGATCCACCCTTTCTCAGCATCTGTTGCGTTGTTTGCCTGGATACCATCTCCTTCTGACGTCTTTAAACTAAATGTGCCGTCTGCGATCGATACAGAGTCTTTGCCTTTCAGCGCATTATTTTTGGCTGTGACATTGATCGTCCCGTTCGTGATAACCAAATCATCTTTACTACGAATACCGTTGCTATAATTTCCTGTCACATTCAGTGTCCCTGAACCGTTTATTGTCAAATCATCTTTGCTGAAAAATACAGCATCCGGCTCAGTCACATCTGAAGAAGAAAAAGTATAATTGGCTCCATCAGATAAGCTGTTGTGTGAATCATCTACTAAAGTCGTGATTACTTTTTGCGCCTGCTCAACGTAGATCGCAGAAGAAGAATCGTTTGTGATGTTCGCATTATTTAATACTAAATGAACGACTTCATCTTTTGCACTGATCCTCACCTGACCATTGTAATCACCGGAAAAAACATACGTTCCACCAGCAGTTATCACGATCGACCCGTCTTTTTCAGAAGCGCCGGAGCCATCGATCTCAGTTCCAGAGTTCTTTAAAGTGATGTTTGTAGCTTTAGCTTCATCATAGCTTTCTTCAAAATCTTCATCGTCATATGAGCCATATGTATTTTCAGATGTTTGTGTAGCTTGTGCAACGGTCTTTGCTGCTTGTTGTGATGTATCGGTAGTTGTTTTTTCATCTGTATTCGACGCCTGACGATCGCAACCAGCAAGTGTCATCAAAATCAAGATTACCAAAGTTGAACTTAGTTTTTTTCGTTTCATGATATGCCACCTACAATTCTTCTCTATTTGTTGATACTTTTCCAAAAACGATCGTTAGATTTCCATTTCTAACACGCATGGCGTCCATCAACTCTTTTTCTTTTCGGCTGTCTTTCAAATTAATCCGGTAGCGTAATTCATATAAACTACCCATATTCGTGGTTTTAACAGAATCCAAAGAGGAAGAATAAGTGTATTTTTGAAACAAATCATCAAATAAACCAGGATAATCTAAATCTTCTGGAATCGTGATTTTGATTTCTCGTTCCGCAACTGTTTGTTTTTCACCAAAATGGATAGTATTCAACAATAATAAGAATAGAGCAATGATCACAGAAAATAGTGCAATATAGCCAACAAATCCCATACCTGTTGCTAACCCGATCCCCATCGACCAGAAAATACTTGTAATTTCTCTTGCACCACCAGCTACCGAACGAAATCTGATCAAACTAAATGCACCAAGTACTGCTACGCCTGTGCCTAAATTTCCATTGACCAGCATGATGACCAACTGTACCAAAACAGGTAAGACTGCCAATGTGATCACAAAGTTTTTGCTGTAAACATTGCGATACATGTGGACCCATGCTACCAATAATCCTAAAAGAACCGATGTTACGATACAAATAAGCAATTGTTTAAAGGATAGATCGACTGAGCTTTCAACTAACAGACTAGACAACATGATAAAAATCCTCCCTACAATATAAATAACGCTGATACGCTTGGGCATATTTAGAAAATGAACATGGATAGACCCCGAATGCTGCTAAAATTTCAGAGAACCATAAAGGATATGCACCCAATGCTTTTACTTCCATTAAAACATCGATTTCTGGAGCCACACGTTCGCCAAAATCAGTTATTTCTTTAGTTAAATATTCTTGTCTAAAACGGATATTAAAGTCAAAAGTGACCCGGAAGTCATGATTGTCTAAAGCAAATAATGCTCGACGGTCATAGGCGATCATGACTTTTGGCTGTAATCTTTTTCGAGCAAAGAGCCAGTCGATTTCTTGTTTGATCTGCTGCTCTTTCGCTGAACTTAACTTAAGTGAATGCGGGTGTTGAATGTATCGTTTTGCGGATCGATAAGGCAATGATATTCGACGCTTATAAACAACTCCTTGAACTTTCTTTTTGATCTCTAAGAAGACTTCTGAGTGCTCTTTGGGAACACCATAGCTTCTGATTCTAAATTTTTCTTTATAGTTTGGCTTTGCGATCGACTGTCTGATCATTTCATAATCTTGAGTATCGAAGTAGACAGAGATGATCGTGTGTAGTCCGTATTCATCTTCTTGCATGTAGACCTGTAGTTCTTCTTTTAATTTATGATACATTTCATAAGATAGCGCATATTTTTTTTCTTTTCTTTGAAAACTATTTTTTAGTTTAACCATATTTGTCTCTCCTTTAACTGAATTTATTGTAAAAAAGGAAACATAAATAAAACTTAAAGTTGGTTGATTGCTCTGGGGAAATATAAAAAATGACTGAGAAGTAATCTTTTGAAATTACTTCTCAGTCATTTGGAAATTGAATAAATGTTGATATAGCCTATAGATCGTTTAAATTAAGAGCTCATATACTGGTGTATATTCTTTATTTTGATCTTTTGCGACTACCTCTATTGTTAAATGATTTTTATACGTGTTTATTCCTGTGGCAATCGTGTCATTTTCTTTTGCTGCTTGAACGATCCCTTTATTAGCAATTGTTACAGCATAAGGAATCGTCGCGTTTGTTAATGCAAAAGTAGAGGTTCTCGGTACAGCACCCGGCATATTAGCAACAGCGTAATGAACAACACCGTGTTTGATATAAGTCGGATGGTCATGAGTCGTGATTTGGTCCGTTGTTTCAAAGATTCCTCCTTGATCGATGGCGATATCAACAATGACTGCACCAGGCTTCATTTGCTTGACTATTTCTTCAGTGACAAGCTTCGGTGCTTTAGCACCTGGTATCAACACTGCACCAATGACCACATCCGCTTCTTTGACTTTGTTTTCGATATGATAAGCATTTGAAATCAGCGTCTGCACATTATTACCGAACAAATCATCTAATTCTGCCAAGCGATTCGGGTTGACATCCAATATAGTAACTTTAGCCCCCAACCCAATAGCGATTTTTGCGGCATTCGTCCCTGCAACACCTCCGCCGATAATGACCACTTTTCCTCGCTCAACACCAGGAACGCCGAAAAGCAGGATTCCTTCTCCACCTTTTGGTTTTTCTAAAAATTGTGCACCGATTTGAACAGACATTCTACCAGCAACTTCACTCATTGGAGTCAATAGAGGTAATGTATGGTTCAAGCTCATTGTTTCATAGGCTACAGCGGTGACATTACTACTAATCAAAGCATTCGTTAATTCAGGTTCAGGTGCAAGATGCAGATAGGTAAACAAAATTAAATCATCATGAAAATACTGAAATTCTTGCGGCAGCGGTTCTTTGACTTTGATCACCATTTCTGATTGCCAAACTTTACTAGTATCCGCTTCAATGACTGCACCAACTGTTTTGTATTCCTGATCTGTAAAACCTGAACCAAGACCTGCTCCACGTTCAACAACGACGTCATGACCAGCATCAACTAAACTAACGACTCCAGAAGGTGTGATGGCTACTCTATTTTCATTATTCTTAATTTCTTTAGGAATTCCAATACGCATTTTTATCACCTCGCTGATTTATTTTAAACAACTAATGTCCGTTCATTACTAAACTGTTCATATGTCTTTTCTACGGCGATTTTCTCTAGTGTTTCCACAAGTGTATACACTTCTTGATAAGTATTATACAAAGCTATTGGTGCCAACCGAATGACATTTGGTTCCCTAAAGTCCGGAACAATCCCTGCTTGCTTTAATGCCTTACAGATTCGGTATGCTTCTTGATGTTCTAAGCAAACATGACCGCCACGTCGATTGTCTTCACGAGGATTTCCTACATTAAAACCATAACGTTCAAGTTTTTCATCGATCAAATACATTAAATAGGCTGTGATCAACAATGATTTTTCACGAATCTTTTCTATTCCCACTTCATTAAAAATGTTTAAGGTTCCTTCTAAAGGCGCCATAGCTAAAAAGCTTGGTGAACCGATTTGCCAACCACTGGCATCTTGTTGGTGTTCGAACTGATGCTTCAATTCAAATTGAGTCTCATCTTTATTCCCCCACCAGCCAGCTAATCCGGGAGTTTCTTTAAAATGTTTTCTATTCATGTATAGACCAGCAATCGATCCTGGTCCTGCTGAGAGATATTTATACGTACACCACACTGCAAAATCCGGTTGTACTTCCTTAAAATCCATTGGAATCGCACCGATCGCATGGCACAGATCCCACCCAATCAAGATCCCTCTGTCGTGTGCGGCTTTTGTTACTTTCCTCATATCTAGTACTTGAGAACTTCTATACAACACAGTTGGCAGCAGTATGATCGCAACATCGTCTGTCATTGCAGTGATGACCGCTTCTTCATCGATCAAACGACCATCAGAACTTTTGACTACTTTAACAGCTTCATCAGGGGTGTATCCACGCAGACGTACTTGACTGTCGATGGCATATCGGTCTGTTGGAAAATTTAGATCATCTACTAATATTTTATAACGATCTTTTGTTGGTTTATATAATGTACTAATGCATTGATGAATATTTATCGTTGTACTTCCAGTGATCACGATTTCATCTGGATATGCATTGATCAATGGTGCTGATAGTTCGCCTAACTTTCCGGCATAATGAAATAAGCCGTCCCATAGTTTGATGCCTTCCTTTTTCCAAGTTTCCAGCATTTTCAGCAAGGCCTCTTCTGCATCTTTGGAGGCTAGCCCCAAAGAATTCCCATCCATATAAATTTCATCTTCCTGTACATAAAAGCGACCTCTAATTTCTTTTAACGGGTCATTATCATCCAACCATTGTGCATATGCACGATCTGCTTGAAAATTATTTTTCATTGCTATCACCTTTCTTTTCTCTACAATTCCTATTTAATAAATCAATCATCGCTCTTTCAGGCTAAAACTTTTTCTCGATTCAATTTGACAAAGGCTATGATCGCCAGCAAAGAGAAAATTCCAATACCGCTCAGCGCATAAATCGCGATCGTCCACGATTGATTTTTTTCACTGATTTCTGTAACTATGGGTGTGCCTATAAAAATACCTATATAATAAAATAAGTTGATAAACGAGATGCTTGAACCAATCGATTGCTCTTGCTTGACCACTTTTGGTGCTAAGATCATCACACAGGATGATGCTAGACTTGCTCCGGCAGATAGAGTAAACAATTGTCCAATAAATGTCACTTCACTGGATAAAAATGCCATCCACAATGTTGAAACAAATAATAAGAAAAATGAACAAACAATCACGACTTTGCCTTTTCTTGTTTTATCGATCAAGTAGCCGGCTACAGCACCAAAAGGAATACCGAATAGACCAAAGTAACCTGTATACCGATTTGCCACTGTTTCTGATAATCCATATAGCTGTGTATAAATCAATGGATAAAGATTGATAAAAGCAAACAAAATGAAAGCCATCCCGCCTTGTGCTAAAGCCAAAAGACAGATCGATTTATTTTTGATCGTCTTTTTAATAGTTGTCTTCTCTTCTTTTTGACTTTCCTTTTCATATACTGCGGGTTCGTCGAATAGAAACAGATAAATAAACAATAAGAAAACGGCACATACTGCGATAAGCAACCACAAGAAACGAAGACCGTACAATTGAGTCAATGGTTTAAATACATTCATAGCCAACATCGAACCTAATGCTGAAAATGTTCCCCAAAGGCCAGTTGCAATGCCGCTATTTCCTTTCTTAAACCAAAAATTGATCAATACGATGCCTACCATAATGATCATCGAAAACGAAATTCCCTCAATGACTCTGGAGAGTAATAATGTGAAATAGCTCTTGGAAAAATATCCCCAAAGGTTCCCTATAGCTAAACAACTCATCAACCCAACTAATAGCTTTTTCGCTCCAAAGTGCGCCACTAAAGCGCCTCCTGGAATTGCTAAAAAGATACCAGAAACCGTAAAGATCGCCATCAACCATGAAATCATCGATAGACTAACGCCAAGCTCCTGACTTAATTCATTCTGAATAGGAACCAACTTCAATTGGCTCAATGAAACGACCACTCCACCTAAATAAAGCAACAAAAATTTCAACCATTTGTTTCCCACCATAAAGAACACTCCTTCTTGGTTCCTTTTTTGATTGAAGAAACACTGCTTTTACTAGTAAAATAGCTTACATCTCAAGATAGGTTTATCATAAAGGATTCTTTCTATTTTTGTATATAAAAAAAAGCATGGAATGAAAGCGCATTCTTTTCATATTAGAAATTATTCCTTCCTTTTTTTTACAATCTGAAATAGCTAGAAAAAACACGAGTTATACACTATAATAATTGTACAAAATAAGTCGCACAGCACTATTAGGAGGTAGATCGATGGATAGAACTGATTATAAGCTATTACAGATCCTGCATGAAAACTCACGTATTTCAATCGTTGAGCTCTCTCGTCAGGTTAATTTAAGTCGTCCCAGCGTAAAAGAACGAATCGATAAATTGGTCGAAAAAGGGATCATCAAAAGCTTTACGATCCAAACATCTTTAAATCAGTACAACGAAACAATCACCTTCTTTTCCGAACTAAGCCAAGTCACCTTGCCCCTTGAAAAGATAATTCCCATGCTAAAACAGCTGCCGCAAGTCAACGAAGTCCATATCGTCAGTGGAGAAGTGAATTATCTTGTAAAAGCTACCGTTCAAAATACCACTGAGATGAAGGAGCTGCTTGCAAAATGGATGAGATTTGCTAAAGTCAAGAGTTCAATTGTCTTAGAAACTCCTATTGAAAATCACTATCATTTTGAAGTAGACAATTAAATCAAAGAGTCTTTGCCTTAAATCATGTGAATAAATTCACCAAAATCATCTAAAAAAGAACTGATCAATGATCAGCTCTTTCATCTATTCTTATTCAACAAACTCAAATTCAAATTCAGCTATTCTCACGATATCTCCATCTTTTGCTCCACGTGCTCGGAGAGCTTCATCAACGCCCATTCCGCGTAACTGACGAGCAAAACGCATCACGCTTTCGTCATGTTCAAAGTTCGTCATTTGGAATAATTTCTCCAATGATTCACCTGACAAGATCCAAGTGGCATCAGAGTCACGGTCAATGCTAAATTGCGGACCTTCGGATTGGAACCCATAATGAACAGTATCTTCGACGATTTCCTCTTCATATAAAAGAAATTCTGGAGTAACTTCAAGTAGATCCGCTGTTGCATTCAGCAAAGGCTCGATCCCTTTGCGGGAAATACCAGAGATAGGGAAAATCGGTAAATGATCAGCATATTCATCTGTCCGTTCTTTCTCAATCTGTTCCTTGAATTTTTTTAAGTTTTCTTCAGCTTCCGGCATATCCATCTTGTTAGCGACAATGATTTGCGGACGCTCCATTAAGCGCAAATTATGAGAGGCAAGCTCTTTATTGATTGCCAGATAATCTTCGTACGGATCACGGCCTTCCATCCCACTCATATCGATCACATGAAGAATCACTCGTGTTCGTTCAATGTGGCGTAAAAACTGTGTACCCAAGCCGACACCTTGCGACGCGCCTTCAATCAATCCAGGTAAATCAGCAGCAGCAAAACTGCGCCCATCTGTTGTTGAAACCATTCCAAGATTTGGTACAAGCGTCGTAAAGTGATAGGCACCGATTTTAGGACGTGCAGATGAAATGACTGAAAGTAACGTAGACTTCCCAACAGAAGGAAAACCAACGAGTCCGACATCAGCTAAAACTTTCAACTCTAATTCGATTCGTCTTTCTTGGCCTGGTTCACCGTTTTCAGCAATTTCCGGTGCTGGATTTTTCGCAGAGGCAAAACGAATATTCCCACGTCCGCCGCGTCCGCCTTTAGCTACAGTCAAAGTTTGACCATTTTCGATTAAATCACCGATCAAAACGCCCGTATCTGCGTCGCGTACGGTTGTACCCGGCGGAACCTTGACAAACGTATCTTCCGAGCCGCGCCCGTTCATTCCTTTACTCATACCATTTTCGCCCGGCTGTGCTTTAAAATGACGGTTAAAACGAAAATCCATCAATGTACGCAAGCCTTCTTCAACGATTAAAATCACATCACCGCCGCGACCTCCGTCACCGCCTGCTGGACCTCCGTCCGGTACATATTTTTCTCTACGAAAAGCTACCATTCCATCGCCGCCTTTACCGGCTTTGACGTCGATCGTTACCTGATCTAAAAACATGGACATAATTTGTCCTCCTATTCTAAAGAAATTGAAATAAACTCTTTCGATATTCATTATTTCATTCATTGGATTTAATTGATGATCGTAAAACAGCTTAGTGTTTTACTATTTTCCTCAAAAGGAAATGCTGTTTGAAAGCCTTTCTTATTGTAAAGGTTAATGCTGCATTTGTCTAGTTACTTTCGTTATTATGAGCTTAAATTAACAAATGTCCATGTTTTCTTTTTTTCACTTTTACGCTATAACAGCAAATATTTTTTGTGACCTTTATTGATCAAAAGACAAGATTTTTGACAAAAATCGAAAAAGCGTTCATGCTACAGGTATAGCGTATATCTATCTGTTCTTAACTCAAAAGGGATATTACGTTGACTGCTTTATTCATTTTATGTACTGTTTTTGTGTTCAAAATTTTGGATAAATGGTGAGAAGGTATCAAAATAGCTAACCTATTTCTTGATATTGTCTTAACCTTAACTATCAAAGGAGGAAATTTAGCATGACAGTAAAAGTAGGTATTAATGGATTTGGACGTATTGGACGCCTTGCGTTCCGTCGAATCAAAGAGGTTTCTGATGATATTGAAGTGGTGGCGATCAATGATTTGACCAGTCCGACTATGTTGGCTCAGTTATTGCAGTTCGACTCTACTCATGGTACTTATCCTGGAAAAGTAACTGCAACTGACGATTCAATTGTAGTTGACGGGCAAGAAACAAAAGTCTATGCAGAAGCTGATGCCAGCAAATTGAAATGGGTCGAAGAAAATGGTGTCGACATCGTTTTAGAATGTACTGGTTTTTATACTTCTGAAGCGAAAGCACAAGCTCACTTAGATGCTGGTGTAAAACGAGTTGTGATCTCTGCTCCTGCTGGAGACATGAAAACGATCGTATACAACGTAAACGATGATACATTGACTCCTGATGACAAAATTATTTCAGCTGGTTCATGTACAACAAACTGTTTAGCACCGATGGCCTTTTTCTTAAACAATGAGTTTGGTATTGAAGTCGGCACAATGACTACGGTCCATGCGTATACTTCTACTCAAATGCTTTTAGACGGTCCAGTCAAAGGTGGAAACTTGCGTGCCGCTCGTTCTGCAGCTGATAATACGATCCCTCACTCTACTGGAGCAGCTAAAGCAATTGGTTTAGTTATTCCGGAATTGAATGGAAAATTACAAGGCCATGCGCAACGTGTTCCTGTTGTTGACGGTTCATTAACTGAATTAGTATCGATTCTAAAAACAAAAGTAACTGCAGACCAAGTCAATGAAGCAATCAAAAAACATACAGTTGATAATCCTTCATTCGGCTATGACGACCGCGAAATCGTTTCAGGTGATGTCATTGGTACTACAGAAGGATCGATCTTCGACCCAACTCAAACAGAAGTCACTTCTGCTGGTGAATTCCAATTAGTTAAAACCGTTGCTTGGTATGACAATGAATATGGCTTTACTTGCCAAATGATCCGCTTACTGGAAAAATTTGCTAATTTATAAATCATGATCGTAAAAAAGCTCTCACAAGCAATTATTTTGCTTTGAGAGCTTTTTTCATTGCAGAAATTATTTACGCATTCTCAGCAATATATTCAACTAAACGTTCCGTTTCATCCCAGCCTAAACATGGATCGGTGATAGATTGACCAAACACCTTGCCGTTTGCTTCTTGCCGTCCACTTTCAAGGAAACTTTCGATCATAAAGCCGCGAACCCATTCTTTCATATCATTGTTCCAAGAACGATTGATCAATGTTTCTTTGACGATTCGGATCTGTTCTTTGTATTGCTTACCAGAATTATCATGATTAGTGTCGATCACAATAAATGGATTTTTATACCCACCTGATTTGTATAATTCTACTACTTTCAATAGATCTTCATAATGATAATTAGGAATATTTTTTCCATACTCATTTAACCCTCCACGTAAAACAACATGAGCCAATGGGTTTGAGCTAGATTCCACTTCTAATCCATTAAAAATAAATTCTTGTTTTTGTTGTGCTGCATATAAAGAGTTGAACAGTACATTTAAGTTGCCGCTAGTTGGGTTTTTCATTCCTGTAGGCTGGTCGATTCCGCTTGCCACAAAACGATGTTGCTGATCTTCTACTGAACGAGCACCAACTGCAATGTAGCTGACTAGATCCTGTACAAATTCTAAATTTTCTGGATAAAGCATCTCATCTGCTGTTGTCAATCCTGTCTCACTGATTACACGATTATGGAGACTGCGCACAGCTGCGATACCTTTGATCAGGTTACTTTCACCTTCTGGATTTTGTTGATGAAGCAGCCCTTTATAGCCGTCGCCATTTGTTCTTGGTTTATTGGTATAAACACGCGGAACCATAAAAACTTTATCCTGTACCCTTTCTTGCAATTTTGCTAAACGAGTAACATATTCCATCACAGCTTCTTCATCATGAGCAGAACATGGGCCGATCAATAATAAAATCTTTTGACTTTTCCCTTCTATGATCTCCTTCAATTCATGATCCCGAAGTGCTTTTTTCTCCGCTTGCTCTTTCGTTAATGTAGACAAAGATTTTACTTGATCAAAATCGATTGTCTTGCTTAATGCTTTAAAACTCATAGAATAACTCCCCCTCATTTTTCTAGTACTCAAACAATAAAAAAAGCCTCGCCTTTTCATTTCTGAAAAGGACGAGACGTATTGACTCGTGTTACCACCTTTGTTTACAATCAGCTCACACTCATTGCCTTAATAGGTACAAATATATACCCTGGCACAATAACGGGCGCGCACTAACCGTCACAGCCTACTTCATTCGGTGTGAAGTTCAAAGAGGAATTCGGATAATCCAAGTTTGTGCGCCTCTCAACCACCGGCTACTTTCTGTACAACTGTCTTATCTTACTAGTTCTTATCGATACTTTTATTGTTTATTGAAGCTATTGTATGAGATTCTTCAAGGATTGTCAATCATTTTTGCAAATAAACGACAAAAAGCCAAACAAAAGTATCTAAAATACACGTTTGGCTTTTTCAAATAGAACACTATTCTTTTGTTTGATTTTTCTTTTTTTGCTGACATTCTTCACAAATACCATGAAAGGTTAAGCGATGATCTTTCACCATGAAATGATAGCGTTGCTCGATCACTTGCTCGACTTCACCGAGAAGGTCCTCTTCTACTTCTTGAATATTGCCGCATTCCAAACATAGCAAATGATGATGGAAATGCTTTGCACCTTCTTTACGTAAATCATAACGGGCTAATCCATCATTAAAACTTACTTTATCGACGACCTTTAGATCCGTCAATATTTCCAGTGTGCGGTAAACAGTTGCTAAACCAATTTCAGGGCTTTTTTGTTTGACTAAAAAATAAATTTCTTCTGCTGATAAGTGATCTTTTTCATTTTCTAGTAAGACTAAAACCGTTGCTTCTCGTTGAGGCGTTAGTTTGAATCCAGATTCATGCAATTGTTGTTTCGTTTTCTTTAAAGCAGCAGTTGAATCCATAGTTGGCAGCCCCTTATTTAGAATGATTTTAAACTAGGAATGTAATTCCTAGAATTAAATTATAATTAGTATAAAATAACTGAAGAACATTTGCAAGTGATTCTCAATTAGAATGAAAAAAGATTTATTTCTCTTCTTTTTCCAATAAAATAGTAAAGCCAGATTCCTGCTTGATCTTCCCTTGTTTTAGCAAGCTGCCGATCGCCCGCTTGAATTGAGCTTTGCTGATACCGAATGTCTGCTTGATTTCCTCAGGATTCGATTTATCAGTAAAAGGGATTTTATGATCAGCGGCTCTTTCTAAGAAGGTCAAAATCATCAGGGCATCATCACTAATGACTTCATATCCTCTAGGTTTCAATGAAAGATTCAGCACACCATCAGGACGCACACCAATGACTCTGCCATTTACTTTCTCACCTAAACGCGGCTCTTGATAACGTTCGGAAGGATGGATAAAGCCAATTTGAAAATCATCTGTTAGAACAAAAGTACCTGCCATCTTTAAACGATAAACGATGCCGCTGACATTTTTGTTTTTAAGGTCTTCAGTTCCAGGCTTAGCCATTGCTTTAAACAATTTTTCATCTGCTAATTCACCCCAAATACGGTCTTTGTCATCGACTTTGAGTGCAATCATTAGTTGGTCATCTTTCTTAGGCCATAATTCGCGCATAACAGGCAATTCATCAAGAGATACTACTACATCCTTATCCTTTAAGCCAATATCGACAAAAGCGCCCAGATCTCTTCTAGTACCCGTTACCGTCCCGAAAGCAAATTGACCGATTCGAGCTGCTGGGATCACCGTTGTCATTTCCGGCTCTTGTTTTTGATTTAAGTAGCCGAATCCTTCAACTGCCTCACCGATTTCATGAGCTCCTTCTTCTTTTGCTAAACGAAAAGTGATCCCGTTTTTTTGTAAAAAGTAATATCCGTCATTTTCATCGATCACCAATGCGGTAAAAATTTTTGCTAATAATTCGTTCATAGTATGCTCCTTCTGGCCTTAGCCTAAAAAAATGCGTAGTAAAGCTACCGTTACAATCCCGACTAAAACGGTTTTCATTAAGTCTTTCGTACGAATAGCTACGAGTAAAGTGGGAATACAGCCTAATGCTTCTATTACTTTTACCCGGGGGAAACCTGTTGTCTGAGCCTCTAAAATACTCTGAAATAAAAGTGCAGTCAAGATACAAATAGGAATAAACGATAAAAATCGTAAAAACCATTTAGGAAAATCTATACGTTTTGAGATCAGGAACGGTAAAATCCGCGGAATCCAAGTAACTAATGAACATCCTAAAATAGTCAGCAGCACATAATTATTCATCACGATAATTCACCACCCCAACTGTACAACCTAATAGTGTAGAAAATAAAACAGAAAGTTCTGGGGAAAAGAATCCCATAAATAGATAAAGTGAAACGATCACCGTTCCTAAAACGATCAATGTTTCTTTGGTATGTTTTTTTATTGGATCATCCAATTGTAATATGAATAAGCCGGCAAACATCGCAACTAACGCAAAATCCAAGCCAAGTAAATTTGGATCTGGAATCCAAGTACCCAATAATCCTCCGATAACGGTGGCGAAAATCCAAGCAGCGTAAGCTGTGATATTCAAGCCGTGTGTCCATGCCGAAGAGACACGATTTTCATTATTTAAAGCTGACATCAAAACCCCATAAGATTCATCTGTCAGAAGTGTTCCGATCCCGATACTTGTGATCAGAGGCTCTTGTTTAAAATATGGCGCAACGGACATGCTCATCAAAAAATGACGTAAATTTACTAAAAAAGTGGTAAAGATAATTGCAGAAACTGGTGAATGTATTGCAAGCATGCCGCAAATGATAAATTGTGCACCTCCGGCATAAACCAAAATGGACATTAAAGCAATTTCCAAAATCGATAGGCCAACGTTTTTCCCAACGACTCCTGCAGCGATTCCGATGCCTAAATAGCCTAAAATGGTTGGTACACAAGCCATTACCCCTTCTTTGAATGTGTTATATTCTTTTTTTTCCATACTGTTTCTCCTTGTATTTAGCCAATCGTCATTGGCTATTTTCACCATAGGGCGTTTATCAAGACAATCAGTGATGTCTTTAAAAATGCAGAAACTCATTTTTTCTGTTTCGTGCTTGCATAAGCGCCTATATAGATTGATTCAGAAGGAAAACGAGACAAAAGTACAAAGACCTTTGCCTCATCTATTTCTTCTCAAAAAATGATCATCTTCCAGCATTTCTTGAAGCATTTCCTTTGAACCAGCCTGTTTTAGCATTGATCGTAACTAAATACTGACCATCTCCACCATAGAGGTTATAATAGCCTTCCCCATCAATGATTCTAGCGGGTTGTAATGAGTAATTACCTGCTGTAATGTATCCACGTTCAATACAAGTAGCAATGACTTTATCTTGAATCCCAGGTGCCCAAACCCATGCTGGGTTACTCATATCGCTAACATCATTTGCATCTGCCGTATAAACAGGAGCTGTATAAACACCATCAGCATTTGCGGGTGTGAATGTACTTGCATCTGGTTGTCCGCCATTTGCAGGTTGTACAGTATTTCCTTGCTCATCATAAACTGCTGTGTTCCCCGCTGACGACTGTCCGCTCGCTTGAGCAGATGCCGCT
Organism: Enterococcus sp. 9D6_DIV0238; assembly: GCF_002174455.2. Classification (NCBI taxonomy): domain Bacteria; kingdom Bacillati; phylum Bacillota; class Bacilli; order Lactobacillales; family Enterococcaceae; genus Enterococcus; species Candidatus Enterococcus dunnyi. The sequence continues at coordinate 334,656 of NZ_CP147246.1, forward strand.
TGCTGTTGTGCTGCATTTGCTGTTTCTAGTTCAGTCAATGCTTGATCAGCTTTTGCCAGTGCTTCTGTTAACGGCTTACGTAACGTTTCACTCTTGACTTGATCGACTTCGGCTTTTGCAGCATTATAGGTTTCTCTTGTCAAGGCTTCAGTCGTTTGGTTATCCTTGTAGACAACTTCAACTGCAGCTTTGGCTTTTTGTAATTGATCATATTGTGCGATTGCTTGATTGATTCCTTGGTTGATCAATTTGTCAAAAGCATCTTTTTCATCATATTTACTAATATCGACTTTTTTATCGGCCTTGATTGCAACATCATTTAATTTGTTTCCAGAAATAACTGGTTGATCAAATAGCTCATTGACCTGTGAAAGTGCAGCCTGCTTCGTCGTCACTTTATCATACAATGTTTGTAGTTTTTTGTGATCTTTATCATCTTTCAATGTGTCCAAATTTTCTTTGATGGTTTTCGGACTAAGATTGACCATCTCCGGCTTGATAAACAGCTGTTTATCATCTGTAAAATAACTATTCAATTCTTTTTCTGTTTGAGAAGCAAGTTTTTCATTCGTTTCAGACACTTTTGTTCCATCAGAAGATTTCTTTTGTGTTTGGCTATAAGCAAACCACGATCCTCCTGCTAGTACTACGACCGCCGCCAAAATAATCGATAATTTTTTATAGTTTTTTGGTTTTGATGGTTTTGGATTGTCAGATTTAGGTTCAGCTTTACTAGATGGAGCCGCCGGTTTAGCGAAATGATCTTTAGCAGAAGACGATCCTTCTTCCCCATCTTTAAAAAAGATCGGTGCTGCGTCCATTTCGATTTCTTCTGGCTTTTTACTATTTGAAGGGATTTCAGTTGTTTCTTTTGGTAATGCTTTAGGACCGATTGGTTTTTCTTCTGGTTTAACGAATTTAGAAATTCCTTCTTTTGATGTATTATTTATCGGTTTTTCATTCTGCTTTTTATCCTCTTCTATAGGCTTCACTTCATCTTGTCCTTTATCAGTAGATTCTACTTCCGGCTCAGCCGCTTGTTCTGTCTCTTCAGAAGTCATTGGCTCTTCAAGCTCTTCATTTTCATTGGTCTTTTCAGCATCTTTTGTTTTCTCATCAGAAGATAACTCGTCTTTTATTTCTTCATTTTTATGGTCATTGATATATTGGGCTAACGCAGCTGTGTCTTCGAGGTTAGTCTTTTTCTCTTCGACTATTTCCTCAGAGTCATTTGTGATTTCCTCAGCAGTCGCACTTGTATCTTCTTGCTGCTCATTGAACATCGTCATTACATGACCAATACTCATATCTTTCAATTCAGACCATTCAATATTTTCATTTTGTTCCTTATTAAGAAAACTTGAGGATGATTCTTCCTCATTGATCGTCGCTTCAGTGTTCGTTTCCTCAGTTGAAATCTTTTCACTTTTTTGGTCTTCTTTAAAAGAATGACCACAGTTTGGACAGACTTCTTCTTTATTATCTATTTCAGTTCCGCAATTTGGACATTGTTTCGTCATTCATTCCGCCTCACATTCTATCATTCAAGTAAATCTAATCTACCATAAAAATGCTGTTCTTCCAATATGTACTATCTAACTTTTTTGTTACGATTATTTAAAAAAAGAGTGAAGCAAAACTAAACAAAAGTTTTGCTTCACTTTAAAACTTAGATAAACAGCGTCCTATCAGCTATTTTTATTCATTTTTAACTGTACCCATTCTTATTCTAAAAAGTCTTTCAATTGTTTAGAACGAGATGGATGGCGTAATTTACGCAATGCTTTCGCTTCGATTTGACGAATACGCTCACGAGTTACACCAAAAACTTTTCCAACTTCTTCTAATGTGCGAGTACGTCCGTCATCTAAACCGAAACGCAAACGAAGAACATTTTCTTCACGGTCAGTTAGTGTGTCTAAGACATCTTCTAATTGTTCCTTCAACAATTCATAAGCTGCATGTTCAGCCGGACTTGTTGCATCTTGATCCTCGATAAAATCACCAAGATGAGAATCGTCCTCTTCACCGATCGGTGTTTCTAAAGAAACTGGCTCTTGAGCGATTTTTAGAATCTCACGTACTTTTTCAGTAGGTAGATCCATTTCTGCTCCGATTTCTTCCGGCGTTGGTTCTCTGCCTAAATCTTGCAGTAATTGACGTTGGATTCGGATCAATTTATTGATCGTTTCTACCATATGCACTGGAATCCGGATCGTTCTTGCTTGGTCAGCGATCGCACGTGTGATTGCTTGACGGATCCACCAAGTCGCATAGGTTGAAAACTTGAACCCTTTACGATAATCAAATTTTTCAACGGCTTTCATCAAGCCCATATTTCCTTCTTGAATCAAATCAAGGAACTGCATACCACGGCCAACATAACGTTTTGCAATAGAAACAACCAAACGTAAGTTAGCTTCAGCTAAACGCTGTTTCGCTTCTTGATCGCCTTCTTCGATCTTCAAGGCAAGTTCAACTTCTTCTGCCGCTGTCAGTAATTGAACGCGGCCGATTTCTTTTAGGTACATACGCACAGGGTCATTGATCTTGACACCCGTAGGAGCAGATAAATCTTCCATTTGGGCCTTTTCAGCAACTTTTTCATCTTTTTTCAGACTATGTTCACTAGGGTCGCCATTTTCATCTACAACACTGATTCCAGCGTCTTCAACTTTTTGAATCAATTTTTCCATTTCATCTGCATTCAATGTAAATGGTGTTGCTAATGTGTTTGTTAAATCATCATAAAAAACAGTTCCTTTAGGCTTGTTTTTCTTGATAAAGGCTGCCAGTGCAGCTGCATATTTTTTTTCTGTTTCTTTTTCCATGAAAAGAAGGCCCCCTTCATTTTTCCATTCAGCTAAATCTATAAATAATAGTCAAATACATGCTCTTGAACAGTTCGTTAAGAGGCTGTACGACTTTTTTGCAATTGTCTTACTAAGCCGATGACTTCAATGGATAATTCATCAACTAATTGTTTGTTGCCGATACGTTCTGCTTCCTTTTTTTGCTGTTGTTTCAAAGAAATTTGTTCTTCCAAGCTGGAATTTTGGATCACTCGTATGACATCTGCAATTTCACGATCCGAACTTTCTTCAGAAATCTTTTGAAGAGAGATATCAATAGCGAGTTTCTTTGTCGAATCTTCTTTCAAATAATCAACAAAATCAGCTAGTAAAAAATCACTATGAATACTCATATAGCCATCCAAAAGTAAATATAATTCTTGATACTGATCATGAGCAAAACTAAAGTCAGCCAGCTGCATGACCTGATTACGAATCCCCTGTTCATTCATTAAACGATAAATCAATGTTCGCTCTGCCTTTTCTACTTGAGTCAAAGGCAATTTATTTTGAGCAGACGGCATCGCTTCTTCTTCAAAAAATTCAGGTGGTTCGATCATCCCGTCTATTTCTAAAACAGGCGGCGGTGCTGTTGCTTGCTGTCGTTCGCTTCTTTTGACGGAACGCTGTTGTGTTTCAAGTTGTCTCAACTGTTCTTCCAAAGAATGAAAGGATAATTGAAATTCCTGAGCAAGTTGGTTCAGATAACGGTCTTTTTCTAATGGTGACTGAACAAGTAGCAGCTCTTGGAGTAAATCATTAACATAGTCCAGCTGTTCTTTTTCGTTGTTCATATTTCTTGATAAACGATGATACTGCATTTTAAAGCTGAAAACTGTCTCGCGACCATGAAGTGCAAGCTCACGAAAAGAATCACTGCCGTATTTCCTTAAATACTCATCCGGGTCAAGCTTTTCCGGGATACTAACGATACTCAACTTAAAACGACTATGGTCACTTAATAAGGAAATCGCCCGATTGGTTGCTTCGATCCCTGCTTTATCCCCATCGTAACAAATAACAAGTTCTTGAGCGACTCGCTCTAGCTTTCGGATTTGTTCATTCGTCAAACTGGTTCCCATCGAGGCAACACCACTAGTGATGCCAGCCTGCCAAGCAGCAAGCACATCCATAAAGCCTTCGAACAAAAAGACTGTATTCTCTTTACGAATTTCTTTACGGGCCTTATCAAAGTTAAAGAGTGTATCTCTTTTATTGAATAAGACGGTCTCGGGACTATTGAGGTATTTAGGCATGTCTTCGCCAGAAAAATCTTCTGTTTTGAGCAATCGTCCAGAAAAAGCAATAATATTTCCACGATCATCATTGATAGGAAACATCACACGCTGATAAAAACGATCCAAAAATTCACCGTTGTCTCTTTGAATAAATAAACCTGATTCTTTAAACAATTCTTCGGCTGTTTGTTCATTTTGGAAAACCTGGCTTAAAAAATCTCTTTTTTTCGGAGCAAAGCCGATTTTAAATGTTTCAATCAACTCTTTCGTCAAGCCACGTTCTAGTAAATAGTTCAACGCAGGCTCGCCGATTTGCGTGTTCATCAATACATGGTGATATAAATCAGCAGCTTTTTTATGCAGCTCGATCAATTTACGATTTTGGCTATTTTCAGCTGTATCCGCATCATAAGAATTGCTCCAGTCGATAGATACCGGAATATTTTCAAGCTCCGCGACTCTTTTTACCGACTCAGGAAAACTGATTCCTTCTATTTCTTGTAGAAAATTAAAAACAGTTCCACCTTTTCCGCAACCAAAACAGTGAAATATCTGCTTGTCTTCTGCTACCGAAAATGAAGGGGAACGTTCTTCGTGGAACGGACATAGACCCATATAGTTCTTGCCGGATTTTTTCAATTGAACGTACTGTCCAACAACATCAACGATGTTTGTTCGTTGCCTCACTTCCTCGATCACTTCTTGAGGAATTCTTTGTGCCACTGTTCTCACCTCCTAAAAAAAGCCAAAAGCTAATTCACGTGATAGTCAGTAAAAAAGCACTGAAACCTTCAGCGCGATTTTAAAAAGACACAATTACACATGGTTCATTGTATCATATTTAACATTATTTTCAAGTAAATTGCCTATTTATTTTCTTCACTCAAAAATCCTTTTTTATAGTTTACATAAAATAAATATGGTCACCTAAATCATGATATAAACAAAAAAAGAAGACAGATAATCAGCTTACCGTTTTCTTTTCTTGTTTAATACGATATTTCCCTTAAAGTTCTGGAGTCGAATGCTCTTTCTTATCTTGAGCGGACCATAATTCTTTTGCTACAGGAATATTTCCTAATTCAGTCATATTGCTTGGTAAGATCACTGTATTAGTATCACTTTTCACCACTTCTTTAAATGCTTCTATTCCAAGATAAGCTAAGGCTTGATCATTTAAATCACTATCCTTGATTGCCTGATTCAATGCAAAAATCCTTTGTCTTTCGGCTTCAGTTGTAATGCGAATTCTTTCTGCTTCGGCTTCGGCATCGATTTTCGTACGTTCAGCTCGAGCTTCAGCGTCGATTTTTGTCTGTTTAGCACGTGCTTCAGCATCGATCTGCATTTGCGACGCATTCGCTTCAGAATCCAAAATAATCGATTGCTTTCTACCTTCAGAAATAGTGATCGTTGATTCTTTATCTCTACTGGCGGTGATCAATTTATTCATTGAATTAACGATTTCATCTGAAACTGAGATTTCTCCGATATTGATTCTATCGATAGATAAGCCGTACCCAGCAGTAATGTCTTTGACACTTTCGAATAAACTCACATTGATTTCTTCCGTACCATTCAGTACTTCATTCAAATCCATTTTCCCAATGATACCGCGTAGATTTGATTGACAATCTTGAATCATCGAAGTCACAGAATCTTCGTTGTCATAAACAAATGCACGAACATCGGTTACATGGTACTTGATTGCTTCATCAACTTCCACGATTACATTGTCTCTGGTAATCACGCTTTGAGACTCGATTTCTAAAGGCGTTTGCTTTAGTGATACTCTTCCTCTAACCTTGTAAAGTACAGGAATTAGAAAATGAAGCCCTGGATCGATCGTTTTAACATATTTACCAAAGCTTTCAACGATCTTCACTTCTCCCTGCTGTACAATGATCACCATTTTTGAAACAAGTACCAAAATTAAAATAAGAACGACAATAAAAATTAAAATATTAAGGATTATCAATATAATTCACATCACTTTCGAATAAATAGTTGTTTACAGTTACAAATAATTCTGTACTAGAAAAATCAACGACTTCCAACATTGCACCCTTTTCAGGGATACCGTTGATCACACGATACATATAAGGACTGCCATAGATTCGAACGACTCCATTAAAATTATCTGTTGAAGACCGAAAACATTTTCCAATCGTTTTGCGCATTTGATATTCGCCGCTCATCATTTCCCCTCCTTATTTTTCACTCACTTTTAAAGCTCCTTGATTGTTTTACCTGCGCGTTTCATTTGATAAAATCCAATGATGATTCTTACGACAATATTTATCACCATCATCACAGCGAAGATCGGTAACGTTTGGCTAGTTAAAAATCCGACTTCTAAAATATGGTGGAACAGCATCGCTGCAACATAAATACCGCCGATGGTTGTTACCGCAAGGAAAATCCGTAATGGATTAAACGGTAAACACGCTCTAACAACAGCCATACAACTGATCCCGATCAATAGATAATACATTAGAGTCGTTGTTTCCATTTGGCTAAACCCTCGTCCTTGAGCAAGCAGGTAAACAGCAACGATGTTTAACACAACTAATACGGCATTTACAGAAGCATTTCTCAAAGCCGTAGGTAAGAACTTCCCATTAACCTTCCGCTTATCACTTTCGAATGACAGGAAGAAAGCTGGATAGCCTTCAATAGCCAAATCGATCAATGTAATCTGAATCGGTATAAATGGGAATGCGATTGCAGTGAACATACAGATCATGGATAAAATGAATGAATAGATCGTTTTAATGAAAAAGATACTGGCAACTTTTGTGACATTATTGACCACACGACGCCCTTCAAATAAAACATCCGGCAAGGTCGTAAAATCAGAATCCAGTAAAACCAAATTAGAAATCTGTCTTGTTGCGCCGTCTCCTTCTGCCATTGCAATACTGCAGTCTGCTTCACGTAAAGCTAAAACGTCATTTACTCCATCACCAGTCATCGCGACAACATGGTCATTATCTTTTAGTTCACGAACGATGATTCGTTTTTGCTGTGGTGTCACTCGACCAAAAACTGTATACTCATGTACTGCTTTACGAACCTGTTCTTCTGTATCTAAAGTAGATAAATCGATATATGACTCATAACCGAACAAACCTGCTCGGCGAGCGATATTCGATACCGTCACTGGATTATCTCCGGAAATGACTTTTAAATCAATGCCTTCTTCACGTAAATAAGCTAGTGTCTCATTTGCATTTTGGCGAATTGGATCATCGATTTCTAACACAGCTAAAGGCTCTAGGTGCGGCATCGTTTGCTCATCCAAACGAATGTGTTCAGCAATCCCCAGCATCAGCACACGATAGCCATTTTCCTGAGCATCTAAAACTTCTTTAGGTAGCCGTTCAGCTGAGAATAATTTTTCAGGCGCTCCAAGGTACACAGTCCCAAGCTCGGTAAAATCGATCGCTCCCCATTTTCTCTCAGAAGAAAATGGTAAAGTTTGTTCTGCACCATAACGATTTGATAAGTCAAAATGATCTCGAATCGCTTGCATCGTAATATTATTATCTGTACTTTCAGCTAGATAACTTCCTATAATCTGTGGAAAGTTCTCGTGATATTCAGCATGAAGCACTGTTACTTTTTGGACTTTCATTTTTCCTTCGGTGATCGTCCCTGTTTTATCTAGACATAGTGTATCGACATGTGCCAACGTTTCGATAGAATACATATCTTGAACTAAAATTCGTTTTTTAGCTAGCTTGGCAACACCTGTTGTCAACGCGATACTAATCAGTAAAACCAATCCTTTTGGCAGCATCCCTAACAAAGCAGCTGCTGAAGCGACCACAGATCCTTTTAGACCTGCATCTCTGATCAAAAATCCTTCTAAAAATAAAATGATACCCAATGGAATGATCACTAAACTGGTAAATTTCGATACTTTTCGAATTGAGTTTACTAGCTCTGATTGAATTGGTTTATGGACCTTTGCTTCCGCTGTAATTTTGACCGCATAGTTTTCAGCTCCGACATGGATAACTTTAGCATAGACTTGTCCACTCGCTAAAAAACTGCCGGAAAGTAGGATATCTCCACTCACTTTTTCGATCAAATCAGATTCCCCCGTCAGCAGGGCTTCATTTGCTTCTGCTTTTCCTTCAATTACTTCTAAATCAGAAGGAACCTGTTCACCTGCTGCAATCACAACGATATCGTCCATGACTAATTCTTTGGTATCGATCTCGACTTCTTTTCCATCACGTACGACATGTACGCTTTCTTTGGCAACGATCGATAACTTTTGGACTAAATTTCTGGCATGTATCTCTTGATAGATCCCCATACCCATATTGACTAAAATAATTGCTAGAAAGGCTAGATTAGAATAAGCCCCAACAAAAAATAAACAGACAGCAATGGCAAAGTTCAAAAAGTTGAACAAGGTCATTACATTGTCGTAAATAATGTCTTTCGTTGATTTTGCAACATTTTCTTCGTAATCATTTTGTAGGCCTTGCCTCTTTCTCTCTTCTACCTCCGATTGAGTCAGACCCTGTTTTATATCAAAATTATTTGCCATGAATTAGCTTCCCTACTTTCTCCTTGTTAAAGATACACATTCTTTAGTTTACTTGTTAATAGAAAGAACTTCAAGAAAATCCTTGAGAATTCGTATAATTTCAACAAACGATCATTCTCAAGGATTATGTAGTTACTTATTTGAGCCATTTGATAAATTGCATGTTCATCTTGACAATATCTGCATAAAACATGTTTCCGCCATTACGATATAAAAAACCACCGTTATGAAAAACTGCCTGCGGCCGATAATAACGATACATTTTTTGCTCGTCATTTCCTAATAAAGGAGCCAAAACATCTCTTGAATACTCTTCAGCTAAACGAACCGTATTTTTGCCTCCGCGTTCTTTAACAAATTCAATATAATCCAATCCAAAATTATAAGCCTGCACCGCAGTCCACTGATCACAACCAGCTGCTTCAGCCTTTTCAACTGATTGAGCTAAGTAAGCGACACCTGCGTCAATGCTTTCTTTGGTCGTTCCGATCATATGTCGTTGACCATAGACACTCTCACTACTTTGCATCAGGTCGTCTGCTCTACCTTTTGACTCTGTATAAATAATTGCTAAAATCACATTCTTATATTCAGGAATGTTGTTTTCCTTCACAGCTTCCTCGACCTCTGCTTCAAACGTCATCACATGTTTGACATTTTTACGAATGTCGTAGCCAAGATAACCCGCTACAATAATCAATAGTAATAATATTAATAATAGTGATCTTTTAAATAATCTCGCTAATTTGCCCATCATATCATCCAAACTTTTTTAAGGTATTACTTATCATACGTTATTCTAAAAAAAAAATCTAAATAAATGCTGAATTCTTTATTATTCTTTAATAAAAGGTTCCTAAATAAATATCTTTTCGGTTTGAAAACGAGTCAAAAACCGATATACTAAGAACGACAGGTGGGAATAAAATGAAACGAGAAAAAAGAGTGTTATTAGCAGCTGATCACAGTCAAATCTATTACGAAATTTGCGGCACCGGCTTCCCTTTATTTCTTCTTCATGGCAATAGCGGAAGCGGAAAATATTTCGAAAAACAGTTACCTGAATTCAGTCAACATTTTAAAGTGATCACCGTAGACAGCCGCGGACATGGGCGTTCTACGAATCAAAGTACTACCTTGTCATTTAACCAAATGGCAGAAGATTTACATTTGATTATGAAGCAGGAGGATATTCGGCAAGCTGATTTTGTCGGTTTCAGCGATGGTGCGAATGTTGCAATGGTCTTCACTAAAAAGTACCCCAAAGCTGTTCATCGACTTGTATTAAACGCTGGTAATACAACCGTTTCAGGAGTCAAACTTTTTTTTAGAGGATTAACGGAATTAGAATATCTGTTAGTTCGCCTAGCTGCAGTGATTAGTGAAACAGCAAAAAGATATTTGCCAGTTATTCAGTTGATGCGAAAAGATATCGATGTCTCAACAACTGATTTAAGCCAATTTAGAGCTAAGACATTAGTTATTGTCGGAAAATACGATGTGATCAAACGTGCCCATTCGATGTATCTGGCAAAAAATATTCCGAAGGCTTCATTTGTTTTAGTCCCCAGACAAGGACACTCTTTTGCAAGAAAGAATCCTGAGTTATTTAATCAAGAAGTGCTCTCATTTTTATTAGAAAAGTAGGTGTATTTAGTGAAAAAAATGCTGCAATGGTTCAAGGAACGAATCAGTTATTTTAAAATAATCTTTATTTTTTCAGTTATTATTATCATCTTGCGTGAACTTCTTACGATCAGTAAAACGATCTCATTCAATCAATTAGGTATCGTTTTTCAAGATATTCCTCTTTGGAAAATTGCTTTGATGCTGCTTATTGGATTGGTCTCTGTGCTGCCGATGCTTAATTATGATGTAATCCTCAACAAGATACTAGGACAACATCCCAAGAAAAGATTTCTATTTGAAAGCAGCTGGATGATCAATACGATCAATAATATTGCAGGCTTCGGCGGATTGATCAGTATCGGACTACGCTCTGAATTCTACGGTAAAGAAAAAGATGGTAAAAGAGTTGTTCAGGCACTTTCGAAAATTTTACTATTTTTGATGTCGGGTCTTTCAATCTATAGTCTTATTTCATTTTTATTAGTAACACTGGGACATACAAATGACTATATCCAACAATATTGGGTTTGGTTAATTGGCGGTAGTCTGTATTTTCCGATCGTACTACTTGTTAGTTTTTTCAAGAAAGACAATTATATCGGGGATATCGATAGAAAAACGCGTGCTGGCTTGATCTTGACCTCTTTCATGGAATGGACAGGCGTTTTAGGCAGCTTCTTGTTGATCGGTATGCTGATGGGTGTCAAAATGAATCCATTACAAATCATCCCATTATTTATTGCTGCTTCTGTTATCGGAATCGTTTCGATGATTCCTGGGGAACTTGGTAGTTTCGACTTATTGATGATCCTCGGATTATCTGCGCTCGGTATCTCTCGCGAGGTTGTCGTTGCTTGGATCCTACTTTATCGACTCTTTTACTATATTATACCGTTTCTGATCGGTGTGATTTTCTTCATGAATAATTTGAGTTATTCCTTAAATAAAAGATATTCTGGTATTCCCAGAGAGCTTTCAACTGAAGTAGCACATAAATTTGTCGTTTTCCTAATGTATTTTTCTGGAATTATGATTGTTTTATCAGCTACGATTCCTGAAGCTTTTATAGAGTTGACTTGGCTCAAACAGCTAAATCCACTTTCTTTTCGGATCATTACACAAATTCCAGCAATTTTACTAGGCTTTTTGCTCTTGATTACTGGTAGAGGCATCGCGGCTCGTGTGAAACGTGCTTATTTTCCCACGATCGGATTGATCGTCATTACACTTGGTTATACCTTTATGAAAGATTTTAGCTGGGGAGTGATTTTATTTCTAAGTTTACTTTTACTTATCATTGTCTTTTCTAAGCGACAATTATTTAGAGAACAACTTGTGTATTCTTGGGAGATGATCACAGTCGATGGCGTGATTTTTCTAACGCTGACAATCTTATATATCGTGATCGGTGTCTATAACTTGCCGGCCTTCCCTCACCACAAGCACAAATTTATTTCCTTTTTCTTATTCCCATCTGAGAAAATTTGGTTATCTGGTCTTATTGGTATTTTACTGGTCACTTTAGTCAGCTACTTATTCATTCGTTATCTCGAAGGCAAACGCTATAAAATCGGTATGCCGCTAGATGACGAACGGGCATTATCACTTTTGCTGAATTATGGAGGAAATACTGACAGTCAATTGGTTTTTCTTGGTGACAAAGATATGTATATTTATCAAAATAGTGCTCAGGAAGATACTGTCTTGATACAATTTAAAACGATCAACAACAAATGCATCGTTATGGGAGATCCTTCCGGGAATAAAGAAGATTTTTCTGATGCGATCGAACAGTTCATCAACGAAGCTGATCGTTGGGGATATTTGCCTGTTTTCTATGAAGTTTCAGAAGAATGTGTAATGTTTTTACACGAGTTTGGCTATGATTTCATTAAAATGGGCGAAGAGGCTCATGTTGATTTACCAAGCTTTACTTTATCCGGCAAAAAAATGAAAAGTGAGCGGGCTGTCATGAATCGTTTCACTAAAGAGAACTATTCTTTCGAGGTTCTGTCCCCTCCTTTTTCAGATGAGTTAGTGTCAGAGCTAAAACAAGTTTCAGATGAGTGGCTCGGCAGCCGCAAAGAAAAAGGATTTTCTCTCGGTTTTTTCAATGAAGATTACCTAGCTCGCAGCCAAATCGCTGTAGCGAAAAATCAATCAGGAAAAATCATTGCATTTGCAAATATCATGCCGACTTACACAAAAGAAGAAGGAACGATCGATTTAATGAGATACAGCAAGGAAGCTCCCTCTGGCGTAATGGACTATCTTTTTATCTCCTTATTCCAACATATGCAAGAAGAAGGCTTAGCTTACTTCAATTTAGGAATGGCTCCCTTATCGAATGTAGGAACATCGAGAAAAAGCTTTATCCAAGAACGGATCGCTTATCTTGTTTATGAATTTGGCTCTCGCTTTTATTCTTTTCAAGGATTACGGGATTATAAAGAAAAATATGCAACTGCCTGGGTTTCACGTTATACCCTTTATTCCAGAGAAAGTTTTATCGCCTATGTTATGATCGCACTATTGATCATTGACAACGCACCTATTGAAAAGCAAAAAAATGTTCACGGGATTCGCCGTATTCTTAGAAATAGATCTCAACGTTAAGAAGTACGTTGTAATTGGTACAAATCGTTACAGAATTACTGAATAATCTACTTTTAGACCATCATTGATCATGATTTAGAAAAAAACGAGACAAAACTGATTTTCAGTTTTGTCTCGTTTTTTACTCATCTAATGTTATTTTTATCTCTTCGTTCAAACAGGCTGTGCCAGTTATTCTGACCGAATGAGCTGCCTTTTCCCCTCTGATCACATCAACCAAAACCTGTCCTGATCTGTTTACATGTTTCCCTTGGAAAACAGTGATTTCTTTTCTCTGATCATCAAGATAAATATGGTTTAGAGCATAAGCTCCCATCACACCAGAAGCGGTACCAGTAACAGAATCTTCTTTCGTTCCTGAAAATGGGGATGAAAAATGCCTTGCAGTCATCACAGCGGCTTCTTTTGAAAGCACTGCAAAAGGATGAACAGAAGCTTTTGACATTTCAGTCAACAGCTCAGGAAAACATTGTGTATCTGCTGACATTTTGTCCAAAACTGTTTCATTTTTAACCGGAACTAGCAAGGTCCATGAGCCTGTATTTCCATATTGAATCGGTAAACTGGGATCAAGATCTGTCTTTTCGATCCCTAAACTCTGACAAAGCGCTTTTTTATCTCCCATAAAGTCGATAAACTTTGGTTCCGCTTGAGTCATCGTGATTTCACATTGTTCATCATTATAATCGACCGAAAGAAGCCCCGCTTTCGTTTCAATGACTCGCTTTTGATTTCCTTTTCCATGATATAAAGCAAAAATACTCCCCATCGTCGCATGACCACATAATGGTGTTTCGTGTCCTGGTGTAAAATATCGTAATTTGATATCCGCATGATCACTCGCACAACAAAAAACTGTTTCATTAAAGCCGACTTTTTTCGCAATTTCCTGCATCTCTTTTGTACTATACTGATCACCGTTTAAGACAACACCTGCTGGATTCCCTTGCCCAATGACCTTAGTAAATGCATCTACCCTCAAAACCGAACACTCCATTAACGAACGCTCCCTTTTTTTAGTCCATATCATATAATAAAAAAGCGTATACGTCAAAACAGATTTTTGTTTTGACATACACGCTTAGTACGACGTTTTCTATTTTTCTATTTCTGTCACAATGCCGGATCCGACTGTGCGTCCACCTTCGCGAATTGAAAAGGTCGTTCCTTTTTCAACAGCAATTGGATGGATCAATTCAACATCGATCGTCACATTGTCACCCGGCATAACCATTTCAACATTTTCAGGGAGTTCAACAACTCCCGTTACATCAGTTGTTCGGAAATAAAATTGTGGACGATAATTTGTAAAGAATGGTGTATGACGTCCACCTTCTTCTTTTGTAAGAACATAGACTTCTGCATTGAATTTTGTATGTGGAGTAATGGAACCCGGTTTAGCAATTACTTGTCCACGTTCGATTTCATCACGAGTGATTCCACGTAAAAGTACACCAACATTATCTCCTGCTTCACCATAATCCAATGTTTTTCTGAACATTTCTATTCCAGTTACCACGGCTTTTTGTGTTTCTGGTTTAATCCCTACGATTTCAATTTCGTCACCAACGCTCACTTTTCCTCGGTCGATACGACCAGAAGCAACAGTTCCTCGTCCTGTAATTGAAAAGACATCTTCTACTGGTAGTAATAACGGTTTATCTGTATCCCTTTCAGGTGTAGGAATATATGAATCAACAGTATCCATCAACTCTATGATGGCAGCTTCTGCTTCTGGATCTCCTTGAAGTGCTTTTAATGCAGAGCCTTTGATGATCGGCGTATCATCGCCTGGGAAATTGTACTCATTAAGTAATTCACGAACTTCCATCTCAACTAAATCGATCAACTCTTCATCATCTACTAAATCTGTTTTATTAAGAAAGACGATCAGATATTTAACACCGACTTGACGAGACAATAAAATATGCTCTCTTGTTTGCGGCATTGGACCATCAGTTGCTGAAACGACTAAAATCGCACCATCCATTTGAGCTGCACCTGTGATCATATTTTTCACGTAATCCGCATGTCCCGGAGCATCGATATGAGCATAGTGACGAGCGTCTGTTTCGTATTCCACATGGGCGGTGTTGATTGTGATTCCACGTTCTCTTTCTTCTGGTGCTGCATCAATACTAGCATAGTCCTGCGGGTTTGCTAGGCCTTTTTTTCCTAATACTGTAGTGATCGCAGCAGTCAATGTTGTTTTCCCATGATCGACATGACCGATCGTGCCGATATTTACATGGGGTTTACTTCTGTCATAATGTTGTTTTGCCATAATTTACAAACCTCCTATTTTCTTCAAAGGATCAGTAAAAGGATTTTAAATTGACCTTTATTGACCTTTGTAATGCTATTATATACCTATTTAAAAAAAGTACAACTTATATGCTTACTAATTGTAAGTGGTGAAACAGAAAGAAAAAAGGATGGTTTTAAGCACCATCCTTTTAATAAATTACTTTTTATAAAATTGATCCATCTTACGTTCGACGTTTTCGCCGCATACATTTGCAAATTCAGCCGATAAGCGACGTAACTCTATTGCATCATCCAGGGAAAGCTCCTCTGTTTGAAATTTTTCGATCAGTCCCAACAACCGTTCTGTATTTTCCTTCATGTTTTTCCCACCTTAAATTCTATCAACGACTTGCTCGATTTCCTTTTCATCATAAACCGTCAAAATAAATTTCTCTTGATAAGATCTTGTCATCTCTTTAATTTGATCGATCATATGAGTGTCACAATCAATATAAAGAATAATCGCTTCAAATCTATTTTTAGTGTCGTTTAAAAAACGTTTTAAGTCGTTAAGCGTATTATGTCTTGTCATTGTTTCATAGGCTGGCATTTGTTTTGCTCGAATAAAATTATAAGGAATCTCTCCAGAATATCCGACAACCGCAACTTTCTTACCAGTGTGCTCTCTCTTGACTAAATCCCAGACTTTCTCGATTTTTCTTGAATTCTTTCCTTTAACAATAATCATTGATCTATCTCCCTTTTCTTCATCATATTCAATCAATATGACACAAAGAAACCATAGGATCATCAACTGGCACTTCTTTGTGTCCAGCCTTATTCGCGCAAGATAATCTCCTCCTAAAAACAATTACACATTAACCATAGCATAGAAAAAAAATAAAGCAAGAGAACAAAAACATTAAAAATAAAACGAGGGTTAAAAAAACAGCTGAACGAGATAGAATCACGACGGCTCTATCTTTGTTCAGCTGTAAATAACGGCTATTATTTTACTGTTACTTTACCAATTGTATCATTGGCTGAAGTTTCTTGACCTGATTTAGCTAGATCATAGCTATCAACAATATCTTGATTTGTAAATACAACGATCAAATCTGATTTTTTACCTGCCGCTTCAAGCGCAGCTAGATCCATTGTAGCGATCTTATCGCCTTGTTTTACTATTTGCCCTTCTTCAACATGAAGCGTAAATGGTGCACCTTTTAGTTCAACTGTATCTAAGCCCATGTGTAATAGTACTTCGATACCTGAATCAGTTTGGATTCCTAAGGCATGTTTAGTTGGGAAAATACTAGTGATTTTACCAGCAACTGGTGTTGTTACTTCACCATCTGTTGGAATGACCGCAAATCCATCACCCATCATTTTTGCTGAGAAAACATCATCTTGTACTTCAGAAATCGGGATAACTTTCCCGTTCGCTACTGCAAATAACTCAGTTTCTTTTGTTGTTGCAGCAGGTGTTGATACTTCTTCTTTCACTTCAGGCTTTTTTACAGGTTCACCTGAAATTGGAGCAGCTCCATTACGAATTTTATTCATTTCGTCTGCAACGAATTGAACCTCTGTCCCAACGATCACTTGAATATTTGTATCATCAATGACTTTCACACCTGGAACGCCAGTTGCTTTGATTTTCCCTTGATCGACTTTACTTGTATCAGCCACTGTTAAACGTAAACGAGTTGTACAGTTGTCGATAGAAGTAACATTTGCATCTCCGCCAAGACCTTGATAAATTCTGCTTGCTAATACAGCGAATTTATTATCTCCACTTGTTGCAACATCTGGTGTTTCTTCGCCTTCACCTTCTTCACGACCTGGTGTCATCAAGTTAAACTTCTTGATTGCAAAGTCGAATACTACGAAGTAAAGAACAGCCATTACTAATCCTTGAACGATCAACATGTACGGTTGGTTCGCGATTGGATTACGTAAGCTTAACACAAAGTCGACTAGTCCAGCACTAAATGCAAAACCTGCTGTCCAGTGGAAAATTGCTGAGATGAATAATGAAATACCTGTCAAAATAGCATGTAATACATATAATGGCCATGCTACGAACATGAATGAAAATTCTAATGGTTCAGTGATACCTGTGAAGAATGAAGCAAAAGCTGCTGCGATCATCAATGAAGCAGTTGCTTTTTTCTTTTCAGGACGAGCGTTACGATAAATCGCGTATGCTCCAGCTGGTAAACCAAACATCATCATTGGGAAGAACCCAGCTTGATACATACCAGTGACACCTTTTTCACCAGCACCTGACAAGAAGTTTCCAATATCGTTGATACCAGCTACGTCGAACCAGAATACTGAGTTTAAAGCGTGGTGTAAACCTGTCGGGATCAATAAACGGTTAAAGAATCCGTAAAGACCAGCACCTACAGCACCCAATTTAGAGATAGATTCACCAAAAGTTACTAAGCCAGAAAAGACAACTGGCCAAACAAAGAACAATACGCCTGAAGCAACTAACATTGCTAAAGCAGTCATGATCGGTACTAATCGTTTCCCACTAAAGAATGATAAAGCCATCGGTAATTTCACTTGGCTGAAACGATTGTACATCGCAGCTGCGATCAAACCTGATAAAATACCGATAAAGGCATTACCGATTTTCGCAAATGCAGGATCGACCTGCTCAACTGGAATTCCTTTCATCGCACCAACTGCTGCACTTGAAAGTAATGTTGTTACAACTAAGAACGCTACTAGTCCACTAAGGGCTGCTGCACCGTCTTTATCTTTAGACATACCTAATGCCAAACCAACCGCGAATAATACTGGTAAGTTATCAATGATCGCGCCCCCTGCTTTCACTAAGAAAACAGATAAGAAATTCGGATCGCCTAATCCAGTCATTACGTTTGGATCGATCCAATAACCAATCCCCATCAAAATCGCTGCTGCCGGTAATACGGCTACAGGAAGCATCAATGAACGTCCCATTCTTTGCATGTATGCTTTCATTTTAGTTTCTCCCCTTATTCTTTTATTTGGTCATCCTCAAGCGTTCGATATGAATCGCGAGATAACCTAATTCTTCGTTTGGAACCTGATAGTGAAAGTTCCTCATTAACAAAACCTGGACTTTTTTAGAGATTTCATAGCTCTCCGCATATTTCTTGCGGACCACATCTAAAATTTCATCATCCAGTACTGCATATTGATTTTGCTGAAAACGGTGAATAAACAAGCGCAAATGATTGACTAACCTAGAATAACTTAGGCTCATCTTTTCATCATGAATATTGATCCCCAATTCTTGCTCGATTAAATGAATGATTTCTGAAACGATTGTGACTTCACGGATACTTTTACTATTATCCGTCCGCCCGCTGCGAGCACTATGAATATGGATAGCAATATAACCTGCCTCATCATAGCTAAATGGGATTTCCAATGTCTGTGTTAAATATTCAACAGCCCATTGTGCAATTGAAAATTCTTCACTATAAAGAATTTCGATCTCATTTAAAAGTTTGTTGCGCACAATGATATTGTTTTGAATATTTTCAGCCGCAAAGGCAATATGATCACTTAGCCCGATATTGATATGCTCATTTAGTTTTTCACCTAAAACCATCTCAGCATGTGCAATGATTTCTTCTGTTACAAAGAAATACTTTTCATCGATTTGTGATAGTAGAACTTGCAGTTTTTTTACACCGTCTGGTTCCATCACAAACATCCGCTCCACCTGTTGCGGGAATAACAAGTCATTTTTCTTCTTGTTAAAGCCCACTCCTTTGCCAACAGCTACTTTTTCCTGCCCGACATCTTCAACAAGTACTGCATTTTGATTAAGCACCTTTTTGATTTTCATAAACATTCCTCTTCTGCAGAAGTAGATCGTCCGCATTCACGTGCCAGAGCAACAAAAAAAGCATAGAACAATCCCGTCAAAATATGAGTATATCATATTTTAAAGAAATTCTTCCATGCCTAGTATTATCCAGTCACATGAAAACGCTATTCGTTTTGTTAACAGTGATAGTTTACAAAGATATAGACCATTTGTCAATCAATTTGTTTCTTTTTTTTCAAAAAATTGATCAAAAAAATTTTCCATTCAGAAAAATAAAAAAATCAGCGAATGTTTGTATGTAAAAACATTCGCTGAAATCAGTTTACTCTTCTTCTTCGTCGGCATACTCGTCTTCATCGTCAAAGTCGTCATCTACATCGTCTTCATCAATAATAGTCAAGTCTTCTTCAATGCCAGGAAGCTCTTCTTCTTCATCATCTGAATCTGCACCGATTTCTTGAAGATCAGAGTTGTATGCTTTGATTTCTTCATCCTCATCGTCATCATCATCATAAAGAATATCGTCTTCGTCTTCATCCGTTAATTCTGCATCTTCCGGATCATCATCGTTGTAGTCGATCACGTCTTCATCATTGGCATCAATGATAAAGGCATTGACTTTCTTACGTTTTCTACGGCGTGGTTTATCTTCTTCATCATCTTCTAAACCATGTGTTACTTCTTCGTCGATAGAATCGATTGGATACCATGAGCGCAAGCCCCAACGGTTATCTCCTAGAGAGATAAAACTGCCATCAATATTTAAGTCAGTATAAAATTGTGCTAAAGAGTCACGAATTTCGCTGTCAGATTTTCCAAGATAATTTTGAATTTGGTTTACTAAATCAGAGAAATCCATCACATCTTCACGTTGTTCTAAAATTGCGTGCGCAACTTCGATCATGGATAGTTCATCTTTGTTCAACCCGTCAAATACATTAATTTCCAAACGGTACACGTCCTTTCACAGTCTACTCTTTATCATACAAAAACATGAAGAAAAAATCAATTGATTCTTACATAATTACGCAGTAAATTCTAATTCTAAATGATATTCGCCGATTTTTTCTGCTTGAGAGTACAAATCATAGTCGATTAGAATGCTTCCTGCTACCGGCTGATCTTTCAAACTAAAGCGTAGATTGCGCGTGAACGTCGTGATTTGGAATAGTCCATAAGGAGTTCTGTAACTAGTATCTAAACGCTCTTGATAAGCAAATTTCAAACGCATCCGTAATCCTCCTGCGCGGATCAACTGAATTTTCCCATCAGGCTCGACCTTGATCGTAACAGGTACAGGTTCCCCCTCTTCCTGCTCTTCTTTATAACGAATATAAAGTGTATCGCCAATTTTGACGATTTGACCTTCTAAATCAAAATAAAAATTCTTCTTCTCTCCCTCTTGATCGACAATTGTCTTCAATTGAATCGACACTGGTGTTCCTTGTGATAAATCCATAATGACACGCTCCTTAATTTTAAAGTGGAATGAGCTCGTTCGACTTTGACAGAAAATAGGAAAATCAAATACGGTGCTTTATACCGCGTTATGATTTTATCTTTTTCTCGAAAAGTCAGCTCACGAAACTAGATAATAAAAGTGGAATGAGCTCGTTCAATTTTGACAGAAAATAGGAAAATCGAAAGGTGGTGCTCTTTACCACTTTGAGATTTTATCTTTTTCTCGAAAAATTAGCTCATGAAACTAGATAATAAAAACCGTCATATTTTTAATTCTTACCTAGAGTGCATTGTTCATAGCAATGCTTCTGCAATTGTCTGATCGATCACCAGTATTGTACAGCATTTACCGATCAGTAACGGCAAAATACTTTCTGCTTTTTCCTCACCAATGGCAATCACCATAACTTCTGGCATCTCAGCAAGATCTTCTACCTTGATTCCAAGCATTCGTTTGCTTATTTCATTGTTGACTGTTTGGCCATATTTGTCAAATAGTGACGCTACTGCATCTCCCTTAACTGCGGTTTGTTCGATCATATGTGCTTCCTCAACGCCAATATATCCTAATCTTTTCCAAGTAGAGCTTTCGTTCGGATTTCCAACACCAATAATTGCTAAATCCACATGTTTTGCTTGATCCATCGCGGTTTTGACTAGATCAGTCTTGTTTAAGATCTCAGCCAGTTCGATGCTTTCCGCAAGTGCAGGCGCATAAAAATACTGACAGCGGCTATTCAATTTTTCCGCTAAACGAAAAACTAAATGGTTCGTATCAAAATACAAATGCTCACTTGAAACCCCTCCGACTAGAGGACAAACTTTGATCGTAGGAAAAGAGCAATAAGGCATTTCATCGATCATATCCGCTAAGGTCGTTCCCCACGATAACCCAACAGACATATCCGGTGTCAAATGTTCTTTAAGATACATCGAAGCGGCACTGCTGACTTCTCTTTTGATCGCTTCGGGTCTTTTTTGTTCATTTGCAGGAATAACAAGTACGTCTCGCAATTGAAATTTTTTCTCCAAACGCAATCCTAATTCTACCACATAAGCTGATTCATCTTTGATTGAAATAGATACGATGCCACTATCTTTCGCTTGTTGGAGGATTTTAGAAACCACTGGACGAGAAATGCCCATTTTTTTGGCGATAACTGCTTGTGTCAGGCCTTGTTCGTAATACATTGTTACGATCTTCAACATTTTTCTTCGATTTTCACTGATCTTCATGCTTGATCCTCTTTATAAGACATCGATTGCTCGATTGCCTGAACGAGCGAATCAACTTGAGGTGTTGCTTGTGCTTCGAGTGATTTTTGAGCCGGCATTGGAACAAATTCTCCACCTAAACGTATAATCGGTGCAGCTAATTTTATTGCCAAATCAGATTCCGCGATAACCGCAGTCAACTCCGCACTAAATCCACTATTTTTAACAGCTTCAGTAGCTACGATCACTCGTTTGGTTTTTGCAACAGACTGAATCAATGTTTGTTCATCTAACGGTACTAAAGTTCTCGGATCGACTACTTCGACCGAAATGCCTTTTTTTTTGACGATTGCTGCTGCCTGTAATGCTTTGTCGACCATAATCCCAGTCGCTATGATCGTAATATCTGATCCCGTCAATTTTATATCTGCTACACCAAGCGGTAAATCATACGCTTTTTCTGGAACAGCTCCGCTTGTCTTATATAGTAATTTGTGTTCATAAAACATGACAGGATTATTATCTTTGATTGCCGCATGCAGCAACCCTTTTGCATCATATGCATTTGACGGCTGTACAACTTTCAAACCAGGAATATGCGCCATCCAATTCTCCAAACTTTGCGAATGTTGAGCGCCCGCACCTGTTCCCGATCCAGCTGCCGTTCGCATCACCAAAGGAACATTTGCTTTCCCACCATACATATAATGGATTTTTGCAGCCTGATTGACTAATTGATCCATAGCTACAGTGATGAAATCTGAAAACTGTAACTCCATTATCGGACGCATCCCTGTCATAGCTGCCCCTACAGCTGCTCCTGCAATCGCACTTTCAGAGATAGGCGTATCACGAACCCGTTGTGCACCATATTTTTCCTGCAAGCCTTGAGTTGCACCAAAACCACCGCCATAAATCCCAATATCCTCTCCCAAAAGAAACACACGTTCATCTTGAGCTAAAGCTTCGTCAAGAGCTTCATTGACTGCTTGTAAGTAAGTGATCGTTCTCATTTATTCTCCTCCGCATAGACATGTGTCCAAAGATCATTGCTTGTGGGTTCTTCATCTTGTTTGACAGAAGCAACAAGACTTGAAAACTCATTTCGGATCGACCCTTCCAGTAAACGAATATCTTCTGGAGTCATCTGATCTTGTTGGATCAACTTCGTTTCCAGCCGAACGATTGGGTCATTATATTTTTGCCATTGACGGCATTCTGCTTCTGATCGATACATTAGTTTATCCGATTTTGAGTGACCCTTATGCCGATAAGTCAATGCTTCAATAAGTGTAGGGCCGCCGCCATTTCTTGCCTTTTCAACGGCTTTAGCAACCGTTTGAGCAACTTCATCCAAATCATTACCATCGATTGTAATCCCTTCGATACCATAGCTTTTTCCACGTTCAGACAGCAGGTCGATATTGACCATATGCTCGATCGAGCTGCTCATTCCATATTGATTGTTTTCGATAAAATATATCACCGGCAATTGCCAAATAGACGCTAAATTCAATGCTTCATGAAAGCTGCCTTCATTGGTGGCTCCGTCGCCAGCATAGCATAACACTACTTGATTTGACCCTTGCATTTGGGCACTAAGAGCTGCTCCAGCTGCAATCGGAAAACCAGCGCCCACGATACCATTCGAACCTAGATTACCAACATCTAAATCGGCGATATGCATACTACCGCCCTTTCCTTCATTCGTTCCTGTTTTTTTCCCTAACATTTCAGCAAACATTGCACGGATGTCTGTTCCTTTTGCAATACAATGCCCATGGTTTCTATGTGTAGACACAATCCAGTCACTTTGATCAAGAATGCCGGCTCCACCGACCGCTGTTGCTTCTTGACCTATACATAGATGCATTGTGCCATGCAACTCTCCCTCATCAAAAAGTTGCTGGATCATTTCTTCGAATATTCGAATCTCCCACATTTTTCTTAATGCAGAAACATTATCAAGTCGACCATTCTTTTCGGTCATGCTTATTTTCGGATTCATGCACTTGCTCCTTTACAATTGTTCATCTTGTGATCATATGTAAATATATTATAGTTTTCCTGCTTCAATAGCAAGATTTTCTCCATCTTTTTTTGATTTCTTTAAGATTTTTCAACTTTAGTTATTATTTATCCGCAATGAAGCATGATTTTTCGCTTAAATCGTATATAATAGATAATGGAGGTGGATAAAGATGTTATTTCACGATGAAAAAGCAATGCTCTTTTGTATGCATTGTCAAAAAGAAACACTACATGATATTCAGTATATGAATGAAATCATTTCCAGCATCGAATGCGTTGAATGCCATAACCAGATGAGTATTGACATTGATGCGATGAATCAATTTTATCACTACTTATACGAACGCTTAGTTTCAAAACCCGGTCGCTTAACAGAAGAAGCCCGTCAAGATTTCAGTAAATTTCTCGCAACGATGCCTATGCGTATCATCAGCAAGCCAATGCGGTTTACAAATGAATATAACCAGATGAATAAAGAAGTAAAAGATTATGTCTCTCGGGTGAAGCAGGATGACGATGCAGATGAATAGTTTAGAACGTTTATCCCACTTCGATTCTATCTTTTTGTATGATCAGCAGTGTTTGACTCAAAAAGATTATTTTTTGCCTTTTGCCTTAACTGATGTTCTGACGACATATACAGGTATCCACCAACAGCCGATCATCCATTTTTGGCAGTTAGATCAAGCGATGATCCTTGGAATGAAAGACACTCGTGTCACTGACCTTTCAGCTGGTCTGACCTCTTTAGAAAAGTCTGGCTATCATCCTGTTGTTCGTAATGCAGGCGGATTGGGCGTGATTGCAGATGAGGGCGTCTTGAACATCTCACTGATTTTACCAAATACTGCTGATAAAAAGCTGAGTATCGATCAGGGGTACACGCTGATGTGGGAATTGATAAAGCTTACGTTTGAAGATTCTACGCATAAAATCAATGCTTTTGAAGTGACAGAATCTTACTGCCCAGGCACTTTTGATTTAAGCATTGATGGAAAAAAATTTGCAGGAATTGCTCAACGCCGCGTCAAAGATGGTATTTCTGTTATGATTTATTTAAGCGTAAACGGAGATCAACAAAAGCGTAGTGAGAGTGTCCGTGATTTTTACAAAGCAAGCTTAGGGATAGATTTCGGCAAAAATGGTTACCCACCTGTCAATCCGGCTGTCATGGCAAATTTGGAAGACTTACTTCAGATCAGACTCTCTGTTGATGACGTCAAACAAAGGCTGTTTGATACATTAGTATCAAAAAATGAATTTACAGTAAATGACCAAGCTCTTTCTACGTTACTTCGATCAGAATGGTTTATCACTGAAACAGATAAACAACTCGAAAAAATGAAGCAGCGTAATCAGCTATTAGATTAATTTTTTCAAAAATAATTTTCGGCGTGAGATAAAGTAAAAAAAATCAGCTTTATTTTGCACTCTGAAACTTAAAAAAAGGTGGAAACAAAAGTAGATAAACTGTGTTGCATAGTACCTACTTCACTTTGTTCCGATCACATCAATCTCTAAATATCAAAGATACTAAGAATTGAAGGACTTGGTTTTCGGAGCCTGATACTTTTGTCCCATCCTCACTAAAGGAGTGAACAGATGCCAACCCCATATAAACACCAAATTTTACCGATCGAAAAAGTCTTTCGTGACCCTGTTCATAATTATATCCACGTGCAACATCAGGTAATCCTTGATTTGATCAATTCTGCAGAAGTTCAACGACTACGTCGAATCAAGCAGCTCGGCACGTCCTCTTTTACTTTTCATGGTGCAGAGCATAGTCGTTTTGCTCATTCATTGGGCGTCTATGAGATCACACGCAGAATTTGTGATATTTTCCAGCGAAATTACTCTGCAGAATATTTAGGTGAAGAAGGTTGGGATGATAATGAACGATTAGTGGCACTTTGTGCTGCTTTGTTGCATGATGTCGGCCATGGTCCCTATTCTCATACGTTCGAGCACATTTTTAAAACGGATCATGAAGCAATCACCGTAGAAATCATTACCTCACCTGAAACAGAAGTTTTCCAGATATTAAATCGCGTGTCGGCTGATTTTCCGGATAAGGTAGCTAATGTTATCAAGAAAACCTATCCTAACCCACAGGTCGTTCAAATGATTTCGAGTCAGATCGATGCTGATCGAATGGATTATCTTCTTCGTGATGCATATTTTACAGGAACAGAATACGGTACATTTGACTTAACCAGAATTTTACGCGTGATTCGTCCATATAAAAATGGCTTGGCCTTTGCAATGAATGGTATGCATGCTGTCGAAGACTATATCGTCAGTCGTTATCAGATGTATGTGCAAGTCTACTTCCACCCTGTTTCACGTGGTATGGAAGTGATTTTAGACCATCTGCTTAATCGCGCAAAAGAGCTATATGAAGAAGCACCAGAAGATTACCAGCTTCATTCTCAGTTACTGGTTCCTTTCTTTAAAGGAAATTATTCATTGCAGGATTATTTGAAATTGGATGACGGTGTTTTGAATACTTACTTTACTCAGTGGACGTCATTGCCAGATCCTATTCTGACAGATTTAGCAAATCGATTTTTGATTCGTAGACCACTCAAATCAGCCACTTTTTCAGGCAATCGCGATTCTGTCACAATCAGGCATTTAAAGGCATTGATCGAAAAAGTTGGTTACAATCCTCAATATTATACAGCGATCAATTCGAGCTATGACCTTCCATATGATTTTTATCGGCCGGAAAAACATAGTCATCGCACCCAAATCGAGATTATGCAAAAAGATGGTACTCTGGTCGAGTTATCTAAAGTTAGTCATTTAGTTGCTGCTTTAGCTGGTCAGACCCAAATCGATGAACGCTTTTTCTTTCCAAAGGAAATGATCGACCCAAAAAGACAGCAACATTTTGATTTATTCGATGACACGTATCGTGAATTTGCAGCCTACATTCATAACGGTGCATTAGTCGAAGGAAAACAATAATTAAAAAGAGAGATACAGGAGGAAGTTATGTCAGTCAAATTAGTAGCAATAGATATCGATGGAACACTACTTGATTCAAACAGAAAGATCACACCGAAAGTGAAAGAGACACTTCAAAAGGCCAATGAAAAAGGTATTTACATTGTTCTTTGTACTGGTCGTCCATTACCTGGAGTGAAGGATCAGTTAACTGAATTGGATTTATATGGTGATAATGATTATGTTATCACTTATAATGGCTCTTTAGTTCAAGCTACCAAAACAAATAAAATCATTTCTGAATATTCTTTAAGTTATGATGACTTTTTAGAAATCGAATTGATGTCTCGCAAAGTTGGTACTCATCTGCATACGATCGATGACAAAGCAATCTATACTGCAAATCGTGATATTGGGAAATACACTGTTCACGAAGCTTATTTAGTGGACATGCCTTTAAAGTATCGTACTGTTGAGGAAATGACACCTGATTTGTCAATTATCAAAATGATGATGATTGACGAGCCGGAGATTTTGGATAAAGCAATCAGCCAGTTACCGGAAGAATTCTCTAATAAATATACAACAGTTAAAAGCACAGATTTTTATTATGAGATTTTAAACAAAGAAGCAAGTAAAGGAAATGCACTAGCAAAATTAGCTGATCATTTAGGAATCCAACAATCAGAAGTTATGGCTATCGGCGATAACGAAAATGACTTATCTATGATCGAATATGCCGGAATCGGTGTAGCGATGGGTAATGCGACTGAGAGTGTGAAACAGGCAGCAGATATTCAAACCAGCAGTAATGATGAAGACGGTGTTGCTGAAGTTTTATTAAAATATTTGTAACAAACAAGGAGCAGGCACATAACTCTATGAGTTATGCCCTGCTCCTTTTAAAAATGAGTCATCAGTGGAACCTATCTATTTCGATCTCTTAGTGTAATAAACTCGCTTGCCATTTTTTTACTGCCCATTTATGACTGCCGCGCTTCAATAGAGAGCTCCCCTCTTCTACGCTGACCCATTCAATTCCATTTGTTTTTTCTAAAGGTTCACAAATTTGTTTCCAAGCATCTGCAACGAAAAAGTACCCAGGATTATAATAATCGGTACTACGATGTCTTGAGTGAAAATATTCGTCCGCTTGCCCTAAATAAGAGCCGATAGCTACTTCAATACCTAATTCTTCGATCATTTCACGATCTATAGCTTCTTCTTTAGTTTCCCCTTTTTCAATTTCTCCGCCTGGTAAAAAATAGGCCCCATTTGGTGCTTGGATTAAAACAATCTCACTATTGTTTTTTCTGGAAATAATAATATAAGCACCTAACCTTTTTTTATAGACCAACTTTTCCGATTTTTCACCGAACGACGGTGTTTCCATACAAACAACTCCCTTTTCGTTTAAGTCAATTTTACATGAGAATTTTCTAATGAACAAGTATTATCTAAACTTTTCAATCACAAATCGAGGAATATTTGTGCTACTATAAGATTGTCAGTAGATTTTTCTACGATAGATTTATATTTGAAAGGATGATACCTCATATGAAAATGGCCCATACTTGTGTACGTGTCAAAGATTTAGAAGCATCTCTAGAATTTTACCAAAAAGCTTTCAATTTTGAAGAAAGTCGCCGTCGTGATTTTCCAGAACATAAATTTACATTAGTCTATCTAACACTTCCTGGCGACGGATACGAACTTGAGCTAACATATAATTACGATCATGAAGCATATGATTTAGGTGATGGCTATGGTCATATCGCTATTAGTACAGACGAAATCGAGAAACTTCACGAAGAACAAAAAGAAGCTGGTTTTAATGTTACTGACATGAAAGGTTTACCTGGTACTCCGCCATCGTATTACTTTATTACTGATCCCGATGGATATAAAATCGAAGTCATTCGTGCTCGTTAATCACTAAAGAAGAGGAGATAAAACTCACTTCGAACAATCGGTCCTTTTTTCGCGAAGTTGCCGAAGAATCTGACTTTTGGCCCTCATTTATTAAGAGTTAGTATCTAAGACAAAACCGTTTTTTAGTTTTGTCTTGGGTATTTTTTTATTGGTGTCTCATAAAGCTATTTCTATTCTTTTTTTGAGAAAGAATGATAAACTATTGCTACATGATAATAAAGGATGTGTTTATATGCAACAAATAATAGGCATTGCTGCTAACCAAATTATTCAACACGTTGATGTTTTTCACGGAAATCACGTAACGTATACTCCACAAGGATTTGTAACGGCTGTTCAGCAAGCGAACGGATTACCTTTAGTATTACCGATCGGATCAAAAGAAGCAGCGAAAGCATATATTGAAAAAATCGACAAATTATTGTTAGCTGGCGGACAAGATATATCTCCTGATTTATTTGGAGAAGAACCTCACCCAAAGCTTGAAGAAACGAATCGAAACCGTGATCTTTTTGAACTTGCATTGATCGAGGAAGCACTCAAACAACAAAAACCAATCTTTGCTGTATGCCGCGGTATGCAATTACTCAATGTCGCTTTAGGCGGAACATTGTACCAAGATCTCTCATTATATGCAAATTGGAAAGTCAAGCATGTTCAACAGCCAACACAACCACAGTTCGCGACGCATGATGTAAACATAGAAAAAGATAGCGCTCTCTATCAACTTTTCGGTGCAAAAGCTCGGGTCAATTCTTACCATCATCAAGCGATCCACACATTAGCTGATACATTAAAGGTCAGTGCTACTTCTACTGACGGACTGATAGAAAGCATTGAGTCAATTGATCCTGTACAACGTATTCTAGGTGTTCAGTGGCATCCTGAATTACGTTTTGAAGCTGAAAGAAACGAGTTCAAACTGTTCGACTATTTCGTCAATGAGCTTTAGCCATTATCACAAAAATAAAAGTACGGGACAAAACTTATCATTCGTTTTGTCCCGTACTTTTTATTTTGCTCTCTTTATTTTCGCTAACTAAAAATCAAAATTGTCAGGATCTGGACCAATACGTTCATTTGTATTCAACTGATCGATTCGTTCCATTTCATCCTTACTTAATTCAAAATCAAAAACATCGAAGTTTTGTTTGATTCGATCCTCATGCACTGATTTTGGAATAACAATGATATCATTTTGTAAATGCCAGCGAATGATAACTTGTGCAGCAGTTTTATTATGTGTTTTCCCAATTTCAACCAAGACTGAATTTTCAAGGATTTTCCCTTGACCTAAAGGTGACCACGCTTCTGCAGCAATATTATGCTCAGCTAAGAAACGACGTAAAGGCTCTTGTGTTAATGTTGGGTGTATTTCAACTTGATCGACAACAGGTTTTACCGTTGCGTCTTTAAGGAGATCCTCAAGGTGATGTTCGTGGAAATTAGAAACACCGATTGCTTTTGCTCGGCCACTATGATAAATCTCTTCCATCGCCCGCCAAGAATCTTTATATTTCCCTTCAACTGGCCAGTGAATCAAATATAAGTCGACATAGTCTAACCCAAGTTTCTCTAAGCTCTTATCAAAGGCTTTAAGAGCTGACTCATATCCTTGGTCCGCATTCCATAATTTAGTTGTAACAAAAATCTCTTCTCTAGGAACTCCAGACTGACTAATCCCTTCTCCTACGCCTTCTTCGTTTTTATAAGCTGCAGCAGTGTCGATCAAACGATATCCTGTTTCAAGCGCCCATTTTACAGAATTTACTGCTTCTTTCCCATCTTCTACCTTCCAAACGCCTAAACCTAAGCGAGGAATGATAGAACCATTAGCCAATTCTTTTGTTGTTTCAAAAGACATACATCGGTCATTCCTTTCCATATAAAATTTTTTCTTACTTTATTATACTCCTAAAGTATCCAGATGAAAAACAACTCATTTTATAAAAAGCCCTGTTTTCCTAAATTGATAACTTTTATAAAAGAGTTAATAAGTTAAAAAAGAGCTTTAAATCAGCTTATACATAGACTCTCCACTATTAATCACACCTTGATCATTCTATTTTGGGAGCTGCAAGTTTCTCAATCTGATGAAGACTTATTAATCGCAAAGTAGCGTCCATGACAACCTGCCTTTTTTTATTTTCTGTATCTAAGCTAAGTCTTTTAAAGAAACAAAAAAACTCGAAAGTCACTTTTAACAAGTGAGCTCTCAAGATTTTATTGCAAAGTTCTATACGCTGATATTTCTGATCCAGCCTGATGGTCCTGGAATATCACCAAATTGAATGCCTGTAAGCTCATCATATAATCTTTGAGTGACTGGACCAACTTCATTTTCACTGTAAAACACATGAAAATCATCTCCAACTTGGATCCCGCCAATCGGTGAAATGACAGCAGCAGTTCCGCAAGCTCCGGCTTCTTTATATTGATCCAGCGAATCAAGATAAACATCTTCTTCTACCGCTTCCAAGCCCAAATTGTGCTCGGCAAGATGCAAAAGTGAATACTTTGTGATACTCGGTAAAATAGATGGAGACAATGGTGTAACGAAACGATCGTCTTTTGTGATTCCAAAGAAATTAGCTGAACCTACCTCTTCGATCTTTGTATGTGTCGCCGGATCAAGGTAGATACAATCTGAAAAACTTCGCTCTTTTGCTTCTTCACCTGGAAGTAAGCTTGCAGCATAATTTCCTCCAACTTTGATCGCTCCTGTGCCATGAGGGGCCGCACGATCATATTCTGAAACCACAAAATTAGTCGGTACTAAGCCGCCTTTAAAGTAAGCACCAACTGGCATACAAAACACAGTAAACAAATATTCAGGGGCTGGATGAACTCCGATCCCTTGACCTACTCCGATCAACAGCGGACGGATATAGAGGGTTCCACCACTTCCATAAGGTGGAACGAAAGCTTCATTTGCCTTTACTACCTCTTCAACTGCTTGAATAAATTTTTCTTCTGGAACTTCAGCCATCAATAGTCTTTTGGCACTGCGGTTCATACGCTTTGAGTTCTCATCTACTCTAAATAAATTGATAGAACCATCTTTGCACCGATAAGCTTTAAGCCCTTCAAAACATTGCTGTCCATAATGGAGGGCTGCAGAGCCTTCATGTAAATGAAGAACATTATCTTCAGTCAGTTTCCCTTCATCCCATTGACCATCTTTCCACATCGAAATATAACGAAAAGGTGTTTTTATATAGTCGAAGCCTAAATTATCCCAATCTAATGTCATGCAATCACTCCTTATTTTCAGAATATTGTAACATATTCCCAATCACTTTGTTAACCTTTTTACAGAAATAATGACATCTTTTTTCAATTTCAAGTATAATATGAAGAGGACAAATGGAAGAGGAATGCTTTCTCCTTTCAAAACAGTCAAAGAAAGTTGGGTTATTATTGCTTATTTTGGGACAATCTATTTCCAGCAGTACATTAGACAGCACGACAGATTCTACGCTTGATATAAAAGTAGCCACTGAACGAAAAGTCAATGCTCTACAGCGTTTTTGGAACGATATCAATTGGGATCACATTTTAGCTGTTGTGATTGAAAAAACGATCTATTTAGTTTTATTGATTTTACTTTTTATCGTTTTAAATCGTATTGGAAAACTATTGATCGATCGAGCATATAACAACTATAGCAAAAAGCAATCTTTTAGCGAAAGTCGTCTAAAAACTTTGCATACATTGATCATCAATGCGTTTCAGTATACATTATTTTTCTTCTTTATTTATTCTTTATTGACAACTGTCGGTGTTCCTGTAGGGTCCTTACTTGCTGGTGCTGGGATCGCAGGTGTAGCAATTGGTTTAGGCGCACAAGGATTTATGAATGATATCATTACCGGCTTTTTCATTATTTTAGAACAACAGATGGATGTTGGTGATTATGTTCGTCTGACTGCCTTAGGTATTGAAGGAACTGTGACTTCCGTTGGTCTAAGAACGATTCAAATGAAGGCTCTTGACGGAACTGTCCATTTTATCCCTAATCGTAATATTACAACTATCAGTAACCTTTCACGCTCTAATATGCAGGTGTTGATCGATGTGCGGATTATTCCTGATGAAGGATATGACCAGATCGTTGCAGTCATCGAACAGGTAAATCAGGAGCTTAAAGAAAAATATTCCGAAAGTATCCAGTCTGGACCAACGGTTTTTGGAATGGTTGATTTAGGCAACGGAAACTTTGCTATTCGGACGACGATGTATGTATTAAATGGAAAACAAGCAGTGATCCGAGAAGAATTTTTGGCACAGTACGTCAAAAAATTGTCAGAAGCGAATTTCTCCATACCAAATACACCGATTACTTTAAAATAGATGTTTTCGTCTTATCGTTTATTCGTTTTAAAAGGACTAGGGCATAACTCTACGAGTTATGCCCTAGTCCCTCTTTTATTTATCTAATGATTTTAAAAATGCAGAAATGTGCTTGACTGCGAAAGGAATCGCTTCTTCTTTCGGATCGAATTTAGCTGAATGTAGTCCATAAACACTATCTACACCTAACCAAAACATTGTTCCCGGAACCTTCGATAATAAATACCCAAAGTCTTCACCTGTCATCGCTACTCCCGCTTCATAAAATGAAACCTCTTCTTCTTGTTCCATAAAACGCATAAAACGCTCTGTTGTCACTTGATCATTGATAACAGGAACATACCCTTTTTGATCTAAAAAAACATCTACCTCGCAATTAAATGATTTTGCAATTCCCTCTCCAATTTCCCTGATTCTTTTTTGAGTCAATTGATTCATCTCATCTGTAAGTGTTCGAATCGTTCCAGAAATCGTTGCTTTTCCAGCGATCACGTTTGTAGCACTTCCTGCATTGAACGTCCCAAAAGTCACAACTGCTCCTTCTACCGGATTAACATTGCGGCTGACAATCGTCTGAGCTTGCTGCACAAAACTCATACCAGCAATGATCATATCATTGGAATCTTGAGGAAACGCTGCATGTCCGCCTTTGCCAACCAATGTAACTTGTACCTCACAAGTCGCAGCAAACAACGTTCCAACTTTGGTTGTGATCGTTCCTACCGGCAGATCAGGATTGACATGCAATCCGTAAAATTCATCAGGCAACCATTCTCCAAAGGCACCTCCGTCATACATCAACATTCCTCCTGCTTCATTTTCTTCAGCAGGTTGGAAAAGGAATAAATAATTATTTTCAGGTTGCTCTTTTGCTAACTGTTCCAATAGTCCTAAAGCAATCGTCATATGAAAATCGTGCCCGCAGGCATGCATGAATCCCTCTCGCATCGATTTAAAATTAGAAATAACCTCTTCAGTAATGGGTAACCCATCGATATCTGTCCGCCAACCGATTGTTTTTTTAGGGCTTTTCCCATGGATAAAAACTAAAATACCTGTCTGCCAAACCTTTACTTCTATATAGTCCTTCTCAATTTGACGGATCAACGTCAATAGTTTTTTTTGTGTTTCAATTTCTTCCAAGCCAATCTCAGGTATTTGATGCAACTGTCTGCGAATCTCTATCAATCGATCATTAATCACTATTTATCTGCCTCTTTTCTATTTCATAAGACTTATTGTTCAACAAAAAAAAGAATCTGTCAATCGTTGAATTACGCTAACACTGATTGTCGAGAAAATAAAAAAATAAGACCAAACAAGATTTCTGTTTGGTCTTACTTCAGTAGCAACTATTTCATAATATCGATTAGATCCTTTTTAGAAGCTGCTGATGCAGGCATATAACTAAACGCGATCCCAATCAAAGCTGAAATTCCTACTGCTAAGAAGATTGTAAATAAATCTGGGCGAACCGCAAACGGTAAAAATAGAGAGGTCAAAAGCCCTAAAAGCATACCAAGAAGATAGCCGATCAAACCGCCAAGTAAAGTCAATGTCAGTCCTTCTGCCAAAAATTGTTTGCGAATATCTTTCTCTGTTGCTCCCAACGCACGACGAATACCGATTTCTTTTGTTCGTTCAGAAACAGAAATGTACATCATGTTCATCACACCCACACCTGCAATAAACAATGAAATTCCAGCAACTGCAGAGATAAACAACGTTAAGTTATCTAAAATTTTACCCATTTCAGCAATATCTGATTTAGGGTTATACTGTTCATATTCTCCAACATTACGCAAACTACCATTAAAATTCAACTGCTTCAATACTTCTGCAGTGATTCGTTCCTTATCTCGTACATTTTCTACTTCTAAATTTAAAATTGATTGGCTTTCCTTTTTCTTAAAGTAACGATCATAACTGTTTATCGGAAAATAAGCCAAAGGTGCTTGATTTTCCATCGATAACGTGCCATTTTTATTAGCAGTAATACCGACGATCGTAAATAATTCGCTGCCAACTTCAAACCCTTTCCCCAATGCTTGCTCAGGGTCACCATATAATTTTTGTGCTAAAATCTCATCGATCACAACAACTTTATTCAATGTTTCACTGTCTTTGGGTTCAAGTTGACGGCCTTTCAATAATTGAAGAGTCGTTTGTTCCACACGTTCAACTGTTTTTGTCAACTTCTTTTCTCTGATATGAATTTCCACTTGACGTTCAGTCAATTTTTGCTTCGGCTCGTAAAAATCTACTTTCTTAACACCTTTTACATTTTTTATTAAATCTAAATCACTTTTTTTAAAAACTTCATTTTCAGTGAATGCATTAGCAACATCATAATAATTAAACGTTAAATTGTTGACGTTTTCGTTAGTGTTAGTCATTGACATTTTATCGATCATATCTCGTTTGAACCCATTACCGATCGACACGATCGTAATTACTGATGCAATACCGATGATTATGCCGAACATCGTCAGAAAGCTACGTTTTTTATTTTTTAAAATAGACTTTAGTGCTGTCTTCCAGAGAACATAACTTTTCATTTAATCAGCTCCTCTTCCAAGATCATGCCGTCTTTTACACGGATCAATCGATCACAGTAAGAAACCATTTCTGGATTATGCGTAACTAAAATGATCGTTGCGCCTTCTTTACGATTTAATTCCTGAAATAACTGCATGATGTCTTCTGAGGTCTTTGAATCTAATGCGCCTGTTGGTTCATCTGCAATAATAAATTTAGGAGAATTGACGATTGCCCTAGCAATCGCCACACGTTGCTGCTGACCACCGGAAAGCTGTTTCGGATATTTATTGCCCTTATCCGGCAAGCCTACTTTTTCAAGAACTTCCTGAACTCTCTCTTTGGTATTCTCGTAAGCTGATCCATTATAAAGCAGTGGTAATTCAATATTTTCAAAAACCGTATTATTTTCAATCAAACTAAAATTTTGGAAAACAAAACCGACAGAGCGATTTCGAATCGCAGAAAGATCTTTATCTGAAAAATCAGTGATTTCTTTTCCTTCAAAAAGATATTTCCCTTCAAATTTCTTATCAATAAAACCGATCAAATTGATCAAGGTTGATTTACCGGAACCAGACGGCCCCATGACTGCCACAAATTCCTTTTCATTGATTTCAAAGTTGATATCTTTCAGCACATGAAGTTGTTCTTCTTCCAGTGAGTAATACTTGTTTATATGTTCCAGTTTAATCATTTTCGACCACCTGCACTTCTGCATCGTTTTTTAATGATTCATCAGGATTATCAATGATTGTCATTCCTTTTGAAACACCGGATTCTACAACTTTAGCATTATTGCTGTCAGAAAGTTTCACTTCAGTTTTTTTAGCTCGGCCATTTTTATAGATATAAACAAAAGTTTGTTTGCCTTCGGTCACAATTGCACTTTGAGGTAAGATCAATTGAGGCTGCTGCAAAGAAACTTGTGCTGAAGAGCCATAGGGCCAAGGAAAATCACCTTCTACAGTAAACTCATAGGTCGGGATCTCGCTTTCTCCGCCAGTACTTGTTTTAGGTAATTGATTGATTGTTCCAACTTTCCCTGCAACTTCTTGGTTTGAACCGATAGAAGTAACACTAACTTCCTGACCTGTTTTTAATTTTGAAAGATCATACTCTGTTACAGTTCCTTTAATTTGTTTTGATTTGCTCAAAACTCTTACCAAAGGAATATCTAATGACTTTTTCCCAGCTTCATTCACGATTGCAATTCCATCTTGGGTAGCTTGGACTGTCGTCACGATTTTTCCTTGCTCCGTTTCCAGTGCTGCTGCTTCGTCATTCACATCAGTATTTGCTAATTCTAATGCCTGTTGTGCTTGAATCACTTCACTATTAGCAGCAGTCAATTCAGTTTGTTGCTGCTCTACCTTACTTTTTAGTGTTTCTTTTATTTCTGGATCAGTTTCACGATCCACGTCTGCTTTACTTTGGTTTAAAGCAGCTTGTGCCTCATTGTATTTCGTTTGTGCATTCGTTAAGTTTTGCGCAGCTTGTTGTGCTGTCAAGCTACTTTTATTTACTGTTCGCTGTTGTTGATCGGCGCGAGTCTGAGCATCACTATTTTGATAGTTCAGCACTACTTCTCCAGCTTTGACTTCCTGTTCATTTTTGACTGGGATCGATGCGATCGTTCCTAAAGTTTGATCATAAAAAATATCTTCGCTTTGAGTAGCGCTGATTTCTCCTTTTAGTACAAGAGGATCTAGCGGCTCCAGCTTAAATGCACTATAACTTGGTTCACTATTTTTATTTGAAGAAGATAAGAAAAAATATCCTCCGATCCCTAAACTAAGAATAACGCCGCCGATAACCCATTTTACTTTTTTGTTCTTCATCATCATAATTCCTCCTACAATCTATCTAATAATGATTATAGATGTTTAATGACACTTCAAAAAGCGAATAAACGAACAGTTTTCTTACATATTTGAAAGCTTAAAAAAGAATAGATGAGACAGCCTAAGCGTCCCACCTATTCTTTTTTTCATATCTCGTTATCATTTAGTGTGGATGATCAAAGCTTTCTCAATTCATCCAGCATCGTTGTTTTACTTTTAGTTTTAGCATCGATATCTTTGATTTTTCTAGCAGGAACTCCCGCAACAACTGTGTACGGCGCAACATCATCGACCACAATTGCACCAGCAGCAACCACTGCTCCTTCACCTACTCTAACGCCTTCCAAAACAACGGCGTTTGCTCCGATCAAGACATTGTCCTCAATTACGACAGGTTGAGCACTTGGCGGTTCAACAACACCAGCCAGTACTGTTCCAGCACCAATATGACAATTCTTACCTACGGTTGCTCTTCCACCTAAAATTGCACCCATATCGATCATTGAGGATTCACCGATCACCGCCCCAATATTAATAATAGCACCCATCATAATGACCGCTTGATCCCCGATCTCCACTTGATCACGAATAATCGCTCCCGGT
Source organism: Enterococcus sp. 9D6_DIV0238 (assembly GCF_002174455.2). Lineage (NCBI taxonomy): Bacteria > Bacillati > Bacillota > Bacilli > Lactobacillales > Enterococcaceae > Enterococcus > Candidatus Enterococcus dunnyi. The sequence goes on from NZ_CP147246.1 coordinate 372,566, forward strand.
TCAATACGTGCGTTGATTTCTTTAATATCAAGCATCGGGATCGCTGAATTTCGAGCATCATTTTCAACAACGTAATCCTCGATCGCTGCTTCATTTTCACTTAGAAAAGCCTTAATATCTTCCCATTCTCCAAATAACGTTCCTGTTTTGCAGTTCGTAAAAGCTTGGATCGTTTCTGGAAACGTAACTTCTTTTAGCTTTCCTTTCAATGTCACCTTGACAGGCGTTTTCTTTTTGGCATTTCCAATATAATTGATAATTTCATATGCGTCCATTAAATAACTCCCTTCAAACTTTACAGTAAAATAATCATTTTACAGATTTTTAGCTTAACAGAAAAACGAAAAAAATCAAACAACTTTTATTTCTCGATGATCCTCTTCTGATTTTGGTAAAATGATATTTTTTCGCTCTAATTCGTGAGCCATATGATTGATTGCTTTAAGTAGCTCTTTGCGCGTAATGATTCCTTTGAATCGTTGATTATCATCAACAACAGGTAAAAATGCTGCATCTACTAATAAATGTAGAATATCCTCCAGTTCCCAATTTTCACCGATCACAGGAACATTGACCTCCATCACATCTGCAACCGTAAATTCTTTCAATTTATCAAAATCAACCGAGCTGATATCAAACATTTTATCTACAACATCTGATAAACTGATCAATCCGACAAATCGGTCCCCTTTATCCAAAACAGGAATTTTTGAATACTTTACTTGTGATAAAACCAATAATGCATGACTAAGCGGATTCAAACACATTACGTTTGCAACGTTTTCCGCAGGTATTAAAAATGTATTTTCTTTTTCTAATAATAATTCTTTTACAGCAGATCCAATCATTGGAGTGCCTCCATTTCATTTTCTTTGCCACAAACTCTATTTTACCGAAAACGGATGCAAATGTCTTGAAATTCAAACTTTTTTCATAACTCTTAAAAAAAATTAAGCTTTGAACACAATTTCTTCACTTTTAAAAAGCAAGGTGAAAACAAATCGATTGTTCAACACCTTGCTGTTAGATGATCAATATTTGCTAAAATTAAATGATAGCTCTTTAAATGGCTGATGATTCCGTCCAAAATATTGAACATGGTATTTATCTTCTGTACTTTCAATGATCGCATACGATTGTAATTGGATCGGTCCTCTGGGCAGCCGAATACTTCCAGGATTCAGGTATAAAATATTGGCCCGGACTTCACAGCCGATTTCATGTGTATGACCAAATAGTGCGATATTGGCAGAAGCCTGTGATGCTTGCAAAGAGAGCGTCGTTAAATCATAACGAACGTTTGCCAGATGCCCATGTGTCATAAAAATCGTGTCCATTTCAGTTTTTTCAACAATTTTCTCAGGAAATGCCGGATCATAGTCGCAATTTCCTTTCACAACTTTAAAATCCTGCCATAAGGAATCGGTTGGTTCAAGTTCTGAATCACCACAATGGAATATTCGTTCGACTTTGCCACGATAGGTTTCAGCCAAATCCACTAAAACATCACGATCTCCATGATTGTCACTCACTACTAAATATTTCATTGATTTCCTCCTACTTTTTCAACCAATCTTCCCATTGATCTTTTAATTTTGCGACTGCTTTAGCTCTATGGCTGATCTCATTTTTGCGTTCATCAGACAATTCTGCGGCAGTTTTTTGTTCTTCGGCTACGAAAAATAATGGATCATACCCAAAGCCATGCTCACCTCTTGGAATCGTACCAACAATACCTGCCCAATCACCTTCAACCACTAAACTTTCCTTATGTGGTGCTGCAAAAACAAGGGTACAATGAAATGTTGCCGTTCTTTTTTCTGGCGGTATTCCCGTCATTTCATGAAGTAATTTCGCATTGTTCGCAGCATTGTTCGTTGGTTCACCTGCAAATCTTGCAGAAAAAATCCCTGGTCGTCCGCCTAATGCATCAACGATCAAACCAGAATCATCAGCCAAGACCGGCTGTTGTAAAAGTTCAGCAATCGTTTCCGCCTTTAAACGTGCGTTTTCTTCAAATGTCTTTCCAGTCTCTTCCACATCTGGAAGCTCTGGATAATCTAATAACGTTTTTACCTGATAGCCTTTTTCTGCAAAAATTTTCGTAAATTCCTTTGCTTTTCCAGGGTTTCTAGTTGCAATAACGATCGTATTTTCCTCTACAGAATGGTTTTGTAGATCGGGTGCTAAAAGTGCTTCTTTTTGATACGCAATCAGCTCTTCGATTCCCGTTTTTCCATAAAAAAGCAAGGCATTCAGCTCATCTCCCGAAAAAGTGGATTCCTCTCCCGTCCCTTGGAGCTCCACGAAATTTCCTGATTCTGTCATCACTAGATTCATATCAACTGCAGCAGCAGAGTCTTCTTCATAATCTAGATCCAAGACACAATAACCATCCTCTAAAATTCCCGCGCTGACAGCTGCCAAGTATTCTTTGATCGGATCTTCTTTTAATTCTCCATTTTTCATCAGTTTGTCTACTGCTAACTTCATTGCTACAAATGCTCCTGTAATACTTGCCGTACGTGTTCCTCCATCTGCTTGTATTACATCACAGTCAACGATGATACTTCGTTCTCCAAGTTTAGTCAGATCCACCACTGCACGTAAAGAGCGGCCGATCAGCCTTTGGATTTCCATTGTTCTGCCCGTCAATTTTCCTTTGGCGCTTTCGCGAATATTTCGGGTGTTGGTTGCACGCGGTAGCATACTATACTCCGCTGTGACCCAACCCGTTCCCTGATCTCTTAAAAATGGTGGAACCTTTTCTTCCACCGTTGCTGAGCAGATGACTTTTGTATCACCAAATGAAATGACTACGGAACCTTCCGGATGTTTATAGACATTCGTCTCAATGATGATCTTTCTCAATTCTTTTGCTTGTCTACCATCATGTCTATTCATTCTTTAACTTTCCCCCTAATCGAATCTGTTTTACAGTAAGACCTTCTAAACCTAACCATTCATCCGCAATTTCTTTGAACATTTTAGCGGAACCTGTCGTATAAAATTCATGAGGTGCCTTTTCTGATGATGGTGTATTAGCAAGGTCAAAATAATCTAAAAGCATACTAACTTCTCCCACTGTCTCAGCACCTGAGTCAATCAGCTTTACTTGATTGCCCATCACATTTTGGATCAACGGACGCAACAACGGGTAATGCGTACATCCCAAAATCAATGTATCCAGCTTTTTAAGCAACAATGGATGCAATGTTTCTGATACTACCTTCTTAGCAACCGAAGAATGTGTTTCATTACTTTCAACGATCGGAACAAACTTAGGACAAGCTAAACTACTAACAAATGTTTTTGGCGCTTTTCCTTTCAATGCGTATTCATACGCACCACTTTTGATCGTACCAGCTGTTCCGATCACTCCAACTCGATTATTTTTTGTTGCTTTCAATGCCGCTCTAGTACCTGGAAGAATCACGCCAACTACAGGAATATCTAATTGTGCCTTGATAGACTCCAATGCTACAGCAGTTGCAGTATTACAAGCTATCACTAGCATTTTTATATTTTTATCTAATAGAAAATCAGTCATTTCCCAGGAAAACTGGATAACTTGTTCGGCTGGTCTAGGACCATAAGGGCAGCGCGCTGTATCACCTAAATAAATCAACTGCTCATTGGGAAGCTGCTTTAACGCTTCCTTAACAACCGTAAGTCCTCCGACTCCGGAATCCATAAAACCTATCGCTCCACGATTATTCAAATTGATCAAACCTTTACAGTATATTTCAACACTTTTATTTTCTACTTTTTAACGTCTTATTTCAAGTTTAATTATCAAAGCTCCTCTATTATACCATTCTTCTTGATGTTTTTTTATTGTTTGTTATCCATTAACAAAAAAAACTAGCAATCTCTTTTTTCATATGTTATAATTTCTAACATTAACAAACGAATAGAATTATGATTATTAGATTAGATTAAAAAGATAAATGTGCTTAGAAAAAGAATATTCTTTCGGAGTAAAAAACGAGGCATCTGTCAATGAACGACGATAAAACGCTTTTTCACAAAATTCTATTTTGTTTCATTTCATTGAAGGTAATACTTTTTCTTTTTTCTTGCACTATTCTTTTGTCCTATTCACTCATAATCTTTTGATATTCATGTGATAAATCTATACATAAAGGAGATTTGCTATGATTTCGTTGGAGCATGTAAATAAGTTTTTTGGAGAACATCACGTCTTGAAAGATGTTTCTTTAAATGTCAACGAAGGGGAAAAAATTGTTATTATCGGACCTTCTGGTTCGGGAAAAAGCACTTTGATTCGCTGTATCAACCGTTTGGAAAAAGTTAGTGATGGACATATTTTCGTTGATGGGATCGATATAACGGAACCAAAAGCCCCTGTGCAGGAAGTTCGCCAAAAAGTAGCGATGGTCTTTCAGAACTTCAATCTTTACGCTCATAAGACAATTATTCAAAACTTGACCCTAGCCCCTATCAAAGTAAAAGGTGTCAGCAAAGAAGAAGCAACCAAAACTGGTATGGAATATTTAGAAAGAGTCGGACTTGCAGACAAAGCAAATGCTTACCCTTCGCAACTTTCAGGCGGACAGCAACAACGGGTCGCCATTGCTCGGGCATTGAATATGCATCCGGAGATCATTCTTTTTGACGAACCAACATCAGCGCTTGATCCTGAAATGATTCAAGAAGTATTAGATGTAATGATCGATTTGTCTAAACAAAATATTACAATGATCTGCGTTACTCATGAAATGGGATTTGCCCGTCAAGTAGCCGATAAAGTGATTTTTATGGATGACGGTCAAATTATTGAGACTGGGACTCCTGAACATTTCTTTACAAATACACAAAACGAACGTGCAAAAGAATTTTTAAGCAAAATCATTCATAATTAATGATAAAAATAGGAGGAATTGAATATGAAAAAGATGAAAAAAATTGTAGGAGCCCTTTCCCTTACTTTATTACTTGGTTTAGTTGTAGGCTGCAGCAGTGGAGATGATACAAAGTCAGCTGATTCATCAGGTAAAACGACAGATCTTCAGAAAATAAAAGATGCGGGTGTTATCAAAGTCGGTGTAAAAGAAGATGTACCTAATTTCGGTTATATGAATCCTGATACGAATAAAAACGAAGGAATGGAACCAGATATTGCTCGTTTGCTTGCAAAAGAGTTGACTGGCAGCGAAGATAATGTTGAATTTGTCGGTGTAACAGCTAAAACTCGTGGTCCTCTTTTGGATAACGGTGAGTTAGATATGGTCATCGCAACCTTTACGATTACCGATGAGCGAAAAGAAACTTATAACTTCACTACCCCTTACTATAAAGATGAAGTAGGCTTCCTTGTAAGAAAAGCAGATAAATTTACAGATACTAAGAGTCTTGATGGAAAAACGATCGGCGTTGTTCAATCTTCGACAACAAAAGATGCGATCGAGAAGCAAGCAAAAGAATTAGGTGTCACATTTAAATATCAAGAGCTAGGTTCTTATCCAGAATTAAAAACTGCATTAACGTCAAAACGTATCGACGCTTTTTCTGTCGACAAATCTATTTTGACCGGCTATGTGGATGATAATACTGAAATTCTCAAGGATGGATTCTCACCACAAGAATATGGGATTGCAACTAAAAAGTCGAATACTGAGTTAAATGACTTCTTGAATGAATCGATCGAAAAATGGGAAAAAGACGGAACATTAGATAAAATCTACAAAACATGGAATCTAAACTAAATCCCAGTCGATTTTATTTAGTTTTTCTGGACTTGGGAGGGAATTAGATGTTGATTATATTAAATGCCAGCCCTTTTGCTCTTTTCCGTTGGGAAGCTTTGCTTAAGGACTGGAAACTGTTTGGCGACGCCTTTCTTTATACAATTCTTCTGGCTGTCGGCTCTCTGATCGTTGCAATGATTCTCGGCATTATTTTCGGTAGTTTATCTTCAATGCATAATAAACTACCAAAAATAATCAGTAGAATTTATGTTGAGTTTTTTCAGAATACACCATTATTGATTCAATTTATCGTTGTTTATTATGGATTTCCTTTGATCAGCCCCGCTTTGACCTTTCCGACAACATTTATTGCCATTCTATGTGTTGGTTTATATCATGGCGCTTATATTTCTGAAGTTGTTCGCTCAGGGATCGGTGCAGTTCCGAAAGGACAATTTGAAGCAGCTTATTCCCAAGGATTTTCCTATGGCGAAACGATGCGTTACGTTGTTTTACCGCAAGCTTGGCGGATCATGTTGCCGCCATTAACAAATCAAGTGGTCAACTTGATTAAAAATACATCGACGGTCGCTATCATTTCGGGAGCAGATGTCATGTTCACGGCAAATAGTTGGTCTTCTATCAACTTGAATTATATTCCAGCTTTTGCTTTAGCAGGGTTTTTATACTTCATTCTGTGCTTCCCGTTAGCTAAACTAGCACGAAGATTAGAAGAAAATAATAAGAAAGCTTATACCAGATAGGAGAGTGCATAAATGTCTTTTTCAGAACAAATGAGTCAACTTTTGACGGGGAATAATTTGCGCTTTTTATTCGATGGATTGAAGCTCACTCTTTATATTTCTTTTATTTCGATCGTTTTAAGTACGATTTTTGGTACTATTTTAGCTGTACTTCGAAATCAGAAAAAAGGACCTTTAAAGTTTTTGGCCAGTCTCTACATCGAGATCGTCCGCAATATTCCTAATTTACTATGGATTTATGTAATATTTTTGATCTTCAAGATCAAATCAACGCCAGCTGGAATCGTCAGCTTCACTGTTTTCACTACAGCTGCTTTAGCTGAAATTATCCGCGGTGGCTTAAATGGTGTTGACAAAGGACAAAAAGAAGCGGCACGCTCGCAGGGATTCAGCAATTTTCAAATCATTTTGTATATCGTCTTACCTCAGGCGATTCGAAATGTCCTGCCGGCAATCGTGTCTCAGTTCGTTACAGTGATCAAAGATACAAGTTTCTTATATTCAGTTATTGCTTTGCAAGAATTGTTTGGCAAGTCTTATATTTTGATGGGACGCTATGCTCAGACAGAGCAGGTCTTTATGATATACGGTCTCGTTGCCTTGATGTATTTTGTTATTAATTTTTCTATTTCTCAGTTTTCAAGATGGTTGTCTCGAAACTGGGTCTAAAACAAAAATCACCTGAGTTCAATTAGTTGGTGCAAAATTACCGAAGAAGCTATTTTTTAGCATCTTTTATAGAAAAGGAGCCTCATACAAAACTTTTTTAGTTTTGTATGAGGCTCCTTTTTAACTTATCTAATGCTTACATCAAATTGTTCAACTAATGCTTTTTCCACTTTTGTTAGCGATTGGTTGATTTCTTCATCTACTAACGTTGCTTCTGAGTTAACAAATGTCAGGCTGTAAGCCATTGATTTTTTCCCGTCTGCAATGTTCGCGCCTTGATATACATCGAACAAATGAACAGATTGCAAGTATTTTCCAGCATTCATTGTAATTGTTTCAACTAATGCTTGATTTGTGACAGTTTCATCTACTAAAAGTGCAATATCCCTAGAAATCGCTGGGAATTTTGTAACTTGTTGGTAGACAAACGAATGTCCGCTTACTTCAACGATCGCTTGTAAGTTCAATTCCGCAACATAAGTTTCTGGAATATCATATTCTTTTGCAATTGTGGGATGAACTTGTCCGACAAAGCCAATGACCTTCTCATCGATTTTTACTAACGCTGTTCTTCCTGGATGCATTTCAGCGTAGTCATTGACCGCTTCATACGTCACGACATCTTTTAATCCGATCGAATCAAACATACCTTCTAAGATCCCTTTAACTGTATAAAAATCAACGGGTGTTTCTTTTGTTTGCCAATCTTTTATCGTTTGATTTCCTGAAATAGCTACTGCTAAATGATTTTCTTCATAGGGTAATTCTTGAGCTTCATCTTCATTTTTATAAAAAACTCGTCCGATTTCATATAAGCCAACATTTGAATTCTTACGCGCCGTGTTATAAAGAACGTCATCCAATAAACCTGAAATCAGGTTCATTCTTAACGTAGAACGCTCCTCACTCATTGGCCATTGAAGTTTTGTTGCTTCGCTTGATCTCATCATAAATTGACTAGATTTTTCTTCTGTTGTCAATGCATAGCTAATCGCTTCACTAAGTCCGCTGCCTTCCAATAGCCCTTTTATTTTACGGACTAGCTGTTGACTATCAGTTAAGCTTCCAGCAACTGTTTCTCCTTTTGGTAATGTCGAAGGTAAATTGTCATAGCCATAAATTCTAGCCACCTCTTCGATCAAATCCGCTTCAATTGAAATATCCCAACGTCTTGGAGGTACAGTCACTGTATATTCTCCATTATTGAATGAATAGTTAAATCCTAATGCTTCAAAAATTTCGCTGATGATTGCTTCATTTAAAGTCGTTCCAAGGTATTCGTTGATACGATCGATCGTCACACTAACGTTTACTTCCTCAAGAGTGACTTTTGAACCTACACTCTTTCCTGAAACAACAGTTCCGCCTGCAAGTTTTGCAATCATTGCAGCAGCTACATCTCCCGCTTCTCCAACCGTTGCTTGATTGATTCCTTTTTCAAAACGACTGGAAGATTCGCTGCGTAAATTGAATTCTTTGGATGTTCTGCGGATAGATAATGAATCAAACAAGGCAGACTCTAACGCTACAGTTGTTGTCCCATCTGTGATTTCTGAATCTGCTCCGCCCATAACACCAGCAAGGGCAACTGGAATGTCACCATTTGTAATAACGATATTCTCGCTTGATAGCTCTCTTTTTTCCCCGTCTAAGGTTACTAGCTCTTCCCCTTTATTTCCTCTTCTAACAAGGATCTTCTTGCTATTTAATTTATCATAATCAAACGCATGTAATGGTTGACCAAAAAGCAATAAAATATAGTTCGTTACATCAACGACATTATTGATTGGACGGATTCCTTCATTCATCAAACGATTTTGCAGCCAGAGTGGGCTTTCTGCAATTTTTACATCTTTGATGATTCTGATTTGATACGCTGGTGCATCTTTTGTATCCATTACTTCAACATCAATGTAATCAGAGGCTGTTTCGCTCATATCTTCCATCAAGGGTTCGTCATTGAAAGAAGGTGTCTGACGATAAATCGCGCCAACTTCATAAGCTACACCGCGCATACTCAGCGCATCAGCACGATTTGGTGTAATCGATAATTCGATGATATGATCATCCATATCTAAATAAGGAAACACATCTGTCCCATTCACAGCCTCATCAGGCAGATAATAAATTCCATCCGAATAAGCTTTAGGAATAACATTATCTGAATAACCCAATTCTTGAAGAGAACAAATCATTCCATTTGAAACCTCTCCACGCATTTTTCCTTTTTTGATTTTTTGATTTCCTGTAATACGAGAACCAGGCAGAGCCACGATCACTTTGATCCCAGCTTTAACATTGGGCGCACCACAGACGATCTGAGACAATTCTTCTTCACCGATGTCCACTTGGCAAATCGATAAATGATCTGAATTGGGATGAGGAATGCATTCTTTGACCTCGCCCACAACAATTTTTTTCAATCCATCTTCAGGTACTTCCACACCTTCGACTTCGATCCCTGTCACAGACATTTTATCAGATAATTCTTTAGCAGAAATTTTAGAAAGATCTAAATACTCACTTAACCATTTATAAGAAACTAACATTGTCGACTACTCCTTTACCTTGAACTGATTTAAGAAACGTAAATCATTTTGATAGAAATTCCGAATATCATTGACACCATAACGCAGCATAGCAACCCTATCAGGACCTAAGCCAAAGGCAAAGCCTGTATATTCAGTTGGATCGATGCCGGACATTTTCAGTACATCAGGATGGACCATACCTGCACCTAAAATTTCGATCCAGCCAGTATGTTTACACACATTACAGCCTGCTCCGCCACATTTGAAGCAGCTGACATCCACTTCAACAGACGGTTCTGTAAACGGGAAATAGCTTGGACGCAGACGAATGCTGCGATCTTCACCAAACATTTTTTTCATCACAACCTCTAGCGTTCCTTTAAGATCACCCATTGTAACATTTTTATCGATCACTAAACCTTCAATTTGATGGAATTGATGACTATGAGTCGCATCATCTGTATCTCTACGGAAAACCTTCCCAGGAGAGATCATACGAAGTGCACCTTTAGAAAAATCGTGTTTTTCCATTGTACGTGCTTGAACTGGAGAAGTATGTGTGCGGATCAATGTTTCATCTGTAATGTAAAACGTATCCTGCATATCACGTGCCGGATGGTCTTTCGGTAAATTCATCCGTTCAAAATTGTAATGATCTGACTCGACTTCATATCCCTCAACAACTTGATAGCCCATGCCAACAAAAATATCTTCGATTTCTTCCATTACTTGAGATAAGACATGGCGTGTGCCATGAGTCATTTGTTTTCCTGGAAGTGTAACGTCAATCGTTTCTTGCTCTAATGCAGCATTCAAAGCTGATTGTTCCAAAATTTCTTTACGTTTTTCCAGTGCTTCTGTCAATAAATCTCGGATTTCATTTGCAAAACTCCCCACGATCGGACGTTCTTCTGCAGATAAATCTTTCATGCCTCTCAAAACTTCTGTGATGGGCCCTTTTTTCCCTAATGTTTCTACTCTGATTTGATTTAGTGCATTAAGGTCATCCACTTGCTGGATCTTAGTCAATGTTTCATCTCTTAATGCTTCTAACTGAGCTTTCAATGTCATTTTTTTCTATCCCTTTCTTTTGTTTAATGTTCACATTTTCATCTATCGGTAAAACAAAAAACGATAGCCCGCTCCTAATAAGGAACGAGCTATCGTGTTACCATCCTACTTCATGACAAATAGTCATGCACTCAATTTTAATAACGGCTTTCACCGGTCTGCTTTTATGGAGCAGACAAACTCCGGAAGTGAACTTCATTTTTCGATAACGTAATCTGCTTTCAGTCTATGACAGATTTTCCCTTGAACGTACCAGTGAAAACTACTCTTTTCCATCGACATTTTTTTATTCAATTGAGTATAGTTTACAAGAAGTTTGGTGTTTGGTCAACTGCATTCTTCAGCAGTGACCCATTTTTCTGCCCATTCTTGAATTTGTTCCATCGCTTGCTGCAGATCCTTACCTTTATTTGTAAGGAAATATTCTAAGCGACTGCTTTCGTCACAACGAACAGCTTTTGCAATAACGCCTTCTGCTTCAAGCTCTTTTAGTCTTTCGACTAACACGCGATCACTTAATTCAGGAATTTTTTGGCGCAGTTCACCAAATCGTTGAGGGCCATTTTCTAATAGCACATCAATGATCAAACCATTCCATTTCTTTCCTAGAATCGCAAAGGCCTTTTCAAACTTGGGGCATAGTGCAAATTCAGTTGTTTTTACTTGCTCCATTTTCCTCACCTCGTGAATTGAGTATAGCACACAACTTACAATTTGTAAGTACATCTGCTTCAATTCTTATTGATTTCTTCAATTATTGCTTCTTTGTCTAGATCAATGATGATCCCTGCAGTCAGTAAGACTAGAAGTACCTGACTTACTGGTTTATTCGTTGCTTCTACCAATGCTTTTTTATAAAGATTCAATTGTCCTTTATAGCGTTGAATGATTTTTGACACTTCAGCGGGATCTTTATGATCTTTTACAAAATCGGTTTTATAATCGTATAAAATACAGGACTCTTCTTGTTCGATATACCCATCGATCATCCCGTGAATCAAAAGATCATCTTCTGTTTCTCGTGGATAATCCTTGATCAGCTCTTCTGCCTTTAACAACATAGAAAATGGTTGTTCACGAACGACGTTTTCAGGCTCAGCTAACAATTGCTTCCCTAAACTCGTCTGATAAAATGCCAGGATTTGTTCAATATTGATTTCCCTTGCTATATTTTCCTGAATGATCTTTGTTTTTACTAGTTCATTCTTTAGTCGTTCAATTGTTTCTGTTGTTGGTTCTTGCTTCAAGTCTAAAAGCTGCAATAAATAGTGTGTTGCCGTACCGATTTCCATTGAAGTAGCCCGCTGGATTTTTTCAATAAATCTCGGTTTTCCTAGCTCTCCCTCAGTCATTCGATGAACGATCAAGGGGGTCGGCTGAAAGGTGTTTTTATCACTTACTTCGATTTTTGCAATTTCTTTATTATCAGGATCTTCAAAGACACGCTTGATTTCCGAAACAGATTGATAATTGGTCGTTTTTGTTGATAATTGGTATGGGTAATGATAATCCAACCGAAGAAGTGCTTGCTTTATCCTATTTGGATCAACAGTTTGATCTATTTGAGCGTTCTCGACAGCTGTATTGGTAAATTGAAGCGCAGCAAATTGTTCTTGAATCTCTTTTTCAGTCATAAATGAAAGAGTAAAATCAGCCGTATGTGTTGTGATTCCCGCTATTTTTTCGGTCACAAATTCGGTTTGAAACTTTGCCATACTTTGATGACGGATCAAACTCATCCCTACCCAATTCATCAAGCTGCTTTTTCCTTGAAGACGATTTTCACTAGGCAGCACTTTTGTTGTAACATCCCCGACTTTTAGCCATTCTTTCCAAAGTGCATCCTGATCATTGTAAGAACCGACCAAATAAAGTTTTTGCTCAGCTCGGGTCAATGCAACATAAAGCTTACGCATTTCTTCTGATAATAATTTTTTCAATTTTGCTTGCTTGATTGCTAAAAACGGCAATGTATCATACAGCATCCGCTCTGTCTGATCAAGATAACGAATTCCTACACCTAACCGATCATCAAAGATATATCGTTCATTTAAATCTCCTAAATTGAATTCTTTAGTCATATCTAAAATAAAGACGATCGGAAACTCAAGCCCTTTACTAGCATGGATCGTCATGACACGAACAGCATTTTCCTCACTCAAAATGACAGGTTCAGCTAAATCTTTGTCCTTTTCCTGCATTTTTTCAATAAATCGTACAAATTGAAATAACCCGCGAAAACTTGTTTGTTCATATGCCGCAGCACGATCGACCAGCGCATACAAGTTTGCTTGACGCTGTTTACCAGCAGGCAGTCCGCCAACATAATCTAAATAAGCAGTATCTTGATAGATCATCCAAATCAAAGAAGCTAGTTGATTACGTCTTGCCATTTCCCGCCATTTTGTCAATTTTTGTGCAAATTCCATTGTTTTCAGTTGTATTGCCTGTTGCTCTTTGGTCAACTCTACTTTTTGGTTGAATGCTAAAAAAGCATCATAATACATACTTTTTTTCGCTGCCAGACGAATTTCGACTAAATCATTTTCCTTCAAACCAACAATCGGCGAACGTAATACTGCAGCGAGTGGGATGTCTTGATATGGATTATCAATGATCTGTAGAAGAGAAACCATACTTTGTACTTCTGTTGCTTGAAAATAATTCTGTGCATCATTCACTTGAATTGGAATTCCTGCTGTTTTAAAAATCTCTAAGATCGTCAAATTATTTTTCTTCGTTGGCGTCAGCAGCACAATATCTTTGTATGTTACAGGGCGATTGGTTTTATTTGCTTTATCATAGATCATGAATTTTTGATCCACTAATTCTCTGATTTTCAAAGCAGTCATGTGCAGTTCGCCCTCTGTTTTGTCTTCTAAAACCAGCTGGCTCTCATCTATTATTGTCACTTCTTCAGTTTTAGCAGCTTTTTTTTCATAAATCAATAGTTCTGTATCATAATTTTCAGCTTCTTCAAATTGATCAAATCCATGAACCAATCGCGCTGCTTCATCATAGGCAATTTGGCCAACTCGTTCATCCATCAGCTGTTCAAAAACTAAGTTCGTAAAGTCTAATACATTCTTTCTCGAACGGAAATTTTCTGCTAAAACAATTCTTTTTCCTTCTTTATTTTGTCCATATTGGTTATATTTCTCAATGAACAACGTAGGATCTGCTAAACGAAAGGAATAGATCGACTGCTTCACGTCACCCACCATGAATAAATTCCCCTCTGAAGCATCTGGTCGTCTCAGCCAGTAAAGAATCGTTTCCTGCAGCCGGTTGATATCTTGATATTCGTCGACAAGTACTTCATCAAATTTATCCCGATAATAAGTGGATGCTTCTGTGGCATGCCAGCCATCCGCATCTTTTTTTGCCAAAATGGCTAAGGTAAAATGTTCCAGATCATTAAAATCAACCAAGCCTTTGGCTAATTTTTGTCTACCATACGCCTTGATAAAAGCTTGACCGACTCGTGCCATTTCCTCAACAACAGGGAAGGCCTGAGCCATGATCTCTTTCATTTTCTGCGGAGATAAAGTAAACAAATCGTCAATAACTGTAGTGATCGCCTTTTTGTTTTGCTCACGTAATCCCTTTGCTTGACTGGCAATTTCTTTTAATTCCTCAACTCTAACTGTTGGGTATCGTTCAAACGTCACTGTTTTTGAAACTTCAAAACCAGCTTCTAGATCATCGTCTGCTAACAGACTGCTGAATGTCTCTACAAACTCCTTTTCATTTCGAGCAAGTACAGCGATTTTTTCGAGTTTTTCTTCCCCTTCAGTCAACTGTATCATTTCCTCATAACGTTCCACACAGCGCATTAAAGTTTCCATCACTTGGGGCTTTATAAATTCTTGAAATAAGATCGAATCTCCCAGTTTACCATCTGCTCGATAGCTATCCGCCAAATGAGTAAGCCATTGTTTAGGATCAGGATTTGCTTTAGCAAATTCATAAAGTGAAAATACCAAGCGTGTTAGCCTTTCGTCGCTTCGATCGTTAGAAAAATTCCCTGTCAATTGGTAGAAGGGTTCGCGGTTTTCTGCATAAAATGTTTCTCTCAACTCATCCCAAACATCTTCTTTTAACAAAAGCATTTCTGTTTCATCCGTTAACAGTCGAAATACAGGATCCATATCGATCAAATAGTAAAACCGACGAATCACCGTCAAACAAAACGCATGTAACGTACTGATATTAGCAGTAGGAAGCAATGTCAATTGACGAATAAAATGTTGTTTCTTTTCAGCATCACTTTCATTGGTAATTGCTTTTTGCAAGGCAACTTGAATTCGTTCTTTCATTTCTTTTGCGGCAGCTTCAGTGTAAGTAACGATCAGTAATCGATCAATATCGGTCCCACTTTTTAGTTTTTCGATCACACGGCGAACAAGGACGGTCGTTTTTCCAGAACCCGCAGATGCAGAAACCAAAATGTTTTCATCCCCGTCAAATACTGCTTGCCACTGATTGTCCGTAAAAAGCTCATTCTCTGGACGTAAAGGAATCTCCTTACTCATCACTTCGTCCTCCTTCCTGCTCATCAAGCATCAATCGTTCCATTACTTCTTTTTTGGATAATGTTTCAATTCGGTTGTAGTTATTTTCTTTTAGCATCACATCAAAATTACAGACGCTTCTAAATGGACAGAACTTACAAGCAATTCTTTCTTTGCCTTGATAGGCAGGATTCAATTCGATTTCGCCACTTGTGATCTTATTTCCAGCCTCGATAAATTTACTGCGGTTATGGGTCAATAATGCATCTAACTCAGGTTCCGTTACAAATTTATCTTCCTGACGGCGGCCAGGTTTGATCAGCTCTTTAGCGGATTCTTCGATCGGATAAAGTAAAGAACTCTTTTTTGGTTCCAAACTTTTGTCTAAATTTTCTAATAGAACCGGATCATTTAGTAATAAACCATCAAATTGAAATTTCTTCAGTAGTTGCTGCTCCTTTTTATCTTCAACCTCGTATGGAAGAATCGGGTTATGGACGTGAAGATACAAAGATCCTGCCGGCTTAGCCGTTTGACCTACCAAGCTTACCGCATCCATCAACGCAACGTCTAAATATGTCAGCATCTGCATAGCTAATCCATAATATGCTTCTGTGATGTTGAACTTTTTATGACTGGATTTATAATCTACAACACCTAAATAAAGAGCATCTGGTGTAACTAATTGATCCAATCGGTCGATTTTCCCGCGTACACTGATATTCCCTCCATTTTTAAGAGGTAGTTCTAGTCCCTTGATACCTTTTTGACTTGCTAGCTGCCCAAATAAAATTTCTGTTTGGACTGTGCTCATTCCACTCCGTTCACTTTGACGCTTCAATGCCCAGCTGACTTTTTTGATCGTTTGACCGAGCTGATAGCGAATATAATTCATTCGACTGGAAGAATCTAAAATCGAAAATTTGATTTCGCCAAAAACAGAATTCAAAATTTTCTCTGTAAACTCGTTGACTTCCTTATCTGTCAAATCAGTCAATTGTTTCTTTTCCATGATCAATAATTTGAAAAACTGATCAAGTGCTTCATGGAAAAAATCACCTGTAGTTGCTGGAGATAGTCCAAATACATCCCGTTCCTTTAAGCCTAAACCAAAGCGAGAGAAATACTGATACTGACAACGGTAAAAGCTTTCCATTCTCGAAACAGAAGTATAGATCTGCTTACTATATAAATTTTGCGCCAGCTGTTCCTGTAGATTTTCAGGAACATTTTTGTGGGCTAAACTTTCAAAGACATGCTGAGCCAACAGACTTTGCTCTTTTTTCATCAACACTTTTTCTAAACGATCCCAAAATGTTAAATACGGTGCTTGCGTTTCCTTTTTCTGCCGTTTTAGATTGGTTAAATCACTGATCAATGTCCGATAAGTCCCAATATGTGCTAAGCTTCCCTGCTCATCATCTGAAATCAGCAGTGCTCTTTTTTCTATGATAGACAAATTTAAATCTTTTTGGATATTCAATAAATAAGGAGACATTTTAACATCTTTGACTGTATCTTTTACACTAGGATATGATAGATATAAACGTTCTCTAGCCGAACTAAGCATGATATAAGCAATAAATGGCTCTTTAGCGATATTTTTTCTTGTATCGTTTAGCAAATATTGACCTTCATCAAGATGTTCACTCATAAATTGTCGTTCTTCATCTGAAAGCAATGTTTTATTTTCGATTTTTTGCGGCAAGACTTGATCAGTCAAGCCAATAACAAAAACAACTTTTGCTTGACCTGGACGCGCTAAGTCAATGGCTCTTACCTGAACTTGGTCAATAGCTGTAGGTACCTTATTATAACGTAATCCTTCTAGACCGCTTGAAAAAATCGTTTCAAATGTGGATAGGTCAAACGAATCTCCACCATAGATCGTCACGTATTCATCCATCAAAGTCATCAAAGCTTCCCAAGTTTGCTCATGGTTTCTAGCTGCTTCAAGCTCTCCATTATCAACTGCTTGATTTCGCCACATGATCAATTGCTTTTCAACGCCGCTGTGCACTAAAAAACGATAAAAGCAATCCGCAGCTTCAATTCCTATTTTCGCTTTTTGAATGGCTTTAAAAAAAGCAGGAATGGTTTGCTGGATCATTTTACGAACGACATTTGAATCCTGTTCAATTTGTTCAGTATCATCTTGTTGATCTGATTCAAAATCGTAACGGATAAAACGCCAGTCTTTACTTTGTTCCCAATGATAACCTTCATAACCATAAGCAAGCACAACATTCTCAGTCACATCGATTTTCCTGCGCCATTCATCTCGTTGTTGTTGCCATTCTTCACTGGAAATCTCATCTTCAATAGGAAAGAATAATTCTGTTCGCAAGAATCGTAAAACATCGCGATATCTGTAGCGATAAGCATTTATTGCGAATAAGGATTGAATAAATTCAACCAACGGATGCTGCTCCATCGCCATATCTCGATCCAAATAAATTGGAATATCGTTGAGTGAAAAAAGTGGTTCAAGAAGTGTCTCATAGCTATCCAGATCACGAGTTAACACTTGAATATCTTTATAACGATAACCATCTTCCACAACTAATCTTCTAATTTCTTTAGCAATATGATCGATTTCTTCTTTTGGCGTTTCTGCCTGCCATATCTGTAGATGGTCATTTTTGATACTTGTTTTACTTTTTTTGATTGTTTTCTCTTGCGAATCGATCCAGTAATCGCCAAGAGCTTGAAGATCTACTTCTGTGATCAATGGCTTATCATGTTCGACGATATCTGGTAAAACAGCGATATTTGATTTTCTAGCCAATTGATATAGCTGCTGATATGTCGTTCCAGTTTCATAAAATAAATCCATTGATGTCGGTATTTCTACGGCATATTTTTTATCGACGACCATAGATATCTTTACTTCTCCACTTTGTCGCAATAAAACCTCGATCAGTTTTAATTCTCTCGCAGAAAAATGATGATATCCTGTAATCACAAACAAAACATGTTTAAGCTCTTTCGTTTCTAGATATTCCGCTAAATAATTGATGATCTCAGCTGACTTGATGCCATAATGACTCATAGTCTCCTCAAATCGTGAAAAAATCAATTGAATATCTTGAATCTTTAATTGTAGATCCTGTTCTTTCCCGCCTAGTTTAGTTTCTTTTAGAAAATCAGAGAGTTGCTGGATTTCAATATTCCCCTCTTTCATCTCTTGATAGAGTTCAAATAACTGTTGAATAAAGCCAGCTTTGTTGATTTCTCCACGAAAAACACTCAGCTCTTCTTCACTTTCAGACAATATCTTCCTAAACACCATAGCGGCTCCAGCTTCTGACAACACTTCTGAGCTATAATATTGTGTATTTTGAAGATAATACCAAGCTAAGCGGTAAAAACTGAACACTTGTAGACGCATTGTCGCAATCGAATCATTCGATTGGTTTTTGAGTGATTGCATTCGTTTCAATGTATTGATTTCTTGTTCGAATTTCATATGATTGGGTACTAGATAAAAAACTTCATTTCTTTTGTCCTTTGAAAGCCAGTCCAATGAAGCCTTTATCAATTCTTCTTCCAAATCCATATCAGCTGTTCCACGTACAAATTGCAGACTCATTTTGTCACATCCTTTTTAGCTGTTGATTCTTTTTATAGTGTAGCACATAATCTTTATGACTATCATAGACAATATCTAACAAAAAAAGCCTCTTAATTAAAAGAGAGCTTTCTGTTTTTTAGTAAGTGCAACGTATCTACTGCTCAACTTTTGAAAGAGTTCCAAAACGACTGAACGGCCATAACACAAATTTAACATCACCAGAAATATCCTTTTCGTTGATGAAACCGATCATTCTTCCATCTTTAGAATTCCTTCGATTGTCTCCCATCACGAAATATTCGCCCGCTGGAACTTTGTCCTTACCTGTGACTTCTTTCAAGGTAAAATCAAAGGTAAATGGCATTCCATCTGTCAGTTCACCTTTAAATTCATCCAAATAAGGCTCTTTTGTTTCTTTACCATTGATATATAACGCATCGTCTTTATACTCGATAGAATCTCCTGGAAGTCCGATCACTCGCTTGATATAGCTTTTTTTAGGTTCATCCGGCGCTGGGAATGTCACAATGTCATATCGTTTGATCTCAGTATTTTTCAGCGCGATCACTCGTTCACCATCAGCTAATGTCGGGTCCATCGAATGCCCTTTGACAACCACCGGGGTGAAGACAAATTGTCTTAATAAAAATAGGATCAGCGCAAAAGCTGCAAAATATAATACTGTATGTAATAGCTCTTTTGATTTCAATTTCATTCCTCCAAAAACTTGCTTTCTATAGTTTACCACAAAGGAGCAAATTCCTACACAATTCTTTCCTTTTTATGCAAATTATATTAATCCTTCTTAAGAAAAACGCAATTGTTCGCTAGAAACAGATGACGATAGCGTTAACATTTGATACACTAGTACATGTCAATAATGGATAAAGGAGGTTGAATCAATATGTTTATCTCATTCGGTATGTTTATTGCTTTGATCATAGCAACGATCATCATGATTTTATTGATCATTTATTTAACTTTTACAAGTGGAAAAGGTCACACGACTAAACACGACAATCAAATCAAAGCTGAAGAAGAAGCCAAGGCTCGTCTAGCTCAACATAATCCAGAGCAGACAGACACTCTTCATTCAACAATGAATACTAGTGACCTTCCAAAAGAAACACAACACGACTTTCAGCAAAACACCTATTCACAACACGAGGTAGATAATGTAGATGCCCCCGTAGAAGACGATGACTATCTTCACGTCCTGCCTTATCCCAAAGATGATGAATATAAATAACAACTAGCTAAAAATCGATCAATAAAAAAAGCTCTGTTATGCTGACACATAACGGAGCAACCAAACAGAATTTCTCTTAGCAAAAATATTATATCACAAAGTGAGGAATTCGAAAATGAAAAAAACAAGTATTATGTTTATGGGTGGTATACTTTTATTTGCACTTATGGGCTGCGGATCAACTGATTCTGGAAGCAAAGAGTCAAAAGCCAGTGAAACCAGCTCAACTACAAAAAAAGAGGAAAAGACTGAAACAACGGGCGATTTCGTTTCTTCAGCTGCAGACTCAACTTTTGATGGTACAACACTTAAAGGCAATTCATACACCATCAAAATCACAAGCAATAAAGTGATTCAACCGGGTGAACCTGGCAATGAATATGGGGAAAAACCAGTACTAGCTTTTTGGTTTGATACTTTAGTTTCACCTGATTACAAAGATGAAGCTGAGATCAATCCAAATATGGCATGGATCATGAGTTTCAAAGCTGTTCAAGATAATGATCCAAATAAAGTGAACAAGTTAAATGTTTCACCTTTACCAGATGCTCAATTTTTAGAGTCTCAAATGGCAGAAATCAAACCTGGCGGAACTGTAGCAAGTGCAATGGGTTATGAATTGACTGATACTGAGACACCTGTTACTTTAATCGCACAAGACATATTAGGAACAGAATATGGAAAAGCTGATTTTCCAGTTAACTAATTTATTTATACTTAGAAAAAGGAACGCTCATGAGTTGAGCGTTCCTTTTTCAACTGAATAATAATCAAAATTATAAGCGATCGTTCAATTCTTTCGCTAATTCTTCAAAGCCTGGTTTGCCAAGTAAAGCAAACATTTTTTTCTTGTAAGTTATTCTTTATTATAACTATCACAGTAGCCATAATTGGCTACTTATAGGCATTTCTATTATCTACTTTCACCATAAAAATCTTTTTATGCCACTTTTATCAAAATATGCCACCCTTTTAGATATACAAAAAAACTCCTACTTCGTATGTCTATTCAATCGGTCGGGATTTTTATTATCTTTCAAGAGACATACGTTAAAGGAACAATTTCAACCGCCTTTTTACACATCACATAAAATCCACCAATAAAAAATAAATTTGATTCTAATAGAATTATATAGTATACTTTTGTCACGTCAAAAAGGAGGAATATTTTGAAAAAATTACTAGGGGTTACTTTATTACTGTTAGGTCTTGGTTTTAGTACAACTGTTGAAGCCCAAGAAAAATTTGAAATCAATGAGGAAAATAGTAACTTAATTGCAGAACTTTCAGCTTCTGAACCTGCAAATAAGGACTATATTGAAAGTACAATCGACATGTATTATGAGGCAGCTTCTGAAAATGATTCTGCGGAAGATTTTAATTCCTTTTTGAATTCTGCGCTATCCGAGTTAGATAATTTTGATTCTACACAAGATGAAAAACTAGAAGACGTGATTGAGTCTTCCAACCTTCCACAAAAAAGAGTTATTACACCATATCCAACAGCAATTGCAGCTTATAAAGCAGGCATCGCTGTTGTTGATCGTATGGGACATTGGCAAACTGCAAACTATATGAGACGCGCGATTGTACCGTTAGACAAAATTGGTACTAATTACACTCCAGCAACTTATTATAATAAAGACGATACTTGGGCAAGAATGGTAGACAGTGAAAGTCTTATGACTGCATATTACAGTCGTTTAAAAGCTGAAGCGTTCAGAGGTGGACGAGCTTCAGGATCGTTTTCAGGTACACATACTTTCCCTAGTGGACATCTTATGACTGCGTTGAGAGGAGTATCTTATACCGTATCATATAAAAGACAAGCAAATGGTAACTACTTTACTACGGTGAAAGTTACTGATATATTTGACTTTAAGTGGGAAGTTAATGGATATAGTAATAATTTTGGTGTAGGTTTCGGAAATAATTATTGTGTATTTGTCCAAACATTAGGTGCCATCAAACCTTATAAAATTGAAATTGTGAGGACTATGTCAAGATAGGAGTTTATTACTGTGATCAATAGAAAAAAAATAATACAAAGCTTGTATTTTGTTCTTCTTCTAATTTGGCTAATAGGAGTTATCCTAACTTTAAATTTTCTCCCTATGCAAGATCCAGATACTTTAACATTGGATGAGAAGATTAATCTTCAAAAACAATTTTCTATTAATTACGATTTAGGGCATCTGTTTATCAAAATAAGTGAGGTACCTTTGATAGCCTTAACTATTTACACAATCGTTTCTTTTCTCCTAACAAAATACAAAAAGGAAAAGCAGTCTTAATAGGTTGCTTTTTTTATACAAAAGCGAAAGAATCAGCCATTGAAGCTAAGTATCTTTTGAAAAACGGAAAACTGGAGACGGGCAATACTCAAATTTTAGGGAATATTAGGACATAAAAATCTAACTGCCACCCTTACCCTTATCTACGCTCATATAACAGCAGAAGTAAAACAGAGTGCTATGGATAAATTAAATAGTTATATGAAAACCAAAACTTAAAAAAATGCCACCAAAGCGATTTTAGTATCTGCTTTGGCGACATTTTTTTTACTATTGTTAGAGCGCTGTAAATAGCGACCTATAAGCGATCGTTCAATTCTTTCGCTAATTCTTCAAAGCCTGGTTTACCAAGTAAAGCAAACATATTTTTCTTGTAAGCTTCCACACCTTCTTGGTCAAATGGATTTACGCCATTCAAGTATCCTGAAATCCCAACAGCGATTTCAAAGAAGTACATTACGTAACCTAATGAATAAGCATCCATTGCAGGAATTTTTACTACCATATTTGGCACGCCGCCATCTGTATGAGCAAGCAACGTTCCTTGGAACGCTTTTGTATTTACAAAGTCGATTTCTTTACCTTGCAAGTAGCCAAGTCCATCTAAATCCTCTTCTAATTCAGGAATTGAAACAACATGACGCGGTGTTTCAACTTTAACGACTGTCTCAAATAAGTTACGCATACCATCTTGTACATATTGACCCATTGAATGCAAGTCAGTAGAAAAGTCAGCTGCAGCTGGGAAAATACCTTTTTGATCTTTTCCTTCTGATTCACCGAATAATTGTTTCCACCATTCTGAGAAATAGTGCATTCCTGGTTCGTAGTTGATCAGCATTTCTGTTGTTTTACCTTTACGGTATAAGATATTTCTTAATGCCGCATATTGATATGCTTCATTTTTGCTTAAATCTGTCGTTGAAGCGTATTCTTTACGAGCATCATTTGCCCCATTCATCAAACTATCGATATCCGCTCCGCTAACAGCGATCGGTAACAAGCCTACTGGTGTCAATACAGTAAAACGTCCGCCAACATCATCAGGAATTACAAATGTTTCCCAACCTTCAGCATCCGCTTCAACTTTTACAGCACCTTTCGCGCGGTCAGTTGTTGCGTAGATACGCTTGTTTGCTTCTTCTTTACCATATTTTTTAACTAGTAATTCTTTGAATACTCTAAACGCAATAGCAGGTTCTGTCGTTGTACCAGATTTTGAGATCACGTTTACTGAGAAGTCACGATCACCAATAACATTGATCAAATCTGCTAGATAAGTTGAGCTGATACTATTTCCGGCGAAGAAAATTTGTGGTGCTTTTCTTTCATCTGCTGGTAATAAGTTGTTAAATGAATGATGTAAAAATTCAATTGCTGCTCTAGCACCTAAATAAGAACCACCGATCCCAATAACAACTAAAACCTCAGAATCAGACTGGATTTTTTCAGCCGCTTTTTTGATACGGGCAAATTCTTCTTTATCATAATTTTCCGGTAAATCGATCCAGCCAGTAAAATCACTGCCTGCTCCAGTTCCTTCTCGTAATGCTTTGTCTACTGCAGTCACTTGTGTCTGCATGTATTCCAATTCATGATCAGCGATAAATGGTGTCAAATTGGAATAATCAAATTGAATGTGTGACATTCCTTCTCCTCCTTGAATTTAAACTTACTACATTAACTACTTTACGTTCTTTTCCTGTATTTTTCAAGCAAATTATGACCGTCTGTACCAATTTTATGTTAATTCATTTAAAATAACGAAATTATCTCGTAACATAATGCCTTCATTCCAAGAAAAAAGAACGACCATGACCAAGCATTCGATCGTTCTTTCATCACTCTCGTTAACGTTTAGATTTTTTCTTAGACTAAACCTTGGCTCAGCATAGCCGTTGCAACTTTTTCAAAACCTGCAATGTTTGCACCTAAAACAAAGTTATCTTTAGCATCATATTTTGCTGCAGTGTCACGACAAGTCTCATAAATATTTTTCATGATAGCATCCAACATGCCGTCCACTTTTTCGAATGACCAAGATAAGCGCTCAGAGTTTTGGCTCATTTCAAGTGCAGAAACTGCTACACCACCAGCATTTGCTGCTTTACCAGGGCAGTATAAGACACCAGCTTCAGCTAAAACATCCACAGCTTCTAGCGTACAAGGCATGTTTGCCCCTTCTGCTACAACTTTACCGCCATTTTTAACTAAGCGTTTTGCTTGCTCTACATTGATTTCGTTTTGTGTTGCACATGGTAAAGCAATATCATACGCCACATCAAAATCCCACACAGATTGACCATCATAATAGACTGCCTCTTTATGTGTGTCAACATATTTAGAAATTCGTTCACGATTTTTTTCTTTCAATTCTTTGACAAGTTCCACATCGATGCCATTTGGATCGTAGACAAAACCAGTTGAATCAGAACAAGTGAGAACTGTCGCACCAAGTTCTTTAGCTTTTTCCATCGCATAGATCGATACATTTCCACTACCAGAAACAACAACTTTTTTCCCTTGGAAAGAATCATTTGCATCGTTCAATAGATGTTTCACAAAATAGACACAGCCGTAACCTGTAGCTTCCGTTCTAGCCTGACTACCCCAATAACCTAATGGCTTCCCAGTCAAAACACCCGCGTCATAATTTCTCAAACGTTTGTATTGTCCATATAAGTAGCCGATCTCTCTTGCTCCCACACCGATATCTCCTGCAGGCACATCTGTACTTGGACCGATATGTTTTTGTAACTCCGTCATAAAGCTTTGACAAAAACGCATGACCTCAGCATCTGATTTTCCTTTAGGATCAAAATCACTGCCACCTTTACCGCCGCCGATCGGTAATCCAGTTAAGCTATTTTTAAAAATTTGTTCAAATGCTAAAAATTTCATCACACTCAAATTTACACTAGGGTGAAAACGCAAGCCACCTTTATATGGACCGATCGCAGAATTATACTGCACACGATAACCACGGTTGACTTTCCAGTTGCCTTGATCATCTTGCCACGGTACTCTGAATTGTAAAATTCTTTCTGGCTCGATCAAGACCCCTAAAATATTGGCTTCAATGAATGCTGGGTTTTCTTTTAGAAATACCTCTACCGTTGGTAAAAATTCATCGACTGCTTGCAAGTATTCTACTTGTCCTCGATCATTTTCATGAATCTTTTTTTGAATCTCTTCCACATACTGTTTTGCTTCCATTTAATCACCCTCTCATAGTTATAATCCTATTTTAACCTAAATTCAGAAAATTTCCACAATTTTTTACTGTAAATTGCAAGAAAGTGAGAAAAAAGTTGAAAATTGTGTTAAACTACCATTGAATTGGAGGCAAATATATGAAACTTTTTGATGTTATTGTCGTTGGTGCCGGCACTAGTGGTATGATGGCTGCAATCGCCGCAGCTCAAGCAGGTAGTAAAGTCTTATTACTAGAAAAAAATAAACGTGTCGGAAAAAAATTATTGATGACTGGCGGCGGACGGTGTAATGTGACCAATAATCGACCAGCAGAAGAAATCATTTCCCACATTCCTGGAAATGGGAAATTTTTGTACAGTGCTTTCTCTCAATTCAATAACTATGATATTATGGCGTTCTTCGAATCAAACGGTACTCATTTAAAAGAGGAAGATCACGGAAGAATGTTCCCTGTCACTGACCGTTCAAAAACGATTGTAGAAACTCTTTTTAATCAGCTACAACAACTTGATGTCACTATTTATACAGAAGCAAAGGTTGAAAAACTTTTACATAAAGAGGGTCAAATGATCGGAGTTGCGTTAGCCGATCAAAAGCTATATGCGCCTTGTGTTATTCTAACAACTGGCGGAAGAACGTATCCTTCTACTGGTTCTACTGGAGATGGATACAAGCTAGCTAAAAAAGTAGGTCACACGATCACCACACTTTATGCAACTGAGTCCCCTATTGTCTCAAATGATTCATTTATTCAGAAAAAAACACTTCAAGGTCTATCTTTACAAGATGTTTCGCTTTCTGTCTTAAATCAAAAAAATAAAGTCATTGTTTCGCACCAAATGGATCTTCTTTTTACTCATTTTGGCATTTCTGGTCCTACAGCTTTGAGATGTTCTAGTTTTGTCAATCAAGAATTAGCTAAAAATCCCGAAGCTGCTGTCTCATTACGCTTAGATATTTTCCCGGAAAATACACAAGCTGAATTAAATAAGAGCGTCCAGTCGATGATGTCGGAGCAACCTGAAAAATCTTTTAAAAATGCGTTGAAAAATCTGATTCCTGAGCGTCTTTTGGATTATCTATTGACAGAGCTTGAGCTGACTGACACCACAGCAAAAAAAGTCTCTGAAACACAATTAGAACAGTTCACAAAAACCTTAAAGTCTTTTTCAATAACAGCAGAAAAAACTTTGCCTATCGAAAAGTCTTTTGTTACTGGAGGCGGAATTTCTTTAAAAGAGGTCCAACCTAAAACAATGGAAAGTAAACTGATCAATGGCTTATTCTTTGCAGGGGAATTATTGGATATCAATGGATACACTGGCGGTTATAATGTGACTGCAGCTTTTGTTACAGGACATGTTGCAGGAACTCATGCGGCTGAAATAGCCGAGTATACCTATCTTCCTTTAGAAGATATTTAACTTCTAAGACTTAAGAACGATAAAAGTGATAAAAAGAATCAGTCTTTTGATTGATTCTTTTTTATTTAAATCATGGGAAAATAGTTACAAGAGGTGATATGAATGAAAATTGTACTAAAAAGACAAACAACGTGGGGATGTGTTCGTCATTTCTCTGTGTATAAAAATGGCGATTACCAAGGGAAACTATTCAATAATTTTTCAACTGAATTAGAAGTTAATGAAGGAGATACGTTAGAGTTTAGAGAAGGTCTTTTTCGTTTTTCTCAAAAAATCAAAGTCACATCTGATACTAAAGAAGTAACTATCACAAATACAAACCAAATCCAGCAATTATTCGCTCTATTCATAACATTATTTTTGGCTATTTCATTGATTAGCCTTTCCATTGATTCTTTGAAAATTTTCTTTTTCGTTGAAATGATTTCTTTTGGAGTCTTGAGCCAATTGTTTCGTTACCGTTCTTATCGATTTAGCGTTGAACCAGAGCAACCCATTCGCTCTTTCTTGAAGAACACGATGACAACTAAAATTATTTAATTTAAATATAAATATAAGCAAAAAACTCCGATTATTTCATCGGAGTTTTTTAAGTCATTAATTACTTTTCATCAATTCAGTCACATAAGCAACTGTATCTGGTTGTTCTTTCTCGATTTTAGCGATCGATTCTGAGAAGTTTGGTAAATGATCTTTATGTGCGATCAATAGCTCATCTAAGAGTGTTTTAGCCATTGTGCCTCCAGGAACTAATGGATTCACTGTAAAGGCATGTAAAGCAGCTCCGTAATCTCCATCGATTGCAGCACGGATCACTGTTTCTTCCATTCCTTTCATATTTTGGATGATCCCTCTAGCTGCTGGCGGGAAAGCACCCCAATTATATGGTTCATGTCCATGAGAAGTTACTGGACCTGAAACTTCTACAACACAATCATATGGCAAATCAGTAATTGTACCATTGTTTTCTGTTGAAACGACCATGTCTGTACGTTTATCGTTATAGATCGAAGCAATCATTTCGCAAGCAGCATCACTGTAGTGTGTTCCGCCACGTTGCTCTAATTCTTTTGGCTTGTAATCTAGTTTTGGATCTTTGTATAATTCAAACAAGCGTGCTTCCGTTTCTTTTACGACTTGTGCTCTTGTTTCACCTTTTTCAAATTCTTCAACTGAATGTTTCAGCATCTCATCTTCGATGTAGTAATAACGGTGATAGCCACAAGGCAGCATACCTAAGTCTTTTAATTGTTCATAATGGAATGGTGCATCCCAAATATTTTTCAGATGACTTTCTTGTTCATTTTGCGGACCATAAATCAAATCGATCAATTCTTGAGTTCGCTCATTTCCTTCTTTATCCCATACACGGTGCCAGTGGAAATGATTGATTCCTGCAAACTTGAAGAATAAGTCTTCTTCTGGAACACCTAATTTTTCAGCAGCCTGTTTGCGGTGACCGATCGGTACATTACATAATCCAACCGTCTTTTTCCAGCCGCCATGTTTGATTGCAGCTTCAGTGACCATTCCAGCAGGATTTGTAAAGTTTACCAACCAAGCATTTGGACATAGTTCTTTCATATCTTCAATGATGCCTAAGATCACTGGAATTGTACGGAATGCTTTAAACATACCGCCTGCTCCATTTGTTTCTTGACCTAAAACACCATGGGATAAAGGAATTCTCTCATCTTTGATACGAGCATCCAATAAACCTACACGGAATTGTGTAGAAACAAAGTCGGCATCTTTCAAGGCTTCACGACGATCCAAAGTCAAATGAACTTCCCAGTCTAAGCCAGCCGCTTTGACCATACGTTTTGCCATCTCGCCAACGATTTCCAATTTTTCTTTTCCTGCTTCAATATCAACTAACCAAATTTCTTTGATCGGTAATTCATCTTTTCTTTTGATATATCCTTCGATCAACTCTGGTGTGTAGCTAGATCCTCCACCAATTGTAGCGATTTTCAATGCATCTCTTGTCATGTGTTTCCCTCCTGATTTTTTGTTCAGAATACGTTCTGACATCGTTTACATTTATAGGATAATCTGTGGGAATGTTCCCATGTCAAGGACTTTTTATAATTTTTTTATGGTATACTTATTTAGTAAGTGTCGAGGCAATTTTTCTCCTTACTCAATTTAAACTATGAGGTGTACACACATGACGACTATCATTGATGTAGCAAAACAAGCGAATGTATCAAAATCAACTGTTTCAAGGGTCATCTCCGGAAATGGCTATGTCAGTCAAGAAAGCAGAAAAAAAGTATTGGAAGCAATGGAAACGCTCGCATATTCTCCTAATCTAATTGCACGCAACCTTCAAAGTGGTGAAACCAAAACAATTGGTTTTTTAGCTCATGGTTCTTTTGGTCCTTTGGGTGTTTTTTTAGAAAGCTTTATTTCAATTGCAAAAACCTATAATTATTATGTCACTGTCTATTTCACTGATGGCGATAAGAAAAAAGAAATCGAAGCACTCAATCAAATGAAGTACAAGCAGCTTGACGGCGTATTTATCTTAACTAGAGCAAATGAATGGGATGTCATAGAATCTTATAGCATTTATGGCCCTATCGCAACCTGGCACCGAATAGATTCTGAATGGATCTATTCTTCTTATATCGATCATTATAAAGGCTATTATAAGTCATTAGAGTATCTTTTCGATCAAGGGTATCGTTCTATCGGCCATGTTTTAGGAAACGTAAAAAATCTAAATACCAAAGCTCGCTTAAAAGCGATCGATGATTTTCATGAGGAAAAGCAACTACCTATTAGAAAAAACTGGACCTTTCATGAAGAAAGCAACAGCAACAATGGACAGTCTATTGCTGATTTGTGGCATGAAATGATGGAAAAACCAACTGCAATGGCTTTTTATACTGACTTCGTAGCCGCTGGATTTATTTCAAGATTGCAAACATTAGGCTATTCTATCCCAGAAGACGTAGCAGTTATTGGATTTGATAACAGTGAAATCAGTGATTTAATGCATATTACGACGGTCGATTATTCTATCAATCATCAGGCTGAGAATTCTTTCATTTATTTATATAATCAATTAAATAAAACGCAGCTTCCTGAACGTGAAATTCACGTCAGGTTAGTCAAAAGAAATACAGTGCCAAAATATAAATCAGAAAAAAGCCTGAACTAAAACTAGTTTTAGTTCAGGCCTTTTTCGTTAAATTGATTTTTTCCCTAATCAGTTACTTTTTTTCGTTCATTTTTTAAAATAGAAATCGATTGTTTCAATGACTTCCATACACCACCGTCACTATATACTAATACATTTGATTTGTATAATTTAGCAGAAAATAGTGTCAATAATATACCGAAAACGACCAAGATCACAACAGAAATCACAGCGCCTGTCGTACTTACTGTCTCACTTGCTAAACGAATCGGCATAATAAACGATGAAATCAATGGGATATAAGAAGTAACTTTGATCACAATATTTTGCGGATCGGTCGGTCCCAATGAAATACCGATAAAGTACCCAATCATTGCGATATAGATAATTGGTTGAACTGCTTTTGCAGTATCTTCTGGCTTAGAAACCAATGAACCGCACAATGCGGCAAGAACTGAATAGACTAAGACACCTAAAACAAAAAATACTAACGTGAAGAATAAGAAGCTGCCAAAGATATTAGCGGATGAGATCCCATCTAAAAATGTTTTGACTATCTCTAAATTCTTTAACTGTGAATAACCAATTCCGATTGCCGCAGCATATATCACAATTTGCGTTAATGCAACCAAGATCACCCCAGTCAATTTGCCATAAAAGTGTGTTTGAGCTTTTGTACTGGACAAAATGACTTCCATGATCCGCGTGCCCTTTTCTGAAGCAATCTCCTGAGCAATGATCGATGCATAGGTGATGATAATTACCCACAAAATAATCGTTATGACAAATGATAAAGCAGATTGAATCGCTGTATTATCTTGACCGGTAGTCATCTTGCCATTTTCATCAAAACTAACTTTTGTTTTTTCGAAATTTGCGGGCTGACTTAGACTAGATACTTGTTCAGCAGTTAGATTCAGCTTACTTGCATTTAATGAAGATTGTAATCCATTGAGCATTTGGCTCATCATCAATTCTGTCGTTGTTCCTAAGGAAGATTCGACGTATAATTTTCCTTGAATCTGTCCTTCTTTTGTATCAAGTACAAGAAAAGCATCGATATCTTTCTTTTTCAATTGCTTCTCTGCATCTTTTTGTGATGTAACAACTTTAAATGTATATTCATCACTTTCAGACTTTGCAAGCTGTTCTGCCAATACTTGGTTATCTGACACAAGTCCAACTTTTGTATCCTCAGAAAAACCACCAGCAAGTGAACCAGCAATATAGATGATCCCCATTACTATAAACGGCACCAATATCATAATGACAAAAGAAACGGATTTCACATTCTTTTTATATACATCGCTTGCTATGATCCAAAATTTATTCATTTGGTTCACCTGCTTTCATTTTGAATATTTCTTCTAATGTTGGTGGCTGCTGATTGAACATTGGGATATACCCAAATTGAGTCGCACGTGCAAATATTTCTTCACCCGCTTTTGGATCTTCCAAGGTTACTTCGACCACTCCATCACCACGCTTGACCGCGGCTTTAACGCCATCGATTGCTAGGACATCCGCTGGTTCCAATGGTGATTCCAAGAAAACCTTAGTACGACCAAAGCTTTCACGAATGTCATGGACTTTCCCATTCAACACCATTTTTCCACTACGCAACATCACCAAATGGTCACAGATTTTCTCAACATTATCCATATTATGACTAGAGAAAATGACACAGGAACCTTTTTCCTTCAATGCAAGAATCCCATCCTTTAAAAGCTCAGCGTTCACAGGATCCAACCCACTAAAAGGTTCGTCTAAAATAACTAGTTTCGGCTCATGGATCAACGTTGCGATCAATTGAACTTTTTGTTGATTACCTTTGGAAAGTGATTTTACTTTATCTGTTTTCTTTCCTTTAACTTTGAATTTTTCCATCCATTCGTCGATCTTAGGTTCGATTTCTTTTTTTGTTTTTCCCCTCAATTCTGCAAAATAAATCAACTGATCTTGAATTGAGATCTTTGGATATAATCCTCTTTCTTCCGGCAGATAACCAATATCGTTATAGTCTTTCCCGCTTAACGAGTGACCATTCCACAGGACTGTTCCACTGTCTTGCGATAAAAAATCTAAAATCAAACGAAATGTTGTGGTCTTTCCCGCCCCATTTTGGCCGATCAATCCAAGGATTTTTCCGTCCGGAATTTCAAAAGAAATATCATCCACAGCTGTGTAGTCCCCAAATGTTTTGACTAAATTATTCACTTCTAACATTTTCATCCCCCTATTTTCATACTTGACTTATTTTGTAAATAACTAATTCACGTATCAATAAAATGTTTCACCTAAAATAAGACTAACCATGACGCCCAGAACAAAGCCAATTGCCCCTAGAAATAAAGAATCTCTCATTACCTTTTGTCGTTTCGCGAAACGTTCCGGATGATTATAGTATTTGGTCCTGTCTCGATAAAATACTAGAGAAAATATCACACTGATCACAACTCCTGGTGGCAGTGCAACAAAAAGCATACCCACAAACATAAGAGCTACTCGAAATGCTAAATTAGAAAGGATCAGATTATTCGACTCCTTTGTATGTAGAAGTATTCCTAAAAGAATGAGTCCTATAGGAAAATAGATCCAATAACTCCGCAGCATCCAAAGCCATTCTTTCTTCATTCGCTGCCAATAACTCTCTGGATCTGAGTATATAGTCGGTGTATCAAGATCAGCTTTAAAATAAAAATATTTATTTTTGTAATTTGCTATATTCTCCCAGCCTGCCTGCTCATAAATCACCAAATATTCAGACAATTCTTCTTTTGACCCTTCAAAAAAATCAACAGAAAAATTCTTCTGTTCTGGTTCTCCCTTTTCAAAAACCAAAAATCCCAACCGATTCATTTTTCTAAAAAGCCAGCCATCCTCAGCCATCATTTTTAAAATCTGCATCTCTTTCTCAGGATAAAATGCTACACCTCTAGAAAAAATGTATTTTTTTCCCCTAACCATCTTCATTCAATCTCCTTTTTTTGCTAACAGACGACTTCCAGCTTGATACAGAAGTTTCCGTCGTTCTACATCTTGCTCTAAGATGATTCGTCCCTTATCAGTGATCAAATAAATCTTTTTCCGATCACTACTTTCCTCTAATGAAATATATTTGCTTGTTTGCAATTTTTTTAAGATAGTGTACATGCTTGCTGGACCAATCGTAACTTGACCATTCGTTAAAAGATTTACTTCTTTCATTATAGCATAGCCATGCTGTGGTTTTAATAATGCTAACAGAATCAAATAGGTAGAGTCTGTCAATGTTTCTTCCATGATGCTCCGCCCCTTTATATCGTCAAGCGATATATCATATACTGATATAGTATCGTTTGTTGTTTCTGCTGTCAATTGTTTTTTTATTCATAATTTCCTCTTTGATCATAAAAAGAGAGAGCGGAACAAAACTAAAAATCAGTTTTGTTCCGCTCTCTGAATCCGAAAATTAGTGTTTAAGAAGTAATCTTGTTCCCTTTCACTAATTAGTCACTTCTCTTCTTTTTCATGTAAATGGTCATAGACATTTTTAGCCACATTTTTTGGCAGTCCAGAAGCATTTAATTCTTCGATACTTGCTGCAGTAATATTTTTTAAAGATTTGAATTGCTTTAAAAGTTCTTTTTTTCGTTTGGGACCTAGACCTTCAACTCCGTCTAAACGTGAAGCAAAACTATTCTTACTTCGCAATTGACGATGGAACGTGATCGCAAATCGATGGACCTCATCTTGAATTCGCTGTAGTAAAAAGAATTCTTGAGAATTTCTTTCTAAAGAAACGATCTCTAGTTCAGGACCGAAAAGTAACTCACTTGTCTTATGCTTATCATTTTTAGCCAATCCAGCGATCGGGATATCCAAACCAAGCTGATTATCTAGGACTTCTCTTGCCGCATCTACCTGACCTTTCCCACCATCGATGACGATCAGGTCAGGGAATGGCAATCCTTCTTTTAGAACACGGGAATATCTGCGATAGATAACTTCTCGCATGGATGCATAGTCATCTGGTCCCTTTACCGTTTTGATCTTGTATTTTCGATATTCTTTTTTATCAGGACGGCCGTCGACAAAAACGACCATCGCAGAAACCGGATCAGTTCCCATAATATTCGAGTTATCAAACGCTTCGATTCGTACAGGAGCTGGAATATTCATTGCATTGCCTAACTTTTCAACTGCTCCGATCGTCCGCTCTTGTTTGCGGACGATCAAATCAAATTTTTCCTGTAATGCGACTGTAGCATTTTTCCCAGCAAGTTTTACCAGTTTTTTCTTCTCTCCTCGTTGGGGCTGCAGCACTTTTGTTGAAAGCATCGCTTCAACACTTTCAATATCGATATTGTCCGGGATCAACACTTCTTTTGGAATAAAATGTTCATTTTCTTGATAAAACTGTCCGATAAACGTCAAAAAGTCTTCCTCTTCTTCGTTATAGAATGGAAAAATCGAAACATCTCGTTCAATCAACTTTCCTTGACGAACAAAAAAGACTTGCACACACATCCAGCCTTTGTCCACTGAATAGCCAAAAACATCACGATCGACTAGATCTGCATTGGTCATTTTCTGACGGGTCATTACAGTCTCGATCGCTTTGATCTGGTCGCGGTATTCTGCTGCTTTTTCAAATTCCATATTTTCAGCAGCAGCAGCCATTTTCTGTTGAAGCTCCTCTTGAATTGCAGGATGTCCGCCATTCAAGAAGCTCTTGATCTCCCCCACCATTTCTTTATATGTTGATTTAGGGATGTCAAATACACAAGGAGCCAAGCATTGCCCCATATGATAATATAAACAAACTTCCTTTGGAAGTACACGGCATTTTCTTAAAGGAAATAAGCGATCAAGCAATCGTTTCGTTTCATTTGCTGCGCCAACATCCGGATAGGGACCAAAATAAAGAGCCTTATCTTTTACAACCTTACGTGTGATCAATAGACGCGGATAATCTTCATTCGTGATTTTGATAAAAGGGTAACTTTTATCATCTTTCAACATAATATTATACTTAGGATCATTCTTATGAATCAAATTGATTTCCAATAAGAGTGCTTCGATATTTGATTCGGTGACAATATATTCAAAGTCTTCGATTTCACTGACAAGTCGTTCTGTTTTTGTATCATGACTGCCAGTAAAATAAGAGCGAACACGATTTTTTAATACTTTTGCTTTCCCGACATAAATAATGGTACCATTTTTGTCTTTCATCAAATAACAGCCTGGCTGATCAGGAAGCAATGCTAATTTATTCTTGATTCTTTCGTTCATAGTACTTCCTTTCTCTTTCTTTGATAAAGTTTATTATACCATTTTCTCGACTGTTAGACAGAAAAAAGGTGAGTCAGACAAAACTTTCCGTCTTATCTCATTCACCAAAAACGCTCATTCAAAAAAGCTGAGACGAAAAAATCATTCGTCTCAACCTTTTGCTTTTTATAAATATTTTTCGATCAATGTACGTAATTGTTCTTTTGAATGGACACCAACTGCTTTTTCTACAACTTCGCCATCTTTTTTCAAAAGAAGCGTTGGAATACTCATGATACCAAATGAAGCTGGTGTTTCCGGATTTTCATCCACATCCATTTTTGCGATTTTCAGTTCGCTTTCATCATATTCTTCACTTAGTTGTTCTAAAATTGGTGCCTGCATCCGACAAGGTCCACACCATGTTGCCCAAAAGTCGATCAATACAAGACCGCTATCTGTTTCTGCTGCAAATTCTTTATCTGTAATTACTTGTGTCATTTGATTTACCTCCTACTTTTACTTCTATTGTGATTATAGCACTTGTTCCTTTATCCGACTAGTTTTCTGCTTACTAAAGGTAAGTACACTATTTGAATTTAACAATTGTTGCCCCATTACCGCCCTGATTCCCCGGTGCAAATTCGAATCCGCTCACGCTGCGGTGATTTTTAAGATATTCGGTGATTCCTGTCCGTAATGCCCCAGTCCCTTTTCCATGAACGATCGTGACTTGCGGATAGCCGGCTAAAATTGCTGCATCCAAATATTGATCTACTTCTGCCAAAGCTTCTTCATAGCGTTTTCCTCGTAGATCCAACTGATTCGGTACATGACTACTTTGGCTTGAGCGCACAGCAGTTACCCGCTGTTTTGGTTCTTTCTCAGGTGCTACCGGTGTCATGTCGTTTTCATTCACAGCCATTTTCAAAATACCAAGCTGTACTTGCCATTCTTGCGAGCCGGTTTTGCGAATCAAGGTTCCTCGTTGGCCATACGTATTGACGATGACCTCATCACCCGTTTTTAGCTGTTTCTGTTCTTTTGCTTTTTTCAATACTTTATTTTTTTCTAAGCGTGTTTCTTCTTGATGGAGTTGAGAAAGCTTCGACTTCGCATCAATCAGTTGATGTTCTTTGATACCGCCTTGATTGCCGCTGGTCAACTGCATTTTACGAATATCTGAAATAATGGCTTCTGCTTGTTCTTGTGCCTCAGAAACTAGCTCATTGGCTTTCTTACGTGCTTTAGCCATCTCTTTCTCACGTTCATCAAAGAAGTAGCCGTAAGCATCTTTCAATTCTTTATATAGACGCTCTGATTCATCCACATAGTGACGAACTTCCAAGTATTCTGTTTCAGCCATCTTGCGACGATTTTCTAAGTCAGCGATCATTTCATTTAAATCCTGACTTTCTCCATCCATAATATGCTTGGCTTCATCGATGATTGCTTGATCTAGACCTAAACGTTTAGAAATTTCGAACGCATTACTTCTTCCTGGAACCCCAATCAGCAAACGATACGTTGGACTCAAAGTATCTACATCAAATTCCATGCTGGCATTGATCGTACCTGCACGATTATAGCCGTAAACTTTCAATTCAGGATAATGAGTTGTCGCCATGACATACGCACTCTTACTGCCTAATGCGTCTAAAATCGAAATAGCCAATGCAGCACCTTCCTGCGGATCGGTACCAGCACCCAGCTCGTCAAAGAGAACTAAACTATGACTGTCCACTTTCTCTAAAACACTGACGATATTCGTCATGTGGGAAGAAAACGTACTTAAACTTTGCTCGATCGATTGTTCATCACCGATATCTGCAAAGACTTCGTCAAAAATTCCCATACGACTTTCTTCGCCTACTGGGATCGGCAAGCCTGATTGTCCCATCAACTGCAGCAGTCCTAAGGTTTTCAATGTGATCGTCTTTCCTCCGGTATTTGGTCCAGTGATGACAATTGCCTGATAATCCTCACCAATCATAATATCATTCGGTACAGCTTTTTCCTGATTTAATAAAGGATGTCTTGCCTGCTTGAAATAAATATGGTTTTCTTCGCTGATTTCGGGAACAACTGCCTTGAGTTCCTTACCAAAACGAGCCTTTGCATTGGCAAAATCAAATTTGCCGATCACATAAGCATTGTGCAGAATATCATTACGATGAGGAACTAACTCAGCTGATAGTTCTGATAAGATCCGCTCGATTTCATTTCGTTCCGCAATTTGATGCTGACGTAAGCGGTTATTGAGTTCCACGATTTGTTTTGGTTCGATAAATAAGGTTTGTCCAGAAGAACTTTGATCGTGGACAACACCGCCAAATACACTTTTATATTCTTGTTTCACTGGAATAACGTAGCGTTCGTTTCTCATTGTAACGATCGCATCACTTAAATATTT
Source organism: Enterococcus sp. 9D6_DIV0238 (assembly GCF_002174455.2). Classification (NCBI taxonomy): domain Bacteria; kingdom Bacillati; phylum Bacillota; class Bacilli; order Lactobacillales; family Enterococcaceae; genus Enterococcus; species Candidatus Enterococcus dunnyi. Next base: position 410,400 of record NZ_CP147246.1, read on the forward strand.
CGCATTTTTTCCTCTTACAATACCATCTAATTGCTCACGGATCGTTTGCTCACTTTTACGAATATTATTACGGATGCCCTTCAATTCTGGGGAGGCGTCATCCGTAATGCGTCCATCTTCATCGATGGACTCTTTTAAACGGCGACTTAGTTCAGGTAATACAACTAATTGCTCTGTCCATGAATAAAGACGTAACAAGTCGATTTCACTATCCTGTAGATCATTGAAAAAACGAATGATCTCAGATGTCGTAGATAGTACTCGACCGATTTGTGCTAATTCCAAGCCATTCAAATCGGCACCGATCTCGATTCGTTTCATATGCGGACGAATATTTTCCAGCTTGGGAATAGGTATTCCACCGCGTAATCGCTGTATTTTTAGGCTATCTTCGGTTTCTTCCAACCATGATTGGATCGTCAGCTCATCATTGACAGGAACTAAATGCTCAACTTCTTCCATCCCTTGTGCTGTAACAATGTATTGGGCAAGCATTTGTTTGACTTTATCAAAACCTAAAGTTGTTAAAATACGGGTATTCATTGATTCTCACCTTCTATTCTTTTTTACTGTGTAACGTGAATTAGGCAAACAGTAACTGATTCAGCATTGAAACAAGTTATGTTTACCTTCATTCTCTAGCTATCCAGATGTTCTCTTTATTTTCTATTTAATCATTTGCTCGACCCATAAATCGTAGATTTGCTTGGAAAATATCGGTGTATCTTTAACGATAAATTGTGCAAGTCCACTATTTTTGAATTGATTTTGAACGGCATCGACAGGAAGCATCGAAACGGTATACAGTACTAAAAAGACCCCGACATACACTACAATAAAATTCAATAGTCCTCCTGCCAATCCATTTGCTTGTTTTAATACTGGTAAAAAAGTCAACCCATGAGCAAAAATCGCTAAAAAGCGAACCACTAACCAGCCTGCTGTCATAATCAGTAAGAATGCAACAGCACCATAAAATGCCTGATCTAAATCCAACGTCAGTTTTTGGTTGAAAAAAAGCAATTTCGTTTCTTCCGTTGGCGAAGGATAAGGGACATACAATTCTAAATGAGAAGCTAAGCTTTTATAATTTGATTTTGCGATAAGATACGTACAAAGATAACCGAATGTATACAAAATCTGCAAAACCAATCCACGTCTGGAACCAGTATAATATCCAATCGCTAGTATTACTAAAATGAGTAATGTTAACATCCTGTCATCCTTTCAGACTATTGCTCTGTACTTTTGTTTTGAATTTGTTGTTTTCGGTTTTCGTTGAGTATTTGTTGGGCTTCCATGTGATTATGGATCTCAACACCTTCTTGACCGTTCTTCTTCAAAACATCTCGTGCCTCTTCTTCGATTGCTTCGATCCGTTTGATTCGATTTTCCAATTCAGCTAAACGGATTGTTTGTTTTTTGTATTCTGCCACTTCTTTTTCTAAATTGATCGTTTTCTCTTGTTTTTTTAATTGATCAGAAATTGCATTGATCGCAAGTAACACGGATGCTTGCTCATTATCTGTCTGTGGTGAGATGTGCTTGATTTCAGCTAACTGCTCATTCACTAGTTTTGTGACTAAATCCATATGTTGTTTGCTTTCTTGCCCGATTATTGTATACGTATGATCAGCAATCACTGCTTTATATCTTGTTTTTTCTTTGACCATGATCGTGTTCCCTCCTGTAATGATCCATCAACTGCTATTGTACCATGAAAATCATTCGATTGTATTCTTAAATAAACCCTTTTTTATTATATGCTACTAAACAGAAAAATTAAAGGTCTAGGCGCATTATTACGTTTTTCATTAGATTTTTTTCGTTAAACGACTTCTTACTAGGAAATTTTGTCTAATTTTCATACAATAGCAAGAGAAAAGTTATTTATATTAGTTTAATAACTGTTCTGTTTATACGAAAGGAAGAAATAATCATGAAAATTTTTATTTACGGGATTGGAAAAAAGGAACAGCCTGTTGCAGAAAAATGGGCCAAAGAGCATAACGTTGAGATTGCATTTACGGATCAAGAATTGAACACCCAAACAGTTATTTTAGCAAAGGGATATGATGCAATCTCATTTCAACAAATGGCCGCTGTGCATGATGAAAAAATCTATCAAGTCATGGCAGAAAATAATATTCGTTTACTTTCTACACGTTCTGCAGGGATTGACGGATTAAATAAAGATTTTCTAAAAAAATATCAGATCGCTGCATGCAACGTGCCAGTATATAGTCCGCGAGCAATTGCAGAGCATGCCTTAACTTTGACAATGATGCTGCTGCGTCAAATTCCAAGACTTCTACAAAGAGAGCAGCAACAAGATTTTACATTGGACGGTTTGATTGGGAGAGAAATTCACGATCTGACAGTCGGTGTAGTCGGAACCGGTCATATCGGTTTAGTTACCGCAGAATTATTCACTGCCTTAGGTGCAACTGTCATTGCTTATGATAAAAACCCTAAAGATGATGTTGGTTCTGTTTTGACTTACCGCAGCTCTTTAGAAGCAGTTGCTCAAGAAGCAGACATTCTGACACTCCACACTCCCTATATTCCAGAGAATCATCATTTGATCAATGCGGCTTTATTGAAGCAAATGAAACCTGATGCTCTTTTGATCAATACAGCTAGAGGACCTCTAGTTGATACTTCTGCATTGATCCAAGCACTTAAAAATGGACAAATTGCTGGTGCTGGTTTAGATACTTTAGAAGACGAAATGATGTTCGTCAACAAAACAAAAGCTGAACAAGAAAAGCAAAATCCTTATATTGAAGAATTACTGGCATTAGACAATGTTGTTGTTAGTCCGCACATTGCTTTTTATACATTACAAGCCTCAAAAATTTTGATGGAAAGCTCTTTAAACAGCTTATTTACTCTATATACAACTGGTTCTAGCGATGCTTTGATCTAATTATAAGACGGTTAAAAAGGATCTGGGAAATATCCCAGATCCTTTTAAGTAGAATTCCCTAGAAACCTAGTTCCATTGTTTAAAGCATATCAAACAAGGATAACTGATTTTCATCAGGCAAATCTTTCAACACGCCATTTTCATTCATATATTCTATCAATGTTTTAGAGACTTTTCCTCGTGTTGCTAAGTCTTCTTTTGATAAAAACGGTTCAGACCTTGCTTCTACGATAGAGCGAGCCACGTTGAGACCCAAACTTGGAACTGCCCTAAATGGGGCAATCAAGGTATCTCCATCGATGACAAAATTTTCAGCATCTGACTTATACAGATCGATCATCCCAAATTTAAATCCGCGCTCTAACATTTCATTCGCTAATTCTAAAACAGTCAATAAATTCTTCTCTTTTGTAGAGGCTTCCAGTCCTTTATCCTGAATCTCTTTCATTCGAGCTTTGACTGCTTCTTTACCTTGAGACATTGCCACCAAATCAAAGTCATCTGCACGAACAGAGAAATAAGCACAGTAGTAAAGAATAGGAAAATACACTTTAAAATACGCTACCCGCAAAGCCATCAATACGTATGCTGCCGCATGGGCTTTCGGGAACATGTACTTGATTTTTGAACAAGAATCGATGTACCAATCGGGTACATTATTTTCCTTCATTGCTTTCAAGTATTCTTCACGCAGCTCATCAGGAATCTTATTCCATAAACCTTTACGTACCGTTTCCATGATTTTGAAGGCCATCCCACTGTCCAGTCCTGCATGGATCAAATAAACCATGATATCGTCACGACAACCAATTACTTCTGCCAGGTTCGCTTCTCCACGTTTGATCAATTCCTCCGCATTTCCCAGCCAAACATCTGTACCATGAGATAGACCAGAAATTTGTAATAGCTCTGCAAAAGTCGACGGGTGTGTTTCTTCCAACATTCCTCGTACAAATCTTGTCCCAAATTCCGGAATCCCTAACGTACCCGTTTTAGAATAGATCTGTTCCGGAGTAACACCTAAAACTTCTGGTCCTGCAAAAATCCGCATCATTTCCGAATCGTCTGTCGGTATCGTTTTCGGATCGATTCCGGATAAATCCTGTAACATCCGAATGACTGTTGGATCATCGTGTCCTAGTATATCAAGTTTCAAAATATTATCGTGGATCGAGTGAAAGTCGAAGTGAGTCGTTTTCCATTCCGCATTTTGATCATCCGCAGGAAATTGAATCGGTGTAAAGTCATAGACATCCATATAATCCGGAATAACAATGATTCCGCCCGGATGCTGTCCTGTCGTCCGTTTCACCCCAGTTGAACCTTTTGCTAAACGATCCACTTCGGCTCCTCTGAAATGAAGATTGTGATCACGCTCATAGCCCTTAACGAAACCGTAAGCCGTTTTGTCTGCAACGGTACCAATCGTTCCGGCACGATACACATATTCCTCACCAAACAGCACCTTCGTATAGTTATGAGCTTCAGCCTGATAATCACCTGAAAAGTTCAAATCGATATCGGGTACTTTATCTCCGTGGAAACCTAAGAATGTTTCAAAAGGAATATCATGACCATCTTTAAACAAACGCTGCCCACAGTTCGGACAATTTTTCTCCGGCATATCGAACCCGGAACCATAAGAACCATCTTCAAAGAATTCAGAATATTGACAGTTCGTGCAGTGATAATGAGGTGCTAATGGGTTAACTTCTGTGATCCCAGTCATCGTCGCGACAAAACTCGACCCCACTGACCCACGGGAACCAACCAAATAGCCATCTTCCATACTCTTGTGCACTAACTTTTGCGAAATCAAATAAATAACTGAGAAGCCATTTCCGATGATACTATCCAATTCCTTTTTCAATCGTTTTTCAACAATATCCGGTAGTGGATCGCCATATAATTCTTTGGCACGTGTATAGCTCAAGTTTCTGATCTCATCTTCAGAACCTGGAATCTTAGGTGTATACAAATCATCCTTAACAGGAGTGATTTCATCACACATATCTGCAATCATATTAGGATTTTCTACAACCAGCTTATGAGCTGTTTCTTCTCCTAAAAATTGGAAAGCCGTCAGCATTTCATCCGTTGTTCTAAAATGAACATCCGGCAAACTATGGCGATTCAGAGGATTTGCTCCCCCCATCGAACCAATCAAAATTTTACGATAAATACTATCTTCTTCATTCAAATAATGGACATTCCCCGTTGCAACAACCGGTTTATCCAATTCGTCACCGATCTTGACTAAATTCGCAATGATTTCTTCCAAGTCAGCTTCACTTTTGACTAATTCCTGTTCAAGTAAAGGCGCATAGACAGCTTTGGGCATCACTTCGATATAATCATAAAATTTTGCCCGATTTTTAGCCTCTTCTACCCCTTTTTGCATCATCGCTTCGAAAATTTCACCACTCGAACAAGCCGAACCAATGATCAAGCCTTCACGTAATTTATTCAGCTGAGAACGAGGAATCCGCGGAATTCTGAAAAAGTAATTCACATTAGACATTGAAATCAGCTTAAAGAGATTTTTTAAACCAGCCTGTGTTGTTGCTAAAATCGTTGCATGGAAAGGACGTGCTCGTTTATACGAATCGCCTTCTCCAATATGCATATTCAGTTCATCATGATAATTCATGCCATGATTTTCTTTCGCATCTTTTAAGAAGATCCAGCATAAGTGACCCGTTGATTCAGAGTCATAGATCGCCCGGTGATGCTGCTCTAGATTGACACCGAATTTTTTAGACAAGGTATTTAAACGGTGACTTTTGAAGGTTGGGTGCAAATATCGAGATAATTCCAATGTATCGATGACTGGATTTTCAGCCTCTGGTATGTCATATTTACCGTAACTCGTATTTAAAAATCCCATATCAAACGAAGCATTGTGGGCAACTAAAATCGTGCCTTCTGAAAATTCTCTAAAAAGACGTAATACTTCTTCTTCTGATTTTGACCCACGAACCATTTCATCCGTAATACCCGTTAAATTGATGGTCGTCTGAGACAAAGGATGTCCCGGATCGATAAATTGTTCGAATGTATCAATGATATTTCCTTTGTGCATTTTGACCGCAGCCAATTCAATGATCGTATCATAAACTGCTGATAGTCCAGTCGTTTCCACGTCAAACACAACATAAGTAGCTTCACTTAATTCAATGTGCGCTTCATTATAGGCGATCGGCACCCCATCATCCACAACATTTGCTTCGACACCGTACAAAATTTTTACGCCCGCTTTTTTACCAGCACTGTGAGCATCCGGGAAAGCTTGAGCACCACCATGATCGGTGATCGCGATGGCCTTATGTCCCCATTTACCTGCTTGAGCGACTAAATCACCTACATTATTCGTTGCGTCCATCGTACTCATGTTGCTGTGTAAATGAAGTTCTACCCGCTTATCTCCTTCTGGTGCATAGTCTTTACGTGGTGCATGTTTGACTTCCATCAAATCCTGACAGTTCATGACTAGATCCCGCATAAAGGTATCTTCTTGAATGCTGCCTCGAACTCGAACCCAACTATTTTTCTGGATCGCATCAAAGACTTGTTCATCCTTTTCACCATTCGAGAACTTTTTAACAATAAAAGAAGAGGTATAGTCTGTGATTTTTAAAATCAAGATTTTTCGTTTTGAACGCAATTCACGTACTTCTTTATCAAAAATAAAGCCCTCGATCGTAATACGGCGTTCTTCTTCTAAAATGTTGCCCATCGGCATAATTGGTTCATCATTTGGAATATTTCTACCCAAACGAATAGGACCTTCCAACGCTGGACCTTGTTGTTGCTGTTGTTTTTTCTTTTGTTCATGCTTGATCAACGACTCTGCTGCCTGCTGTTGAAAAGCTGCGTCTTGTTCTTGTTTTCGTTCCTCAAATAAGGCTAAAACACGCTTCGCCTGTTGTTCATCCATTTTAGGTTCAATATGGAATTTAGGAAAGCCATAGTCAAGAAATAGATCTTCGATAATCGGCAAATATTGTTGTTTTAGATAGGGAATGACTGCATCATTATCAACAGGTAAAATAATTTTTTTATTTTCAATGATCGGTGTTTGACTCTTGATCACACGCTGCACTAAAGGAGTATCACACTGGCTGTTCAGTAACGCTACTTGCCAGTAGTCTGTTAACTGATCTGCGGTAAACTCGGTCTTTTCAGTCGTGATTTTCACTGAAACACCTGCAATTTGTTGAAATGCTAATTGTAATTGCTGCATAAATGATTGATACAGCATTACTGGTAAAATTTCTGAAAAGCCTAAATGAAATTCCCAATGACGGCTTTGCTGGTGAACAATTACCTTATTGATTTTTCCTTGTTGGATCAACGGATGTTGCCGTTCTTGTTCGCTTAATTGAATCTGATCGATCAACTTTTCAAATAAGTTTTGTGCTTTTTCTGCCACCAAACGAACCTCCTTTAATTTAAAAACGAAACAAACTCGGCTCTTTTCTCTTGTAAGAGTCTTGCCAAGTTAAACATATCTTCTCGAATTTTATTGATCTGAGCAAAAATCCGCCAGAAACATTTGATAAGAAAGAGGCCCTTAGACATTTCTGCCAAGTGCCTCGCCACAGTTTAGTATACTATTTTTCAAAGTGAAATACAATTGCTAGAAAAGACATAACGTCTATGAAACCATATAAAAACTGATTTCATAGACGTTTAAATTATTCTTTTTCTGGATTAAGCAAGATAGTCAAAGTACTTTCAAGTTCTTCCTTACGTACTTCTACCATTTCACCTGTTCGTTTGATCTTCACTTCAACAACACCATCGACCGCTTTTTTCCCAACAGTGATTCGGATCGGACAACCAATCAAATCAGCATCAGCAAATTTCACTCCTGCACGTTCATTGCGGTCATCCACAAGAACTTCATAGCCAGAAGCAGACATCATTTCTTCCACTTCTTGAGCCAGTTTCGATTGGTATTCATCTTTGACATTCATTTGAACGACATGCAAGTCAAATGGTGAAATTCCAGTTGGCCAATTAATACCATTTTCATCGATATTTTGTTCAACGATCGCTGATAACAGTCGGCTGACGCCAATACCATAACAACCCATGATCACAGGTTTTTCACGACCATTTTCATCTAAGACCGTTGCGCCCATCGACTCACTGTAACGTGTGCCTAATTTGAAGATATGACCTATTTCAATCCCCTTTGTAAATTCTAATAGTCCATTTCCATCAGGTGAAGGGTCCCCTTCCTGAACAAAGCGTAAATCTTCATAACTGATCGGTGTAAAATCACGCCCTGGATTCACATTAGTTAGATGGTAGCCAGTTTCATTTGCTCCAGCAATTGCATTGGCTAAATCCTGAACATGTCGATCAGCGTATAACTTAACTTCTTCAGATAACTCAACTGGTCCAACTGAACCAAAATCAGCACCTAAATATTTACGCGCATCTTCCTCTGTTGCTTCATCTAAGAAATCAACGCCTAAGAAGTTTTTCAATTTGACGTCATTGACTTCATGGTCACCACGAACTAAAACTAACACAGGTTCTTCATCAGCCATGAATAGAACTGACTTGATTATTTTTTGCGCTTCAACATTGAAAAATGCTGCAACTTCTTCGATCGAAGAGACGTTTGGTGTTGCCGTTTTCTCAATTTCTAATTGTGTCTCATGCGATTTTTTTGGTGTATAAAGGCTAGTTGCCATTTCTAAGTTTGCCGCGTAATCACCTTCAGTTGAAAAACAAATCGTATCTTCACCGATGTCAGATATGGCCATAAACTCTTTTGAATCTTTTCCGCCCATTGCACCACCGTCACCGATGATCGCCCGGAAATTCAGACCACAGCGCTCAAAAATAGCTGAGTAAGCTTTCTCATAATCACGGTAAGATTGATCCAAGCTTTCTTCGCTTGAATGGAATGAATAGCCATCCTTCATAATAAATTCACGGCCTCTCAATAGACCGAAACGTGGACGTTTTTCATCACGATATTTTGTTTGGATTTGATACAGATTCAATGGTAAACGTTTATATGAATTGATTTCGTTACGGATCAGCTCAGTAAATGTTTCTTCATGTGTAGGACCAAGAATCAAGTCACGATCATTACGATCCTTTAATCGATACAAGTTGGGACCGTAAGTTTCATAACGACCAGATTCTTTCCATAATTCAGCTGGTAGTAATGCCGGCATCAACATTTCGACTGCATCGATCTTATCAAATTCTTCACGCATGATTTTCTTCAATTTTTCGAGGACACGATTAGCTAAAGGCAGATAAGAATAAATTCCTGCTGATACTTGGCGGATATAGCCCGCTCTAAGCAGCATTTGATGACTTAACACTTCAGCATCATTTGGTACCTCTCGTAATGTTGGGATTAGCATTTTTGACTGTTTCATCAGAACTCTCCTTTGTTTAAACGAATACCACAAAACTCCTCAAGTAGTCCGTTATAAATTGCAGTTTATTTAATTAAAAGAAAAAACGTTGAATATCATTCCAGGTCACTAACACCATCAATACCATGATAAAACCAAACCCAATAAGTGTTAGTATCCCTTCTTTTTCTTGACTCAAAGGTTTCCCTCTAAGTCCTTCGATAATGTTCAAGACAATTTTACCGCCGTCCAAAGCTGGGATCGGCAATAAATTGATGATTCCTAGATTGACCGACAACATTGCCATCAGCCAGATAACTGTATTCAATCCAGCTTTAGAAGCTTCTGAAGACATTTGGAACATCATGACCGGTCCGCCCAATTTATCCAAACTAAAACCGGTAAACAGTGATTTTAGTGCTTTAAAGATCTGCATGGAACTCTCTAAAGTCGTCTGGATGCCCCCAGCCAGTTTGTCTGTGAAACTAGTTTTCTTCGGCGGTGTAATGCCGATCATACCAATTTCCTGTTCTCCTGACTTTTGACTTTTAGGTGTGATTGCTACTTCTTTTGTCTTTCCATCAGACTCTACGTCTAGTGTTAATTTTTTTTCAGGACTAGCTTGGATGATTTTTGTAAAATCCTCCCACGTCGAAACTTCTTTGCCATCGATTGCTAAAATTTTGTCATTTGCTTTCAAATCTGCTTTTTGTGCTGGACTATCTGCCTGAACATCGCCGATCTGATTTGTATTTGTATATGTTACACCGCCCTGCATGAAGACGTATAATGTAAACAAAACAAAAGCTAAAATGAAATTATTCATCGGTCCGGCAAAATTCGTCAACATTCGCTGCCATAATTTAGCTGACTGAAACTGGACATCGATAGGCGCGATTCGCACTTCAGTACCATCCTGTTCAATGATCGTTGCATCATGATTTACTTTATACGTGATTTCGTTTGTTTCATCACCGTTCACGTAACCTTTGATGAATAATTCTTCCTCTAGATCTGCTTCCAACATTTCCATCGGGATACTGTTTGTCAGCTGAACTTTTTTACTTGTATTGATTTTTACGACTTCTTCCTGTTCATTCAACTCAACAGAAAGAGTCATCCCGGGGGCTAGCTCAGTTTCATCTTCCCCCATTCCAGCCATTCGGACATACCCGCCGATCGGCAGAATACGAATCGTATAAGCTGTGCCGTCTTTGCCTTGATGAGCAAAAATCTTTGGTCCCATACCTATCGCAAATTCCCGCACTAAAATCCCTGAGCGTTTTGCAAAGAAAAAGTGGCCAAATTCGTGCACAAGGACGAGAATACCAAAGACAATTATAAATGTAATGATCGTTTTCATAAATGACCTTCTTCCTTGATCCATCTTTCTATGATAGTTCTTGTTTTTTTATCGATCGCAATCACTTCTTCTAAAGTGACTTCGGTTGTTTCATTGTACTCGTTCACTGCTCGCTGAACAAAGTGTTCAATCTGCAAGTATGAAATTTTGCCTTCAATGAAAGCTGTCGCAGCGATTTCATTTGCTGCATTATAAACAGTTGGATAAGCGCCGCCTTTTCTCCCTACTTCAAATGCTAATCTCAACATAGGAAAACGCTCAAAATCCATTACTTCAAAATTCAACTGACTGATCTGAGTCAAATCAAATGCTTTTTCATTTTTTATCGGTAAGCGTTTGGGATACGTCAATGCGTATTGGATCGGTTCACGCATGTCACTTGGTCCTAATTGAGCTAAGTAAGCACCATCAGTTAGAACGATCATTGAGTGGACAATACTTTCTTTATGTAAAACAACTTTTATTTTATCATAATCTACACCAAATAACCAATGGGCTTCAATAACTTCTAACCCTTTATTCATCATCGTGGAAGAGTCGATCGTGATTTTTTTGCCCATCGACCAGTTTGGGTGCTTTAACGCTTGTTCTAAAGTAACTTTTTTTAGATCTTCTCGTGATAGATCCCTAAAACTGCCGCCAGAAGCTGTGATCATCAATTCCTTCAAATTTTCTTTTGGTTGTCCTTCTAAACACTGATAAATGGCTGAATGTTCACTGTCTACAGGTAATATTTGCACCTTGTGTTTAGCTGCTGCCTCCATGACCCATTGGCCTGCCATGACCAGAGTTTCTTTATTTGCCAGTGCAATATCTTTTCCTGCTTCTATTGCGGCCATCGTCGGCGCAAGCCCGACGCTTCCTGTGACAGCAGTCAAGACAACATCTACAGAATCTAACGTAGCAGCTTGAACCAAGCCTATTTCTCCTACACCAAATTCAACTGCCGGAAAACGAGAAGCAAGAATTTCTTTGATATCTTCTGAGCCAACCCCGACATATCGAGGATTCAGCTGCTCAATCAAATCTGCGCCCGCCTCCACATTTGAATGAAATGTAAGGGAATCGATTTGAAATAATTCAGGATAAGCTTTGACTACATCAACTGTATTTGAACCGATCGAACCTGTTGCTCCTAGTAATGCTATTTTCTTCATAGTAAAAAGAAAAACTCTGACCAATCAGAGTTTTTCACCTTCCCTTCTTGCTTAGAAATTAAAATAATCCGAATAAATGCATGATTGGAAAAACAAAAAGCAAACTATCAAAACGATCCAAAATCCCGCCATGCCCAGGTAGAATCGTTCCAGAATCTTTTACATCATAATGCCGCTTGATCGATGACTCGACTAAATCACCAAATTGACCAACGATCGAAAAGACCACAGTCATTGCTAACATGATGGGTAAATTATACGTAAATAATTCTTTGTTTGGTGTTAACGTCAAGAATAATAACGCGACAACTACTGCACTAAGAATACCGCCCAAAGAACCCTCGATCGTCTTATTAGGTGAAACTTCCGGCCATAATTTTCTTTGACCGAAGCGTTTCCCAATGAAATAAGCGCCGATATCTGTTGCCCAAACCACAAATAATGCATAAAGCAGTACAACAAAGCCAGTAGCTCTTGCATTGACGAAGTTTTGAAAACCAACACCAACATACAAGCTAGTGATCACTGGAAAACCAGCCTGAGAAATAGTATACATATTTTTTGACGCCACAAGGCCGCCTAGTAAAATCATCACTGTAACATAAAACAAAATAAAATTGTCAGCTTTTTCAGGTAAAAAGAAAAACCAACGCTCTTTCGGCAACACTAGCAATACTGCACCCAAAGCAGAAAGGACCCCTTCGAAACTAACGATTTCTAACCCCTTCATTCTAAATAACTCGTAAACACCAACCACTGCAAGCACAGCAGCAGCCAATTCGATCAGAAAACCTCCGTACCAAATAATTGGAATAAACACAACTAAAGCTACGGCAGCCGTAATAACACGCTGTCTCATTTATTTTCCTCCTCTGTTTCTTTCAGACCACCAAAACGACGGTTTCTATTCTGGAATGAAGCTAAAGCCATTTCCAATAGTTCTTCATTAAAATCAGGCCATAAAGCATCCGTAAAAAACAATTCACTATAAGCAATCTGCCAAAGTAAAAAGTTACTGATCCTTTCTTCGCCGCTTGTACGAATCAACAATTCAGGATCTCTTAACTCCTCAGTCAAAAAACCTGTCATCAAATGTTGCGCTATAGACTCTTCTGTAATAGCATCTACCTGAAGCTCTCCACTAGCTGCCTGTCCAGCTATTTCTTTTACCGCAGTAACGATCTCAGCTCTTGAACCGTAATTTAGCGCAAAATTCAAGACCATGCCCGTATTCTCTTTTGTTTGATCGACAGCACGCGTAATAGCGTCTTGTGTGTGTTCTGGTAGAAATTCCTTGTAGCCCATCACATGGACTTTTACATTTTCTTTGATCAGCTCCGGCACGAATGTATCAAAAAAGTCAACCGGCAGCTGCATAAGAAAGCTTACTTCATCTGTCGGACGCTTCCAATTCTCAGTAGAAAAGGCATATAACGTGAGAACCTTGACCCCTAATTTACTCGCATGCTTTGTGATCTTTTTGACGGTGTTCATCCCTTCTTTGTGTCCAGCAATTCTAGGTAAACGACGATTTTGTGCCCAACGGCCATTACCATCCATAATCACAGCTACATGTTTAGGGATCGCTCCCTCATTATTGAAAGTAAAGTCACTTTCCTGCTGTATATATTTATTCTTTTGCGGAAAAAAACGTAACATATTTTTCCCTCCAATCCAAAAATCTGTCTAGACTATTATAGCAATATCTTTCAGAAAAGCCTATGCAAATGAAAAATTTTTCGAGATTATTTAACAAATTCACTTAATTTACAAAAAAAATCCCCGATTCACCCTCCTATTCCATTACAAAAAGCGTGCAAAGAAAACGGCAAGATCGTTTTCCGTACACGCTTGTTGACTTTTATTCTTCTGACTCTTTCGTTGCTTCCGCTTTAAGATTCCCTTTACTTATACCAATTTGGATAACTGAATCGATCGGAACAAACTCATTATAGTTACTCATTTTTACAACAGTTCCTTTGGTAACAGTTGAATCAACATAATACACTTGATAGGTTATGTTTGCACCCTTTGATTGATAGTCATCAAAGAATATCTTTTGAAGATCGCCTTCTACTGTATTATCACGTAGATCCTTGATATAAGGCTTACCAATCGAGTATACAACCTGAATGACAGGCTTATCATCTTTTTCGGTAAACTTACTTCCGACTTCTACTGATTGACTGATAAAATGCCCGTACGGTACCGTGTTGTTATACAATTGTTTCACTTGTACCTGCAGCCCATTCCCTTTGTCCGCTGCTTCTTCTGCAGTAAATTGTGAAAAATCGGGTACGATCATCGCTTTTCCTGTAGAGACTGTCACTGTCAGTGTATCTCTCTTGGCAACTTTTGTGTCTTTACCTATGCTTTGAGATATCACCTTGCCCGCTTCGATTTTATCAGAATCTGCTTCTTCTACTTTTAATGTGATTTCGTTTTTCTTCGTCCATTCCGTGACTTCTTCTTTTGTTTTTCCTGTAAAATCTAGCATGGCAATATTTTTTTCAAAAATCTCTTTACCTTTTGAGAAATAGACTTTTGCTTTATCTTTACGTTTATATTCTTCTGCTTTTACATCTTTATTCGTGATCTCAAATTTAATGAAATCTCCTTGTGCTACTTTATCACTGTATTCTTCAATAATCGCTAAATTATCTGCTTTTTGCTCTGAGATCCATTTCTTTGCTTCGCTGATTTTCATTTCTTTAAATTCAGGTAACTGGATCTGCTCTTCCGGATCAGCACCCAAACTAGCATCAACAACTAATTCTTTGCCTTTTTTGATCTTTTTATTCTTGACCGTTTGATCAATGATCAAATTCGCTGCTTTATCAAAATCATATTTCTGGTCGACTTGAAGTTTCACTCCATTTTCAGCCGTCCATTCACGAACCTCTGATAATTCTTTCCCTTCAAAATCAGGGACTTTTACATGTGTCAATTGATAGTATCCAACATACAATAAAATTACAGCCGCCAAACTTCCCATACCGATTAAAATCAGTTTTGTTCTACGCTTCTTTTTGTACGTTGGATCCGTTTCGATAAACTCATCCGGATTTTGTGACGTAGTCACAGGTTCCGCTTTAGCAACTGGCGTTTCTGCTTCTTTTTTTGGTTCATATTTTTTCTTTTTTGTACGCTTCTTGGTGTAGATAACATCGTCAGTATTTTCTACTTGTTTAGGTTCTTCTTTTTCATTTGTGGTTTGCTGAATATTTTTTGAAGTAGAATCTACTGTATTTTTAGGCCCAACAAAAGCAGGTGTTGGCTCCTTTTTTGCAGATGATTGTTCTTCGTCATTTTTGATTGCTTTAGTTTTTTTCTGTTCTTTTTGCTTATTTTTATTTTCGCGGGTCTTTTCATAATTCTCACCGCTGAAATTTGATAGAAAATCACTCATATTTTTTTAACACACCTTTTTTCAGGTAGTACGTCTCATCCGACTGGGCAGCAATCTCATTCGAGTGAGTAACTACGATCACACATTTATTATGAACTTTCGCAAGATTTTTGAAAATGTGAACGATCTCTTGCTCCATTCCTTCATCTAAATTTCCAGTGGGCTCATCTGCTAAGATAACATCCACATTCGTCGATAGTGCTCTGGCAATCGCTACACGCTGCTGTTCACCACCTGATAATTGATTGACTAAGCGATCCGCTTTTTCGTGAGTGATCCCAATGTAATCCAGTAGATTATAGGCAACTTCTTTTTGATTTGGTGGTAACTCATTATCTGTGATCGACATGGCAACTAACACATTTTCTAATGCAGTCAAATACGGAACGAGATTATAACTTTGGAAAATAATACTGATATCATCACGGCGGTATTTTTCATACCCGATTGTTTTGATATCTTTTCCATTCAGCAAAATTTGTCCTTCCTTTGGTGTATCTAATGCACTGATCAATGAAAGAAAGGTCGTTTTTCCAGATCCTGACTGACCTAAAATCGTATAGAATTTTCCCTGTTCAAAAGACACGCTGGTATCTTTCAAAATGAAGCGGCGCTGATCACCATCTTGGTAAAAGTAACTAAGCTTTTTTGTTTCTAAAATCGCCATTCTCCTGACCTCCTACATCATTATTTTCTTTGGATTTAATCGTACGATATATAGTAATGGTAAAATTGCTGATAGTAGGACCGTTCCTAAACCAACAACTAAATAGGTCACGATATAGCCAAGCGAGAATTTCACTTCATAGGCATTCATGATGTCATCTGCGGTTAAATCAGCAGTGCCAAGTCCATCCATAACCATAAAAGTATTCATTTGATTATTCGTATTGTTTAAAATATCACTATTCAATAAAGAATCAGAAACCATTTTTCCTAAGAAGTTTCCTGTAATCAATGATAAAACCAATGCGATTCCGCTGATCAACAGCATTTCAATGATTATTTGCCCCATAACGTGACTGCGTTTGTCTCCAAGTGACAGGTAAATGCCCAATTCATGCTTACGATCTCTCATAAATAAGAGAACAACCAGCGAAATAATCAATAATGTCGCAATTACAGCAATCCAAACAACATAACCTGAAATTTGTGACATTTTTTTCATGCTCCCGCCGATTTGTTCATACTGATCAGCAGATGCTTTCACTGTATAAAGATTAGGCAACAGCGGTTGAGCTTCTTCTTTAAAAGCATCTACATCTTCTGGGCTCTTCAATACATATATTGGTGTATAGTATTCTTCTTCATTTTCACCATCGAACATCTCACTATTTGAGGAAGTTTCTTTCAACTTATCCATGTAGTTTTTATTGATTTCCAACACTGTTTTATTCGGTAAATAAACTGTATTGATCTGCTGTAAAGACATAAATTGCTGATTCATATTTTGTTCAGAATTTTTTTCTTTATCTTTTTCTTTCATTTCAACAGTCGTTGGTTCAAAAATACCAATGATTTGGATCGGTATGTCCTGCTTGAATAATTCTTTTTCTTCACCATTTTCGGCATAGTCGTAGCCTCTTGAGTCGGCAACCATTTGGTCTCCAACAGAAAGTCCGTTTTCCTCAGCAACTTTTGATGAAATCAAGCCGACATTTTTACCATTTTCGATATCTTCTTGTGTAAATATGTTTCCTTCGATCAGCTTGATTTTCTTTTCTTCTATATCTAAAACTTTATTATAGTTCACACCTTTTAAGGTAAAGCCTTCCATCATACCAAATTCTTCTGACTCTGTAGATACACTTTTCAGGTCTTTTGTTTGAACCATTGTCATTGCGCTATAATCATAATATTTAACGTAGGGAGATTCTCCAATTTTCTTAATCAAGTCTACCTTGAGTGGTTCAATCTCAACGTCTTCTTTCATAAATTCTTCTTGATTGTTTTCATAATCAAGTTGAATCGTTGCCATGCCACCAAGTTCTTTTTTTACACTTTTTTCAACATTTTGCGTAGACTGCTGAATTGCAATAGCACCAGCGATAACATTCCCTAATACAAAAATTACAGCAAATAAAATAAGTGACTTTCCCTTTTTTCTTGTCACACTGCATAATGCACGCTTAATAAAATTCATTTTTTCATCTCCTTCAAAAAAATATAGCTGATTACATTATTTCATAACACCGATTGATTAACAAGTTAATTTTTACTTACCACTATTAATCTTTGATTTTTAATAAATTATAAAGTTATATTTTTGAGTTTTTTCTATTTAAATAACAAATGTTCAAAATAAAAATAAATAAACAGCAAAGATATCCTTTTAACATCAGGCATCTTTGCTGTTTTCTATTTTTTCGATTTAGGAAAAAATTTAAACTTCTAACAACTCTTTTTCTTTTTCAGCTGTGATCGTATCAATATTTTTCACACTATCATCTGTCAGCTTTTGCGCTTCTTTTTCTAAATTACGTAATTCGTCTTCAGTGATTTCGTTATTTTTTTGTTGTTTTTTCAAATCATCGATCGCATCACGACGAATGTTACGAACAGCGATTTTCGCGTTTTCAGCAGCTTTTTTTACATCTTTCGCTAATTCTTTACGTCTTTCTTCAGTCAATTGTGGAATAACTAATCGGATAACCGTTCCATCATTTGTCGGACTGATACCGATATCGCTCGCTTGAATCGCTTTTTCAATATCTTCCAGTGAATTTTTATCAAATGGTGTGATCATCAAAACACGTGCTTCTGGAATATTGATTCCTGCAAGCTGATTGACAGGTGTTGGTGCACCGTAGTAATCAACTTGGATACGATCTAAAAGACTGGCATTCGCACGACCGGCACGAATTTGTCCTAGTTCACGTTGTAAGCTTTGTTCTGCTTTACCCATTTTTTCTTTTGCTGTCGCTAAAATTGTTCCGCTCATTCCTTATTTCCCCCTTACTGTTGTTCCGATATTTTCGCCTAAACATGCACGACGAATATTTCCAGTTTCATTTAGATTGAAAACAACTAATGGAATATCATTGTCCATGCTCAATGAACTTGCTGTTGAGTCCATCACTTGTAGTCCTTTTGAAATAACATCTAAGTGTGTTAATTCTTCAAATTTAACTGCATTTGCATCTACTTTAGGATCTGCTGAGTAGACACCATCAACATTATTTTTTGCCATCAAAATCACATCAGCATCAACTTCTGCCGCACGTAAAGCCGCTGTTGTATCTGTTGAGAAATACGGATTTCCTGTACCACCGGCAAAAATCACGATACGACCTTTTTCTAAATGACGCTCTGCCCGACGTCGGATATACGGTTCTGCAATTTGACGCATTTCGATCGATGTTTGAACACGTGTAGGAACGCCTAGATTCTCCAAGGTATCTTGCAGCGCCAACGCATTCATGACTGTTGCAAGCATTCCCATATAATCAGCTTGCGCGCGTTCCATACCCATTTGCGCACCAATTTGTCCACGCCAGATATTTCCACCGCCAACAACGATCGCCATTTCGATCCCTAATTCATGTACTTCCTTGATCTCTTCTACAATTTCTTTGATTACAGGAGGCTTAATTCCAAACCCATCTTCTCCGGCTAACGCTTCGCCGCTTAACTTCAATACAACTCGTTGATACTTAGGTTTTACCATTTTGATTTCCCTCCACCATTTATCTATCAATAGTTTAACATATTTCGACTATTATTTCTTTTAATTCCTAAAAAAAGGGAGCGCATCTTCATGCGTTCCCGACTGTCTCAAAAGCAGAAACAGAATTATTTTTTGATTTGGCTCATAACTTCGTCTGCAAAGTTATCTTCACGTTTTTCGATTCCTTCGCCTACTTCAAAACGAGTGAAAGATTTAACTGTAGCGCCTTTAGATGCTACATATTTTTCAACTGTCATATCAGGATCTTTAACGAATGGTTGATCCACTAATGAAATTTCAGCTTTAAATTTGTTCAAACGACCGATAACCATTTTTTCAACGATGTTCGCTGGTTTGCCTTCATTTAATGCTTGCTCAGAAAGAATTGCTTTTTCATGATCTAATTCTTCTTGAGGAATTTGTGATTCGTTCACATAACGAGGGTTGATAGCTGCAACGTGCATCGCAACGTCTTTCGCAACTTCTTCGTCAGTCGTGCCATCTAAGACTGTCAATACAGCGATACGTCCACCCATGTGTAAGTAAGCGCCGAAAGCAGCATTATCAGCTTTTTCAACTAGCTCAAAACGGCGGAAGCTGATTTTTTCACCGATAACAGTTGTTGCTTCTACTAATTCAGACTCGATTGTACCTTTATCTGTTTTAAGTGCTAAAGCTTCTTCCATAGAAGCTGGTTTGTTTTTCGCGATTTCAGTAGCAATTTTTTTAACTAGGTCTTGGAACATTTCATTTTTAGAAACGAAATCTGTTTCAGAGTTTACTTCAACGATTGCTGCGAAGTTTCCATCTGTTGCAACGTTAGCTAAACCTTCTGCTGCTACACGGTCATTCTTCTTAGCAGCTTTTGCCATACCTTTTTCACGTAGATAATCTACAGCTGCATCCATGTTTCCTTCTACTTCTACTAACGCTCTTTTTGCGTCCATCATACCGACACCAGTCATGTCGCGTAGTTCTTTAACTAATTTTGCTGAAATATCTGCCATTTTCTTGTTCCTCCTAAGTTTTGAAAGCTGAATGAGCTCGATAAGACTCGACTGAAAAATAGAGAAATATGAATGTGATGCTTTTAATCACAGGCAAATTTCATCTTTTTTCTGAGAGTCTAGCTCATGAAGCTAGATAGTTTTAAAAGCCTAACAGTCTCGTTTAACCTTGACTGAAAAATGGGAAAAATTGATTGAGATGTCTTTTGTCTCACTTCATTTTTATCCATTTTCCAAAGCGCTAGCTCATGTTTGTTTAAAAAAAGCTATCTCAAAGGTAAAATCAGGCTTTTGTTCGCCTAGCCTTCAAGACAGCTCTGTAATTTTATATTATTCTGCTGATTCGTTGCTGCCTTCAACAACATCAACGATTTCTTCGATAGAAGTTGCAGCTTCTGGTGCTTCTTCAACGAATGTTTCTTCAACGACTTGATCTTCACCTTGGTTTCCTTCGATGAAAGCATCAGCCATTTTAGCAGTGATCAATTTAACCGCACGAATCGCATCATCATTTGAT
The DNA here is from genome assembly GCF_002174455.2 of Enterococcus sp. 9D6_DIV0238. Classification (NCBI taxonomy): domain Bacteria; kingdom Bacillati; phylum Bacillota; class Bacilli; order Lactobacillales; family Enterococcaceae; genus Enterococcus; species Candidatus Enterococcus dunnyi. Next base: position 430,838 of record NZ_CP147246.1, read on the forward strand.
GGGATTACTACATCGATCTCATCAGGATCACAGTTTGTATCAACCATAGCAACGATCGGGATGTTCAATTTTTGTGCTTCTTGAACAGCAATACGTTCTTTACGAGGATCAACGATGTACATTACATCTGGAATTCTAGGCATATCAGCGATACCGCCTAAGAATTTTTCTAAACGTTCGCGTTGTTTGTTTAAGCCAACAACTTCTTTTTTAGGAAGTACATCAAATGTTCCATCTTCTTCCATTTTGTTGATGTCTTTCAAACGTTTGATACGTTTTTGGATTGTATCCCAGTTAGTTAGAGTTCCACCTAACCAACGGTGGTTAACATAGAACTGACCTGAACGAATCGCTTCGTCTTTGATTGCTTCTTGTGCTTGTTTTTTTGTTCCTACGAATAATGCAACACCGCCGTCTTCAGCAACGTTTTTCATGTAATCGTAAGCAGCATCTACTAATTTAACTGTTTTTTGTAAGTCAATGATGTAGATTCCGTTTCTTTCTGTGAAGATATATTTCTTCATTTTTGGGTTCCAGCGACGAGTTTGGTGACCAAAGTGTACGCCGGCTTCTAGTAATTGTTTCATAGAAATTACTGCCATGATTTGTTTCCTCCAATTGGTTTTTATTTGTTCCCTCTCCTGTTCTCAGCTTTATAAGGAACTACTAAACGCAGCACCGCCTTATAAATCAAACAAGGATGTGGATTTAGTGTTTTCACACCGTTAACTAGTATAACTTACTCTTATAGATATTTCAACAATAAAAAAAGGTTTTTCTGAATTTATGTAAAGACTGCCTCTCACTTCCGTTGACTACAACTCCATTAAAAAGAAGTGACTGAGACATAACATATCTGCTATATTTCAATCACTTCATATTTGAACTTTAGTGCAGTCTCTTTGTTCATCCTATTTTTGCATTACTATAGTAGACTATTCATTATGAGACAATACTACACGATCATTCAACGGTTGGATCTCGCGATTATTATGATCATAGAATTCTTGGAAATCTTTGATTTGTTCAGCAGAAACTTCGACAGGATTTTTAAGCACATACCACTCCACGTTTTCAGAAAGTGGCGGTGTCGTAAGTGAACCTAGGTAATGATAGTAACTTTTATTCTCAGGGAACATTGTTTCGATATCTGTGATCTCACTATCTTTTTGGTTCTTCACGTCATCTAATACTTCTTGGAATCCTTTGTTTTCCTGACCTTTTTCAAAGAAAACACCGATCACCGCAAGTCTTCCATCTTGTGCTTGATTGACAAAGTGAGCTTCCATTGGATAATGCTTGCCATCAACAGTATGCTCACTCTCAGCATGGAAATGGAATTGAGTCAATTCAAAATTTCGTCCATTGATCACGGCTGTACCTGAATCAGTCAATTGAATGCTGTGACCATTATTTTCAGCCTTTGTGATTTTAGCACTATAGTCAAGTGTGATTCCGCCTTTATCAGTCATTTCTACTGATGATGAAGCCGGAATATCGATCGGCGACTGCATTTTCCCAGCAACCTGCTCCCACTCTTCCTGTGCATCATAATCAAAATGACCAGCTTCTTTTTTTGTTGTACTTTCTTGTGTGTGTGAAGAGCTTTCGCTTGTTTTTGTTGCAGTTTGTTGACTGCAAGCTGTTACTAATAACAACGACGGTAATACCATCGACATAAGCAACGTTCTTTTCATATTTGTTTCCTTCTTTCAAATTTAGCAAACTTACTTCTATTTACCATCATTATAAAAAACATAGCTATGCTCTTTTCATCGCTTGCCGGCTAAAGTATTATACTGCTTCTGCGCCAATATTTCAAACAAAAATAACAGGAATTTCTCCTTGTTATTTTATCTTTTTGTTTAAAATTTTTTTCACAAGAAATGATACATCAAAATCCCAGCAGCAATCGCAACATTCAATGATTCTGCTTTTCCGACGATCGGAATATAAACAGACTGATCGACCATTTCCAATAGTTCTCTTGAGACCCCTTGTCCTTCATTTCCCATGATCAAAGCATAATTTTCTTGTTTAGGTAATGTCTGATAAGCAACTGCTTCTTTATTTAATTCAGTGCCATAGACAGAAATTCCGTTTTTTTGAAATCCTTCGATTACTTCTGCAAGCGGCAAACGAAAGAGCGGCAAATGATAATTACTGCCCTGCATCGCCCGAAGAACTTTTGTATTATAAATATCTGCACAACCAGAGCCTAGGACAACGCCAGTCAGCCCAGCAGCATCTGCTGTGCGAATCATCGTACCCACATTCCCAGGATCTTGAACATTATCTAACAATAGCCAACGCCCATGATGAGACATCCCTTGTTCCTGATCTGGCATCTTAACAACTGCTAGCATCCCTTGAGGTGTCGGTACTTCAGAAAGAGAACTTAAAATTTCTTCTGTCACGAAAATAAAGCGTTCATCTTCATGTAAAGCAATCCACTCAGCCCATTCCTCTATCCCACGCTGATTGATCAAAATCCACTCGACTTCAGCATGTGCCTTGATTGCTTCTTCGATCAGATGAAAACCTTCGATCAAATAGCGTTGTTGCGCTTCACGATGTTTTTTTATTCTTAATTTTTTTAATTCTTTCATCATTGTATTTTTGCTGGACAAAATTTCTTTCATTTTTACACCTCACCAGCATTTATTATACCATGACTATTTCACCTCAAACAATCACTACTTTACTTGTCAGATAATCAAAAAAACGCTATCATTGATAGTAAGTTAAAAGCGAGGTGCACACTTATGAGAAAAGTACGCATGAATGTTCAAGGCAGAGTCCAGGGTGTAGGTTTTCGCTATATGACTAAGCTTGCTGCAGATGAGCTTGGTATAGCAGGAACCGTCCGAAATGAAGACGATGGTTCTGTTTCAATAGAAGCATTCGGCACAGATGAAAAAATGGCTGAATTCATACAAAGAGTCAAAGACTCACCTAGTCCTGCTGGGCGAGTAACTTATGTTGATCTACAAGACGACCCATTACTCGAAGAATATTCTTCTTTTAAAGTCACTAACTAGTCGAAAGCAATTATGAAGGATCCTACTCAGACTTGAGGCGGATTCTTCTATTTTTTATTGAAAAAAAACGCTTTTTCAAGTATAGTTAGACATGTGCAAATTTTTTAGAAAAGGACAGAGTGAAATGCAAAAATTAAATAAGTGGCTACTGGGTTCCGGCCTATTCACCTTGGTATTGTTTTTATCAGGCTGTGTAAAAACTGGATCTGATGGTCAACCAACAGGTGAAGGAATCATTTATAACTTCCTAGTAAAACCAATGAGCAGCGCCATTACATATCTTGTTGATAATTTCAACTGGAACTACGGCTGGGCCATTATCTTCATCACGATCATTGTACGGCTGGTCATCATGCCTTTAGGCTTGAGCCAATCGAAAAAAAGTATGATCCAAACAGAAAAAATGCAAGCGATCAAGCCTCAACTTGATGCTGCACAAGCAAAATTAAAAGAAGCGACCACTCGAGAAGAACAAATGCAGGCGCAAGCAGAATTACAATCTGTCTATAAAGAAAACAACATGAGTATGATGGGCGGTATCGGCTGTCTACCATTATTGATCCAAATGCCGATTTTCTCTGCCTTATTCTTTGCAGCTCGTTATACGAAAGGTATCAGTGAAGCTAGCTTCCTTGGTGTCAACCTTGGTCAACCAAGTATGATCTTCGTTATTTTAGCCGGAGTTGCTTACTTACTACAAGGGTATCTTTCAACGATCGGTATTCCGGAAGAACAAAAGAAAACGATGAAATCTATGTTGATCGTTTCACCTTTGATGATCGTCTTTATGTCTATCAGCTCGCCAGCAGGCGTTACGCTATATTGGGTAGTCGGCGGTATTTTCACTTGTATCCAAACATTTATTACAAACATATTATTAAAACCAAGAATCAAAGCGCAGGTTGCGGAGGAATTGAAAAAGAATCCGCCTAAACAAGTGGTAACACCTAGAAAAGATGTTACTCCAGCTGATTTGAAACCAGCAGAAAAAACACCTACGAAAACAACTAGCTCACCTAAAGGTCGAAACGCTGGTAAACAAAATAGAAAATAAGAAAAGGACTGAGACCTAACTTTTAGAGTTAGGTCTCAGTCCTTTTTAAAACAAATAGACAGCAAATGCAGAAATACTCTTTTGAGAATCCGCTCCAACTTCTACTTTATTCGTTACTTGTGATACCATTTAAAAATAAATCCACAACTTGATCAATCGTCAATGTTGTTGTTCGCTGCTCTGCTTTGATGTATGGTGATAATGTATTCAAGAAATGAGTTGTTGCTATTTCAGGAGATACTCCAGAACGTATCGGAAAATCACTTGTTTTAAACAGACGGAGCAACGGCTCTTTATAGGATTGATTCCAAAGCATAAATAATTTATATTGGGTTTCTTCCATTAATTTTGTATTAAAATCATGCATCATCAAATCAAAATCAAATGGATGTTTTGTTTTTAAGCACTCAGCAAATCTTTTTAATTTGCTAACCGTATCCAGCGTCTGATCCTCCACTATCACAACTAATTCTTCATTCACATCACTTAATAAGGTTTCAATGACACCGATATAGACTTCTTCTTTATTTTTAAAATGATGATACAAATTAGGTTGCGTCACTTCGGCCAACTGCGCAATTTGTCTTGTAGATGTCCCTAAATAACCATTATCCATGAACAATCTAGTTGCTACTTGAATGATTCGATCTCTCGTGTTTACTATTTCTTTTTCCATTTACATTGCCACCTATAATTGATATGACTCTTATTTTAACAGAAATAATTGAAGAAAAACATATCAGCTAGCTTTCTTTTTAGATAAAAGAAATAAATCATACAAACAAAAGAGTGAAATCAGCAATAAACAAATCATAACGGTCGTAATGATCATTGGGTAGGCACCATTCCAGCCATCTGCTGAACGATGCTTCACTAATATACCGTAATACGCCCAAAGTGTAGCTATTCCATAAGCGATATCTCTATTCTTGATAACTGTTGCGCCAATGATCACCACACCAACAAGTAAAATGACTATTGTCCACACTTGCTGATTGTCTTGTAAAAAAGCAATATTTTTATCAACTAAAAAAGCAGTGATATTCGCAATCGTTGCAATCGTGATCCAGCCAAAATACACGCTAAATGGCAAACGTATAAAAAAGTAATCGCCCTTAGTCAAAGACATCATCGCTAGCATTCTATTGCAATAAATCAAGGTGATCAATAATCCCAACATAATAAAAATAGTGATATTGATATATAAATATTGCCAAGCAACTAACCAAAGACTATTTAAAACTGAAGAAATAATAAAGACTATACGTATTTTTTGCGCTATCTGTCTATTGGCTAAAATCGACCCATTTTTTGGTTTTATCCATTGATATACAACAAAGGCACCCAGTAGTAAGTAAATAACTGACCAAATCGAAAACGTAAGTCCTGCTGGAGCAAACAAATTTGAATAACTATCTAAAACTTCTTGTGTCGTCATTCCATTCATCGGCAATAAGACCGCAGCAGCATTCACGCCGATCATTACAACATAGATGATCGGTACCAGCCACTGATACAACTCTTTTTTCATCTGGTTCATGTTAACTCCTCCTTCTTTATAATCCTTTCTTTCCAATAAAAGGGACAAACTTTGGTGTTTTTGCTGCATATGCTAAAAAGTCAGGACGTTCTTTATATTTTTTTTCAAGCAAAGGTACACCTGAAACAAATAATAATAATAAGGTGATTGTCAAAGGCCCAATGATCCCCCAAACATTCCGCACTTCATTCAAACTGATCAAAAAGATGCCCCACCAGCTAAGTGCTTCACCAAAATAATTTGGGTGTCGAGTCAACGACCATAAACCAGTTGTCAATAACTTTCCATGATTCGTTTTATCCTGTTTAAATTTTGCTAATTCATAATCACCGATCACCTCAAAACCAAAGCCAAGTAACCAAATAACGATTCCAGCTCCGTTCCACCAGTAAAATGAATTGGAAGATCCTGTAACGACCAATAAAATCGGTAATGATACGATCATCAGCAACACACCTTGTAATACAAAAACATTCAAGTAAGCTTTCAATTTGGCAAAATGTGTGCCCCAACGTTTACGCATATTTACATAGCGATAATCTTCCGGCTTACCAATATTTCTTTTCGCTAGGTGAAGAAACAAGCGAATCCCCCAAACTGCAACTAAACTTACGATGATCGTACTTACTTTTGTTTTATTCGGCATGATCAAATAACCTGTTAGTGCAACGATGACAAAACCGATTCCCCATGCTAAATCCACGATCGAATTATTTTTCAAATATTGTGCCCAAAAGAACAATGCCGTGAAGTAAACAAATAGTACCCCACTTATGATCCAAATCGTCATTCTAATTTCCTCCTTTATCTGCTAATTCAACTGCTACTGCAACACAACCTTGTCCTGCACTTAACGCAACAACTGAAGAAATATCCATGATATAACTTGCTGGCAAACTAAATTCTGTCTCTAATTTTTTGCCCCAAACCTCAGCTTTTTCAAAAGAATCGGCATGAAGGACGGAATAGCTTTTTATCCCTTGAGACTTATGCATCATTTTTAGCTTTTTGAAAATTTTTCGTTCATTTCCTTCTAAACTAAACGAAAAGTTACTGAGCTTCCCTTCGCCTTCTTCACTTAAACTAACGATTGGCTTTACATTTATTTTTTTCGCTGCTCTCCCTGCGATTTGCGGAATTCTTCCCGAATCAATCATCGGATTCAAGTCATCAACACTCACTAAAATTTTTATATGCGCCCGCTTCGCCTTGATTCGTTCAACGATCGTTTCAAAAGCTAATCCCTCTTTGATCCACTCATTTGCTTTCATCACCAAAAGTCCTTCGGCACCTGAATTGAGTCTAGAATCGATCACTTCGATACGAGCTTGTGATGTCGTTCTTTTTACTGCCTGTTTCACCGCTTGATATGTTCCACTCAATTTGTCCGCTACAGTAATGACAATGATCGAATCGTATTTATTTTCTAAAAACGAAAAGAGGTTTTCAACAGTTCTTACCGCGGGCTGTGCACTTGTTGCACGTTGGTGCTGCTTTTTCATCAAAGTGAAAAGATGTTGATTTTGAATCGTCACTTTATCGATATAGCTCGTTTCACCTAATAAAATATTCATGGGTAAAACATGGATTTGTTCTTCCAACAAATAATCTGCTGGCAAATCTGCGATGGAATCAGTGACTAGAGCAATAGAAGCTTTTTTATCCTGACTGATTTGATACTGTAATAGCATATCATCTGCCTTTTGTTGTCGCACATCTCCAATTTCACCGACTATTTCCAAAACCTTAGCAGGTTGATTCGAATGAATATGAATTCTTGCCTTGCCACGATTGACCGCCACGATCAATGAGTCTCCCAGATGTTTGATTTTATCTTGGATTTCTTGCTTTGTTAAAGCAACTTGATCTAAAAGGATTTCGGTACAATAACGATAAGCCGGTTCTTCTGTGTCAGGGTGTGTCATAGTTTGAAATGCTGGATTAGATGGCGTTTCAACACTTACTACATGCTGACTTCCATTTTTTTTATCGATAAAGGCTTGCGTGAATCCTTTGATAAAGACGTAAAATCCTTGTGCACCAGCGTCTACGACTTGGTTCTTTTTTAGCACCTTTAGCTGCTCTGTCGTATTCTCCAACGCTTCTTTTGCAGCAGTAAGTGCTTTAGATAATTTCATTTCAAGCGTCGATCTTTGCTCACCTTCGTTTAATGCTTCTGCCCATGAACGCATTACTGTAATGATCGTTCCCTCTACAGGATTTTCAATTGCTTGGTACGCCTCACTAATAGCAGATTTCATACTACTCACAAGACTTTTCACCGAATTTTTTTCCTCTGAATCCAATAAATGGGTGTAGATCCCATTAAAATATTGTGCAAAAATAATACCGGAATTTCCTCTAGCACCAACCAAAGCAGCATCAGCAACTTTTTCAAAAACATCAAGAACTGATTGTGATTCTTCATGAGTTACTTCTAGTATCGATTGCATCAATGATGCTAAATTACTGCCGGTATCTCCATCTGATACTGGAAAAACATTGATTTGATTTAACTCCTTTTTCTCGTTAATCAATTGAATTGCCCCTTGTTGAAAGGCAAATAATAATTCTTGATGATCGATCATTTGATTAACCGTTTCCTTTTCCATGGGTATATTACCTCCAGTTGAAATGTTCGGCAAGATAAACAGTGATACCACAAGTTGTCGCTGTTACAAACATTCCCCAAATTAGATCAATGATGGTTATAACGCCTGGCCAGTTCTTCAACGTTGCTAGATTTGTTAAATCATACGTTCCGTAACAAACTAAGCCAAATAAAGCACCAGCTCCAATCGCAAAAAGCAAACTTTCCTTTTCGATCGCTGGTTGGATGACAAAAAATAGTACAGCAATGACATAAATGAGATAAAATAGTACAGCTGGTAAAATTTTGGTTTGTCCCATTAGATCACCTAAATAATTTTGATACATTTTCTTAGAAATCAAAAATAGCCAGATAAAATCAAGAATCAAAAAAACTAATGCGGTGGTACCAAAAAGTTTAAATGAAAAATTCATGTATGTTCCCTCCTAAAATAAAAAATGATACGATTACCTTATCAATTGATAAGGTAATCGTATCATGCTTAAAAAAATTAGAAAACTATTTTGCTCATGAAAGAAGAACAGGCACTAATAGGGAAGTCTTTTTCACTTTTTATATTATTTTACGATCAATAAATCTAAACTTGCTAAAGATAAAGCCATTTTAGCAATACGATTCAGTTCATTCAAACGATTTGTTTTTACACGCTCATCTTCGACCATTACCATGGTTTCATCAAAATAACGCTCGATCAATGGACGTAAATCAACTAATGCTTGGTAATTTTCGGCCATCGTCTTGTCTTTAAAGCCAGCTTCAACAGCATTGACCGCCTTGTTCAGCTCTTTTTCAGCATCATTTTCAAACAAGGTCACATCTACTTCTGCTGATTGATCTTGTCCTTTTTTGGCTAAATTGATGACACGAGTCAACGCTTCGATCGATGGTCTAAATTCTTTATCTAACAAATGATTTTTGATGATCGTTGCTGATGAAAAAAGTTTCGTTAAGTCTTTTTGTTCTGCTGAAATCACAGCATCGATCACATCATGACGTACATCTTTCGTCAATAATAATTGACGCAAACGAGCTTTGACGAAGTCGATAACTTCTGCTTGTCCACTGTTCAATTGAATACCATATTTTCTGTCATCTGCATTGATCGCAGCATCGATCTCTCTTTGTAATTGATCAAGCGGGAATCTCCAGTTCTTGTTTTCAATAATGCGGATCACACCATATGTTTGACGACGTAGCGCATACGGATCATTCGAACCGCTAGGGATCATTCCCACAGCAAAGAATGAAAAGACGCTATCTAACTTATCTGCAATCGCTAAGACTGCACCAATATCAGAAACAGGCAGGTCACCTTCACTTGAAGTCGGCATATAATGCTCTTTGATCGCTTGGGCCACTGCAGGAGTTTCTCCTTGAAGTAAGGCATACTTTTCTCCCATGATTCCTTGTAGTTCAGGGAATTCACCCACCATGTTAGTGACTAAATCAAATTTATAGATCTCAGAAGCACGTTTCAACTCTGTCAGTTCATTTTCAGAAAGGCCAACTTCTTTACCGATCACTTGTCCGATAAGACCCACACGCTGCATTTTTTCATAAATCGTTCCAATTTTCTCGTGGAAGGTCACGTGTTTCAATTTATCGACACACTCTTCAATCGTTAATTTCTTGTCTTCGCTATAGAAAAATTCAGCATCCTCCAAGCGAGCAATCAACACTTTTTCATTCCCTTTGATGACGTTTTCAAGGTGTACATCATTTCCATTTCGAACTGAAATAAAATGCGGCAATAACATCCCTTGATCGTTACGTACCTCAAAATAGCGTTGATGCTCTTTCATTGATGTCACTAAAACTTCATCTGGCACAGACAAATACTTTTCATCAAAACCACCAACAAAAGCTGTTGGATACTCAACTAGATTGGTTACCTCTTCTAGTAATTTCCCATCTAAATCTAAGGTCCAATGATTTTTTTCTGCTAATTGTTCAGCTTGGGCAACAATCATCGCTTTTCTTTCTGCTGGATCGACGATCACATACTGCTCTTTCAGTTTCGCTTCATATTCTTTAGAGTGCATTATTGTCACATCATCACCTAAAAAGCGATGGCCACGCGATTGATTACTTGTCTCCACATCTAAAACAGAAAAAGGAATGATCTCGTCTCCTAAGAGTGCAACCAACCAATGGATCGGACGAATATATTCAAAATCATAGTTAGCCCAATGCATCGTTACAGGAAATGTCAGACTTGTGATCACATCTTTTAATCCACTTAATACATCAATCGTTTTTTGGCCATGATTATGCTTTGTGACATATACGTATTCTACTCCATTCAATTCCTTGAACGTAATCGCGTCCGTTCTTAGTCCTTGCCCTCTAACAAAACCTTCGGCAGCCTTACTCCAATTTCCTTGATCATCTTGAGCAATTTTTCTTGCTGGTCCTTTGACCTCTTCCTGTGTGTCTTCTTGTTGTTCAGGTAATTGAGTGACACGAACAGCTAAACGACGAGGCGTTGAGAAACTTTGAACTGTTTCATACGCTAAATTATTTTCTTCTAAAAATTTCACTACTTTTTGTTCTAATTGTAAACGGCTTGGAGTGACAATATGTGCTGGGATTTCTTCCAATCCAATTTCGAGTAATAGATCTTTCGCCATATTAGTTTGCCTCCTTCGTAACTTGTTCTTCTTTATTCAATAATGGGAATCCTAATTTCTCACGCTCTGCAACAAAAATCTTCGCTACTGCACGTGCCATATTTCTAATACGTGCAAGATATCCTGCACGTTCTGTCACGGACACTGCCCCGCGAGCATCCAGTAAATTAAAAGTATGACTGCATTTTAAAATATAATCATATGCTGGATGTACTAAATTTTCATCGATACAGCGTTTTGCTTCTTTTTCAAATTTATCAAAGTTTTCTAAGAGCATCTCTTGGTCACTGATTTCAAATGAGTATTTTGAATGCTCGTATTCAGGCTGATTGAAAATTTCACCATATTTTACGCCATTGGTCCACTCTAGATCATACACACTTTCAACTTCTTGAATATAAGAAGCTAGTCGTTCGATCCCATAAGTGATCTCAGATGTCACCGGATGACAAGCTAACCCGCCCACTTGTTGGAAATAGGTAAACTGAGTAATCTCCATACCGTCAAGCCAAACTTCCCAGCCCAGACCAGCACAGCCCATTGAAGGGTTTTCCCAGTTGTCTTCCACAAAACGAATATCGTGAGCTAACGGATCGATTCCGAGCAATTCTAAACTTTCTAGATACAGTTCCTGGATATTTTCTGGTGAAGGTTTCATCACCACTTGAAACTGATGATGTTGATAAAGTCTATTAGGATTCTCTCCATAACGACCGTCAGCAGGACGACGTGATGGTTCAACATAAGCCGCATTCCAAGGTTCAGGTCCGATCGCTCGTAAAAAAGTATACGGACTCATCGTTCCCGCTCCCTTTTCCGTATCATAGGACTGCATGAGCATACAGCCATTTGACGACCAAAATTTTTGTAACGTTAAAATCATATCTTGCACAGTAAGTTTCTTCTCCATTGAGATCCTCCTTAATATAAAAGCGGAACAGGCTTGCCCAGCTCTGACAGAAAAATAGGAAATATTGAGTTAGATGCTCTTTATCTCACTCAATAGTTATCTTTTTTCCGAAGAGCTAGCCTGTGCAGCTGGATAACTATAAAAGCGGAACAAATCGTCTAATCCGGTAGAAAATTAGGAAATTGCCTTTGAGGTGCTTTTTACCTCACTGACAATTTATCTATTTTCCTAAGGATTGATTTGTGCAGCTGGATAACAATAATGATCAACACTTTCTTCGAAAGTCTTGTACTGTTCTACATCAGTTCATTTTACTCACTGTGTTTCTCAGTAAAAGCGGAATGAGCCTGTTTAGTCTCGACAAGAAAATAGGAAAACATGACTGAGGCGCTTTTTGCCTCATTCAGGTTTTATCTTTTTCTCGAGAGACTGGCTCATGTAGCTAGATAACAATAATGATCAACACTTTCTTAGAAAGTCTTGTACTCTTCAACATCAGTTCATTTCATTCACTGTGTTTCTCAGCAAATCAAAAAAGTCCCTATGTCTCTAAGAGACATAGGGACGAATAATCGCGGTTCCACCCTACTTCCGGCATTTGCCGACAGCTTTATTTATCATACTCAAAAGCGCCCTTCAAAAGCTGCTAGTATCTGGCTCACACTCTCCCAGACTCGCTAAACAAGCAAATCTTTTTACTCCTCTTTATCAATGTACGTATTTAATTCTTCTTTATCATAATCTTTACGGCGTAAGTTGTCAAATGATTTTGTTATAGTATCAAAGAATAAACCGAAAAATTCTCAACGATCAATCGTTTAACTGTTCATCTAATTTATCATTGTCTTTTCTTTTTGGGATACGTAAAGTATCTTCCCAACTTTTCATTTGATCAATAAATTTCTTGCTCTTTAAATGAATTCCTACATATTCATCGTACAATTCATCGATCATTTGTCGAATCGCTGTTTTTGTTTCAGCTTTTACATTGATATCTTGGACTTTATCATAGGAAATTGCGGAAAACAAACGAACAAAGTGAACTGCTCTAGGATCTGCATGATAACGATGCTCGTCCAACAGCCAATGGCGTTCACAAAGAACACCACTGTACTTTGATGAATAATCAAATTTCCCTCTTGTTTCCTGGCAAACTGCACAATGAGACCATTCAGGAGTGATACCAAAACGATGGAGCAACTGGATCTCAAAAATGTTGGTGATGATTTCTGCATCTTTCCCATCATTTAGCAAAGTTAGCGCCTGAACAGTGAAATGATACAAGTTAGGATCATATACGCGATCTTCGATAGCTGCATCTACTAAATTTAAGATGTACGTTGCATAGGCATTGATAAAAATATCTTCCTGAATTTTCCGAAATGGTGCAACTTCTTTACTGCCATTTAGAAAAGATAGTCCTTCTTCTCTAAAATCCCCAATATAAACAGCTTCTGTAAATGGTAAAATAGCAGGAGCGATCGGATTGTTCTTCCGATGTGCTCCTTTTACAAAGAACATCAATTTGCCAAATGACTCTGTGAAAATCTTGACTAATTTATCTTTTTCTTTGTAATCCTTCGTAAAAAGAATAATTCCTTTTGTTTCACCTAATGTCATCTTCAAACCTCCGTTCTCGCATATCTTAAGAAAAGAGACCGGGACAAAACCAAAAATCAGTTTTGTTTCGATCTCTAAACCTGAATAAAAGTTGAGAAAAAGGCATCTATTTCAGAAATAATTCCTTTTGTCTCATCCTCTTTTCTTCATTAATAATCGTCTTTACGGTACCCAAAATCCTGCAAATGAACTTTTTTATCGCGCCAATCTTTTTGCACTTTTACCCAAAGCTCTAAATAGACCTTATCATCCAGTAGGTGTTCGATATCTTGCCGCGCTTTTGTACCGATTTGCTTCAGCATTTTACCACCTTTACCTATGATGATCCCTTTTTGACTATCTCGTTCAACGATGATCGTCGCTTGGATATGGACTTTATCATTCTCATCGCGTTTCATCGAATCAACAACTACTGCAACTGAATGAGGAATTTCATCTCGAGTCAAAAGCAAAACTTTTTCACGAACTAATTCAGAAACAATAAAATATTCCGGGTGATCTGTCACTTGATCATCTGGGAAATATTGCGGACCTTCAGGCATTTGAGAAACTAAAACATCCATCAATCGATCGACATTATTTCCTTCTGTGGCAGAAATCGGCACAACTTCAGTAAATGTCATTTGGCTTGTATAATCTTCGATGATTCCCAGCAATTGATCTGGATGAACCGTATCGATTTTATTGATGACCAAATAAACAGGACTGTTCATCGTTTTCAGACGCTCGATGATAAAATCATCACCTTTACCTCTTTTTTGATCTGCACTGATCATAAACAAAGTTGCATCTACTTCACGTAATGCACTGTAGGCAGTCTCCACCATAAAATCCCCCAAACGATGTTTAGGCTTATGAATTCCTGGTGTATCAATAAAAACGATTTGCGCTTCAGGAACCGTATAGATCCCCTGAATTTTATTTCTCGTTGTTTGTGCCTTATCACTCATGATCGCAATTTTTTGTCCGACGATACGATTCAATAAAGTAGATTTTCCAACATTTGGTCTTCCTACAATAGCCACAAATCCAGATTTATGTGCTTCTGTCATTATTTCTCTCCTCTATAAAAAGTCTTTAATTATTTGCCATATTTTTGGAACAAACAAAAGTAATCCTACGATAACAGCAAAGCCGCTAGTTAACAAGACCGCTCCAGCAGCCATATCTTTGATCTTTTTCCCGATTGGGTGAAAATGAAAATCCGTAAACATATCGACAACATTTTCAAAGACCGTATTGATGATTTCAACCACTAGTACAAGAAAAATCACCAGAAGTAGCCATAACCATTCTGCTATCGACAGTCCAAAAACAAATCCGATAACAACAGCTATGATTCCCATCAATACATGAGTGCGCATATTTCTTTCTTCTTTAAAAACCGTTTTGATCCCTTGAAGAGCAAACTCCAGCGAAGCAATAAAATGTTTATTTTTCTCTGTTTGTTTATCTTTTGAGTCCATAGGCATCTAAAATCTCTTTCTGCAAACCAAACATTTCCTTCTCGTCTTCTGGCTCCATGTGATCATACCTATTCAAATGAAGAAAACCATGCACCGCTAAAAAACCTAGCTCCCGTTCAAAAGTATGTCCATATTCTGCTGCTTGTTCTGCTGCTCTTTCAGTAGAAATCATCAGATCGCCTAGATTCCTAGGGAAAATATCGTCTTCGTCTTCAAAGATGATCTGCAGTTCATCTTCTCCCGCTTCTTCCAAAGCAAAACTGATCACATCCGTCGGTACATCTTTTCCTCTATAATCTCTGTTGATCACTTGAATGCCCGCATTATCCATAAAAGTTACGGAAATCTCAGTATCATCCGAAATTTCAAGAAAATCAGCTGCAAACTGCAGCAAATCCTCAACTTCTTTTAAATGTAGTTCTGACACGCTTTTTGTTTCATCAATGAACGTTATATCCATTAGTCATCTCTCTTTTCTTGTTCATCTTTCATTTTTTCCGCCTCTGATTTCATTTTCGGATATTTGATCCTTGAATGGAATGTGCTGCATAACCCACTGACTAATGACTTCTCGACGACTCTGATTTCTTTCATCGTCAATCCGCAATCATCTAGCTGGCCATCTGAGATCCTGTCTTGAATCACATTGTGCACAAACGCTTGGATCTTCTCATTTGTCGGATGATCCATTGCACGTACTGCAGCTTCACAAGTATCTGCGATGCTGACGATCCCAGCTTCTCTTGTTTGCGGCTTAGGACCTGGATAACGGAAATCTTCTTCAGAAATTTCCGGATTTCGTTCCTTAGCTTTTACATAGAAAAATTTCATCAATGTAGTCCCATGATGCTGACGGCAAATATCGATCACCATTTCAGGCATATGATATTCTTCTAAAATTTTTGCACCATCAATGACATGACCAAAAATAATCTGCTTGCTGTCTTCTGGTAGTAGAAAATTATGCGGGTTTTCAGCTCCGGCAGGTAAATTTTCAACAAAGAAATTAGCATGTTTGATCTTTCCAATATCATGATAATAGCAAGCAACACGCGTCAATAATGATCGCCCGCCGATTTCAGCGACCGCATTAGCACTCAAACTAGCAACCATCATACTATGATGATACGTTCCTGGCGCCTCTTCAAGCAATCGTTTCAACAACGGATGATTTGGATTACTCAACTCATTCAAGATGATCATACTATCATCAGTCACAAGCAACTCGATATATGGATGAAGACCCATAGTAGCAAGGAAAGATAATACCGTTCCAGCTAATGCACAAATCATCATTGTCCAAGATTTTCCATCAAACAAACTCATTCCTTGATAAACGATCAAGACAAAGTCTAAGCAAATAGGAAAAATAATCACCCAAAATACAGCTACCATACCTTGTTCACTGATCCGTGTGCGTTTAACGACCGTTGCAAGCAGACCAGAAAATAGATAGCTGACAATGATGATCGTCAGAGAATTGGTCCCAATAGAATTATAGAAAACAAACAATGCAAAAATTACTTGAAAAATAGCAGCAAGAATCCCTGCTCTACGGTTAACAAAGTAATTCAACACCAATGGCGTGAAGGCCGCTGGGAAAAATAATGATACGTAAGCCATTTGTTCTGTCTGAAAAATTTGGAAGAACTTCATAAGCAATACACTTAGCGACATAGCCGCTACATAAAACAAAATAAAGTGACGGCGTTTGCCTTCTTCTGTTACTTGCTTTGTAAAGAAAATCAAGACAAGCACTTGCAAAACAATCGCTAAGCCCAGAGCGACCATTGGAAATACTGAAGTACTTTGATTTGTCATCCCTAAAAGCTCAAGTTTCTCCATCGCTTTACTATCGATCTGCGTTCCTTCACGAACAATGATCTCTCCTTGATAGATCATTGCAGGTGGAACAGCATCCATTGCATTTTGACGCATTTCTTTTGTTTTTTTATCATTTGCAAAATCATTTGCGACAATTCCTTCATTGACAAGATAACGAATTTCCTGCTGCATCACACTGGTCACATCAAGAAACTGGATCTTCTCGATCGCACTTTGGCGAATACTCTCCAAATCAGCTTCACGAACATGATCTTTCATTTTATCATCAATGATTTTCAAGCTTTCTGTTTTTACTTGTTGAATTTGAGTCGCATCTAAAGAAAAGATATTTTGATAAAAGACATTTGGAAATTTTTGATAGAAAGCCACCTCATCTTGATCTAACTGTTCAAACTGAGATTTTAAGTTGGCTACCCTTTCCTCAATGGTTGGTTTCGGAATGGTTTCGTCTTTTTTAGCTTTTGCCTTTTTCTCTTCATAATCTTTATCTGTTTTTTCATTTGCAGTAGTGATCAGCTTAAAGAGCTTTTCAATTCGTTTATGCTGAATACCAGCAGTCTCTTCCTGATAAATATATTCTGGAGTGACTGCTTCTGCTGCTAATTTTTTCTTTTGCTCTGTCTCATAGGTATTTTCAACGTTTTTATTAGCGCGAATTGTATTTTCAGCTAGTTGTCCTTCTTTGATTTCAACTTTTTTCTGATGAACACTGCCAAGCATGATCACAAATAAGAAACAGGAAAAAACCAATAATAAAATCGGAATAAACGCTTTTCCTAACTTATCACGTAATTTTATTAATGAATACTTCAACGGAATTCTCACTCCTTTCCGTGGACGATCTTTACTGTTGATTTTCCTTTTCGTACGCTCGAATGATCTGAGCTACCACTGG
Organism: Enterococcus sp. 9D6_DIV0238; assembly: GCF_002174455.2. Lineage (NCBI taxonomy): Bacteria > Bacillati > Bacillota > Bacilli > Lactobacillales > Enterococcaceae > Enterococcus > Candidatus Enterococcus dunnyi. Next base: position 448,450 of record NZ_CP147246.1, read on the forward strand.
GTGTCTAACAACATCACCCGCATCAAAATGAACAAACGAGATTTTTTCGATCGAACGCAATGTTTTCTCAGCATTGATCAGTCCGCTTGTCACACCTTTTGGTAAATCTATCTGGCTTGCATCTCCATTGACGATCATTCTTGAATTAAAGCCCAATCTCGTCAAAAACATCTTCATTTGGGCAACTGTTGTGTTTTGTGCCTCATCTAAAATGACAAACGCATCATCCAACGTACGCCCACGCATATAAGCTAAAGGCGCAATTTCGATCACGCCGCGCTCCATCAGACGATTTGTATGGTCCATCCCAAAAATCTGGTATAACGCGTCATAAACTGGGCGTAAATATGGATCGACCTTTTCTTTCAAATCGCCAGGTAAAAAACCTAAACTTTCACCCGCTTCAACAGCTGGTCTAGTTAAAATGATTTTTTGTACCTCCCCTTTTTTTAAGGCTGACACTGCCATAACAACTGCTAGAAACGTTTTACCTGTCCCAGCAGGACCAATTCCAAAAATAACATCATGCTTTCTTATTGCATCCACATACTTTTTCTGGCCAATATTTTTAATACGGATCGCACGCCCGTGATGATCTTTAATGATCTCTTCTTCATACATTGCAACAAATGAATCAAGATCTCCTGCTCTAGCCATTTTTAGGGCTGATACGACATCTGGCGTACTGATTTTGATTCCACGCTGAATCAACACTTTTAATGTACGGATTACTGATGCAATCAATTGGACTTCGGTTTCTTCCCCGATCAATTGTATCGTTTCTCCTCTAGTATTGATCGTTATCGCTGAATTTTCTTCTAAAAATTTTATATGTTTATCGTGGGTTCCTAAAAGCATACTCACATCATCAGAATCTGTTAATTTTAATTCCAACGATATTGACTGATTTTCTGTCAAAAAACGCCCAGCTCCTTTATTTTTTCGTTCTCTACAATCATACCACACAATTTATTTATTAAAAAGAAGTCATCACTTTCTTATGTACATTAGGACAAAAAAACCAACGGATATCCGCTGGTTTTTTTATCTCGGTTATTTCTCTTGTAGTAATTCTTTTACAATTGCATTGACTTGATTGCCGTCTGCTTTCCCCTTAACTGCGGGCATCACAGCTGACATGACTTTACCAAATTCTTTTGGTGAAGAAGCTCCAGTCTGATCAATTGCCGTCTGAACGATCTGACGAATTTCTTCTTCAGAAAGTTGCTTCGGCATATATTTTTCAACAATTGTGATTTCGATTTTTACTTTGTCAGCAAGATCATCACGTCCCGCTTTTTCAAACTCTGATAGAGAGTCTCTACGTTGTTTCATCTCACGAGATAAAACTGTCAACTCTTCTTCTCCGTCCAAATCACGGTTGGCTTTAATCTGCTCGTTTTGAATGGCTGCTTTTAACATGCGAAGTACAGATAACGTTTCTTTATCTTTAGACTTCATCGCTGTTTTGATATCGTCATTCAATGTTGTTAGTAATGACATACAACCAACTCCAATTCATCGAGACTAGAATTTTTTACGTTTTCTAGCTGCTTCAGATTTTTTCTTACGCTTTACACTTGGTTTTTCGTAGAATTCACGTTTACGAGATTCTTGTAAAGTACCCGCTTTTGAAACGGAACGTTTGAAGCGACGAAGAGCATCGTCAAGAGATTCGTTTTTACGAACGACAGTTTTTGACATGTTAATTCCCTCCCTCCGAGCTTAAAAAGTAACCGTTTTTTATATTTATGAATATTTAGTCATAAACAAAATACCGTTCTTTCTATATTATATCGAAAGGTTATTTTAACGTCAACCTTTACTCGTAAAAAATATAGGAAAAAGTAGCAAAATGATTATTTTTTTAAACACTTGCAGAATCGAACGCTTAATTCTTGAAACATCTCATCGACATTCTTCGCAACGACCGAAAATTTCAAAGCGATGTCCTTCAATTTCACAGCCGCTCAATTGCTCTTTGAAGAAGTCCATTGGACACATATGGATCTCTTTCGTTTTTCCGCAAACTGTACAAATAAAATGATGATGATGACCAACTTCTTGACAGCAATGGAAACGGAATTTTTTTTCTCCATTCAAATCAGTTGCTTCTAATAGATTCATCATTTCAAAGTCATGTAAGTTACGATAGATTGTATCATAACTTACCCCCTTATATTCTTTGTTCATGAATTCATAGACTTCTTTTGCTGTTATATATCGGTTGCGTCGGATCAGGTAGGTGATGATTGCTTCTCTCTTTTTTGTATATTTTAAACCATTTTCCTTCATGACCATTAACGATTGCTCGACTTTTGAATTTGACTGTGACATAACTTTTCCTCCAATCAATAAATCAGAATCATTACGAATAAGATTTATGAAGGTATGGTATAATAAAATTATCAAAAAAGCAAGAGAGGAATGCTACTATGACAAATGACGAACAAAAAAAATGCGTAACGATCTTTGTAATTTCTGATTCTGCAGGTGAGACTGCTTCCAAATTAGCAGCTGCATCAATGGCGCAATATCCTACTGTAGACTTTTCATTATTTAGACGAACTTTTGCAAAAGAAGAAGAAAAATTGAAAAAAGCCTTAGAAGATGCCAAGCGTGAAAACGCAATGGTTCTTCATACTATTGTTAATGATCGTCTTGTAAAAATTGCAAATGATTTTTTTGAAGAACACAATATGTACCACTTTGATATATTGACTCCTCCTGTCGCTGAGATCGAGCGCTTGACTGGAATTGCTCCAACACGTGAGCCAGGTGCCTTACACCATTTAAATGAGAATTATTTCAAGCGGATCGAAGCAATGGAATTTGCGGTAAAATACGATGATGGCAAAGACCCTCGCGGATTTTTAGAGGCTGATGTTCTTTTGCTAGGCGTCTCAAGAACCTCAAAAACACCACTTAGCCTTTTCTTAGCGAATAAGAATCTGAAAGTGGCAAATTTACCATTGATCCCTGAAGCACATTTACCGAAACAGCTTTGGGAAACGAATCCTAAAAAAATTGTCGGTCTAACGAATGATCCAGATATTTTAAATGGAATTCGGAAAGAACGGATGAGAACCTATGGCTTGCCGGCAGATACTTCTTATTCAGATATCGAAAAAATCAAAAAAGAGTTGACATTCGCCAACGATCTTTATAAAAAAATTGGTTGCGAAGTAATCAATGTAGCTTCTTTATCGATTGAGGAAACAGCTTCCATGATTTTAAATGCATTGAACTTAGAAGACCATAGCTATTACGCAACGGAATCACCAGAATAACAAAAAAAGACGCACGGATCGTAATGCTCCGTCGTCTTTTTTATTGTTAAAATACTTGAATACCTTCTTGATCGATCGACAAGACATTGATCGATGCTGATATTGGTAGTTTTTCCAGTTCTCTGACCATTTGACTGGTCTTTTCTTCCGGAGATAAAATTAATACGGTTGGTCCCGCTCCACTTAAAAAAGCCCCATAAACACCGACCTCTTGGCCTAATGCACGTATTTTATCCAAATGAGGAACTAATTTACGACGATAAGCTTCATGCCACCGGTCTTCCTCCATCATCACTCCTGCCAAAGGTAAATTACCATTTAAAATTGCTGCGATCATAACGTTGGCAATCGAGCTCGCCTTGACTGCTTCTTTATAAGGCATGCTATCAGGCAGCACACTACGGCTTTCAGATGTCAATAAATGAACATCGGGGACATATGCGATCACGTCACACAATGGGAAATGATGCTTAACATAATGAACATCTCCGTCCACATAGCTTGCAACCACAAAATCCCCGCAAATCGCAGGAGCAACGTTATCGGGATGTCCTTCGATCTCTGTCGCAATTTGAAGTTTATCTTTTTGTGATAAATTCAGATTTCCTAAGCGATTTGCAAGCTCAATGCCGGCAACGATCACACTGGAACTACTGCCTAACCCTCTAGCTAAAGGAATATCAGAAGTCATTTTTAACACTTTAGGGGTAAGGTTCGGTGCTAATCTCAGTGCCGTTTGAAGCAGTAAATTTGTTTTGTCTGACGGAATATCAGTTCCTAAAGAATGAATAATCTGCCACTCATCCGCATTTTCCAAGACTTCTATACTCAGATATTGTGACAATGCAATACCGCATGAGTCAAAGCCCGGACCCAAATTTGCACTCGTAGCAGGAACTCTTATTTTCATAGTTCAGACACTCCATTACGTAGATGCATCCGCATCTCTTCTAAATCACTCATTTTAGAAATTTTCACATCTGTTGCGTTGATTGCAGTATCAGGATCTTTAAGTCCATTCCCTGTGAAAACAGCAACCACTGTTTCACCTGCTTTGATTTTCCCATTTTTAACATGTTGAATAACGCCTGCAAGTGATGCTGCAGAACCTGGTTCAACAAATACACCGTCTTGTGCAGCAACTTTACGATAAGCATTTAAAATTTCTTCATCTGTAACTGCATCGATATGTCCATTCGACTCATCTCTAGCAGCTTCGGCTAACTTCCAACTAGCAGGGTTACCGATTCGAATTGCTGTAGCAATTGTTTCCGGCTGATCGATCGGCTCACCCTTTACGATCGCAGCTGCTCCTTCTGCTTCAAAACCGTGCATACGTGGTAAAAGTGTCCCTTTCACATCATGCCATTCTTTAAAGCCTTTCCAGTAAGCAGAAATATTTCCGGCGTTTCCAACAGGAATCGCTAAAACATCTGGTGCTTTCCCAAGCTGCTCACAAACTTCAAAAGCAGCTGTCTTTTGTCCTTCCAAACGGTAAGGATTAACTGAATTCACTAACGCAACTGCTTCAGTTTTAGCAATATCGCGAACAGCTTTAAGTGCTTCATCAAAATTTCCAGGAATAGAAATGATATCTGCACCATAAATAATTGCTTGTGCTAACTTACCCATAGCAATTTTTCCATCTGGAATCACAACATAGGCTTTTACTCCTGCTCTGGTTGCATAAGCTGCTGCTGCTGCACTAGTATTTCCCGTAGAAGCACAAACAATTGCTTTTGCACCTTCTTCAACTGCTTTAGCAACTGCCATGACCATTCCGCGATCCTTAAATGAACCAGTCGGATTCAGCCCTTCATATTTTCCATATAAGTTGATTCCCAATTCTTTTGATAAATTGTGTAAAGGAATCAACGGAGTATTTCCTTCTGCTAATGAAATCATAGGTGTTTTATCTGTAATAGGTAAATATTCCTTATATTGTTTTAATAATCCTTCATACATGTTTCTAGTCCTCCAATACTTTAAATGTGTTTAAAAGTTCAAAGTCATTCGTTGATTCGATTTCTTTGATGACTGCTTTCATTTGCGCCTTAGTGATCGTATGGGTAATTGCAACGATTCTCGCTCTTGTTCCATCTGATTTTTGCTGTACTAACTGATCAAAACTGACATTGGCATTGGTCATGATTTGAGTCAATTTCAAGATTTGACCATGTCTGTCCGGCACTCCTATAGAAAAATAGTATTTTCCTGAAGTATCCTGGTCATCTGCCAATTTAGTGTCATGTTGATAGGCATTGAACATATGGCCTGTTGTCCCTAATCGGATGTTTTTAGCAATGGTAATGATATCACTAACAACACTAGTTGCAGTCGGTTTGGCACCAGCTCCTGGTCCATAATACATCGACTCACCTACGCCTGAACTTTCAATAAAAACAGCATTAAACTCATTTCTCACAGAAGCAATTGGATGAGCTTTCGCCACTAACATCGGTCCAACTTCGACCGCAATACGACCAGACTGCTTTTCTGAAGAACCAATTAGTTTTACTTCATACCCTAATTGAGCAGCCATTTCAACATCATCTAAAGATAATCCCCTAATACCACGTGTATCCACTTGGTCTAAACGTACATTCATGCCAAATGCAAATTGACTTAAAATAACCATCTTGTATGCTGCATCGATTCCATCTACATCATTTGTTGGGTCCGATTCAGCAAAACCTAATTCTTGCGCCTCTTTTAAAGCCTGTTCATATGATTTTTTCTCTGAAACCATCTGGGTCAGCATATAATTCGTTGTCCCGTTGACGATCCCTAAAACCTTTTGAATATTATCCGCTGCTAAGCTATTAGCGATCGTACGTAAAATAGGAATGCCGCCTGCAACACTTGCTTCATAATACAAGTCACAATGATTCTTTTGGGCTAAAGCTACCAATTCACTGCCGTGCTGTGCAAGTAGATCCTTATTAGCTGTAACAATATGTTTCCCTTTTTCAAGAGCTTGAGTAATGAAGGTTTTAGCCGGTTCTACTTTTCCGATCAATTCAATAACGATCTGGATGTCATCATCATTAAGAATATCGTCGATGTTTGTGGTCAGTTGAATATCAAACTTCTCTGCTTGACGTCTTTTTTCTTCCTCGTCACGCACAAGTGCTTTAGAAATGGCGATCTCCATCCCGGTCACTTGAGAAATCTTTTCTTGGTGTTCTTTTAAAATCGTTGGTACACCAGAGCCAACTGTCCCTAACCCGAGTAAACCGATGTTCAATTTTTCCTTCATTTTTCTTCCTCCAACTGTAAAATTAGAAATATTTCATTTTCTTCTAATAAATCATGTTTCTAGTATAACGAACTGCCACAAAAAAAACTACCCTTTTCTTTGAATTTCCCTTAAGAATCCAAGAAAAGGTAAGTTATTGGTGTTTGATATGTTCAAATGTTTGATTCAAAATATCGATGACATGATGATCATCCAAGGCATAATAAATTGTTTTCCCTTGTCTTCTCGATCTCACAACATGTGTATCGCGTAAAAGTCTTAATTGATGAGACACGGCAGATTGTTCCATTGAGAGTTCTTCTCCAATTGAAGTCACATTTAATTCTCCCTGCTTCAACAGTAATAAAATACGTAATCTTGTTGGGTCACTCAATACTTTATAGAGCTGGCTAACTTTTTTTATTTCTTCTTCAGTCACCGTTGTGTCTCCTTTCGTGATTCAGTCTCGTTTATTATAACAAATATCTTTTCAAAAGAGGAACGTTTTTCTTTAATAATATGAAAAAACAACTGAAATCCTTTGAGAATTCCAGTTGCCGTTTTCTTACTGATTTGCTTGCTTGATCGCATCAATAACTGCGTATCTGAACCCATTTTTCTCTAAAGCGGCTACTCCCTTGATCGTGCTGCCGCCTGGTGAGGTCACACCATCTTTCAGCTCTCCAGGATGCTTTTTCGTTTCGATCGCTAGTTTGGCTGATCCTAGCATCATTTGAGCGATGACTTCATAGGCCAAGTTACGAGACATTCCTTCCATGACAGCCCCATCAGCCAAAGCTTCCATAAAGATATCTACAAAAGCTGGACTACAACCAGCCACTGTACCAAAGGTTCCAAGAATCGATTCATTGACTTCTTCTACCTTTCCTAAAGAACTTAAGACACGAAGCGCCTCATCTTTGACTGCATTCGGCATGTCAGGATCAAAAGCGGCACCGATCATTCCTTCATTCACACTGACTGGTGTATTAGGAATCGCATGAACCACATAGATTTCATTTCCTAGTATTTCCTTTGCGTCTGCAACTGTATGGCCTGTTGCAACAGAAATCAGAATGGTATTTTCTGACATGAATGAAGCAGCTTCCTTCAATATATCCAAAACGATCTTCGCTCCTGTAGCAATAAAAATCACTTGGCATTCTTTGAATGCTGAATAATCTTTGATTAGGTTAAAACCTAATTTTTGCTGAAGAACTTCAGCTGTACCACTTGAACCGCCTTTAACAAATAAATGTTCTGGTGCTACTATTTGAGCTTTCAATAATCCTTCGATCATCGCACTTCCCATATGTCCTGCTCCGATAAATCCAATATTCATCTCTTTCACTCCTATTCTTTTCGAAAAAAGGACTGAATCAACCTTTATCTCTAGTTTTTTCAGTCCTGATCATTTTATTCAGTTAATGCATTAACTGCCGCTTCAAAATCCAAAATCTTTTGATCTGCTTCTGCTTTAGACAAGGCTTTTGTCGCCAAGTAGAATTTGATTTTCGGTTCTGTTCCAGACGGTCGAATAGCGATCCAACTGCCATCCTCCAAGAAATACTTGAGCACATCTGACGGTGGTGTTGAAAGTTTCTCCTGTCTTCCATCTACAAATGTCCGTGTCAACGCTTTGAAGTCTTCTGTTTGAACAACATTGATCCCAGCAAAAGATGATGGCGCTTCATCACGGAATTTTTTCATCAAGGCTTGGATTTTAGCACTACCTTCAATCCCGCTCAAGGTCACAGAAATAGTTTTTTCTTCAAAATAGCCGTATTCTGCAAAAATATCCTGCAAGCCGTCATAAAGGTTTTTTCCTTGCTTCTTATAAAAAGCTGCAACTTCTGCCAGTAAAACGAGTGCTTGAATCGCATCTTTGTCGCGTACGAATGACTTGATCAAATAGCCATAACTTTCTTCAAAACCAAACATGAAGGTTTGGGAATGATCTTCCTCATATTGCTCGATTTTTTCCGCAATAAACTTGAATCCAGTCAGAACATCGACCATTTTTGTATTGTATTTTTCTGCGACTGCTGTTGCTAATTCACTGGATACGATCGATTTCAAGACGACCGCATTTTCAGGAAGCGTCCCTGCTTTTTGATGTGCATCCAAAATATACTGGATCATGATCGCGCCTAATTGGTTTCCAGTCAAGACTTGATAAGAACCATCCGGTAAGCGAACAGCTGCTCCTAAGCGATCAGCATCAGGATCTGTTGCAATCAGCAGATCAGCATCTTCTTTTTCTCCCAAGCGAATAGCATACTCAAATGCTGAATGCTCCTCTGGATTAGGAGATTTAACTGTTGTAAAATCCGGATCAGCAATAGCTTGTTCAGGAACTAATACAAATTTTTCAAACCCTGCTTGTCTCAATGCCTTCTCACCTAGCATCGTACCTGTTCCATGAAGCGGTGTATAAACGAGCTTCAGTTCTTTGCCCATCTCGTCGATCAATGCTTGATCGATCGTTACAGCTTTGATTTCTTTCAAATATGCATTGTCTACTTCATCACCAATGATCGTGATCAAGTCACTTGTCTTCGCTTCGTTCTCAGACAAAACTTCCACTTTTAAGGGATTTTCAACTTCACGAACATATCTTGTCAGAGCGTCTGCATCTGCCGGAGGCATTTGTCCACCGTCTGCTCCGTAAACTTTGTATCCATTATACGCAGCTGGATTATGCGACGCTGTGATCATGATTCCTGTAAAAGCATTTAAGTGTCGAACAGCAAAAGACAATTCTGGTGTTGGACGCAAACTTTCAAAGACAAATGCTGGAATATCATGCTTCGCCAATGTTTTAGCGGCTTCCATCGCAAATTCTGGTGACATGTGACGTGAATCATACGCAATTGCAACACCACGTCGCTTCGTCTCTGCATCTTGAGCATCCATAAAACGAGCCAAACCTTCTGTCGCTTGACGAATCGTAAAAATGTTCATACGGTTGATTCCCGCACCTAAAATCCCACGCATACCTGCCGTTCCAAACTCTAACGGCGCGTAAAAAGCATCTTCACACTTTTCAGGGTCTTCCTTTAAATCTTTTAGCTCTTTTTTTAAATTTTCTGGTATATTTTCTTCATTTATCCACTTTTCATAGACTTGTTCCCAAGACATGTTTAGCACCTCTTTTATCATTTGTGATCTTACCCATTAGTAAGTATACCATTCCATTGCGCTATAAGAAAGTAATGGCTCGCAAAAAGAACAGCTGCTCTTATTTCAGTAAACCTTGCATCTTTAACAGTTGATCCGTAACCATCGTTGCATCAGCTGCAAAGTAATCCGAAAATTTTTGACTCCAGCGTTTCGTTTCTCTCGCTTCACCAAACAGTTCCATGGTTTGATCATATTGCTCGATCAGTTCATAAGTATATGGCTGGTAATGTTCAAAATGTATAACTGCTGCTTGCGGTAGTCGAGGCTTGACATTCATTTCGACGATCGGCTTTCCAATACTAAGACCAAACAACGGTACAGTCATTTCAGGAAGGTTTAATAATCGACTGATTTCTTTTCCATGCTTACGAATACTACCAACAACGACAGAACCTAAGTCCAAGCTTTCGGCCGCAATGACGGCATTTTCCAATGCCAAAGCCGCATCCGTTGTTGCGACTAACAAAGATTCAACACTCTCTTCTATTTGATACGCAGATTCATACGCAGCACTAACCATTTTCGTCCGATAAAGATCTGCAACAAAAATCAAAAATACAGAACTTTTTAGTATCTGAGGATTCCCCGGATTCCATTCAACCAGCTGCTTTCTTATCTCTTTATCTTGAAGGACGATAATGCTGTAAAATTGACCATTCATCCAGCTAGGCGCTTGACGTGCCGCATCCAAAATTTCCTGCAGCTCTTCTTTAGGCAGCACATACTCTTCATCAAAGTCCCGAAAACTACGACGATTTTTCAATAATTCTAACGTTTCATTCATAGTAAACCCCTCCGTTTTCTTCATTTTATCATAGTCTTGGGAAATCTAATCTAATTTTTTCGGTAATACGAGCAAGCTTTTCTTGAAACTCTATAACATTTTGTTGACTGACTCTAGAAAAATTGATGCGAATACTATCACGCTTCTCACTGTAAAAAAAGCTAGGCGCAATCAGCAATCCTTCTTGCAAAAATATAGCCCAGTCTTTTTGACGTAATTCCCCATGCTGCCATTTAGCCCAGAGATAATAACCACCTTTTGGCTTTTCAGCTTCCCAATCAGACAGTTGAGTGACAACGTCATAAACAGCTTGACATCTTGCTTCAACCTCGTGTGTCAACGTAGCGATTTTTTTTGTATAGTCTTCATCTGTCAATGCTAGATTCGCTAAAACCTGCGGAAAAATACTCAAAGAAAAATCCATCATCTTCCTTGCTTCTGCTATTTGTTGATTAACAGAGGCTGGAGCACTTAGCCAACCGATTTTGGTCGTTGACCCTAAAATTTTGGACAAGGAACCAATATAGAGCACATTTTCAGGATCTAGTTTTTTTAGCGGTGGAATTTCCTCACTTGGAATAAAATTTAATTTTGCGAAAACATCATCTTCTAAAATTGGGATCTGATATTCTTGACAAAGCTTGACTAATCCCTCACGTCGTTTCATTGACATTGTTTTGCCTGTAGGATTCTGGAATGATGGATTGACCATGACCATTTTGATTCGATGCTGACGAATCGCTCTTTCCAATTCATCTAAACAGATTCCTTCCTGATTCATTTTCACTCCATATAAACGAATTCCAGCGGCCTGGAAAATAGGCAGTGCATAAAAAAAAGAGGGATCTTCGATTGCTACGCTGTCTCCTGGCGATAATAAAACCTGTAAAATCAAAAATAGTGCTTGCTGTGCACCAGAGGTAATCAAAATACTTTCAGCCGGCAAGCTAAAACGATATTCCTTCTCCATCTCTCGACTTAGTGACGTTCTTAATGGCAAATAGCCTAAATCATCCTGCTGCTCCTCTTCTAAAAAATGCTTCCATGTAAGCGGAGGAAAAGCAAAGCTGGGAATCAAATCCAACGGCAGCTCACCTGTATAAAGGTCCAGTATATTTTCTTTTGAAGATCGAATAAGCTCTTCGATCTGCTCAACAAAGGGATCAACTTTTGCAAAAGCATTTTGTTCCAGATAATTACGCCAATTCGTTCTTGGAGCGGTAGTGATTCCCCATTTCCCTTCATTGACGATCGTCCCGCTTCCTTGTTTTCTTATGATCCAGCCTAAAGCTACTAGCTCATCTAATGCATGAACGACTGTTGAACGATTCACTTTGAATAAATCAGCCAATTTTCTTTCCGAAGGTAAACGTTCCCCTGGAAGGAGGTCACCGTTTTTTATGTATGAAAGAATCAGATCGATAATGCTGACATAAATAGGAACATTCTTTTCTTTCTTTAACGTCCACATGCTTATTCTCTCCTTTTTTGACGATCACTATTTGAATTTTTTTGTCTTTTACAGCTGAAGTTCAGATAACATTTCTTTTATCTGTAAAAATTTAGTTATCATACTTCTCGTCCTTCTCATTTTATATTACCCAACATTTGATTATTCCATGATTTTTGGTGTTTGAAAAGGTCGTGTCTCTCTTTAGTTGTGGTATACTTCCCAAAAATCAATTCATTTCGTTCTTTGTGTTTTTTACCAAAGTTACAACTCTTCCTTTGATCACCTTCTATTGCTCAACATCAATTCTCTTCGTTCTTTGTGTTTCTTATGAAGGTCACAACTCTCCCTTCGGTCGCCTTGTACTGTTCAACATCAATTCTCTTCGTTCTTCGTGTTTCTTATGAAGGTCACAACTCTCCCTTCGGTCGCCTTGTACTGTTCAACATCAATTCTCTTCGTTCTTTGTGTTTCACAGTAATTGGATGACCTGAAAATAACCCAATTGGCTGTTTTTGTCAACTTTGATTTGTTTTACAATACAGATATTAAATTAAATGTGAATTGAGGTTAGGAAATGATCAAAAAAGTATTGACAGTAGCAGGTTCTGATTCTAGTGGTGGAGCCGGTATTCAGGCGGATTTAAAAACCTTTGAAGAATATGGCACATTTGGTTTTTCTGCTTTGACAAGTATTGTGACAATGGATCCTGATGAGGGTTGGAGTCATTTAGTTACACCTATAGAACCTGATTTAGTCGAAAGACAGCTTAAAACTATTTTTGCAGGGGCACCACTTGATGCAATGAAAACCGGAATGCTGGGAACGATCGAAGCAATCGAAATTACTCGAAAGTATATTGATAATTTTTCAATGGAAAATATCGTTATCGATCCGGTAATGGCTTGTAAAGGAACAAGCGAGTTGCTACAGCCGGAAAATGTAGCTGCTATGACTCGTTTACTTTTGCCTAAAGCAACTATCACTACACCTAATTTAGTAGAAGCTGGGATTCTTTCCGAAATGGGAGATCTGACTTCTGTTGAACAAATGAAAGAAGCAGCAAAAAAGATCTTAAACTTAGGACCTAAAAATGTTGTTATCAAAGGCGGACACCGTTTGAATACAGATAAAGCGATCGATTTGTTTTACGATGGCTCTGAGTTCACAATATTTGAAGAAGAACTTTTTGCCACTGATTTTAACCACGGCGCAGGTTGTACATTTGCTGCGGCTGTTACAACTGGTCTTGCAAAAGGTTATTCTGTAGAAAAATCAGTTGCTTTAGCGAAAAAATTTGTAGCGGCTGCTATTAAAAATGGACAAAAAATCAATCCTTTCCTTGGTCATGTTTGGCACGGTGCTTATAACCGTGCAGAAGACCGGATGAATGAAAAGTAGCAAAGGGAGACTTGTGATGACAAAACAACATTCAACGACCTCTATCGTTTTGATAGGTTTATTTACCGCTCTGACTGTTTTAGGTACGATGCTGAAAATCCCTTTGCCTACAGGGGCATTCGTTCATTTAGGCAACGCTGTTTTACTATTGGCCGTTCTGTTGATCGGCTATAAAAAAGGTGCTTTAGCTGGCGGCTTAGGCTTTGCTATTTTTGATTTACTGAATGGCTTTGCTGCTGAAGCTCCCTATTTTATCTTAGAAAGCTTCATCGTTGGAGGAGCAGCAGCATTGATGATCCTTTTTTTCAAGCAAAACGTAGATACGATCAGTAAAATCATCGTAATTGCCAGCGTGACTGGTCTTGCTAAAATCATTATGACTCAGTTAAAAAATACAGTGATGGGTCTGATGGCAGGAGCAAACTTTAATGTAGCTTTTGCCAGTGCTCTGTCCAAATTACCAGCTACTTTAGTAAATGTCGCAACAACGATCATTATCGTAACGCTTGTTTACTTTCCATTAAAAAAAGCCATGTCGGCTATTTTTTCAAAGCAATCATTTTAGCTATTTAAAAGAAGTTGAACAGTAGTATTCAATTTCGAGAAAAAAGGGACGGTGTTATAACTCATAAAGTTATGACACCGTCCCTTTAACTTTTTATTCCTCACCGAAAATACTCTCCAAAATCCAAAAGAGTATCCCCGCTACTGGGAAAATTGTCCAGGCAGTTCCCCAATTTCCTAAGAAAAATCCTTGGATAAAGAAAATTCCTGTTACGATGGGCCAATAAATTTTTTCTATCGTTTGCAGCCAACTTGGCATTTTTTTGTTTCGTTCAGCTATAGCTTTAGGTCCTGGTTTATCCTCATCAGAAATAAAATAGGTTTGTTCGATCATCTTAGTAAAACTGCCCATGATCACACCGCCAAAAATAAGGAAGAAAACACCAAAAGCAGCAACCGCAAACATACCGCCGACACCGATAAATTCATTTGCCTCTGAAAAATCAGCCAAAGACATAAACACAACTGGAATGATCGATAGAATACACAAGGAAACACCAATCACGATACAAAAGACAAATGAACGCTGAAACTGCTCTTTTCGTTTTTTCACTGCACTTTTAACTTGTAAAGAAATAAATCGATCATCCAGCTTTTTATTTGAGCTGGTCATACTTGTTCCCGCAATAATAAATAGCGGCACGCCAATGGCTGCTCCAACGAATAGAAACAACAGACCAAACCCTAGATTTTCTGTACTTCCTGTTATTCCAGCAGAAGCAAAACAAAGTGCCGCTCCCAGCATGATCAACATAACACCTATACCGATCAATGTCGCTCCTCTGTGTCTGACGCTCAAGAAATCATTCGCTTCTTCAAGAGTGATTTCATCGATTTCATAGCCTTTTTCATCAATGTATTCTTGCTTGATATTCATTTCATCCAGCAACTCATCAATTGAACCAAATCCGGCAATCACACTGCCAATGGCTTCGTTTTCAGATTTCCCTTGACTTTTTAAATCTTCATAGCGATCCTCGGCATTCGCCAACAAATCCTCTTTCAATTGTTTCGTTTGGCTTGTTTCAACTACTCCAAGAAATAAGCTGTCGATATAGTCTTTGATTGTTTTCATTATTTTTCCTCCTCAGGTCGTCTCGCTTAGTCGATAAAACGTTCGACAACTTTCTTAGTCAGCTGCCATTCTGCTATTTTTTCTGCTAAATATTCTTTTCCAGCTTGGGTGATTTTATAGTAAGTTCTCTTTTTCCCGTGAGTTACCTGTCCAGGAAATGATGTGATGAATCCATTTTTTTCCAGCCGATTGAATGCTGAATACAATGTTGTTTCTTTAATCGAATAGTTGTTATCGGAAATTTCAGTGATTCGCTTAGAGATAGCGTATCCGTAAGAATCGCCTTCTTGTAAAACAGATAAAATGAACGTATCGTTGTATCCTCTAATTGCGTCGCTGCCGATCATTCAATCACCTCCAAATTACTTCATCTAACGTACTACGTCTGTCGTTGTAATTATCATATCACTATTACTACGACAGGTAAAGTAAAATATGTAAAAAAATACTGAGAAAGAGCATATTCGCTTTTTCTCAGTATTTTTATCTAGCATCTGCTCTTTAAAAACGCAAAGTTCTTACGAGTAGATAGCTCTATTCTGTTTCTAAATGGTATCTCCATTAAAAATCGAATTCTTCACAATAACATAATCGACTTTACGAATCGCTTCTAGGTCTCGACCGCCTGCATATGAAATCGAAGATTGTAAATCTTGCTGCATTTCAACTAACGTATCAACTAAGCTTCCTTTATGCTGAATCCAGATTTTTTTCCCTTCGACGTTCTTTTTCTCGCCTTTTTGGAACTCTGATGCACTACCAAAATATTCCTTATAAACGACACCATTCTCCACTTTTGTTTCTCCCGGAGATTCTTCATGTCCAGCAAATAATGAACCGATCATGACCATTGTCGCACCAAAACGAACTGATTTTGCAATATCTCCCGGCGTTCTGATCCCGCCATCCGCAATGATCGGTTTTCTAGCTGCTTTGGCACACCAACGTAACGCTGCTAATTGCCAGCCGCCAGTCCCAAAGCCTGTTTTGATTTTAGTAATACAGACTTTTCCTGGTCCGATTCCGACTTTTGTCGCATCTGCTCCAGCATTTTCCAACTCACGGACTGCTTCAGGTGTCCCCACGTTACCTGCAATTACAAAGGTCTTTGGTAAGTGCTTTTTTAAATGTTGAATCATATTGATCACCGCATTTGAATGACCATGAGCAATATCGATCGTTACATAATCCGGAACTAAGTTACGTTGAGCTAATTCTTCAACAAACTGGTATTCTCCTTCTTTCACGCCAACACTGATCGAAGTAATCAACCCTTTAGCTTGCATTCTCTCAATAAAAGGAATTCGTGCACTTTCATCAAAACGGTGCATGATATAAAAATAGTTATTTTCAGCTAAAAATTCTGCGATTTTGTCATCCACGATCGTTTGCATATTCGCCGGTACAACTGGCATTTTAAAGCTATGGTCTCCTAGCTTCACTGTTGTATCACATTCTGAGCGACTATCCACGATACATTTATTCGGGATCAACTGGACATCTTCGTAATCAAAAACTTTCATACTTTACTGCCTCCTAGCAAGTTCAATTAAAAATACGCAAAAACACGAACATTAGAATCCTTATCGTTCGTATTTCACAAGCGCCTATGCTAATTTACACTATAACCATTTGAAAGTCAAAGGTAAAAGACGAAAAATACAAAACAACTCATCGAATGTTCGTGTTTTATTCAATTATCTAATCAATTAAGCTGTGCTGCCTCACCAGAATTCATTTGTGTTATCTCTTCCGGCTTTGCTGATTTTTCAGAAGGCAGTAACCGATTCAGGAGAATCGCTGCGATCGAAGCCGTTGCAACAGATGAACCGAATAAATATTGTAAAAATTGCGGTAATGATTGAATAAACTCTTCAGGAATCAAGGTCAATGCTAACGTTAAAATCATTGGAATCGCGATCACATACATTTCTTTTTCATTGATCTCCACTTCCTTGATCACTTTGATACCACTGATTGAAATAATCCCGCACACAATAACAAATACTCCACCAATGACAGGAGATGGAATAGACGAAATCAATGTAGATAGCTTTCCAGATAAACCAAAAACAACAAACCAAGCACCAGCAGCTACAAACACTTTTTTACTAGCTACGCCAGTAATTGAAATAATTCCAGCATTTGTTGAATATCCAGTAACGGGGGTCGTTCCCAGTAACGAAGCAATCAAACAACCGATCCCCTCACCAACAACTCCTCGATTGATATTTTCATCTGTCAATGGTTCTTCACAGACATTACTGACTGCAAACCACGTACCTGTCGTTTCAGCCATCAACACAACATAAATAATGACCATTGTTAAAATCGAAGATAAATCAAATGAAAAACTGAAATCAACAAAAGGCAAACTAGGAACGCTGATCAATGATGCTTTTGAAACTGCTGATAAATCTAGTACACCCATCATTTCAGCTGCGAAAGAGCCAATGATCAATGCTAATATCACAGATGAGATTCGAAAAATCCTGCCTTTACCAGGAAAACGTGACCCGATCATAGCAAACAAAATAAGAGAAGCTGCTGCAATGATAGCCAATAATATATTTTGCCCTAAATCACCAGACGCGTTGAAAACATTGTCATTTAAAGCCACAGGCATCAAAGATAAGCCTACGATAAAAATGATCGTGCCTCCCACGATCGGCGGCACGAAAGCTTTGATCAAACGATTGAAAATGCCTGTAAGTCCTAAAATGATCACAAGTATTGCACCGATCAGACCAGCTCCCAAAACAGTTCCCCAGCCTTGACCATTTTGACTATTTGCAAAGTAAATACCGGCTACCGCACCGATTGGGATAAAAGACGGTCCTTGCGCTACAGGTAATTTCATACAAAAATAAGATTGAATGATCGTTGCCAGTCCTGCTGCAATAAAGGTAGACTGAATCAATGCTGATGATTCTTTTGTAGTTAAACCAATAATTGAAGCAATAATAAATGGAACGACATAAACATCCATCGCTAACACATGCTGAATGCCCAAAAGCAAAGACTGCCCTATAGAAAGTTCATCATTCGGACCAACCGTCAATGCCGATTTTTTAGAGTGTGATTCTGACATCTTATATTTCTTCCTTTCGTTGTTCAACTGTTTTGTCGTAAACTTTTCTAGCTTGGACCCACACTTCTTGAATACATTCAGGACGAGACAAATATATAATCTTTTGGAATACATCCAATAAAGGTTCTGTTTCAGAAAAAATCGGCAGCCCTTTCGTTGTAACAAATTGAACATCCCAAGCATAATCAACGGCCAACTTGCCAATCGGAAGACTCAATGATTCACCGCCACCTGCAGTAGCTAAATAGAACGCCTCATTTAACGTTAAACTAGAGCCTTTCACGCCACGTTTATCACTGCAGCAATCTTTATCTACTCCATCTTCTAACATTCGAGAAGAAATAACTGCCTGTTTGATATTGTCAAATAAGTTTGGAGAGAAACCGCCAGATATGTCACTCCCTAACCCTACCTCTACCTGATACTCATTGAGCAATTTGGCAACTGGCGTCACCGCGTTACCAAAGTAAGCATTAGAGATAGGGCAATGAGCAACTGCTGTCCCTTTTTCAGCAAATAACTGCATGTCTTCATCAGAAAGAAAGCCGCAATGAGCCATAACCGCTTTTTCACTAAGTAAACCAAATTCGTTTAGTGCAACTGCATCATTTTTACCAAAGCGTTCCTTAACATACTCATGAGCCCAATCACTTTCACTGCAGTGGGATTGAATATGGACATCATATTTTGCAGCTAAAGCGCCTAATCCTTCTAACGACTTATCTGTACAACTAGGAATGAACCTTGGCGTAACAACTGGATAGACTCCTTGCGGCGTGTGCTTGTTAAGTTCCAACACTTCCTGAATAAACGCTTCTGTCTCGGCAATCGCCACTTTAGCATCATCGTCGCGATAATAGTCCGGATTTTGTTCAGGATCATCCATGACAACCTTTCCAACTAGACCTCTTTGCCCTTTTTCACTGCAGATTTCTGCTAAACGAAGACTTGCTTTTTGATGAATCGTAGCAAAATATAAAGCTGTCGTCGTACCATTTTTCAATAATTGTGAGACTAAATCTGAATACACTCGGTCCGCAAATGCCTGATCAGAAAACTTCGCCTCTAGCGGAAACGTATAAGTATTCAGCCATTCATACAAAGGAAGATCTAATGCTGTTCCTGCTTGTGCCCATTGAGGCGCATGAATATGGAGATCGACGAAGCCTGGTAAAATATATTGATCCGATGCCAACTCCTGCAATTGTCCTTTGGTTGAATATTCCTGGATCGTCTCTTTGTAGCCTGCTTCATCCGGCTGAATGATCTTTGCAATCAGCCCATCTTCTGAAATACAAAATAACGAATCTTGTAAAACCTCTACATTTTTTTGGTCACGACTAGTGAACGCCGTTCCTTTTACAACAAATTTAAACAAATCAGCTACCCCTTCCATAACAATACCAACACATTATATATTATTATTCGTCTTTATTCCATATTTTTTTATAAAAAAATACGAATTAAGTTCATAACTAACAAAACACGAACTTTATTTCGGTGAACAAAAAATAAAAATAGTATTAATCGAATATTTTCACTTTATATCCAAATAAATATTTTCTTCAATCCTATACTATGCCTCATGTCAAAATATAAAATCCTTCAAAAAAATACTTCCGACTTTTGATTCTTTATGAAATTGCGTTATACTTAAATGAGAGAAATTGTGAATTAGGAGGCTACAAACTATGTTAACTATCGAACGTATCCTGACAGGTGTCATTCAGGAAAATTGCTATTTGATCTATAATGAAGAAAATCTTTTGATCATCGATCCAGGTGCAGAAGCAGAACGAATCATTTCCTTGATCAAAAAAACAGAGAAAAAACCGATCGCTATTTTACTTACACATACACATTATGATCATATCGGAGCTGTTGAGGAGTTGCGCCATCATTATCATATCCCCGTATATGTAAGCTCGCTTGAACAAGAATGGTTATCGAACCCTGTTTTAAATCTATCTGGATTAGGTAGACATGATGATATTGCAGATATCGTGGTTCAACCTGCGGAAATGGAATTTGAAATGACTGACTATGAACTTGGCGGAATCAAATTTTCTGTTGTGCCAACCCCTGGTCATTCCATTGGAAGTGTTAGTTTGATTTTTGATGATTTTGTTGTAACCGGAGATGCTTTATTCAAAGGAAGTATCGGCCGAACTGATTTGCATACAGGCGATATGGAACAGCTGCTTCACAGCATTAGAACCTATCTTTTTACTTTGCCTGATGAATTCCCAGCTTACCCAGGACATGGCGATGCGACAACGATCGAGCATGAGAAGAAAACCAATCCTTTTTTCAATTAAAATAATCTACTAGGAGGACGTACCATGAACAAACCAACGGTGCTATACATTATCCGCCACGGGAAAACTATGTTCAATACGATCGGTCGAACACAAGGATGGTCGGACACACCTTTGACAAAAGAAGGTGAAAAAGTCATCCACGCTTTAGGTATCGGATTAAAAGACATCCCTTTTAAAGAAGCCTATTCTAGTGACAGCGGCCGTGCAATGCAGACTGCCCGTATTATTTTACAAGAGCATTCAAAAGGAGCCGCAATTCCTTATGCTACAGACAGCCGTATTCGGGAATGGTGTTTTGGTTCTCTAGATGGCGGCTATGATGGTGAATTATGGGGGGTCGTTCCACGAATATTAGCTTTTAAAAATTATGAAGACATGATGACCAATCGGATCAGCTACAAAGACTTAGCGGAGGCAATCATCGCAGCAGATACAGCCGATTGGGCAGAACCCTATGATAAAATCAAAGAACGTGTTTGGAGCGGATTTGAAGATATTGCCCATAGAAGAGAAAAAGATGGCGGTGGAAATGTTATGATCGTTTCTCACGGCTTGACGATTTCATTCTTGCTGTCTTTGATCGATTCAAGTTTGCCAATGCAGATCGGTCTGGAAAATGGCAGTGTAACTAAATTGATTTATGAAAATGGTCGATTTACGATCGATACAGTCAATGACATCCATTATATCGAAGATGGCCAAAAACAATCATCGAACAACTAAAAAGGTTTGGCGGAACATAACTCTTCCGCCAAACCTTTTTACTAATCAAACTTTGTACCTTTTTAAAATCTCAACGGCTCCCCTAGAGTGCTGGATTTTTTCTAGTGTTTTATCATAATTTTTTGCTCCATAAGCAAAGAACAGCACATCTACGACATAAAGCTGTGCAGTCAAAGAAACTGTAGCAGCACTTCTTAAAGGCGCTTCCTCCCCTTTGGGCGTCAATAATAAAATTTTACTTTTTTGAGCTAAATCAGATTCTCTATCTGCTGTCAAAGCAACGACTGGCAGTCCTTTTTCAATCGCTAATTCTGCCAATGCATTTGTTTCAGGATTTGTTCCAGAATTTGAAATACCAATAAATAAGCCTTTCAATTGATTCGTTCCTAAAGCAGAAGCGAACAAATGAAGATCCATCGTAAAGAAAACACTTAAACCTAGTCGGGTAAATTTTTGATAAATATCTTGTGCTACAAGCGATGAAGCACCTAATCCATAGACAAAGACGATCTCTGATTCTTCTACTTCACTGACTGCCCGATCGATTGCTTCAACTTCTAAATGTTCATTCGTTCGTTCTAGAACATGGACCAATCGATGCTGCAACTTCTCTTTTATCGCAGCTGTCGTTTCTCCATTTTCGACCTCTGTATACATCTGTGTATCAACCGCGCCAAGATTAGCTGATAACTGCAGCTTTAAATCGGTAAAGCCGTTGACTTCGATCGAACGGCAAAAACGAATGATCGCTGCCGGACTTGACCCGGATTTTTTCGCCAACTCTTGTGCACTTAAAGTAATTACTTCATTTGTGTTAGTTAAAATATATTCAGCAACTTTTTGTTCAGATCCTGGGAGTGTTTTCAAATGATCCTGAATCGTTAAAATAATGTTTTGCTGCATGATATTCATACCCTTCTTCCTACTCAAACTTTTTTCAAGATGCACTTGATAATACATTTCTACAATGAATAGTATAACAGAAAAGACTTGCCTATGTTGAATAAGAATCTAAAAAAGCAAGCCTGATGAGCAAATTTTCCAAACAAAAAATCAACTGTTTTTTTATAGTTAGCAACAACGCTATCAAAAAAAAACAGCTGATTTCTATACAATCGAACGATCTAATCGACTGTTCTATTTATTTTCTTGAAGATCCTTTGGAATACCAAAGAAGAACGTTGCAACAAAGCCGCCAGCATATGCAGCCAATAATCCTAACACATAAGCAAGCCATTGGTTATTAGCGATCAGCGGGATCAAAGCTGCACCACTTGGACCGATCGCAATTGCCCCAACATTGCCGAAAGCTCCGATTACCGCACCACCGATTCCTCCGCCAACACAGGCAGTGATAAACGGACGACCTAAAGGTAAAGTAACTCCATAAATTAACGGTTCACCGATTCCTAAAATCCCAACAGGTAACGCTCCTTTGATCATCTCAACTAACTGTGCATCTTTTTTGCAACGAATCCATAAAGCTAAAGCTGCTCCTACTTGACCTGCTCCTGCCATAGCTAATATCGGTAATAGTAATGTCATTCCTGTTTGATTGATCATTTCAATATGGATTGGGGTTAAGATTTGATGTAATCCAAACATAACCATCGGCAAGAATGTCGCTCCTAGGGTAAATCCTGCTAAAATCCCGCCTTTTTCCAAAACTACATTGATCACACCTACTAAGCTATTTGAAATCAAGCCTGCGATCGGCATGATCAAGAAAATCGTTATCAATCCAATGAACAATAAAGAAACCGTTGGTGTGACAATAATGTCGATAGAATCAGGAATGATTTTATGCAATTGCTTTTCTACTAATGAAAGTAACCAAACTGCAAAAATAACCCCAATAATACCACCTTGTCCAGCAGATAACGTACCACCGTTTAAAATATTCGGCAGCGGCGCCTCTGGATTCATCCCAGTTAACATCGTTACAGCACCAATTACTCCACCAAGCGCTGGTGTTGCTCCAAATTCGCTCGCGCTGTTGATCCCTGTATATAAAGCTAAATAGGCAAAAATCCCGTTTTTGATGATATTCAATACATCAATATACTGCTGCCAAGAGTCACCGATCGTTCCTGCAACCAGTAAATTAGACATAACAGCGGCTATTCCTCCAATGATTCCGGCACCAACAAATGCAGGAATCAGCGGAACAAAGATATTAGAGATCGATTTCAATACTTTTTTAAAGCCTGAAGTGCTCTTATTTTTCTCTTTTTGAGCAGCCTTTACTTCAGCCGCTTTTTCTTCTACTAATTGTTTGCCTGACAGCTTGTTTGGAAACGGCTCACCAAGCTTAACACCAGCCATGTCCACCATTTCTTGAGCAACTTTATTTACCGTCCCTGGTCCGATCACGACTTGTAAGGTATCGTCTTCTACAACGCCCATTACACCATCGATCTTCTTCAACTCGTCAAGCTTCACTTTATCATAATTCCGTATATCCATTCGAACTCTTGTCATACAATGACGCAATTTCAACACATTTTCCTGTCCGCCAACTTCTTCATAAATTTCCCTTGCCAAACGTTTTACTTTCTCTTCTGACACAGTCATTTCCCCCTTAGTTTTCCCTTAAATTGTATTTTTGATAAAATGATTGCCCTGAATCAATTTTGTTTCAGCCTCTTCTTTTGAGGAGTTTGTCAATAACATCACGATAGCCAGTTTGACATTTTCATCCGCTTTGATGAAATAGTCAGCGGCTGTTTGATAGTCGCAAGTTGTCGCTTCCATAATGATACGCTTAGCACGTTCCACTAATTTTTCATTTGTTGGTTTCACATCCACCATTAAGTTGTTATAAACTTTACCAATTCCAATCATTGACACCGTCGATAACATATTTAAAATCAATTTTTGTGCTGTTCCAGATTTTAGACGTGTGGAACCTGTTAAAAATTCAGGCCCTGCATCAACTTCAATAGGAAAGTCAGCATAACGGCTGATTTCAGCATGTTTGTTGCAAGAAACCGAAACTGTTTTTGCACCAATAGAAGCCGCATACTCCAATCCTCCAATTACATAAGGAGTACGGCCGCTAGCTGCAATTCCAACAACGACATCTTTATCAGTTAGTTGAATATCGATTAAATCTTCCTGTCCAAATTCCTTAGAATCTTCCGCACCTTCCACGGCAATCGTCATTGCCTTTTGCCCACCAGCGATCAAACCTTGCACCATTTCAGGATCTACACCAAATGTCGGCACACACTCTGCCGCATCCAATACACCCAAGCGGCCGCTTGTGCCCGCCCCCATATATATCAAACGTCCATCTTTTTTGAAAGCATCAATAATCACGTGAACAGCCGGTTCGATTTGCGGCAGTGCTTCACTAACTGCAATAGCTACCTTTTGATCTTCTTGATTCATTTTTATCAACGCTTCTTCTACAGTCATTTCATCTAAATTCATTGTTTCTTGATTTCTGCGTTCTGTTGTCAGTTTTTCTAAATTCATCTTATAATGTCCCCTTATCTAACAGTTTAAATTTACGACCTGCGGCGATCCTTTTTATTAGCGCTTGATCTTCAGTAACTACTCGTGCCACCACATTGACCTTTTTATCTGCAGGCAATGTTTTTTTTGTCAATTGAATTTCACCCATATAGCGGCCATATTCTGAATTATCGATGGTCACACTGCCCAATGATCGTACAATTGATTCTTCTGGTACGATCGTGTCTATTTTCTTAAAGCGAGCATCTGCACTGCGAATCACATCTCTCGCGTCATCTTGGCGATTCACATGTTCTCCTAAAATCGATGAATAGTAGCGGCTGCCCATATCAATAACTTCCAAAAACAGTTCACCTTGGCTCAAATATAGCTCCAATTGCCGCATCGTACGTTTAGAAATCATTGGATCGCCAATATAGACACCATCAACTGCGAATCGCTCTTTCAATTCGATCATAGTCGCTAAAGGATGTTCATGACGATGTTTTTCTAAAGTTGGCAACCCCATGAACAAAGGACCACGCAATTGATCATCCCCTGGTGCAAAAGCAAAGACTTTAAAGCCTGATGCCTTCAACCATTCATTTTTTTCAGAGAAAAAAGAACTGCCTAAGCCAGTCTCTGGTCTCGGATAATAATTATGCCACGCTTCAAAATTTGAAAAATCGGCTTCATATCGTTTGAGCTCAGCAACATCTTTTGATGTAATCGTGCTGGCATTTAAGCCGACATCCATAACATGTGATACTTGAGCGATTTTTTGATTAGAAATCGCATAATCCATACGTAATCCAGTCACACCGATGGCAATAATTTCTTCCAAACGTTCAAAAGAAAAACCAGCGCGGTTTAAGGCTTCACCAGAGATATCGACCATTAGCTTCATTCCATTTTTAGAAGCAATCTCACCTAATACTCTTAGTCGTTGTGCGTACAATTCACTATTGTCTTCTGGAATATGCAAAGAAGTAAATATTCCTTTTACTCCAATGCGGCTCATTTCTTGTATATAAGTTTGCATCTCTTTTGTTAGGTCTTCACCAAGAAAAACTGATATCCCATACATATCCATCTGCTCCTCTCTAACACGCTTTCATTATAATTCTTTTGAAATAAAATTTCAAGTTAAATATTTATTTTGTTTTAAAAACGGAATTTTTTTTCAAAGAACGCATAAAAAAATAGAACAAACAACAGTGGATTGTCTGTTCTACTTGATGAAATAATATTTCACTCTTTATGCCTTTGCACTACCTACTATCTCTCCAGCAGTGACCTGTCCTGTCTTTGTTAGATCAAATTCTTTCACAGCATCCATATTGGTAATAACGACCACCATATCGGTTGCTTTACCAGCTGAAATGATTTTTTCTAGATCAACCGTCGCAATCAATGTTCCTGGTACAACCTTTGTTCCTTCCGTCACCTTGATAGAAAACGGTGCACCATTTAATTCTACTGTATCGATTCCCATATGCAGTAAAACTTCCAGTCCATTAGCCATTTTCATCCCAACTGCATGTTTCGTCTGAAATACGCTCAAAATTTTCCCTTCGATCGGTGCATAAATTTCTCCAGTTTCCGGAAGAACTGCAAAGCCATCACCCATCATTTTTTGTGAAAATACAGGATCATTTACTTCAGTGATAGGAATTACTTTCCCAGTTGCTACTGCATATAGTGTTTCATTTACTTGTGATGGTTCTTTCTTTTTTAAAAATCCAAACATTATTTATTTTCCTCCAATTTTATGAATAGTAATAGTATAGAAAATTCTTAAAGCAAATACAACCACCAATCGCTGGATTCTAATTTTTTCTAACGTCACATAATTGTTAGTTGGTTTTTTTCATTCAAAAAGGTATACTATTAGTGATTTTATTATTTTTACATTGAAAGGATTGAACCTATGCTTTTATCAAATTTATGGAAAGCAATTTTTTTAGGGATTATTGAAGGAGTTACCGAGTGGTTGCCGATCAGTAGTACCGGTCACCTGATCCTAGTTGATGAATTTATTAAGATGAATCTTAGCGCTGATTTTATGGAAATGTTCAATGTCGTGATCCAACTAGGAGCGATCATGGCCGTTGTCGTTCTTTATTTTCATAAGTTAAACCCCTTCTCTCCTCAAAAAGATGAGAATGAAAAGCGAGATACTTGGCTCTTATGGACAAAAGTCCTTGTGGCTACTGTACCAGCTGGAATCATTGGTATTTTGCTAGATGATTGGCTGGAAGCGAAATTTCACAATTTCTTTACTGTTTCTCTTATGTTGATCATTTATGGTGTTGCTTTCATCATTATCGAGAAAAGAAACAAAACACGCGAACCAAAATGCAGCGATCTGAACAGTTTCACTTACAAAGCTGCCGCAATCGTTGGTTTTTTCCAAGTTTTATCATTAATTCCTGGAACTTCACGCTCAGGTGCAACTATCTTAGGTGCGATTCTAATTGGCGCTTCGCGATTCGTTGCAACCGAGTTTTCATTTTTCATGGGAATTCCTGTCATGTTTGGTGCTAGTTTCTTGAAAATCATCAAATTTATTGCAAAAGGCAACTCATTCAGTTTTAATGAGACTGTTGTTTTATTAACAGGTTCTATCGTTGCTTTTGTCGTTTCGATCATCGTGATCAAGTTCTTATTGAACTACTTGAAACGTAATGACTTTACCATTTTTGGTTGGTACCGAATTATTTTAGGTGTTCTACTAATTAGCTATTGGCTATTTTCTTGATTATTCATACTGTACAGGTAGCTAACGTAATTGAAGTACAGCATAATAGCTACTTTTGCTTCCAATATCTATTTGCTTTTAAAGAGACTAAGTTGTAACTCTTAGAGTTATTTCTTAGTCCTATTTTTTGTTACTTAAAATGATAATGATTATCACTCTTAATTAGAATTAATATATTTAAAAAATAAGGTAAAACCCTAATAAAAATAGGTTTTCCCTAAATGATAATCACTATCATTCTCATTTAGAATATTTTATTATCAATTAGAATCAGTTTATGTTATGCTCTTATTGAGGAGTGATGAAAATGAAACTTTCAAAAGAAAAAAAAGCAATTCTATCTACTATTTTATGTCTTATTTTTATGATTGCAGGTTTTATGTTAGAAAAATCAGGTACTACTTTTTATCCGATCATTTTTATTTTAGCTATTGTTTTCGGTGGATTTAAACAAACAAAAGAGGGCTTGATCAGCACTTTTGAAGACAAACATTTGAATGTAGATTTATTGATGGCCTTAGCTGCTATTGGTGCTTGTATCATTGGAAATTGGTTTGAAGGAGCAATGTTGACGTTTATCTTTTGTCTGAGCGGTGCCCTTGAAGAATACACGACAAACAAAAGTAAAAAAGAAATTGCCAGCCTGATGAATTTACAGCCAGAGACTGCTTTACTATTTGATAATGGAAAAACAACAGAAGTATCTGTCGATACATTAGAAATCGGAGATACATTACTCGTTCCAAAAGGTTCAAGTATTCCGATCGATGGTCAATTAGCTGCCGGAACATCTACCATTGACGAAGCGGCGATCACAGGAGAATCTGTACCTGTTGAAAAAAGTGCCTCAGATTTATTATTTGGAGGAACGATCAACCTTGGTGAAGCTTTTACAATGACGGTTACAAAAAATAGTGAAGATACTCTATTTGCCAAAATCATTCGATTGGTCGATGAAGCACAAAATACCCCTTCACAAACAGCAAGCTTTATTGAAAAATTGGAAAACACTTATGTAAAAATTGTATTGATCACTATTCCTCTAATGATTTTGATTCCTTATTTCTTTTTGGGCTGGTCTTGGAACGAAAGCTTTTATCGTGGAATGGTATTACTCGTTGTCGCTTCCCCTTGTGCATTGGTTGCTTCAGCAACACCTGCCACTTTGGCTGCCATCTCAAATGGTGCTAGAAATGGCGTCCTATTCAAGGGCGGTGTCTATTTAGAGAACTTAGCAGCATTAAAAGCAGTTGCTTTTGATAAAACTGGAACTCTGACAAAAGGAAAACCTATTGTAACAGATGCTATATTTCTGAGTGACAAACAAAAAGCAGTCGATATTTTAGTCGCAATGGAGCGCCACTCTACTCATCCGCTTGCACAAGCAGTGATCGACCGTTTTGATGAAGAAAGCACCACTCATTATGAACAACTTGATGTCAAAAACGTTGTAGGTTTCGGAATGGAAACTACAATCAATTCTACAGTCTGGCGATTAGGGAAAATTTCTTTTGCGGATACTTCTTCAATCACATCAGATATTTTAGAGCAAATTGAACAACTACAAGCAGATGGTAAAACAGTCATCTATCTCTTTGAAGGGGAAACGATCGTTGCCTACCTTGGATTGTTAGATGTTCCAAAACCAGAAGCAAAATCGATCATTACTTATTTTAAACAAGTCGGTGTTCATACGACGATGATCACTGGAGATCAAGAAAGAACTGCTGCTGCAGTTGCAAATGAACTAGAAATCGATGAAATTCATGCAAACTGTTTACCAGAAGATAAGACGATTCTTATCAAACAACAAAAAGAACGTTACGGTGTTAATGCAATGGTTGGGGATGGCATCAACGATGCTCCCGCTTTAGCTAATGCAGCGATCGGTGTTGCAATGGGCGGCGGAACGGATATTGCAATGGATGTTGCAGATGTCGTTTTGATGCAAAATGATTTAGAAAAACTACAGATGAGTCATTTGCTTTCAAAAAAATTAAAACGAATCGTCATGCAAAATATACTATTTTCAGCCTTTGTCATTTGTCTTTTAGTTCTTTCAAATTTTTTCCAAATCATCAGCCTTCCTTTAGGAGTGATCGGTCATGAAGGAAGCACGATCTTGGTAATTTTAAATGGTTTGAGGTTACTTAAGACGATTCCGATCGAGCACGTAAAGACCAAAGCACAAACACCATTAAAGCCACTAAATTCATATAGTCGTAGTGAATCAAGTATTTAAAATAGACAAAAAAGGAGACGCTCATTGCTGGATGAGTATCTCCTTTTTTATCTACCTCTAATAACTCCTTACTCCCATTCTTCAAGAAATTCTTTAAGAAATTTTTCCAAAAATTCTTGTCGCTGCTTTCCTATTTTTTTGGCATAGGGCGTATTTAAACGATCGTTCAATAGTAGAATTTTTTCATAAAAATGATTGATGACTGTACTTTCTTCCCTGTACTCTGATTTATTTTGTAATAATCTTGGCTTAATAGCAGAGTCATAAATTTTATTTCCTTTGTGCCCACCATAATAAATAGTTCGGATGATCCCGATCGCTCCCATTGCATCCAGCCGATCAGCATCTTGAACGATTTGTCCTTCTATACTTAATTCCGTTTTCTTTCCTTCAAATTCCTGACTGAATGAAAGGTTTTTAATGATGTAAAGGATATGCTCGATCTTCTCAACAGGAACACCATTCACTTGCAAAACTTCTTTAATCTCTTGATATGCTTTTTCCTGATCCTCAACAAGCTTTTCATCTGCAACATCATGAAGATATGCTGCAGCTACTACGACAAATTCATCACACGCTTGTGTTTGTATGATTTTTTGTGCATTTCGGACGACACGCTCTATATGGTCCATGCCATGACCACTTTGATCCTCTCTCAATTTTGATCGAACAAACGCTTTGAGCACATCTATTGTCTGCATATCCATCTAACATCCTCCTAATCGCTCGAAAAAAGGCTGAAACAAATTCGATTTATTCCAACCTAACACTGTATTTCATTTAACTATTCTTTATGACTAACCCGCCAATAACATCTACGACTGATTCACTTGCATTCAGTAAATCTTCCAATTGATCATAAACGTTTTTCCAGCGAATGACTTCAATCGGATTTTCTTCATTTGTAAATAAATCTTTCAGGGATTCACTGTAAAGCCTATCAGCTTTGCCTTCGATCTCACTGACTTCATCCATCATCGTCCGTAATGTTTTAGAATTTTTGAACTTTGCAAACTCTTTTGTCGCCGTTAAAACCCCTGCTGTAGCTTCTAAAGCATAGGTAATAAATACCATTGCATTTTCTTTCAGTTCCTTAACGACTAAACTGCTCAATAAATAAGCAATACTATTGATTGTATCCAGCACATCATCTAGTCGTTCTGTGATTTCAACAATGTCTTCCCGATCGATAGGTGTGATGAAAGAGACATATAATTCACTTAAAATTTGTTTAACGATTTGATCGCCTTCGCGTTCCAGATCATGGATTTTTATTGCTTCTTTTTCTAAATAATCCAAAGAATAATTAATCGCGATCATTTCTAAGATCTCTGCTGCCTGATGGGCATTTCTCGCCAGATGCTCCAACTCTCCAAAATAGTCAAATTGTTTCTTTCTTGCCATTTTACTCTCTCCCTTAGCTTAACTCTCTATCGTTATTGGTTTTGTTTTCTATTTTTATGCTCGATCAAAATAGGGCTACAAACAACTTAGCCATGATAAAAGCAATCAGACCACAACCTGGAAATGTTAAAACCCAGGCAATCAGCATTTCTTTTACAATACGCCAATCTACACTTGACACGCGTTTTGAAGCACCTACCCCCATGATCGCAGTCGTCTTTGTATGTGTCGTAGACACTGGAATACCAGCAATTGAAGCAGCAAATAAGCATACTGCCGTACTTAAATCAGCAGCAAAGCCTTGATAACGTTCTAATTTTACCATATCCATTCCAACGGACTTGATGATACGCATACCACCAACTGAAGTTCCTACTCCCATCGTTACAGAACATAAGACCATGACCCAAATAGGAATAATGAAACCCGCTCCAGATTTTTCAGCAAGATTATTATAATATAATCCAAGCATAAAAACCCCCATAAATTTTTGACCATCTTGAGCACCATGCAAAAAAGCGTTAGCTCCAGCACCAAATGCCTGACCATAGGTGAAAACTTTATCCGCTGTTCTTCTGGCAACACCTCTGAAAAGGATTACAATCAACTTCGTTACGATAAAACCGCCACCAAAGCCCATAACGGTTGAAACCACTAATCCAACCAATACTTTTGTCCATTCAGACCCGTTAACCGCTCCAATACCACCTAAAGCCATTGCAGAACCAGTCAAGCCCGCGATCAAAGCATGGCTTTCACTTGTTGGTATACCAAAATACCAAGCCGCAACCGACCAAACAACGATTGAAAATAAAGAGGCTGCTAATGCTACCTGAGAAGCATTTCCCTGTGCATCAAAACTGACGATATTACTAATTGTTTCCGCTACCTGAGCGTTGAAATACGTCATAACTAATGCACCTAAAAAATTCATTACTACTGCCATCCAAATCGCTACATTTGGCTTCAACACACGGGTCGAGACAGCGGTTGCAATTGCATTCGGCGCATCTGTCCAACCATTAACAAAGATAACTCCCATCACTAGCGTAACCGTAATCACTAAAGCAATATTCACTATGACACCCCACCATTTCATTTTTCATCTGTAATAATATCATATAATTTGTTAAAAGTATCCATTTTTTCATATATGCTCTGTTTTATCCCTACAAATACATTAAATTTACTGTTAAGGAAAAAAACTTGTCATCTTTTATTGCAATGACAGTTTGGATTAGGTATAATGATTAGTGTTGAATTACATATGGATATTCCTGTGTAAGACCTTATTTTATCGGAGGTGAAAGAAATGCCAAATATTGAATCTGCAATTAAACGTGTACGTACTAACGCAAACGCGAATGCTCAAAATTCATCTCAAAAGAATTCTATGCGTACAGCAATCAAGAAATTTGAAGATGCTGTAGCTACAGGTGCTGATAACGCGGATGAGCTATATAAAGAAGCTGCTAGAGCTGTGGACATGGCTGAATCAAAAGGATTGATCCATAAAAACAAAGCGAGCCGCGACAAATCTCGTCTAAGCAAAAAATTAGCAAAATAATGAATTTGCAGAAGCTGCCATATGGTCAGCTTCTTTTTTTGCACCAAAAGAGTGCGAAAAAAAACGAAGAAATCCATTTTGTCTCGCACTCTAAAACGTAATAAATGATGGGTAAAAATCAGATTCTTCTACAATTCTCTAAAAATAAAAGCATATTGTACTATTTTCATACCGATTGAAGCCTAATCGACTTTTGTCTCTGCTTAGATAGATATCAATTTGGATCAAAGAAAAACATTCCAACATCGAAGATCGGCTTCAAAATACTGTATCTCATTTAAAATTCATGCATTGATTCTAGTTGTTTTGAAGCTCCAATCCTTTACGATCGATTTGGATCCAATATTCAGAGATTTTCTCATCTTCAACCAAATAAACTGCACTGGCAATTTGAATAATTTCTTTTCTGTCTGACATCGTTCCAGTTTGTTTCCAACGAACATACACCTTATTCCCATCTTCTAACAACTCTTGGATTTCTAAGTGAAACTGACCATAGATATCCTGCATTTCTTTTACGTGTTCGATATAATCTTGTGGAGACCGCTCGATTACATATTCATTCTCAGATTGGATTTGATGGGCAATTACACACTCGTGCATATAAATAGATGCAGTATCAACATCTTTCCCTGAGCGGACATTTCTAAAAAAATCTGCAACGATCTCTTTTGGCTTCTTCATGCAATCTAGCTCCCTTCCTATCTATTACCTTACGCCTTGAGCAGACAATTTCAGAATAAATAATTCAAAAAGCAGCTCTTTATCCATCTTGCCAGTTTTCATTTTAACATCATTTTCTACTAGCTCATCATAGATCTCTTCCAATCGTTCCAATTCAAAGCGTCTCACTTGCTGCAATGCCAATTTTACACGATAAGGATGGATTTTTAGTGTATCTGCAATATTGGCTTGTTGATATCCAAGTTTAGCTAGGATTTTTGTTTGCAAAAATAAACGAATTTGATTTAGTAAAATCGCATTCAGCTTGATCGTTTCCTCGCCTTGAAGCAAAAGATCTTCATAGAGCTGTATTGTTTTTTCTCCATTTCCTGACAAGACCTCATTCGTTAAATCAAAGACATTATGCTCCAACGATTTTGGTACTAGTTCTTTTACAGCGTGAAGAGAAATAATTTTATCTTCTGAAGAAAAAAGGAATAGTTTCTGCAGCTCCCCCATTACTTTGGATAAATTCAAATCTGTCAGCTGCAATAATAAATCAAAAGCTTCTGGGCGAATGTCATAACCTTCACTTTGAATGGTTTGTTCGATATATTGGCGGACCTCACGTTCACCCATTGGGTTGACATCGATGAATGCCGCTTGTTTCTTCAATGATTTTGTAATTTTTTTTCGTTCATCTAATTTTTCAACGCTTGCATTGAATACTAAAATAGTCGTAGGAGACGGTTCTTCCAGATATTTCAATAAACTATCGATGTCATGATCAAGACCCGTTGTTTTTCTTTCAGCTGTTAAAAAATAAGGGTTTTCGATAAACACTAAACGGTAATCACCAAAGAATGGGATCGTTTCAGCTTCTTCAATAGCTACTGATAAAGGAACCTCTTCCATATCAAAAGAAGAATAGTTAAATTGATCATCTTCTGTTTTGATCAATTGATTCATTAGTTCTGTTTTAAATAGTTCACTCAAATAGCCTTCTGTCCCCTGAACTAGATACACAGAGGCAAACTGTTGTTGGCGAACCTGCTGCAACGCTTCTTGTAAATTCATAATTCCCCTCATTTCTCTTTTCCATCCTATCATGACAATTCAAGAAATGCTAGTCTTGTTTGATCATTGTTTGCACTGGTGACATTTTTGACCAAGGCGTCCATTCATAGTATGCCATACCTTCCTGATCTGTTCGAAAAATCGTTATATTTTCTTGTTTTAATGTTTCTTCAGTTTCACCATGAGGATGCTTAAAACGGTTGTTCCGCCCACATGAAATGATTGCTTCACTAGGCGAAATTTGTTTGACAAATGAATCATCCGTTGATGTTTTACTTCCATGATGTCCGACTTTTAAGCTGTCTATTTTTAGATTAGGATAGCTTGCAAGCAACTGCCTCTCACCTTCCTTTTCCAAATCTCCAGTAAACAGAAAACGTCGATCAGCTATTTTTGAATAGATGACTAAAGAATCTTGATTTTCTCCATTGCCTTTAGTCGTTGGTGCTAGAACTTTTAGCGCTATTGAGCGACCGATCGTCTGACCTGCTAAAACAGGATAACACTTAACACCCGACTGTTTTAAAGTATTCAACATCCTTTGAAACAATTGCTTATTTTCCGTACCTGCTGGATAATAAAGAGCTCGAATCGGGATTTTTTTGTGGATTTCTAAAAGATCCCCGCAATGATCCAGATCACCGTGACTGATCAACACTTTATCTAAATACTTCACCCCTTTACTTTTTAGAAAAGGAATAACTGAATAGTCAGCATTAGATTTTTCTTTATTTCTTATTGCCCATTCCTCTTTTTCAAACATCAGTTTACCACCAGTATCGAGCAAAATATTTTCTTGATGAAAAGGGGTTTGGATAAAAATACAATCTCCCTGACCAACATCAATAAAAGCGACTGTTCCTTTGGGGAAAATGTATTTACTTTGAAGTAATAACAACAACAAAACACCAGACCAACAAGCTTTTTTTGGCTTTATAGGTAGACGGTCCAGCAAAATCCCTAATGAAAGAAAGACTGCTATCAATAACCAAAATGAAAAGTGACCTATAATGATCGTAAATGTACTTGTATAGCTCAACCACTCAAAAACTTTTTGTTGTAAAAGAAAATAGGATTCTAATCCAACAACAAAAAAATCAATCTTGATAAAATAAGAACTAACAAAACTAATAGTCAGTACAGGTAAAATCATGTGTTCAAAAACTGGCAACAACACAAATGTAAACACACTCCCTGTCAACTGCCACTCAAAAAACGAAAGTCCCAATAATGGAACAATCGCAACATTCAAAAGTAATGAAAAACAATAACTTTTCAAAAGACTATACTTGATACATTCAACAATCGGCTGTACAAAGAGAATCAAAAAAGACAAACCATAACTCAGTTGCCCACCGATCGTAAACAATAAATATGGACGAACAAACAAGCCTATCATCAGCGTTAAACTCCAGCAATCTAATCTGGATAATTGCCAGCGAAAGTGCTGGTTAGCCAAGACAATCGAACTTTGGACCAATGCACGTACTACACTGACAGAAAAACCAGTAAATCCTGCATAGATCAATACAAAAAACAGTTGTAACCAAAATAATTTTTCTATAGTAAGTCCAGACCTTAAAAATAAATACCTAAAACTACCGATAAAAAATGCGACATGCATTCCTGACAAACTAAACAAATGAAGAATTCCCAAATTCGCCAAAACAGCTTCTCTTTGGGAAAAATTACTAGATCGATACCCAAATAATAGTATTTTTACGTGTAAAGCAGTTTCTTTCATGAAAATCTTCGAGCAATGATCAATCGCTTTTTTTCTATTGCTGCTGATCCACGACCTGAAGTCATACCATCGAACAGGCTGCTCTGAAATACTCTGGATACTTTTGATTGTCACTGTTTGGTAAATGCCCTTTGTCCTCAAATAGTTCTGATAATCAAAGCCATGCAAATTGGTTTGCGCTATAGGCGTTTGAACTGTTCCTGTCATATGCAACTGTAATGGTTGTGTGTGCTCCATCCAACTTTCTTTTTCCAGCTTTGAGGAGAATTGATAAAAAGCAACGATTTTTCTGCCGAGCGTTTTAGAATAAAATTTTCCTTCTAATTGAAGACGATCTCCATCAATGTTCATTTTATCAGGCAAAACACTAAGTGTACCAGAAAGTTCGGTTTCTTCTGCAAATTTTTGCTGTTTTTCATTGTTCAACACCCAAAAACAGGAGATGATCGCAATACACGTACATAAAAAACTAACAGCGATGATCACCTGATTTCGAGTTGCAGCAATACGCCAACATAAATATAGACACATCAAACCTGACGGCCAGTTAAATTCTATAATGAGAAATACAGATCCTATTACTAAAAGTACTGGAAATATCCAGTGATTATTGATCTGCTTGAGGTGCTTCGTCCATTGAAGCAAGCTCTTCTCCTAACTGTAATTCGGCAAAATATTTCTTTGAGAGAGTGACTTGATCCACACTTGCACCAACCTGTTTGATCAAATCCAGCGCATAAGGATCATTGCGATAATCCTTTAAATAATGAATTTTTTTGATTCCAGCTTGTAAAATCATTTTCGTACATTGCAGACAAGGAAAATGGGTCACGTAAATTTCTGCACCTTCTGTAGGAATACCGAATTTTGCACATTGCAAAATAGCATTCATCTCTGCATGGATCGTTCGGACACAATGCCCATCTACAACGTAACAACCGTCATCTATACAATGGACATCTCCACTAACAGAACCGTTGTACCCTCCAGCAATAATTCGTTTGTCTCTGACGATCGTAGCCCCGACTTCTAATCGAGTACATGTACTTCTTAAAGATAATAATACGCTTTGCGCCATAAAATATTGATCCCATGGAATCCGTTCTAATGTCATTTTTGTGCTCCTTCTTTATATACTAATGTCTATCTCATTTTCAAAATAATTTGCTGTTGTTTAAAAATAATAGTCTAATACAAATAGTAAATTATAGAAAAACTCCCGTCAAGAATCTAAGCGATATATTATAAAAATACTTCGCATAACAGTGTGCTTTTAATTAAGCGCTATATTGTAATGGCCTCTTTTAATCGTTCAAATGTTTTTTCACCAAATCCAGAAATATTCTTTATTTCCTCTATTGATTTGAAACCGCCATTTTCTTCCCGATAGCGAATGATTTCCTGTGCCTTTTTTAGTCCAATGCCTGATAAGGTTTGAAGCTGTGACTCATCCGCTAAATTGAGGTTGACCTTGGATGCTGCAGTCGTATCTTCTTCACCGGTCATATTTTGTTTGATTGGAGGTTCTTCTCCTTCGAGCGGTACATAGATCACCATTTGATCCGTAAGCTGTTCAGCAAAGTTGACCTGCTTGGTATCTGCCCCTTCCTTGAAACCGCCGGCCAGCATGACCGCATCCCAAACTCTCATGTTCATTTTCACTTCATACATTCCTGGTTGCTTAACTGCGCCTTTTATATCGACATATAGCTGCCTTTGATCATGAGCTGATTCAGATGACATTATTTGTTGAGTTGAAGAAATATCCATCTGAAAATCTTCGTCTATTGCTTCAATCGGCTTTTTTATCAAAAATAAAAGAACACTACAACATAAAAGCAGCCCAACTCCTCCTGCAATCAAGTAATACTTGTATTTACTGATGATCTCCCTGTAATTCATTTTTTCCCTCCTTCATCTATAAAATACGCATTATTTTTCATTTTCATG
Organism: Enterococcus sp. 9D6_DIV0238; assembly: GCF_002174455.2. Classification (NCBI taxonomy): domain Bacteria; kingdom Bacillati; phylum Bacillota; class Bacilli; order Lactobacillales; family Enterococcaceae; genus Enterococcus; species Candidatus Enterococcus dunnyi. Next base: position 486,438 of record NZ_CP147246.1, read on the forward strand.
ATAGAAAAACAAAAAGTCCATCGTATAATAAAGTAAGAAGGTGATAAAACGTGGAAAAGGACATTATTACACAATTGATCAAGAGGGATTTTTTAGGGTTGGAAAAATTCATTGATGAATTTGGAACCGATATCATAAAATGTATTCGCTCCATTTTGAATCATCCGAAAGAAAAAATATATCATAAGGAAACTGAAAATGAAGTTTTTTATCGTATTTGGCAGAAGATCGCTACTTATGATGCGAAAAAAAGCAGCTTGAAAACTTGGACAATGACGATCACCCGAAATATTTGCCTTGATAAAAAGCGCCAGATCATTCGCGAACAACAAATAATTCCAACTGAACAGCTGCCAGAGACTTTGTTAGAAGAAGACTATTTTGAGAAAGAACAGTTTTTAGATCTACTGAACTGTTTAAATGGAGAAGATCAATTGATTTTCTTAAGATATTACTATTATCAAGATTCACCTAAAGAAATTGCGAAGGATTTGGCAATGGATACTTCTCAAATATACAATCGTTTATCTCGCGGGAGACAAAAACTTAAACAATCTATCCAACAATGATCATACTAAAGACATTAGGAGGAGTCATCATGGTAAATTTATTTAAATCTACCGTAAACCAAGTCAACACTGAACTGAACAAGCAACAAAAAAGAGACTTATATAATCAAACTAAAATGTATATTTTTTTGCAAAGCTTTATCGATCAGCTAAAAGAACAATTGAATGAAGGTGAAGAAATCAGTGCTTACTTACCACTAACTTCTGACGGAGAGAATGTTTCTGCTGTCGGTAGTGGCTTACTAGGCATGTATCATCCTAGAACTGAGGCAGCCAAAGCATATTTAAAAGAGTTCAACGATCTTCGCGGGAATCGTGTTCTGATCTTCACCAATCAGCGGATGATTTACACCACTATCATTGAATTTCTCGATCATCAACCTTTATTCAGCTATCCTTATGATACGATTAAAGCAATCACTCTAAAGCAAAATAAAGTCTCGTACTTCAATTGGAATGGTTTCAAACCTACACGTTCTTTTCTTTCAACTTATACATTTGACTTTGAGTCAGAAAACCATATTTTCTCAGAGTTATTAAGTGAACGGGATGCAGATATTTTGAAACAACAGTTAACAGAAATTCCATTACTGAAAACGATTCTCGTGACAGAAAATATTTATCGTAAAAAACGTTTTGACCAAGTCGTTAATAACCCCGTACTTGCCTATCGTTTTATTCTCTATTTTTCTATCGGAGCCGCTGTTTTATTTCTATTCTTTTTAGCTTTAGGAGGTATTTTTCATCTTGGACCAGCAAAATACCTATTTGATTTCGGTTCCTCTTCAATGCTTCATCCTTCAGTTGTTGTTCATTAAAAAAATAGAGACTAAATCAAATTCGAGGTTGATTTAGTCTCTGTTTTTTTATTTTTCTTTCAATGTTTCAAGGTAGTATAAAGCGTCTTGCACATTTTTTACAGGAACGATCTTCATTGATGTTCCTATTTTTTTAGCAGTAGCTTTCGCTTCTTCGTAATTTGTTTTGATTTTCGGCTCTGCTTCTTTCATTTCTTTTGTGATTTCATCATCAGGAGCAAAGAAAATATCTGCCTTATTTTTACTTGCGGTCACTACTTTTTTATCAATTCCGCCAATTCTTCCAACGATGCCGTCTGTATTGATCGTCCCTGTTCCAGCGATTTTATAGCCTTTACGTATACCTTTTTGTGTTAACTGTTCATACGTTTCCAGTGTAAACATTAAACCGGCTGAAGGACCACCGATATCACCAGAATCGATTTCAACGGGAATCGACGAATCGATTTCTGTATGATCGGTCAAGCCGATACCAATCCCTGCTTTTTTATCGGTCGGTAGTTCAATCAGCTTACCTGTTGCTTCTTTAGCTTTTCCATCTTGTAAATAGCTAACAGTGACTTCTTGACCGACCTTTTGTTTTTTGACATATGCAACAAATTCTTCGCTACTTTTAAATGTTTTCCCATCGATTCCTGTTACAGTATCACCAACAGAAATTTTTCCTTTGAAACTTGAGTTATCTTCAATTGCTAGTACATAAACACCTTTGAATTGCATGTCATATGGTACGTTTGCTAACTTTAATGCTTGTTCGATTGCTGCATTTTTCGACGAGTCCATATAATATTGCTGAATTCGCTCGTATTCACTGTTGGTACTTGATCCCATCAGATCTTTCTTACTCACTATTTCTTGAAAATCAGAAAATGAAGCAGTTATCAAAGAAGCTAGAGTAGCTTTACGGACACCTACAGTGGTTAAATAAAATGCTCCTGGTTCTGTATCTTGTTTATTATCAACAGACACAAAGTCTTTCAAATTTTCTGTCGTTCCAGGTCCTTCAATATAATAAGGGATCGGAAAAATCATGGCAATGATCAATACTATGACAAGCACAAACGGCAACATAGATTTTATAGATATTCTTTCTTCTTGTTCATTATTCATTCATCTTCAACTCACGATTCTTTTGATTTAGCGCTTCATTAACTGGCTTTGGCAAATAAGCAGAAACATCGCCTCCAAATGTCAGCACTTCTTTTAACAAACTGGAGCTAATATGTCCATATGTTTCATCTGCCAGTAAAAATACTGTTTCTATGCTGGCAGCCAAATGATGATTCATCATAGCAATATCTTTTTCATACTCGTAATCTTTCACATTTCTAATTCCACGGATCAAAAAGTTTGCTCCCAGCTCAGCAGCACTTTCTACAGTCAACTTGCTTTCTTGTGTAACAACTTCTACATTTTTTAAATGCGCTGTCGATTGCTTGATCAATAAGAGCTTTTCTTCTAAAGTAAATAATGCCTTTTTATTTGTATTCACAAAAACACCGACAATGACTTTATCAAAAATCTTCGTACTGCGCTCGATCAAATCTAAATGACCATTTGTCAGCGGATCAAAACTTCCTGGAAAAAGTGCAACTCTACCCATCATTTCCCTCCTATTTATAAATCGTGATTTGAGTAATACCATAGATCACTTCTCGTGTCTTGGCTAAAGGACCAATATTTTCTGGAAGTGTTACTGATTTATCTGTTTCACAGACGATGACTGTCTGTTCACTCAATAATCGATGAACTATCATCTTCTCGATTTGCTTTTCTATTTCTTGTTTTGCATAAGGCGGATCTAGTAAAACTAAATCAAATATACGTTGCTCTTCTTTGAGAAAATCGATTGCTTTATTTGCGTCCATTTTTTTTATGATAAATTTTTCCGGTTCTTTAGTGATCGCAATATTTTCTTGAATAATTTTGATTGCCGCAAAATTTTTTTCAATACAGATTCCCAGATCCATTCCCCTAGAGACTGCTTCTATTGCCAGTCCACCACTTCCAGCATATAGATCTAACACTACACCTCCATCAAAATAAGGGCCAATCATATTGAATATCGATTCTTTGACTTTATCTGTTGTTGGACGTGTGTGGTCGCCATCCAATGCTTTCAAACGGCGTCCGCCGTACTCTCCAGAAATCACGCGCATGTCATTTAACGCTCCTTTGCTTATTTCACTATTTCCTTAATAGTATACCAAATATACAGAAAAAAGATGAAAAATGTTTGACGTTCGTGCACATTTTTCATCTTGATTTTTAGACATTTTCAGCTAAACGAATTTGGGTATTTAGTTCCTCAACTTCAAATCCCTCTTCTTCTTTATATTGATAGGCTGCTTTTGTCCCGATTTTTTCTGCGAAGTTCATTTCCACGTCTGGTCTGTATGACCGTTCGACTTTACGTACAAAATGAAGTCCGTTGATTTTCGCTTCTGATGTTTCGATATCTTCTTCATTCATATAGATAACTACATACTTCATACGTCGTGAAACATAGTGTATCAAACCAAAACGTTTTAATGTCCTTAGTTGCTTTAAGCTATATACCCATACAACTAAACAACGACGTTTTTGAATATTCAGTTCTTTTTCCTCGTTAACTTGCATGACAACTACCTCCACAACCTGAGTGTTTTCCTTTTTCGAAGAATGGATTCCCAGCGTTCACTTTGATATCTTCAGAAATCGTTTTAGCAACTGAAAGTCCGATTACATCCAAAATCGTTTGCACTTCTGTCTCAGAAAAACGGAACTCTGCTACTTCTTCACTCATATCCAGTGCTCTCTTCGCTTGTCGCACAGCACGCTGCTTTGTTCTAAAATCTGGTGCATGATTTCCATAGGGCTCAATTCGTTCAAATGACTCTTTAGCACTCAAAAAAGTCTTTTGCTTCTCCATGATATCCTGTGAAGTATACATTGCTTCTCGATTTTTCTTATATAAAGTAATACTGTCACTTGCCAAAATTGCACTAACAAGATTCTCTACCTGATCCTCTATTTCAAAAAGTTTTTCTGTAATGATCATACTTATTCACTATCCTCTGTCTGAGATATTTCTTTTTCAGTCTCTTGTATTAAGACTAACATACTTGCTTTAGAGAATGCAACGCCAATGTTTTCATTTCCTTCATGGGCAAAACGAGAATGATAGAGCGAATCAGAAAACCATGAAAGAACAGTAAAGGATGGATCGTAAATCGGTTCTGTGTACATGCCAGTCGTATTTTTTTTGTCCATCTGTCCTAATTTCAGCAATTTTTGGTATTCATCATTAGACAAGACAAATGTCTCAGTTGCGCTCAATTGTTCTTTACTGAACTGCCAGTTTTCCAATCGTTCAGCGGAAAAGATATTCTTTTGCTGTTTAGGCAAAAGCTCAAAAAGTTTTTGAGCATTCTTTTGACTTTCAGTTGAAATAGCGTATGTTTCAAGTTTTTCTTTCATTCTCAATAAATTGATCGTACGAATGACCTGATTACTTTTGATTGGATCAAATCCGGTCAATTGATTTTCAGGTATTAAAGGAAGTGCTTCCCCTTCAATCAATTGATAGGGCATCAGCGTCAATAACGATTCCTTATCAAGATAAACCACTGCAGCAAGTTCACTATCTCCTTGATTGAAAAACAAAATGGCGAACGATTGATTATCGAAAGCAATCAGCGGACGATAATTCATATCTTCTTCCATCAACTCTATGTTATAGTTTGTTTCTTTATATGTAAAAGCAAAATCTGAATAGATCGTCATCCGTTCTGAAACATCTGATAAATTCATTCCAATCGAAAATGGCACTAATTCTTTTGAATCGTTGAACGCTTTGATCATCGAAATTTTTTCATTTTGGACATTCACTTCTAGATAGTCTGCATCTTTTTCTCCGTAAGTCCATAGCTCATAAGGCATACCCGATGGTTGTTTTTCAAGAGGTTCACCGAATTTAGCAACAAATTCCGATATCGGCTTTCCAACATACTCCGCATATCCAGAAGCAGAAAGCTCTTCATATGGCAAAGCAGTATGGGAGACGTTCTGTCTCCCAAAATCATCTGCTACTTGCTTCGGTTTTTCAGCAGGAAAAAAGACAGGCTCTAAATAGCCAATCGTTAGGACTACTAAAAATACGCCCAAGAAAGCTAAAAATCGTCTCATCTTTTTCCCCACTTTTCACTTATTTTTCGCTGACTTCTATTAAAAGATCTCCAGAACTGATTGCTTCACCTTCGACAACATAGATATGTTCTACCTCGCCATCGAAACGTGCTTCAATCGTTGTTTCCATTTTCATTGCTTCAGTGACCAGTAAAGCATCACCTTTTTTGACCTTATCACCTTTTTTGACTAGCACTTGAAGTACAGAGCCAGACATCGTTGCACCAATCTGTTCTTTGTTCGTCGGCTCAGCTTTTCTTTTTGCCTGAATCGCTGATTTAACGGATGTATCTTTTATGACAACTTCTCTACGCTGCCCGTTCAAGTTGAAGAAGAGTACTCGATTTCCTTCAATATCAGGCTCACCAACTTCGTCTAGACGAATGATCAACGTTTTTCCTTTTTCAATTTGGACTTCTACTGATTCACCTTGACGAATACCTTGGAAGAAGGTTGGCGTATCCAACAACGTCACATCCCCAAAGTTTTGATAAGATGTACGATAATCTAAAAATACTTGCGGATACATCAAATAGCTTAAAATCTCTTCCAATTTAGGTTCATAGCCAATCAGTTCAGCCAGCTCGTCCTTAACTTTATCAAATTTTACAGGTGCCGCTAAGCTTCCGGGTCTTTCTGTAAACGCTGGACGTCCTTTTAAAATGATACTCTGAAGCTCTTTTGGAAAACCACCAACGGGTTGACCTAAGTCTCCTTGGAAAAAAGTGACTACTGATTCAGGGAAGCTCAAGCTTTCTCCATTAGAAAAAATATCCTCTTCTGTTAAATCATTTTGTACCATGAATAGCGCCATGTCTCCAACAACTTTTGAAGAAGGTGTTACTTTGACGATATCGCCAAACATTTGATTCACTGTATGATACATTTTTTTGATGTCATCCCATTTATGACCTAACCCAACTGCTTTTGCCTGTTGTTGTAAGTTAGAGTATTGTCCACCAGGCATTTCATGCATGTATACTTCTGTTTGCGGTGCATTCAATCCATTTTCAAACGGTTTGTAATACATACGAACATCTTCCCAGTAATGATTGATTTTTTGAGCATTATCAACATTGATATCAGGTGTTCTTTCACCATTAACTAAGGCATAATACAGACTGCTCATACTTGGTTGACTTGTTGCGCCACTCATTGCACTAGTCGCAACATCCACAATATCAACACCAGCTTTTGTTGCTGCAGAATACGTGATAATACCATTCCCGCTAGTATCATGGGTATGCAAATGTATAGGAAGATCCGTTGTTGCTTTCAATTCACTGATCAAACGGTAAGCAGCTTGTGGTTTTAGTAATCCAGCCATATCTTTGATTGCGATGATATGAGCGCCCATTTGTTCAAGCTCTTTCGTCATGTTTTTATAGTATTCAACGTTATATTTTGCTCTTGAAGGATCATTGATATCGCCAGTATAGCAAATAGCAGCTTCAGCGATTTTTCCAGTATCTCTAACTGCTTGAATACTTTTTTCCATTTGCGGAAGCCAGTTCAAGCTGTCAAAAATTCGAAAAACATCGATTCCTTGTCTTGCTGATTCTTTGATAAACTCTTCGATCACATTATCTGGATAGTTTTGATATCCTACTGCATTCGAACCTCTAAAGAGCATTTGCAGTAATGTGTTCGGCATCAATTTACGAATCTTGCGAAGTCTTTGCCACGGATCTTCATTTAAAAAACGATAAGCAACATCAAAGGTCGCGCCCCCCCACATCTCACTTGAGAATAATTCAGGTAGACCTTCTCCTGTCAGACGAGCAATTTCTTTAAAGTCCTGTGTTCTCACACGAGTCGCCAGTAAGCTTTGGTGGGCATCACGGAAGGTTGTATCTGTTAATAGTACATTTTCCTGTGCCTTGATCCAATCGATCACACCAGCAGCGCCTTTTGCATCTAAAATATTTTTAGCTGTGACGTAGTTTTCACGTAATTCTAAGTCAGTTGGAATCCGCGGTGCATCAAAGTATTTCTTTGTCGATTTTTCTACACCTGGGAAACCATTGACTGTTACTTCTCCAATATATTTCATCGTTTTATTTCCACGGTCTCTCAACTTAGGAAATTCGAATAATTGCGGTGTGTTGTCAATAAAAGTCGTCTTTGCTTCCCCCGATTGAAATTCAGGATGACCAATAACTTTATGAAGGAACGGGATATTTGTTTTGACTCCGCGAATTCTGAATTCACGTAAGCAACGCTCCATTTTTTGAATCGCTTTATCAAAGGTAAAACCATGCGTACAAACTTTTACTAAAAGTGAATCAAAGTAAGGTGTTACCACCGCACCAGAGTATGCATTCCCTACATCTAGACGCACACCAAATCCGCCTGGCGAACGATACGTATCGATTTTACCTGTATCAGGCATAAATTGATTCAACGGATCTTCTGTAGTGATTCGACATTGAATCGCTGCGCCGTTCAATGCAATATCTTTTTGTTGAGGAATTTTCATATCCTTATGCAAATCAAGTCCTTGTGCAATTTGCAGTTGAGAAACTACGATATCAATATCCGTGATCATTTCTGTAATCGTATGTTCCACCTGAACACGAGGATTGACTTCGATAAAGTAAAATTGATCCCCTTCAACTAGGAATTCAACCGTACCTGCATTGATATATCCGACATGCTGCATCAATTGGACAGCAGCATCACAGATTTTCAATCGTTGTTCTTCGTTCATCGAGATACACGGTGCAACTTCGACTACTTTTTGATGACGACGCTGAACAGAACAATCACGCTCAAATAAGTGAATAACGTTACCATGGCTGTCGCCTAGAATCTGGACTTCTATATGTTTAGGATTAGAGATATATTTTTCAACATAAACTTCATCTGAACCGAAGGCTGCTTTAGCTTCACTTTTAGCCCGATCATAACCTTCTCTCGCTTCTTTTTCATCATGAGCAACACGCATTCCACGACCGCCGCCGCCTAATGCTGCTTTGATCATGATCGGAAAGCCATGTGTCCGACCAAACTCTAACACTGCATCAACAGTTTGAACAGGACCATCCGAACCCGGAATCGAAGCAATACCTGCTGCAACTGCGGCTTCTTTCGCTTTGATCTTGTCACCAAATATGTCTAAGTGATGTAAAGAAGGACCTACGAAAATCAATCCTTCCTCTTCACAACGACGAGCAAATTCTAGATTTTCTGAAAGAAAACCATAGCCAGGATGGATCGCATCTGCTCCAGATTTCTTGGCAATGCGAATGATATCTTCCATATCAAGGTAGGCTTCAATTGGTTTTTTCCCTTTACCAACCAAATAAGCTTCGTCAGCTTTAAAACGATGTACTGAATATTCATCTTCTGCTGCATAGATTGCCACTGTCCCGATGTGCATCTCCGTACAGGCTCTAAAAATTCTGATTGCAATTTCTCCACGATTTGCTACTAAAACTTTTTTCATTCCTTCACTCCTACCTTTTTATTCAGCTAAACATCATTTATAAAAAATAGATTCTATTTAACTGCCTTCATTTTTATTGATTCCCAAATAATTGGTATTCTTGGGTCATTTTTTGTTTTTTCTCATCCGCACTGATGTTCAGCACAAAAGCAACCGCAATGGAGATGATCAATAGACTATTTCCTCCATGACTGAGAAATGGAAAAGTAATCCCAGTTAGTGGAATCACACCTGTAATTCCGCCTAGGTTAATGAAAACTTGTAATAATAACATCGAACCAATACCAATACACATTAAAGAATTGAATGGCTTTTTCGAACGAACACCAACTAAAATAATTCGCGCTATCATGAACATCAAAAGCGCTAAAATAATCAGCGATACAAGTAAGCCTAGCTCTTCGATTGTGATCGCAAATATAAAGTCTGAATGTGCTTCTGGCAAAAAGCCTTTTTTCTGTATACTATTTCCTAGTCCTTTACCGAACCAGCCGCCATTGTTGATGGCATAGTATGAATTCGCTAATTGATGTCCCGCATTACGTTCATCCGTAAATGGATTTAAAAAAATCGCAAAACGTTTGTAAACATACTGGTATTTCGCAGGAATAAACGCACCCTTACTTAAAATCAACGCTTCAATAATAAAAATACTTCCTAAGATCCCTGCTCCTCCAACCACATAGGTATACATGTAATTCACACCGCAAGCTAAAATCATAATGATCGCAATCAGCGTCAAAATCGCTGCATTACCAAGATCGGGCTGGATCGCAACAAGGGCAATCAAAAAACCAACTAAAAGCATTGGTCTGAACACAGCTTTTTTAAACTCTTTGTCGATATACTTCTGTCTTCTACCTAAAATGTAAGCTAAATACCAAATGATCATGATTTTCAAGTATTCAGCAGGCTGCATAGAAAATCCGCCTAAATATAGCCAACCGGATGCACCATTGATCGTTTTCCCTAATGGCGTAAACTTAACTGCCAATAGCAAAACAGAAATCACAGTGATGGCTAGCATAATGAAGCCTTTATTTTGAAAAACAGCGGTTTTCATTTTGTAAATAAAAAACATTGCCACTAAGCTTAAAACCCAAAACTGCAGTTGAGAAACGACCATACTAGTCGGCGGTTCCCCTTTTGTAACTAACAGTGAAGAAGTCGAACTATAGACCATGATCAGGCCTACTGCACTAAGAACCAAATATGGAATCAAAATGCTATAATCTAACAGGTGCCGCTTTTTTATCTTGTTTGGCAAAGTTTAGACCTCCTTGCCAATCTCTTTTTTTTCTTGTGTTTCCTCATAAACATCACTATATAATTGATTAAGTTCTTTCTCTAAATCACTTAATAATTGGTGTCCTTGGGTCGAACTCAAAATGCCAAGACGAATCGCATAAGTCACCTGACGAGAAAAACCATACATTTGCGTATCAACGACTTCTTCAAAAGCCTTACATTGGGAAATACATAAACTATTTTTTTGATTACGGATCAGCATCATGATCCTTTGTGCGTCATCATTTAACAGCTGAATCGCGAACTCTTTTGAAATGGATTCCATGTGCACTAAACCTCCCATCTTAATTATGTAATTATAGCATAATTTAGCTGATTATTAACAGAAATTTTCTGAAAATCACTTGTTTAACTCTTTTTTTAATTTTTAGCAAATTCGAATGGAAAAAATCTCATTTTTCTCTTTGTTTTTCTAAGATCAACAAATCTATCAAGCTTGCTCAAATAATCAATGAGTTTCTTCTAGAATTTTAGTTCAATCCATAAACGATTACATAATATATTACATAAATCCAGCTTAAAAGCCCATGAAATACTGCCCAAATGATACTATGCCAATTCACATAAGAAATGACCATCGCCAAAGCACAGCCAAAAGATATCCCAGCTTTTGCACCATCTTTCATCTTGATTCCTCCTAGTCTATTCATTTATTACGATGGAATAAGAATCTTTCCATCTGATTTTAACCAATCACTTACATCGATTTTTTTGATCAGAAGATATTCCCTTGGAATCTCTGGTTCCGACAACAAACCAAATTCACTCGCTTGCTGATAACCATAGCAGTTATCATAAGCAGAATCACCTACCAAAATGATCGCTTTCTCTTTCGCATCTTTAGCCGCTGCCTCGGCGGTTTCCATAAGTCTGGCTCCCACTCCTTTATTCCTTTGGTCTAATCTCACTGCCAAAGGAGCTAATAGCAGCAATTTGCTTTCCTCTTGTTCATTTTCGAAATGAATTCTTGTAAGCATGATATGTCCTACGATTTCGTCATTACACTCAGCAACGTATTCAAATTGAGGCAAATAATCCAAACTTTGTCGCAGACGTTGTACAAAATGATGTTCATCACCATCTTTAACTTTTGCCGTTTCGAAGGCCACTTTGATGAATCGATCGATCTTATCAACATCTCGTTTTTCCTTCAAACGAATAAACATATCATCGCCTCCTTCAAATCGTTATGTATTTAAATTCTTTCTACTTATAGTAACAGAATCTATTTTAAGAATCCATCAAAGACACTGTCCCATTTTATTCATTTAAAAGCTTATACAAAGAGATTCTCATAAGTTAGAAGCATTCGCTCTAACTTATGAGAATCTCTAATATAACATGTGGATGAAACAGAAGCGTCAAGCTTCGGAAACCAAGTCCTTCAATTCTTAGTATCTTTGATACTTAGAAATTGATATGATCGAAGCATAGCGTAGTGCTACTTCTGATTCCATCATTTATCGATATTTAAAGAACTTAGTATGTCACTCTCTATTTTTTCATGTCAACAACCATTCTACCTTTGATCTTACCTTGCTCCATTTCTTCAAAGATATCATTCACTTCATGTAAACAACGTGTTTCTACAACAGGAACAACTTTTCCTTCCGCGCCAAATTGGAAAGCTTCTTCTAAGTCTTTACGAGTTCCAACTAGTGATCCTACGATTTGAATGCCATCTAAGACTGTTTTCACGATTTCTAAATCCATTGTTTCCGGCGGAAGCCCAACTGCAACTACTTTCCCTGCCGCCCGAACGGAGTTCACAGCTTGATTGAATGCAACTTTGGAAACAGCTGTCACAACTGCTGCATGTGCGCCACCGATTTTAGCTTGGATCCACTCACCAGCGTCTCCATCTTTTAGCGGATTACACACTAGATCTGCACCCAGCTCTTTTGCAAATTCTAATTTATCATCGTTGATATCGATTGCAATTACTTTAGCATTAAAGACATTCTTTGCATATTGAATAGCCAGATTTCCTAAACCGCCGATACCATAAATAGCGATCCATTGGCCAGGCTTAACTTCCGACACCTTGATTGCCTTATAACAAGTAACACCCGCACAAGAAATACTACTTGCTTGAGCAGGATCCAATCCCTCAGGCACTTTTACTGCATAATTCGCTTTAACGATACACTGTTCTGCCATCGCTCCGTCAACTGAAAAACCTGCATTTTTTACTTGACGGCAAAATGTTTCACGACCGGTTATGCAATACTCACATGTACCACATCCTTCAAAGAACCATGCAATACTGACACGATCGCCGACTTTTAGATTATCTACATCAGAAGCAACTTCTTTAACGATCCCGATCCCTTCATGTCCTATGACACGTCCTGGCACTTCGCCAAAATCACCATGAGCAACATGTAAGTCTGTATGGCAGACACCACAATATTCAACATCCACCAAAGCTTCTCCTGCTTCAAGCGGTCTTAATTCTACTTCTTTGATTTCTACTTTTCCATTACTTTCCTTTGTTACAACAGCTGCTTTCACACGATCACTCCTACATTTATTATTAATAGTAATATTTACATTTTACCATGTACGAAATCGATTTAAAAGTCAAATGATAAAATTGTTCATCATTTTTGAAATTTTGTTCAAACTACATAATAAAAAAGGAAAATGAATCATTTTGCACGATTCATTTTCCTTTTTGTAATTGTATACTTTAATTTTTAGATTGCTGTTGTTGCACCGCGATATACGATTCCACGACGAGGGTCAACTGTGATCAATTCACCATTTTCAATAAGGTTTGTTGCATCAGCTGCACCAACAATAACAGGAATATCTTTGGCAATAGCAACTACTGCTGCATGAGAAGTTAATCCACCTTCTTCAACCACTAAAGCAATAGCTTTATCGATTGCAGGCATGTAGTCTTTATCTGTTGTTTTCACAACTAATATAGAACCTTCAACAGCGTTCGCCACTGCTTCTTCAGCAGTATTTGCAACTACTGCTTTAGCAATAACTGAATCTTCGCCGATTCCTTGACCTTGAACTAATTTTGATCCGATCATTTGGATCTTCATTAGGTTTGTTGTACCTTTTTCACCGACTGGAACACCTGCAGTGATGATGATTAGATCGCCTTCACTTGCAAAGCCTTCGTCTTGAGAAACGTGTGTTGCTAAGCTGAACATTTCATCAGTACTTGCTGGTTTTTCTGCAACTGTTGCATAAACGCCCCAAGATAATGATAAACTGCGTGCTTTTTGTTCAGTAAATGTGATTGCAACGATGTGTGCTTTCGGACGGTATTTAGAGATCATACGTGCTGTATGTCCTGATTCTGTCGCTGCAACGATCGTTTGGATACCTAAGTTACGCGCAGTATGTCCAACAGATTGGCCGATTGCTTCTGTCATATCTGTTTTGCTGTATAGTTTTAATGCAAATGAATCTTGGTTGATCAATGCTTCTTCCGTACGAACTGCGATGCGAGCCATTGTTTGAACTGCTTCTAAAGGATAATCTCCAGCTGCTGTTTCACCAGAAAGCATTACTGCATCTGTTCCGTCATAAATAGCGTTAGCAACGTCGTTTGCTTCTGCACGAGTCGGACGAGGATTGCGTTGCATAGAATCCAACATTTGTGTTGCAGTAATAACTGGTTTACCTAAAGCATTACATTTTTTGATCAATTCTTTTTGAACAACAGGAACATCTTCTGTTGGGATTTCTACACCCATATCTCCACGGGCAACCATTAAACCATCAGAAACTTTTAGGATCTCATCGATGTTGTCGATCCCTTCTTGGTTTTCGATTTTAGGAATGATTTGGATATGTGTTGCATTTTCTTCTTCTAAAATTTTTGTGATTTCTAGAACGTCTGTTGCACGGCGAACGAAACTTGCAGCGATAAAGTCAACGCCTTGTTCGATACCAAAACGGATATCAGCGGCATCTTTATCAGTGATTCCTGGAAGATTTACAGAAACACCAGGTACGTTAACACCTTTTTTATTTTTTAGTACGCCTTCGTTTTTAACTAATGTAACGATTTCGTTTGCTGAGCGGTCGATATCTGTTACTTCCAAATCGATCAAGCCATCATCTAAAAGAATATGTGAGCCGACGTTTACATCATTGATTAATTCTGGATAAGTAATTGAAAATTTTTCGTTTGTTCCTAAAACTTCTGTCATAGAAAGACGAATAGTATCACCTGTTTTTAGAGTGATTGCGCCATTTTCCATTTCGTTCGTACGAATCTCAGGACCTTTTGTGTCAAGTAAGATCGCAACACGTTTGCCAGTGATCTTAGCAGCCTCACGAATGTTTTTGATGCGGTTGCCATGTTCTTCAAAGTCACCATGTGAGAAGTTCAAACGGCAAACATTCATCCCTGCATTCATTAAGTTTACTAGCATATCAACGGATTCACTAGCTGGTCCGATCGTACATACGATTTTCGTTTTTTTCATTACCAAACGCTCCTATTCCAATTTTGTTTGTACATTATGAAGATTTATCTATTTTCCTCAAGGTTTCTTTAGAATATTGATTAGAAAGAAATCTCTTGATTTAAATCATAAAGTGATAAGTCAGGTTTATGTTTGTGGTTTTCAAGTGTATCAACGATATCAGCTGAAACGACTTGGTTATCCAGCATACCGATACATTGACCGCCCTTGCCGGCTTTCAATAATTCCACTGCATATGAACCAAACTTACTTGCCAATACACGATCACGCGCACTTGGAGAACCACCGCGGACCACATGTCCTAAAATAGACACACGAGTATGGAAATCACCATGTTCAGAAAGTTTTTCGGCAAATTCATTACCGCCCATCACGCCTTCTGCTAAAATGATCAAGCAATGTTTCTTCCCGCGATCACGGCCTTCTCTGATTCGTTTAGCTACATTGACCATGTCAAAGTCATGCTCTGGAATGATGATTTCGTCTGCACCACCGGCAACTCCAGACCATAGCGCGATATCTCCTGCTCCACGACCCATTACTTCGATCACGAATGTACGTACGTGAGAGGTAGCAGTATCACGAATACGGTCGATTGATTCCAATACAGTATTGATTGCTGTATCAAATCCAATCGTAAAATCAGTCCCAGGAATATCATTATCGATCGTACCTGGAATTCCAACAGCAGGGAATCCGCGTTTTGTCAGCGCCATCGCACCATGATAAGAACCGTCACCACCGATAACGACCAAACCTTCAATGCCGAATTTTTTCAATTGTTCGATCCCTTTTAGCTGGCCTTCTTCTGTTGCAAATTCTGGATAGCGGGCAGAGTAAAGAAATGTTCCCCCACGCTGAATTTTATCGCCAACATCTGCAATATCCAAACGGCGGATATCACCAGCCACTAAGCCTGCAAAACCGTAGTTGATCCCATAAACTTCGATTCCGTCATAAATCCCTTTACGTACCACTGCACGAATTGCAGCGTTCATTCCTGGGGCGTCTCCCCCACTGGTTAAAATACCGATACGTTTCATTCGTTCTTTCACCTCATAATAATATACTTTTAAGCTGCAACAGGTTTTGTCACAGTTATTAATACTCAAAAATATTACGTCACTCATTTTACCATTAATAGTGCAAAATGTCTTGATTTAAGAAGAAAAAATTGAAAAAAGATGAAAACAATTAGTATTATTTACCGTAAATCATTTGAAAACGACATTTTCAGCTCCTAAAATCTCTATCAGCTGTTCTTTTACCTCAATCGTCTCAGTCAACCAATTTTCTTCTCCTAGAACCAATTTTTTCCCATCTTTTTCAAAATAAATAATTACAGGTACGTTTCCTTTATTTTGTTTGAGCAGCTGGTTCACATTGAACAAGATGTCTTTTTGATCTTTTTCCTTTGTTATTTTCAGATAACAGGTTGTTGCACTGATACTTTGTTCGATCTCACTGGCTTTTTCGATCCTATTGACTAGCAGCTGCAGTTCTTGATTATAGTTACTCTTTTCTACTTTTCCTTCAACAAAATAGACCTGATTCTGCTCCACATTTTGCCTTAACGATCTAAAAACAGTTGGAAACAAGGTCAGAGACAATGACCCCGTCAGATCATCCCCTTCAACGAAAGCCATCTGCTCACCCTTTTTCGTCCGAATCACACGAACATCCTTGACATAAATCAGCAAACGGGCAGCTTGATTTTCTACGACATCACTGATTTGCATTGTTTGTTTAGCAATTCGAGTCTTTTTGAATTCTTCTGTTGGATGTCCTGACAAATAAACACCTAAATATTGTTCTTCCTGCTCTAATTTTTCTTCAAGTGTATAGTCGGCTACTTCTACTTCTTTCAATTTTAGTGTTTCTTCTAAAAGATTCATGCTCCCGCCGCTATAAATAATATTTTGAATTTCACTATCTAAGCCGACCGCTAGCTGCCTTCTATTTGGCTGCAGTTCGTCAAAGGCGCCAATTGCGATCAAAGGTTGAATATTTTCTGCCTTCAGCCACTTACGATCGATACGTAATAAGAACTGATCGAATGATTGAAAGACACCTCGTTCTTTGCGTTCCTGTAAAATATTTTGAATGAAATCTCTTCGTATACCTTTTAGAGAGCTGAAACCAAACATGATCTGATCGTCTTTGGTCAAATAAAAACTATATTGGCTCGTATTGATCGACGGCTGTAGTATCGTTACTTTATTCTTTCTTGCTTCTCCAATATATTCTTTGATTTTATTGGGATTGTGCCGAACAGAATGCAAGATTGCAGCATAGAAAGCTCCAGGATAATGAACTTTTAAATAAGCCATTTGAAACCCAATAAAAGAATAAGCAAAGGCATGAGACCGGTTGAACCCATAATTTGCAAAACGTTCAATATAGTCATAGATCATATTTGCCGTTTTTTCATCGTGTCCTTGATCGATAGCACCATCTACAAAATGTTTTCTTTCTTCATCCAACACATCTTTCTTCTTTTTACTAACAGCTCGACGTAAAATATCTGCTTGCCCTAAACTAAAACCAGCCATTTGGGAAGCAACTTGAATGATTTGTTCTTGATAAACAATGATTCCATAGGTATTCTTTAAAATTGGTTCTAAGCTTGCATCAGGATAAGTTAATGGTTCCAACCCTTTCTTTCTGCGAATAAACAGATCAATATTCTGCATGGGGCCAGGTCGATACAATGCATTGACGGCAGCAATATCTTCAATACTTGTCGGTCCTAATTTTCTTAATACATTTCTAATTCCTGCTGATTCAAATTGAAAAACACCACTTGTTTCCCCACGTCTGAAAAGTGCTAATGTTTTTTCATCATCCAAAGGAATTTGATTCAGTACGATCTCTTTTCGATAGACTCGCTTAACTGTTTTGATCGTATCATCCAGAATGGACAAATTTCTCAATCCAAGAAAATCCATTTTCAACAAACCAATTTTTTCAACATCATTCATCGTAAATTGGGTAAGCAAAATATCGTTTGTTCCAGATTGTAACGGAACTAATTCAAGTAAATTCAAATCGCTGATGACTACTCCGGCCGCATGAGTCGATACGTGACGCGGAAGTCCTTCCAATCGTTTAGCTGTATCGAATAACAAGCGGTTCGTTTCAGATGAATTGACCAGCTCAACTAATTTCTTCGATTCTTCATAGGCAGTATTCAATGTCATTTTCAATGCATTTGGCACTGCACTTGACCAACGGTTCGATTCACTTTGCGAAAGCCCAAAAACTCTGGCAACGTCTCTTAAGACCATTTTTGCTGCCATTGTACCGAAGGTCGCGATTTGTGCCATGTGATAATGTCCATATTTTTCCCGAACATAAAGCAGTACTTCTTCTCGGCGATTATCTGGAATATCTAAATCGATATCGGGCATCGAATGTCTTTCAGGATTTAAAAAACGCTCAAAAAGCAAATCATATTTGATTGGATCAACGTCTGTGATCGACAATACATATGAAACAAGTGAGCCAGCAGCCGATCCACGGCCAGCGCCCGTGACAATTTTTCTTTCATGGGCAAATGCCATAACATCCCATACGATCAGGAAATAGTCATCAAAGCCCATTGTATGAATAATGTCCAGCTCTTTTTCTAAACGTGCTTCATAGACAGAAGAAAATCCTGGTACTCTCTCCGGAAGCTTTTTTAAACACAATTCTCTTAAAAACACCCCAGCATCTTGTCCATCAGGAATTGGATAATGTGGTAACAATCGTTGATGTAAAGGTATTTCTAAAGAACATGAGGCAGCGATATGTTCTGCATTTTCAAGAGCAGTTCTACCACTTTTCACCTCAAGCTGTTTTGCCGCATCTTCTTGGTTTCTTAAGAAATATGGACCATCGATCTTTGTTTCTTCCACATTCAACGACATCTGTTGTCCTTCATCGATATGCGCTAAAACATTTAGAGCAAAGCCGTCTTCACGATGTAAATAGCGTGTCTCTTGTAAAGCGATCAGCGGTTGTTTTTGATTTGTATAGAATTCGAACAGTTCAGGATCTGATTCTGGATTGCTGGTAAATGATGCTCCTATATAAAAAGAATCATCATCAAATAATTGCACTAATTGTGCCAGCGTTTCCGTCCCTTCTTGTTCACCTCTTTTAAAAGCTGCAGTGACTTCACCAGTATCTGAAGGCATCACCGCATACAAATGAGATAAATAGTCGCTGACTGATTCTATATAAAAAACTTTTTCGCCTGTCATTTTGGCCGTTGAAATTTGCATTAGATTTTGATATCCTTGAAGATCTTTTGCATACAAAAGAAGTCTAGCTGCTTGTTCTGCTTTTTGGGGAGTATATTCTAAAGTTAAACCGATGATCGGTTTGATGGATTCTTTTTTACACGCTTCATAAAACTCAATGGCTCCGTGCAGCACATTGATGTCTGCGATCCCTAAGGTCTTGTACCCTAGCTTTTTAGCTTGTCGAACAAGTTCCGGGATACGTATGGTACTAGAAAGCAAGGAATAAGAAGTAATCGTATTTAACTGTGGAAAGCGCATAAGACATCTCCTTTTCATATTGTCATTTTAAATCAACATTGTCACTTTCAAATTCTTTACATTTAGAAAAATTGTGCTAAACTAAAAGCTAGAAAAGAGGTGTGAGCCATGCGTTACATTCTTGTATTGTTGTGGTCCTTTATACTAGGTCAAGTCGTGGGTTATATCGGCGGTGCCTTAACAAACGGAACCTATGATTTCATGTTAACAACTATTATATCATTGATTTGCGGTTTTGTTATTCTGTTGATCGGCCAATTTGCACTACCGAAAAAAGAGACGACAAAACAAGTGCAATAAATTATTTTTTATTCTTTTGATATCAATCGATAATAGACGATCGATCCAACCAAATAGTAAAGTATACTCTCGATTATACACTGTTTGATTGGCTCTGTCGTCTATTTTTTGTATCCTCATTCTCAATGATCTACTCGCTAACGGAATGGTTTTTTACTTAATTTTTCGTTGTGATAAAAATAAGCAGCCCAACAATCAGACTACTTAATCAACTATCTAGGCTGTTTTGATTCATCTTTTTTTCATCTATGCATTTTTCTTCAAAAACCACTTCTTGATAGTTACAATTTCTTCGTTAAAATTTTTCGAAAATTAAATAAAGATAGACAAATATTTCCAAAGACAAAGCAGGCGGTCACAATGAAAACAGAACTATAGCCCATCCCGTGCGCCACAGTTGATCCAATCATCGGACCTAATACTTGACCAAAATTACTGAACATTTGATTGTAGCTATAAATACGGCTCACACCCTCAGACGGTGTAAGCTTACTGATCAGTGTATTGATCGACGGCATTAAAGCACCTGTTGAAAATCCTAAAATGAAACGGAGCAGTCCTAATTGAAAAGGTGTTTTAACAAAGGCCATTGGGATGTAGCAAAGCAGTGACAAAACCAGACCTGCTAATAAAACTTTATGATTACCGATCTTATCTCCCAGCTTCCCTAGGATCGGTGATGAAATCACAGCAGACACTCCCGCTACTGAAACGATCAAACCACTGACAAACAAAATATTCCCTGTATTGCTGCTCAACGAACGAATATACAACGTTAAAATAGGGCTGATACTAGTTACACCAATTTGCAAAATCAGTGTTGTAATAAATAAGCCAATCAACACAGATACATGATCCATTTGAGCAAAAATCTCCTTTGTGCTCAATAGATCTTTCTTCTCTACTGGCTTGAAATCTTCTTTTACCATAAAAACGGTCAACAACGTAGTGATCAGCAAGACAACTCCTGTAATGATAAAGACATTTTCCATACCGAACCATTGAGCTAATGCGCCGCCAAACGAAGGACCAATCAATGTTCCAGCTACGGCACCAGTCGACAACGTTCCTAAAGCCCAGCCGCTTTTTTCTCTAGGCGCCTGCGAGGCGATCATTGCTGTCGCGTTTGGGATATACCCTGATAAAATCCCATTAAAAAAACGCAAAATCAATAGCCAATAAACATTTGGTACAAAAGCCAACGCCCCCATCGTGATCGTCATACCAGCCGCAGCCCGGATCATCATCAACTTCCGTCCTTTACGATCTGCTAAATTCCCCCAGATCGGCGCCACGATCGCAGCAGCAAAAGCTGTAACCGAAATCGCAAGTCCCGAAAATAATTCTATCTGACTTTTCGGAGTGCCAAGTTGTTCCACATAAACAGGAATAAAAGGCATGACCAAACTAATACTGGAACCCGTAAAGAAACACCCCAACCAAGCAACCATCAAGTTCTTTTTCCAATCAATTTTCATATCCGTTTACACCTCACAAGTTCTTCACTATTAACTATACTCCAAAAAGTGTAATCTCTCAAAAAAATTTCAGCAAATAAAAAGCAAAAGAGCGAAACAAAACTAAAAATCAGTTTTGTTTCGCTCTCTAAATCCATATAAACGGCAGGAAAAAAGCAGCTCCTTCTTATTTCTTGGAGCTAAAGACTTTTGTCTTAGCCTCTAAATCAAGACTACAAAATCGCTAAAATAATAAAGTTCAAAATAAATAATGCATTTACGATCCAAAGAATCGGCGAGATTTCTGCTATCTTTCCTTTTGCTACTTTTACAACCACATAAAAGATAAAACCAGCTGCAATACCATATGAAATGCTATAGCATAAACCCATGAAGATCGAAGCGAAAAATGCAGGAATTGCTTCTTCTAAGTTAGTCCATTCAATATCTTTGAAGGAAGCTAACATCATTACCCCAACAAGAATCAACGCTGGCGCTGTTGCTTGGGCAGGAACGATCGCAATCAGTGGTGAAAACAAACTGCTCAAAGCAAACATTGCAGCAACTACTACTGATGTCAAGCCAGTCCGTCCGCCAGCACCGATCCCAGCTGCACTTTCCACGTAAGTCGTCGTATTTGATGTCCCGAAAACTGCACCGATCGATGTGGCAACAGCATCCGCAAACAATGCTTTATCCATTTTCGTTGAGAATCCTTTGCTGTCTTCTAAAGCCAGTTCGTCTTCTTTTGAGAAAATTCCCGTGCGGCGTCCGGTACCAATAAATGTTCCGATCGTGTCAAAAGTATCAGACAGGCTAAATGCGATCACAGTCATCAATACTTGAGGAATTTTTGAAGCATCACTAAACAAAGACTGCATCCCTTCTGAACCAAACGCGGCTCCGAATGTTGTCTTCAGTTCCCCTAATGAGTTGCCTAAAGAATTTTGCTGCCAGTTGATGGCAGATAAATCAACCACACCTAACGGAATTGCAATGATCGTTGTTGCAACAATTCCGATCAAAATAGAACCGCGAACATTCAACACAACTAAAACAGTTGTTAAAACCAAACCAATAACGGCTAAGATAATTTCAGGATTGTTGAAGTTTCCTAATGCAGGAACAATACTATCTCCATTCACTGCACCATTTTTTGGCTCAGCTTGTACAGTAAAATCCAATAATTTCGCATTTTTGATTCCCACATAAGCCACAAAAATACCGATCCCGCCACCGATTGCATGCTGCATACTTTCTGGAATTGCTTTGATGATCAATTT
Source organism: Enterococcus sp. 9D6_DIV0238 (assembly GCF_002174455.2). Lineage (NCBI taxonomy): Bacteria > Bacillati > Bacillota > Bacilli > Lactobacillales > Enterococcaceae > Enterococcus > Candidatus Enterococcus dunnyi. Next base: position 508,792 of record NZ_CP147246.1, read on the forward strand.
GCGGATCTTGGTCACTGTTATCAAAATATTAATCAGCCCGCAAATAAAGACCATTGCTAATGCTTGCTGCCATGTATAACCTAATCCAAAAACAACTGTAAATGTAAAAAACGCATTTAAACCCATTCCCGGTGCTTGTGCATATGGAACATTTGCAAAAAGTCCCATGATCAAAGTACCAATGATCGATGCAATGATCGTCGCTAAAAAGACTGCCTGAAACGGCATTCCTGTTTGTGATAAAATGGATGGATTTACAAATAAGATATAGCTCATTGCAAAAAATGTCGTTACCCCAGCCATCATTTCAGTTGAAACGTTTGTCTTGTTTTCCTTCAATTTGAAAAACTTTTCCATTTACTTATGTCTCTCCCTTTTCTCGATCCAAGTTCTTCACTTTTCAGTCAAGGCTTTTCTCTTTACTCAATATATCTCAGGAAAATGATTAAATCAGACGATAAAGCTGATCAATATAATAAGTGCTCGTTCTTGTTTCCTGATGAATACTTATAAAGTATAAGCTAGAAAATTTCATTTTTCAACAAATTATTAACTTTAAACCCTGTTTTTATTTTTAATGTTCGTGTTTTTAGGAAGTCACAAAAAAGGCACATGGTATCTTTTGCTACCACGTACCTTTTTTCTATTTATAATAAGCTACGTTCTCTTTTTTAAGAAAACGACAAAGCCTGAGCTGACTGATAACCAACCTACAACAGCAATAAATGAAGTTGATTGTTCACCTGTTTTTGGCAATTCACCTTTTCCACCGGCCTCAGAAGATTTAGTAGAAATTTCTGTAGACGAGTCGGAAATAGTCTTTTTCGGTAAGATAGGGATCGTAAAAACTGCTTGGTTATTTTCATTGTCAATCACTAAAGCTGTTAGCTTTTCTTTACCTGCAAGCTTCAATGGTGCCACATTCAATTTGATGAGCCCTTCACCATCTGCTTGGCCTTGAAGATCACCTGTCGGAATCTCCGATGTCCTTGTTGCAGTTTGAGGTAGATCGCCAGTAAAAATGACAATCGTAGCATTCGGTAATGTTACTCCTCTTAAAAGCTCATCGTCTTCGTACAAAGGATCAAAAATCGTTGCCTTTTCCAATCGATCATTGTCTGTCGGCTCAGGTGTTGGTTCGACTGGTTCAACTGGATCAGCCAATGCTTTACGTCCTTCGATCGACGCCTCGATCAATTCTCCTGCCGCTTCTTTACTTTCGATATAACTAATAAACGTTTCTGTATCTGGCTGAATCGCGTTGACTAACCGGCTCTCAGTAAAACTTGAAAAGCCATCTCCTCCGCCAAATAAAAAATCATTGATCACAACCAAATAAGGCTGCTCTGCTTGAATCGGTGTTCCATCACTTTTATACATCTCTTTCACTGCATAGGGCTGATTCGCATCCCTTGTTTCAGCAAAAGTATATTTTAAACCTGAAATTTGTAAAAAGTAGCGTTCTTCTTCGTCATATTGCTCGTTGAGCACTTGTTGGATCTGCGCACCAGTCATTTCTACGACTTGCAGGATATTTCCGAATGGCTGAACTGCCTGTGCAGCTCCCCACGTGATTTCACCATCGGCACCTACGATCAAATCTGCACGGATACCGCCATTGTTTGTCATCGCAAAGTCAGCATCGATCCCTTGTGCTTTAGCCATTGCCACTTGTCCGTCTGTGATCAAATTACCTAACGGTGATTCTTTACATTCATTGACTTCACGAGTGATCGACTGACTTCCCTTAGCTGTTCCGATTTTCTTGTTTGTCACAATAGAAACTCGAACTTGCGCGTCTTTTACTGTTTTATCGACAGCTTCATCCACTTTCGGGGTTGCTTTCCCTGCAGGGTCAACCGCTGAGACAGTTGCATCCGGCGTTTTTACAAAATCGTTGGTCTTTGGATCTAATGTTCCTTGAAGATCGATATAGCCCTTCCCTTGCGACGTTGATTGAACGACTCTTGTATTATTGACTACACCATTAGTATATTGATGATTATGTGCAGCAAAAAAAGCATCGACACTATTTTCAGGATAGATTTTATTGACTTCATTTAGAATTTCTGCTGCTTCGCCTTCCACTTTTCCTGCTTTACTTGTTGCTGGAATATGAGCTAAAACAACGATCGCGTTTACTCCTTGATTTCTCAGTTGTTTAGAATAGTAGGCTATCGTTTGTGCCTCATCTAAAAAATCATAGGCTTCATAATGCTCTCGCAACACCAAATTAGGAATTTCTGTTGTAACCACGCCGATAAAACCAACCTTGACTTTATTAGCCTCAGTACCGACTTCCCTGATCGTATATGGCTGCCAGCCAAATGGAATTTCTTCGGTACCTTTTTTGACCACATTCCCAATGACTATTTGCGTTTTAGAGGCTTCTCTTGGGTATACCGTCAAAATACCATATGGATCATCAACTGGTTTTGTACCCGTCATGATTCGGTTGAATTCTGCCAGACCTTCATCAAATTCATGATTGCCAAGCGTCCCTATTGAAAAGTCCATTTGATTCAAGACTTTGATCGTTGGTTCGTCTTGAAGTAAACCTGAACTCGCCGGACTTGCTCCTACCATGTCACCAGCTTGAACACGTAAGGTTTGTCCACCTTTATTATTTTTTGAAAACTGTTCCTGAGCTTGATTGAGATACCCTGCTAATAACGGTGCAGTTCCAGCTTTTTCAACTTTATTTCCTAAATCGTCATAAAATGATCCAGTCGTATTCAATGCACCATGAAAATCATTGATCCCTAATAATTGAAAAGGAATCAGTTCTTCTTGATTAGATAATTCTATCTGTTCAGCTTTTGCTTGTTCGTTTGTTGTTTCTGCTTGCGCTGCTCCATTGCCCCACACAATTGCGCTGCTGATTCCTCCAATAACAAAGAAAATTGTTACTAAAGAATTATGCCACTTTTTCATTCCGTATACTCCTTCGCTTTTATTCCCTAATAATTACTTAATTAAAGAGTAACAAGTTCCAAACACGCTGTCAATGACTTCTATCAATTCTATTTTTGCTGTTTTATGGTAAAAATCATTCCCAATAAAATCAGTTGGAATACTGTAAGCAGGAAAATAAACAACCATTTTTCTTGTGACCATTGAAAAAAAATTATCTGTAAAGTGTTAACTGGCTTGGTAAATAGGTATGCACTATGTAGACGATCAAAACGCCCGACGAAAATCGCTAGACTTGATAAACCAGAGATAAGGAATGTGACCAGTCCAAATTGCCAGTTTTTAGTCACGAGCCCCTTTTTTCTTGCTTCATAATTTAACGTAAATAATGTACTCATCCCCAAAATACCGTATACCAAAATGCCCGTAGCTAAAAGAACAAATTTACTCCAATCATGGATCGACTGAAGAAAAATCTGATTCTGTCCTTGATAGATCGTCAGCTCTGCTAAATGAAAGAAATCAGTAAATAAATATGGCGCGTTCGGATAAAAGATCAGCCAGAAAGCTGCAATAAAATAAAACGACTTTCGATTGACCCGCCCAAAATAAAAACTAATTTCAATCGGGATATATGCAAGAAATACATTGAGCGCCATAAACTGATAGCTATTTGCAACTAGCAGCATATATACGCAATAAAAGACCGTCCCAATTCGAATCGTCCAACGAAGTTTTTGACTCAACTACTTCACCCACCTTTTCTCATCAAGTGTATCATACTCGTAAATTTATAGAAAATTTTCTTGAAAACTTGTTATTCTCCTATTTTATGCTAGACTATCTTTAAGAAAATATCATGGAGGAATCAACTTGAAAAAATTAATTGCAATCGATTTGGATGGCACTACTTTAAATAATCAATCCCTTATCAGTCCGACAACAGAAAAAGCATTGAAAAAAGCGATCGATCATGGGCACTATGTGAGTATCGTGACAGGACGCCCATACCGTATGAGCAGCCAATTTTACCGCCAATTAGGCTTAACAACTCCAATGGTCAATTTTAATGGCGCACTCGTTCATTTACCTGAAAAGAAATGGGCGAATGAAAAAGAAACAGGCATCAAAAGAGATTTAGTATTTGATATTTTAGCGCAGAAACAAGCGCTGAACCTTGATTTTGTTGCAGCTGAAAATAAAGAAACATTCTACATCGACACATTAGATTATTTCGACCCAGCTTTCTTCGCATCCGAGGCAACACCAAGCAATTTGCTTACGACGAAAAATTTAGTAACTGATCCAACATCTATGATGGTTCGTACAACACACGATCAAGCAAAAAATGTTTCGGATTCTTTAATAAAACAATACGGTGAATACGTCGATGTCAGAACATGGGGAGGTCCAACACCGATCTTGGAAATCGTTTCAAAAGGCATCCAAAAAGCGAAAGGCGTTGAACAGGTCGCTAGCTTCCTTAATGTTAAACGCGCTGATATTTTAGCATTCGGTGACGAACATAACGATGAAGAAATGCTTGATTACGTTGGCTGGGGCGTTGCAATGAAAAACGCGACAGATAAAATCAAATCGGTCGCAAATGATATCACAGAAAAGACGAATGATGAAGATGGTTTAGCTGATTATTTAACTCAGTATTTGGACCTGAACGATCATTAATATGACTTTTTCTGTATCGATCGGCTAACTACAAATTTTATAAGATGACTGCAGAATCCAAATGTGTGCAGTCATCTTTTTTTACCTTTACAATTCTTATTCTTCTTGATAAAATAAGAACATACGTTCTCGTTAAATTTAGAAAAGAGGAATAACTATGGATTTATCTAGAAAAATTGAGATTCTTGCTGAATCAGCCAAGTATGACGTCTCTTGCTCCAGCAGTGGTGTTGCTGATAATCAGCGGACAGGCAGCGTTGGCAGCACAGCCAAAGCTGGGATTTGTCACTCATTCACAAGCGACGGACGCTGTGTTTCCTTACTAAAACTATTATTTACAAATGCTTGTATTTTTGATTGTCACTATTGCATCAATAGAAAATCCAACGCGATCCCGCGGGCGACTTTTACACCTCAAGAAGTCGCCGATCTAACAATGGATTTTTATATGAGAAATTATATCGAAGGCTTATTTTTAAGCTCTGCTATTATAAAAAATGTTGACTACACAAGTGAGCTTTTGATCAAAACGCTAAAGATCTTACGTCATGAAAAAGGATTTAAAGGGTATATCCATGTGAAAGCAATTCCAGGAGCTGATGAACGATTGATCGAAGAGCTTGGCTTTCTTGCTGATCGAATGAGCGTGAACGTTGAATTGCCTTCACGCGAAAGTCTCAAGCTTTTAGCACCGGATAAAGACCCATTCGCTTTATACAAACCTATGAAGCAAATTACCCATAAGAAAAAGGAGCTATCCTTGGTTCCAGCTTTAAAGAGAGCAAGTTCTTTTGTGCCCGCTGGACAGTCTACCCAAATGATCATTGGTGCTTCTCCGGAAAGCGATCATTCCATCGTTAAAATTGCAGAAAATCTTTATCAAAAGTATGACTTGAAGCGCGTTTATTACTCTGCTTATATACCCGTAAATCAAGATTCGTTATTACCCGCCGTCACGACTGATCCACCTTTGTTACGAGAACACCGTTTATATCAAGCAGACTGGCTTTTACGCTTTTATCGCTTTTCTGCAGATGAAATTTTATCGCCAGAAAAACCTAATTTTAATTTATATTTAGACCCTAAAGCAAACTGGGCTGTTCAAAATTACGAGCAATTTCCCATTGATGTTCAAACAGCCTCATACGAGCGTTTATTACGAATACCAGGAATCGGACCAAAGAGTGCCCAAAATATCTTAAAAGCAAGAAAATACTACAAATTACACTTGTCTGACCTAAAAAAATTAGGAGTCGTTGTCAAACGAGCACAGTATTTTATCAGCTGTAACGGAGCCGTTCAAGCAGGTTTGATTCAAGAGCCTGAATGGATAATCACTTCTTTGATCTCCTCTAAACAGTATGACACATTGAAAAAAGTAAATACGCAATCCAGGCATGAACAATTGTCTTTATTTGATGTGGAACGCTTTGAAGCGACCAAACACAAGGAGATGCGTTATGTCAATTGAAGAAACAAATGAAGTTTGGGAATATGACGGCAGTTACTATGGCTTTTTGACCATTGTTTATCATGCATTCAAAAAGAACTGTTTTCCAGAAATGATTTTGACCCCTGAAAATTCAGTTGAAACACTCTTTATCAGTGAATGGTTCGAAACAGATGAAGAACTGGCAAAAAAAATCTATCAACGACTAGAACAGCGTCTAAAAAAAGAAAATCTTCTGTTTATTATTGATGGCTTTTATTGTTCGTTAAAAGAAAAGGAACGCTGCTTATTGGATGCGATCCAAATCGCATTATCAACAAAAGATTCGCTGACCAACCATTTGGGGCATCCATCGATCCTCGCTTTACAAAAATCCTTAAAAGCTTTGTTTAGTGAAGTCCACTTATTTACAGGATTTGTTCGTTTTGAATATGTGGGAGCATTCTTGTACAGTCAAATCGCACCTAAACATTTTTCTTTACCCTACTTATGTCCGCACTTTGCTCAAAGATACCCAAATGAAACGCTCATGATCTACGATGAAACACACCGTTTACTGGGAATCATCGAACAAGCTCAGATTCGATTTATCGAAAATACAGATCCCCCAGTATTTCACGCTCAGTCTTGCGAACAAGAAGTTCAAGACAATTGGCGAACGTTTCTTCGAGCCGTGACGATCGAAGAACGTAAAAATGAACAAGTCCAATTATCTCACCTCCCTAAACGTTTTCGCGGAAATATGGTTGATTTTTGAGAATAAAAGGAGTTACTTCTGCTTCCACCGTTTATTCGTTTTAAAAAGGACTGGGTCGTAACTCGTAGAGTTACATCCCAGTCCTTTTTCTATTCTATTCAATCGATTCTAAGATGGATCTTTTTCACGATCAACTTATCTGGTAACTGTGATTGATTGCTTTGTTCCCCAATAACTTCAGCAAAGATATTAGTGCGGTCCTCTTTTTTCTGAAGCTGATAGTCAATTTTTCCTGTCTCGTTCAGCTCATTCATCATTTCATTGTAGTTATCAGATTCTGCTTTTTTCGTAATGAAACCTAGACCAACCAGCTGTTCATCTAAATTTTTGGCTGATATCAATGAACCAAAAGCAATTTTTTTGCGAATCGTCTGGTTCAATTGAGCGATTTTCACCTTTGGATCTTGTTGAGCAGACTGTTTTTCTAATAAATCTTCATACTGCTCTACTGTCAGCATGACCCCTGCAACTCTATTTCTATTATAGATATAGACGCCTGTTTCTTCTTTCTTGGCTGTAGCAAAAACGGTCATCGGCGATTGCTTCACATCTGTAATCGAGACAGAAATTTCTTTTTCACTTTTCATTCGTCAACTTCCCTTCCTAGACGATTATATCATACAGAAAAACTGTGTGAAGAGCTTTTTATGAATTGCTTGTACGAATGAAAAATGTCGATCGTGTCTTTTTTCAGATTGAATCAATTGCTTTAAAGCCGATATCTTTGCGGTAAAACAAGCCAGTCGTATCCATTTTTTCCAGCCGTTCATAAACTGCTTCCTGCGCTTCTTTTAACGTATCTCTACTTGCTTCAACTAGATACACACGCCCGCCATTCGAAAGAAGCTGGCCTGATGTCTCTTTTACTCCTGCATAATAGATATGTTCATCCGAAGCATCAAAAGCAGCTGGAACTGTGTGATCTTTTTGATACTCTCCCGGATATCCCTTTGCTGCAACGACAACACCCAAGCTATATCCTGTTTGCTTCCATTCAATTTCTGGTGTTTTTCCATGTAATAGATCATCAATGATTTGAGCTAGATCGCTATTCAAGCGCTGTAAAACCACCTGTGTTTCCGGATCACCAAAGCGCGCATTAAATTCAATCACTTTAGGCCCTGCGGAAGTAGCGATCAAACCAGTATATAAAATACCCGTAAAAGGTTTTCCCTCTTCGATCATTCCAAGTGCTGCTGGTCGTACAATCGTTGATACTGCTTTTTCTATGAGAGATCGAGGAATTTGCGGTACGGGAGCATACGCACCCATTCCGCCAGTATTTGGGCCTAAATCGCCATCATATGCACGCTTGTGATCCTGAGCAATCACCATTGGATAAACCTCTTGATCACGAACAAAAGCCAATAGCGAAAATTCTTCTCCTTCAAGAAATTCCTCTACAACAACTTTGGCGCCACTTTGTCCGAACTTATTTTCCTTAAGCATATCTTCAAGTGCCTCAATTGCTTCAGCAGTTGTTTCTGCAACAACGACTCCTTTTCCAGCAGCTAATCCATCTGCTTTTATTACGATCGACGCCCCTTTTTCAAGAACATATGCTTTTGCTCGTTCGAAGTCAGAAAATGTCTGATGCTCTGCTGTCGGAATGTTATATCGATTCATTAGCTCTTTTGCGAAATCCTTAGACCCTTCAATCAATGCTGCTGCTTTTGTCGGGCCAAAAATCAACAGCCCCTCCGCGGTAAAATCATCAACGATCCCATTTAAAAGAGGGATCTCAGGACCAACAAACGTCCAATCGATTTTTTGTTCTTTCGCAAATTCGATTAAGCTGACATGATCATCTTCAGCAATATCAACAAGTTGAATCCCATCTTTTTTCATCCCTGCATTCCCTTTAGCACAGAAAACAGAATCAACCTTTGGACTTTGATACAATTTTTGAGCAATCGTATGCTCTCTACCGCCGCTTCCGATCACTAAAATATTTAATCCCATGTTACTCTCCTTTTAATGTCTAAAGTGTCTAACATCTGTAAAGACCATTGCAATTCCATATTTATCAGCCATGTCGATCGACTCTTGATCTTTGATGCTTCCACCAGGTTGAATGATTGCTTTGATGCCATGATCTCCAGCATAAGCAACGCTATCTCCCATCGGGAAAAACGCATCACTGGCTAAAACTGCTTCCTCGATCGCTGTGCCTGCCTGCTCGATCGCAATCTGAACAGAACCAACGCGATTCATCTGACCTGCACCAATCCCAAGTGTTTGATGATTATTTGCCACAACGATAGCATTGCTTTTTACATGTTTTACAGCTTTCCAAGCAAATTCAAGAGCAGCTATTTCTTTTTCACTAGGTGCTCTTTTTGTTACAACTTGCCAATCGCCCTTTGTTTCACTAATAACGTCTTGATTTTGAATCAGCAAACCACCTAAAACAGAGATTTTTTCATCTTTTAGCGCTTGATCTTTTTTAGAAAAGTCTAATGTCATCAAGCGTAGATTTTTTTTCTTTGATAACAGTTCCAGCGCTTCCTCAGAGAAACTAGGTGCAATGATGATCTCAAGAAACAGCTGATGCATCTTTTCAGCTACTGGTGTATCTACCTCACGATTCAATACGATGATCCCACCAAAAATCGACACAGGATCAGCTTCATACGCATATTGGTATGCTTCATCGATCGTTTGACCGATCCCTATTCCGCAAGGGTTCATATGTTTCACCGCTACAACTGCTGGCTCAGAATATTCTCTAGAAATTCGAATCGCTGCATCCGCATCCCGAATATTATTATAGGATAATTCTTTTCCATGCAGCTGTTTTGCGCTGGCGATCGAAAAAGCCGTTGGCAAAGCATCTTGATAAAAGGTTGCTTGTTGATGACTGTTTTCACCATAGCGTAATGACTGCTTTAATTCATAAGTCAACGTAAGTGATTCAGGTTCTACCTCACCGACTAACTCTGTCAGATATTCCGCAATCAATGCATCATATGCAGCCGTATGACGAAAAACCTTGGCAGCCAATTTTTTTCTGGTAGAAAGAGCTGTCTGTCCATTTTCTTTCAGCTCAGACAAAATCAATGGGTAATCTGCGGGATCAACAACAACAGTGACTGCCTGATGATTTTTAGCAGCGCTTCGTAACATACTAGGACCACCAATATCAATATTTTCGATTGCTTCTTCTTCTGTAACATTTTCCTTTAGAATCGTTTCTTTAAACGGATATAAATTCACACATACAAAATCGATCGGTCGAATATCATGCTGCTCCATCGCTTCCATATGAGAAGGCATGTCGCGACGTCCTAATAATCCGCCATGAATGTTAGGGTGCAATGTTTTGACACGTCCGTCCATCATTTCTGGAAAACCAGTTACTTCATCGATCGAGAGAGTTGGAAGACCGGCTTGATCAAGAGTTGCTTTCGTCCCTCCAGTAGAAATAATTTCGATCCCCTGTGCAATCAATCCCTCTACAAAAGAAACGATCCCTGTTTTATCTGAAACACTGACCAATGCTCTTCTTTTCATCATTAAAAACTCTCTCCTTGCTGTGATTTAATTACTTGTGCTAAAACAGTTGGATACAAACGATGCTCAATAGCATGGATTTTTTTCTCTAAATCGCTCAATGTATCATCAGCTTCAATAGCCACAGATTCTTGAGCAATGATCGGACCTGTATCCACGCCAGCATCAACAAAATGAATAGTCACTCCCGTTTTTTTCACGCCACTTTCAAAAGCATCTTTGATGCCTGTTAAACCGGGAAAATCAGGCAGCAGCGACGGATGAATATTGATGATTCTATTTGCAAAAACTTCCAATAATGTCGCTCCAATAATTCTCATATAACCTGCCAAAATAATCAAATCGATTTGTTCTTCTTCAAGTAGATGAAGCAACTCCGCCTCATAAATCTCTTTTGATTCAAAATCCTTAGGTGAAAAAGAAATAACAGGAATCGATAAAGTTCGTGCCCGCTGAATCACATAGGCATCCTTTTTATCACAAAATAACAAACTGATTTCTCCTGGGATCGTTCCTGCTTCAACTGCTTCTGCAATCACTTGAAAATTACTGCCATTTCCTGAAGCAAATACAGCTAATTTCATTTTCACACCTCTTTAAATAGAATCGGCTGGTTTTCTCTTCGCACCACTTTTCCAATGACATAGCCCGTTTCGCCTACCTCACTTAAAATGGTTTGAACATCGTCAACTTTTTGCGGCGAAACAGCTAAAACCATCCCAATCCCCATATTGAAGATCTCGAACATTTCCAATTCAGGAATTTGTCCATACTTTCCAAGCACTGTAAATATTGGTAGCTTGGGCCATGAACCTAAATGAATCTCTGCACACAGCTCTTTTGACAGCATACGTGGGATATTCTCCACAAAGCCGCCTCCTGTAATATGCGCTGCACCATTTAGCAAGCCTTGTTTAATTAAAGGCAGCATAGCTTTGACATAGATTTTAGTTGGTTTCAGTAACTCATCTGACAATTGCGTTTCATTCAACTCCGGAATGATCGACATGCCTGTAAGCGCGTGTTTTTCAAAAAAGATTTTACGAACAAGGGAATAGCCATTCGAATGGATACCGCTTGCCGGTAAACCAATCAAAATATCTCCTGTCTTTACTGAATCGCCGGTTATTACTTGACTTTTTTCTGCAACACCGACTGCAAAACCTGCTAAATCATATTCTGACTCGTCGTACATCCCCGGCATCTCAGCAGTTTCACCGCCAATCAACGCAGCTCCTGCTTGAAGACACCCGTCGGCAACTCCAGCAACAACCTTTTCTAAACGTTCCGGAACATTTTTTCCAGTCGCTATATAGTCAAGAAAATATAGTGGTTCCGCTCCCTGTGCGACAATATCATTCACACACATTGCCACACAATCGATCCCGATCGTATCATGTCGATCCGCCTCAAGTGCGACCATCAACTTTGTTCCTACCCCGTCTGTTCCCGAAATCAAGACAGGCTCCTTCACATCCACCATACTCAAGTCAAAACATCCGCCAAAGCCTCCAAGAGCACCCATCACACCAGCGCGTTCGGTTCGTTTCACATGTTTTTTTATTCTTTCAACTACTTCATAACCAGCCTCAACATCTACACCAGCTTTTGCATAGGCATTTGCCATCTGTGTTCCTCCTGTCATTTGAGTTACAGTTGCTTTAAACAAAACTAATTTTGTCCTTTAAAGATTTTCGATAAGTCGTTTCATAATCATATAAAGGCGTTGGATAATCACCATTGAAATAAGCCATGCACAGTCCTGAATACGGTGCATCATAGTTTAAACCGATCGCATCGATCAAGCCTTGTTCACTCAAAAAACTCAAAGAATCTGCAGTGATCAATTGTTCGATTTCAGAGACTGAATGATTAGCTGCAATCAATTCTTTTCTTGTTTGTATATCTATCCCATAAAAACAAGGGAATTTTAACGGCGGTGATGCAATTCGAACATGAACTTCTTTTGCCCCTGCATCTTTTAATAGTTGAACGATACGACGGCTCGTCGTTCCTCTCACGATCGAATCATCGACCATCACTACCCGCTTTCCTTCAACCACGCCTCTTACAGCCGAAAGCTTCATCCGAACACCTTGTTCTCTTAATTCCTGAGTCGGTTGAATAAATGTTCGTGCAATATATTGATTTTTGACTAAACCCATTTCATAAGGAATCCCGCTGGCTTCTGCATAGCCGCTTGCTGCAGAAAGCGATGAATTAGGAACACCGACGACCATATCTGCTTCAACTGGTGCTTCGATTGCTAAACGTTTTCCCATATTTTTTCTCGCTGTATGAACGTTCACACCGGCAATATTAGAATCCGGTCGGGCAAAGTAAATATACTCCATTGAACAAATCGAATATTGAGTGTCATCTGTATATGTCTCAACTTTATACCCGTTGTCATCAATGATGATCACTTCTCCTGGACCAACATCTCTGATAAAGGAAGCACCAATCACTTCTAATGCACAGGTCTCACTGGCGATCACATACGCACCGTTTTTCATTTGACCGATCGATAATGGTCGAAACGCATTTGGATCAAGTGCTGCAATCATTGCCGTTTCAGTCATCAGTAAGTATGCAAAACCACCCTTGACTGTTCTCAGACCTTCTTTTAGCTGTTCGATAAACGTTTCTTTTTTACTACGACGAATCAGATGCATCAAAATTTCAGTATCTGAGTTAGAATGAAAAATTGCACCATCTTTTTCCAATTCTTTTCGCAAACTCTTGGCGTTGGTTAGATTTCCATTATGAGCAAGACCACATGAGCTATCATAAAATTTGAATAAAAATGGCTGAATATTATCTACACTGCCATTTCCAGCAGTTGCATAGCGGACATGACCAATAGCAGATTCGCCATTCAGTGCAGTTAGCGAGCGGTCATCTTTGAACACTTCAGATAATAGCCCCAACCCGCGATAACCATTTAATTTCCCCTCATGATTAGAAACGATGCCTGCACCTTCTTGTCCGCGATGCTGCAAACTATGAAGACCAAAATACGTTACTCGAGCAGCATCTGGATGTCCCCAAATCCCAAAAACTCCGCATTCCTCATTTAGACTTTTTACTTCATAAGACATGGAATAGCTTCCTCCCAGACTTCTCTCGCCTTTTGTGTCATCAATTCGATTTTTTGATCAGCAGTTTTAATCTTGAGCAATCCATTATTAGTAACTACACCGATTTTTCGAGCCGAGTCTTTTACTAGTTGTTCAAAAGCAACTTGATTTTCAGGTTTCACTGAGACAACAAAACGAGATTGTGTTTCAGAAAACAACAGCGCAGTATCCATTGCTGCATCCACATCTATACCAACATTCTTTTTAAATGCAGATTCTGCTAAGGCGATTGCTAAACCGCCTTCTGAACAATCATGAGCACTTGCAACCAAGCCTGCTTCAATCGCTTTTGAAACTAACTGTTGATGTTCTTTTTCAATCATTAAATCAAAGTCCATCAATTTTCCTTCGATTCGACCTAAGTGCATTTTTTGGATTTCAGTACCATTAAAATCTGCATTTGTTTCCCCTATCACATAAATCAAATCGTTTGCTGCTTTAAAGTCTTGTGTCGTTATATTCTTCAAATCACTGATCAATCCAACCATACCAATAACAGGTGTGGGATAAATTGCTTTACCATCAGTCTCGTTATATAAAGAAACATTTCCGGAAATTACTGGCGTCTCTAAAACTTCACATGCTCTTGCTATTCCATCAGCAGATGTCCACAGCTCCCAAAACCCTTCCGGTTTATCCGGTGAGCCATAATTTAAGCAGTCAGTGATCGCTAAAGGCTGACCGCCGCTAGCAACAATATTTCTTGCAGCTTCTGCCACTGCTATTTGTCCGCCAACTTCCGGATCCAAATAAAGATAACGCGCATTACAATCTGTCGTCATCGCTAGCGCTTTATTCGTTCCGCGAACGCGTAAAACAGCTGCATCACTACCAGGTAATACGACCGTATTCGTTCGCACTTGGGAGTCATAGGTTTCATAAATGACTTTCTTAGAAGCGATAGTCGGCTGTTGCAGCAAAGCAAGTAATGTTTGAGTTCCGTCGATTACTTCCGGATAGAAATCATCCATTGAAGCAAAAGCACTGATTCTAGCTGGTTCTTGTTTTTCCTTTTGATACACTGGTGCATCTTCTGCCAATGCATCCACAGGTAAATTAGCAACTTCTATGCCGTTATGATTCAAACGATAAAGCCCATCATCTGTCACTTTCCCAATCGTCACAGCGTCCAAATCATATTTTTGAAACAAGTCAATAACTGTTTGTTCACGTCCTTTTTCAACACAGATCAACATACGTTCCTGCGATTCAGATAACATCATCTCATAAGGTGTCATGCCTATTTCACGCTGTGGTACATCATCTAGATCTAAAATCAAACCAGAACCAGCTTTTGAAGCCATTTCAGCACTAGAAGAAACCAAACCAGCTGCTCCCATATCTTGAATGCCCACCAAAATATCTGAGTGGTTCAAGATCAATTCTAAACAAGCTTCCAGTAAAAGTTTTTCCATAAAAGGATCACCAACCTGAACAGCAGAACGCTGCTGCTCTTCACCCTCAACAAATTCTTCAGAAGCAAATGTCGCACCATGAATGCCGTCGCGTCCTGTTTTCGCTCCGACATACATGATGGCATTCCCGACTCCTTTGGCTTGTCCTTTTTGAATATCTTTATGATCGATCAAACCGACACACATCGCATTTACTAAAGGATTGCCTTCGTAGCAAGGATCAAAAGCAACTTCACCGCCGACAGTTGGGATTCCAATACAATTTCCGTAGCCGCTAATACCAGCAACCACTTCTTCTAAAAGATATTTTGTCCGATCATTTGTCAGTTCACCAAACCGTAAAGAATCCAACAATGCAATTGGTCTTGCGCCCATACTGAAAATATCTCTAATGATCCCACCAACACCGGTTGCTGCACCTTCATATGGTTCAACCGCTGAGGGATGATTATGACTTTCCGCTTTGAATACCACTGCTTGACCATCACCGATATCGACGATCCCCGCACCTTCACCTGGTCCTTGTAATACTTGCGGTCCTGTGGTAGGAAACTTTCGTAAAACGGGCTTTGAATTTTTATACGAACAATGCTCGCTCCACATCACTGAGAATAAACCTGTTTCTGTGTAATTCGGCATCCGGCCTAAAATATCCTCTTCGATCATTCGATACTCTTCATCTGTTAAGCCCCAGTCAGAATAGATTCGTTGGTTTTTGATGTCTTCTGGCGTTGGTTCCGTTACTTTCATCATACGTTTATCCGTTCCTTTTCATAGTTTTTAACAATCGATTTAAAAAAGCGCAGACCATCATCAGAGCCTAAAAGACTTTCTACAGCTCGTTCCGGATGCGGCATCATACCCAAAACATTGCCTTTTTCATTGATGATCCCAGCAATATTTTCAATACTTCCATTAGGGTTTTCATCTGCATACGTAAAAACGATTTGCTGTTTTTTTTTCAGTGTTTCGAGCGTTTCTTCATCACAATAATAATTTCCCTCGCCGTGTGCTACCGGTATTCGAATGCATTCTCCAGCTTTGTACTCGGAGGTGAAATTCGTTTGATTATTCACCACTTTCAGCGACACAGTTTTACAAACAAAATGAAGCGATTCATTGCGAATCAACGCTCCCGGCAACAACCCAGCTTCTGTCAAAATCTGAAAGCCATTACAGGTGCCAAAAACTGGTTTTCCTTCATCCGCAAACCGAACAACTTCATCAATGATTTTAGAAAAACGGGCAATCGCCCCGCATCTAAGGTAATCACCATATGAAAAGCCGCCAGGTATCAATACCCCATCAAATCCTTCTAAACTCTCTGCATCATGACGAACATATTCTGCCTCTTCACCTAAAATGTCTCTAACAGCCCATAAAAGATCCATATCACAATTCGATCCGGGAAAAACAATGACCGCAAATTTCATTTTAGAGCTCCTCCGTGATTTCATAACGATAGGTTTCCATATTGACATTTGCTAGTAATTTATCACAAATTTCTTCGATCACAGTTTCAACAGTCCGATCACTTTGTGCCACTTTGATTTCAAAGTATTTTCCTATCCGAATTTCTTCGATTTCATTGAATCCTAAGCGATGAACCGCTCCTTTGACCGCTTCTCCTTGAGGATCTAATACAGAATCTTTGTACGTAACATAGACTTTTGCTAAGTAATTCATTGACTATTCTCCTTTTTTATCGTTAATTGAATCTTTTTTCCAAACGAGTTAATACTTCTTGATACACAGGTACAATTTCACCTAAATTTTTACGATAGACATCTTTATCTAGAGGTTGATTCGTTTTAAAATCCCATAAACGGCACGTATCAGGGGTAATTTCATCAGCTAATAAAATCGTTCCGTCAGAGCATCTGCCAAATTCGATTTTAAAATCAACTAATCGTAGATCGATTTCTCTGAAAATCTCAATCAACAGTTGATTTATTTTATGCGCTTCGTCTTTGATTGTTTTGATTTCCTCTTCATTTGCAATTTCAAGAATTTTGACATGGTCATCATTGATCAATGGATCATCCAATGAATCTTCTTTAAAGTAAAATTCCAAAATCGGCTGTGCTAATTCTACTCCTTCTTCAAAAGCTAATCGCTTAGCAAAACTGCCAGCAGAAATGTTTCTGATCACAACTTCTAAAGGTATGATCGCTAAAGGACGCACCAATTGTTCGTGTTTTGATATTTTTTTGATAAAATGGCTCGACATTCCTTTTTGTGCGAGTTGCTCAAAAATCAATGCGGTTATTTGATTGTTGAGCATTCCTTTCCCCTGAACAATATCTTTCCTAGCTCCATTCAAAGCAGTTGCCTGATCTAAGTATTCCACTCGTAATTGCTCAGGATCATCTGTTTTAAATAGTTTTTTTGCTTTACCTTCATATAACAACATATCTTCCATCGCAGTTCAGCACTCTCTTTCCGTACGTTTTTTATTATAAAAACGAATATCATTCGTATAATATCTTTGTTTACATTTTAACAAGCATTATTCAGGGCGTCAACAAAATCATTAACGATAATAAAACATTTATCATAATCGTTCGTGTTTATCAAAATGATACTTTTTCTTCATTCCTCAAACAACAGAAAAACAGCTGTAAGCATTTACAATAGATAGTAAAAATGGTATGCTAATAAAAAATAACTTGCTTAACGTGTTCACTATTCTTTAGTGATGATTTTTAGGAGGGACCTCAAGAATGACTAGCGATTATGACCATTTGACTCAGGAATTTTTGGCAGGATTAGTGCTTGAAGAACGAACGAAATTGTATAATGACTTATTAGCCTTAGAAGAAGTTCATAAGTTGAATCAGCACAGCTCTTACTACACATTTAGAAATTTGAAGCGTATTTTTCAACGACATTCTGAACGAAGAAAGCGTACGTTTCGTTATATAAATAGCCATAACAACGAACTGTTGATCCACCAGATTCACGAACAACATTTCTGTAAAAATAAATATTGTATTCAGATTTACTTTAATTCAAAAGAGTGCAATTATTTGTTTATCGATCAACTACTTACTGCGCTAAAAGCGCCTTCTACTTCACCATTAAGAAACTTAAGAGAAATAGCCATTTAAAAGACAGAAACTCTTAGAGATACAGCTAAGAGTTTTTTTGACCACTTGAGGAGAGATTATGGAAAAACTAAAAGTTAAAGTAACAGTCGATCGACCTATTGGTTATCTAGATTCCTTTAATAATCGTTACCCAGTAAATTATGGTTACATTGAAGGAGTGAGAGGCGGAGACGGCGAAGAACAAGATGCATATATTTTAAATGTACCAGCAAAAAAGCTAGATACATTTATTGGCATCGTCACAGCCGTGATCCATCGAAATGACGATATCGAAACAAAGTGGATCGTTATACCAGAAGGTTCAACGATCTCAGTAGATGAAATCACAAAACAAACTTATTTTATTGAACAACACTTTGATAGTCATATTGAACTTCTTTAGATAAGAAAAGAGTATCAACCAAAAGTAACGATTTCTTTTGGTTGATACTCTCTTTTTTCTATTACGCTAGTCCGACACGCTCAAAAATAATGTCAACATTTTTTAAATGATAATTATAATCAAATGCATCATCAAGCTCTTCTTTAGATAACACCGAGGTGATCTTTTCGTCAGCTTCAAGTAATGGTCTGAACGCCGTTTGATGATCCCAAGCATAAGCCGTTTTCGGCTGAACTAAATCGTAAGCTGCCTCTCTTGTCATACCGTGATCGATCAATTTTAATAATACTCGCTGGCTATATATCAGCCCAAAGGTCGCCTCCATGTTGCGTTTCATATTCTCTGGAAAAACAGTTAGATTTTTCACGATCGTCGAGAAGCGATTCAACATATAATTCAGTAAGATCGTTGTATCTGGAATAATGATTCGTTCCGCCGATGAGTGGGAAATATCTCTTTCATGCCATAAAGTAACGTTTTCATAGGCTGTCACCATATGTCCGCGAATCACACGAGCAAGCCCTGTCATATTTTCTGAACCGATCGGGTTTCGTTTATGCGGCATCGCAGATGAACCTTTTTGACCTTTTGCAAAAAACTCTTCCACTTCTCGTGTTTCAGATTTTTGCAGGCCGCGGATCTCTGTTGCAAATTTTTCGATACTTGTTGCAATCAGCGCCATTGCAGAAACGTATTCAGCATGCAGATCTCGCGGTAAAACTTGAGTAGAAATTTCCTGCGCTCTGATGCCTAAATGTTCACAAACATATTCTTCAACAAAAGGAGGAATATTCGCAAACGTTCCAACCGCACCACTGATCTTCCCAGCCTCTACGCCTCTAGCTGCATGATCAAAACGCTCAATATTTCGTTTCATTTCTGAATACCATAAAGCTAGCTTCAATCCAAAAGTAGTTGGTTCAGCATGAACACCGTGTGTACGACCCATCATGACTGTATCTTTATGTTCTTTAGCTTTTTCACCAACGATTTCTGTAAAACGTGCGAGATCTGCTCTTAAAATATCATTGGCCTGCTTCAATTGATAGCCATAAGCTGTATCAACGACATCTGTACTCGTCAAACCATAATGTACCCATTTACGTTCTTCACCTAACGTTTCGGATACAGCTCTAGTAAATGCCACAACATCATGACGCGTTTCTTCTTCAATCTCTAAAATTCGAGCAACATCAAATGAAGCATTGTCACGAATTTTCTGCACATCTTCTTTTGGTATTTCACCTAGTTCTGCCCAAGCTTCATCAGCTAAAATCTCAACTTCCAACCAAGCTTTATAGCGGTTCTCATCTGTCCAAATAGCACCCATCTCTGGTCGTGTATAACGATCAATCATTCGTTTATCTGCTCCTTTTTAATCCCAAATAGTTGTTTGATAAATTTCTTCTAGGGTTTCGTATATATCCTCTGTCAAAATCGTGATATGCCCCATCTTGCGGCCTTTCTTTGCTTCTGCTTTACCATAATAATGAAAATGCCACTCTGGTTTTTCAGCAATCACATCCATCGTTTCATACATTTCATCACCTAAAATATTGACCATCACTGCTTCTGATAATAGTTCAACTTCAGCCAACGGCCAGCCGCAAATCCCTCGAATGTGGGCATCAAATTGACTCATCGAGCACGCTTCGATCGAATAATGTCCAGAATTGTGCGGTCTTGGTGCCAACTCATTTACATAAATACCACCATCATTGGTCAAAAACATTTCAACAGCTAGTGTTCCAGCTAAATCGACCGATTCGGCAATGACACGAGCGATGCGTTGTGCCTCAGCAACAACGTCATCATTGACTCTAGCTGGCGCAATCGTTTCATGCAAAATATTGTTACGATGAATATTTTCTACGACAGGGAAAACAGTATATTGTCCCTGCCCATTTCCGCTCACTAGGACGGATATCTCTTTTTCATAAGGAATCCAAGCTTCTAAGACGCAGGTTCCCTCTCTTAATAGATGCATCGCAGAAGAAACATCGGAAGTACTGTATAAGACAAATTGCCCTTTGCCATCATAACCGCCTCTAGTTGTCTTCAGCACACATGGGTAACCGATACCGTCGATCGCATCTTGAATATCTGTTGGGCTAACGATCGTTGCATATGGTGCAATCACGATATTATTTTCTTCAAGGAACGACTTCTCTAATAAGCGGTCTTGAGTAATCGCTAAAAGATCGGAACCTTGAGGGATCTCTGTCAAATCTTGCACCTGCATCAACGCCTCAACATCGACATTTTCAAATTCGTAAGTCAACACTTGGGAACGACTAGCTAATTCTTTTAGCGCTTCAACATCATCATATTCAGCCAGTAAATGCCAATCAGCCACCTGTGCTGCCGGACAGTCAACAGTCGGATCTAAAACGCCTATACGAAAGCCCATCTCCCTAGCGCTAAGCGCCATCATTCTGCCTAATTGTCCGCCACCAATGATCCCGATCATTTGACCCGGCAATAATGGTTTATTCAAGTTCATCACTACTTTCCATCACTGTTTGTTCAAGAAATTTACGCTCAGCGTCTAATTTCCCTGCTAACTCTACATCATACATG
Organism: Enterococcus sp. 9D6_DIV0238; assembly: GCF_002174455.2. NCBI lineage: Bacteria > Bacillati > Bacillota > Bacilli > Lactobacillales > Enterococcaceae > Enterococcus > Candidatus Enterococcus dunnyi. The sequence continues at coordinate 529,738 of NZ_CP147246.1, forward strand.
GAAAGCATCTGAACTGCAAGCAATCCTGCATTGACTGCTCCTGCACGACCGATCGCAGTCGTTGCTACAGGGACACCTCCTGGCATTTGAACGATCGATAACAATGAATCCAATCCATTTAATGCCTTCGACTGAACAGGCACTCCTATCACCGGTAATGTAGTTTTAGCAGCTATCATCCCTGGTAAGTGGGCAGCACCGCCAGCTCCTGCGATAATCACTTTAATGCCACGGGCTCTTGCCTCTTCAGCAAAACTAAACATATAGTCCGGCGTTCGATGAGCAGATACGACTTTTTTTTCATAAGGAACTCCAAATGCTTCTAAACGATCACACGCTTCTTTCATTGTCGGCCAATCCGATGTACTTCCCATTACTACTGAAACCACGACAGACATAAGATTCCCCTTTCTCTATTCCCCTTCATTTTAGCAAGGCTCAAGCAAGGTGTCAAAATAAAATCGAATATTATAGTGATTTTTAACCTTATCGTTCGTATATACAGATAAAATAAAGAAAAACCAAACGAACATTCGGTTTTTCTTTATTTTGTTTATTCAATTATTCCTCTGATTTCAAACCGTTGAAAAGTAGATTCAAAATGATAGCAGTCAGACTGCTCATTACAATTCCGTTTCCAGTAAACATACGTAAAGTCTCAGGCATTTGCTGGAATAAAGTCGGCATCATATTGAATCCAAGGCCAAAACCAATTGATATCGCAATGATCAGCAAATTCTTATCGTTCGTATAATCAACTTTAGATAACATCCGCATTCCTTGAACAGCTACCATGCCAAACATAACCAGCATTCCTCCACCTAAAACAGGTTCTGGAATAATTTGAGCTATAGCACCAACTTTCGGCAATAGTCCTAAAGCGATCAAGAAAAATGCTGAGTAGTAAATCGGGCGGCGAGTTTTGATTCCTGAAAGCTGGACCAAACCGACATTTTGAGAAAAGCCGGTATAAGGAAACGTATTGAAGATTCCACCAAGAATAACTGCTAATCCTTCTGCCCTATATCCTTTTTTAAGCTCTTCTTCTCCGATATGTTTTCCTGTAATATCCCCTAAAGCAAAATAGACACCTGTCGATTCGACCATACTGACAATTGAAATGATCACCATCAAGACGATAGATGAAAGATCAAATGTCGGTGCGCCAAAATAAAAAGGTTGCGGGAAATGGAACCAAGTAGCCTCACCGACGGGAGCTAGATCGACTTGACCTAAGACTGCCGCTAAAATCGTGCCACCGACTAACCCAACAAGAACCGCAATCGATTTGATAAAGCCTCGACCCCAAACTTGAACAACAATAATCAAAGCGATCGTTATAAATGCTAATAATAAATTCGTGCCATTACCGAAATCTTTTGCAGAAGCCATTCCTCCGCCCATTTTTTCAACAGCTACTGGAATCAAGGTCAATCCGATCACCGTGATCACCGTTCCTGTGACCAATGGAGGAAACAATTTTTTGATTTTCGAGAATATTCCTGAAACTAACACTACAAAAATCCCAGAAGCAATGATCGAACCATAGATCGCGCCGATCCCCTTATCGTTCCCAATCATAATCAATGGAGCAACGGCTTGAATCGCACATCCTAATACAACAGGCAACCCTATGCCGAAAAATCGATTGACCGTCAATTGTAGTAAAGTAGCTATTCCGCACATAAAAATATCAATGGAAATCAAATAAGTCATCTGTTCTGAATTAAAATTCAGTCCTGTACCGATCAATAATGGAACAGCTACCGCGCCAGCATACATTGCTAATAAATGCTGCAACCCTAAAACAGCTGCTTTGCCGTTTTCAGGATTTTGTTGATTCAATTCTTTGTTTTGATTTTCTTCATTTGCCAACTTTACGCATCCCCCTCAAGAAATTCGACTTCACCATTTTGTAGAGACGCAATTCGAGCTAAAGATACGACTTTCATCCCCATTTCCTCTAACAGCGAGCGACCATCTTGAAACGACTTTTCGATCACGATGCCAATGCCATCCACGTCAGCACCAGCCTGTTGACATAATTCGATCAGTCCTTTTGCTGCTTGACCATTTGCTAAGAAGTCATCAATGATCAATACTTTATCTTCACTGGATAAAAATTTTCTAGAAATTGAAATCTGACTCGTTACTTGTTTCGTAAAAGAGTATACAGAAGAGGTCAATAACTCTTCGTCCATTGTTAAGCTTTTTGCTTTACGAGCAAAAATCATTGGTACGTTCAATTTTTTGGCTGCAAAAAGAGCTGGAGCAATCCCCGAAGCCTCGATCGTAACAACTTTTGTAATTCCCGCATTTGCAAATACCTCTGCAAAACGATAACCGATTGCTTCCATCAAGATAGGATCGACCTGATGGGTAACAAAGCTGTCAACTTTTAATACGCCATCCCCCAAAACTCTCCCGTCTTCTTTGATTCGGTTTACTAGTTCTTCCATTACTTCCGACTCCTTCATTCTATTTTTTATAAAAACAAAAAAAGCCTTCTCCTGCAAAAAGCAAAAAAGGCCCTCAGACTCTTTTTCGCTTATAGACCGACATTTACGGTGTCGGGTAGAGACAGTCATCCATATTATGACCATATATAAGCTCTTGTATTACTATACAATAGTACAAAACTCTGAAAATTTCAATGAAAAGAATAAATTTTCATTGAAATCTTACAGAGCTTTATTTACAACTATTATTTATTTGTTCCTCATTTTTTGATGAATGCGGCTTTTCCGCCTGTAGGTAATGCAGTATTTTTAGGTACCACTCTGATTTCGATTGCTTCCAGACGTTTAGACAATCCTTGTGTTCCCGAAGATTGTCCATTTTTAGTCCACGCTTGCCAGCCATAATCTTGGGAGTGGACTCGGTATTGCACATCATATTGTGTGGCTGCAGTTCCGGTCAATTGGATTTGAATCGCTTCTAACCGTTTCTTTTGTCCTGTGGTTCCACTCAACGCATTATTTGCTTTCCAACCTTGCCACCCAATATCTTGAATATGTGTTTTGTATTGGATTCCTCCGTTAACAGATGAGTCAAGCTTGATTTGAATACCTTCTAATCGTTTCTTTTGTCCAGTACTTCCACTTGATTGACCTGCTGCTACATAACCGCCCCAGCCAAAATCTTGGACATGCGTACGATAGCTCACTAGATTAGGAATCGCAGGTGCACTATTTTTAATCACTCGTACAGCGAAATCCGGTTTAAAATAGGTGGTTGAATTGATTTTGACCACTTCATTCACATTTGGTGCGTGGATATATTGGTGATTTCCTATTGCAATCGCTACATGATACGTGTTTCCTTTAGCACCCCAAAAATAAAGATCCCCAGGTTCTGCTTGAGCAACACTGATTTGATCACCAGATTTTTCTTGCGGCACTGTGTAATCACCAATGTTTTTTCCCGTCACTTGTAAGTATACATAACGAGTCAATCCAGAACAGTCAAACACATTCGGACCTTTTCCACCCCAAGCATAAGGTTTACCTAGATGTCTTCTGGCTTCGTTTACAATTTGTGTTTTCTGTGAAGCTGCTGCAAATGTAACCGCACTTCTGGCTGCTGGTTGTTCTTCGATCGTTTCTAACGAAAAATCAGGCATCTCCTGAATTTTCTGGATTTGTTCAGCTGTATAACCAGCGTCAAGCGCTTCCTGATAGCTTTCGTCTCCAAACACCTCTGTCGCTTCCGCCGACTGGGTCGATCCAAGCGCAAAGAGCAACAAAGCAGCCCCAACTATGTAACAATACTTTTTCATTATTTTCCCAACTCCTACTCTCTCATTCGATTTAAATTAATGATAACATAAAAATAAAATAATTATAGACTAGTAAAGCTAGCTTATTTAATTTTTCATCGTTTTGTAATATAACCTGATTTTTGTAATCATCAAAAAAAGTGATCATAAGGAAATTTTTATCCTCATTTATCACTTAGTATGTTGTTCACCAATCCTACTGATCGTTTTCTTTTTCTAAATTCCTATACTTATCCATTTTATGACTAAAAAGTTCACCATTGCTAGGCGGAGTATAGGTAATGGCATTTGCACCAGCTGCGATCGTTTCAGTGATTGATTCATCTGTCGGTCCTCCTGTTGCAATGATCGGCAACGTAGGGTATTTCTTTCTGAAATAGCGAACGGTTTCTGCTGTATTTTTTCCAGCGCTAATGTTGATCATCGTCACTCCAGCAGCTATTTTTTCATCGATTGGCGTATGGATTGACGTCACCGTACTAACGACAGGAATATCGACAACCTCACAAACCATCTCAACTGTTTCAACTGGTGTCGGCCCATTTAATACAACCCCAATCGATCCCTGAGCTTCTGCAAAAAGGCTCATATACGCAGAACGTTGTCCTTGCGTCAAACCTCCGCCCACTCCTGAGAATACAGGAATATCTGCTGCTTCTATAATGCTTTTAGTGATCGCCGGATGCGGGGTAAATGGATAAACAGCAATGACTGCATTTGCATCCGTATTCCGAATGATCGCAATATCCGTAGTAAAAATAATCGACTTGATTTTCTTTCCAAAAATTCTGATCCCGCTTGCCTGTGCAATCACCTTCGGCACTTGTACAATATCCTGCTTCAGCGGTGTGACGATTTCCGGTACCCATTTCTCTTCCATCTAACTCCTCCTTTTTCTTAATGATCGTATTTGTTTAAATCATAGCTTTCGATCACATGAATAACTTTTTCAGCATAGGTTGGATCTGTTGCATAGCCTGCATCCTGTAAAGCTTGTGCAGCCTCTTTATAATTTTTCGCCAACAACACATTTTCATATAGACGAGGATTCCAAGTGACACCATTGACAAACAATCGAGTATGGTCATCCATTGATTCTTCCCAAGTATCATAAACTCTGAAATCACCTTGAATCACGATCCACTCTTCATTGATGTATTCCTTCGTTTCAAGATTCACTTTTTTCTGATCACCATACGCTTTGATTCCAAATAAATTATTATATTTAGAGGCAAGCGTGCTTTGCCCCCAGTTTGACTCTAAGATTCCTTGTCCAATAATAATACTAGGTAAAACGCCATAAGAAGACTGCAACTCTTGTGCGTGCGGGCTGATTCTATCGATAAACTCTTCTTTTGACACCTGTTCATTTTTCTGTGCCGTATTTTCTTCAGTTTTAGAACTATCTGATAACACATTGATGGAAAAGATAAATGCAACCCCAACAATCAATAGTCCCGCAAATAATGCCGGTAAGTTTGATTGTCTTCTTTTCTTTTTATACCTTTGACTATTCATACATTCCCTACTTTATCGTGTATTCATTCCGTAAAAAAAACGGACAATGGCTGACTGATTATATCAGTTTTTTTCATTACAATCAATCTACAGCTGTCGTAGTCATGGTTGTCGAAGTTTTCGTTGGTTCCTTAGATGTTGTCGTCATGGTCGTTTGGCTTACTTCTGTTGTTGTTTCAGTTGTGTTTTTTGTCTTGTCTTTTGCTGTATCATGTCCAAAAAATACATAGATCACAGCACCTAACATTATAATGACGGATAATATGCCTAAAATTTGTTTCACAAAAAAACTCCTCACTTACTTATTCACCAACGTAAGTTCCCATTAAATTTTCATTTACCCAATCTAATAGCTCTACTTTCGATCCTTCCAGCTGACCTTGTAAAGTGGCCGGCAAGCGAAACGTAACGATATCATCAAAGCCCCATTCACCATACGAAACTGTAACTTTCAAATCGATATATGCTTGCTCTACATGTTCGGCCTTGTTTTTTGAAGGGATCAATTCAGCCACTCCTGCTCCAGACTGCAGCCATTTTTTGGCGATCAAGGTTTTTAATCGCTTATATTCAGACACAGCGATATTCCTTTTTTCTGGAAAAAGAATGGTTTGGCGCAGCACTTTTTGTGTCAGCATCCACTCGTAATCAGTAAAAAGATTTTTCACCTTTTGCATTTCTTCATTAGTCAAGCTGGTATGACCTTTTTTCCAGTTCTCCCAGTTTTCTTTCGACGTTTGGAGATAGTCGGTATAAAACGTCTCTTCTGTTTCAAACTCTTCTATAATTGCATCGATAAGAATATCTATATACATTTGGTGCATGACTTTCGCCTCCTTTCTTTATTTTACTGAAAATATCAAAAAAAAGCATCTCTTTGCTCCACTTATTTTCGTTTTTTTAAGAAACATTCACCTTTTTCTCTAATAATTTTTACGTTAACTTCCATTTGCTTAAATTTAACCACGATTTCATACTTCTCATGTATAATAGAAATGATCTTTTAATTAGGAGGAACAAACAATGGCAAATTATAATTGGGGCATCATCGGACTTGGTGATATTGCAACAAGCTTTACAGAAACATTTCAGCATAAACACAGCAGCATACATGCAGTTGCTTCACGTACATTGAGTAAGGCAGAGGAATTTGCTAAACAGCATAATATCCCTACTGCATATGGCTCATACGAGGAACTATTGTCAGATGATTCTATCGATATCATCTACGTTGCAGTACCAAACAGACAACATATCGACCACATCTTGAAAGCTCTGCACGCAGGGAAGCATGTTCTTTGCGAAAAAGCGATCACTATGAATAGCGCTGAACTAACTAAAGCGATGAAACTAGCTGAAGAAAAGAATCTAATTTTAGCTGAAGCTATGACGATTTTTAATATGCCTTTATATCATGAGCTAAAAAGCCAAATCGATTCTGGTCGTTTCGGCAAGCTAAAAATGATTCAGGCGCCTTTTGGCAGTTACAAAGAGCCCGATCCAACCAACCGCTTTTTTAATCCCGAATTAGCTGGCGGTGCTCTTTTGGATATTGGAACGTATGCTGTTTCTTTCGCCCGTTGGTTCTTGAGTGCACAGCCTAAAGTAGTCGCTTCTGTGATGCAGCCTTTCTCTACAGGAGTAGATGAACAATCGGCTACTATTTTACAAAATGATGCACAAGAAATAGCCACTGTTTCACTAAGTTTTCAGGCAAAGATGCCCAAACAAGGAGTTGTGGCTTTTGAAAATGCCTATTTGGTGATCAACGACTATCCTCGAGCAGATGAAGCAAAAATTTTCTTCAACGACGGCACAGTTGAAACGGTCGTCTCTGGTGATAGTTTTCAAGCACTGAATTATGAAATCGACAATATGATCCAAATGATCGAAGGAACCTTGTCAAATCGTTCTCTATTCTTGACAAAAGACGTGATCGATCTATTAGATCAAATGCAGCAAGAATGGCAAAAGTAATCAAAAATAGTGTAAAAATCAAAAAAGCAGTTGACCCTAAATAAACAGGGACTAACTGCTTTTTTCTTTTTAATTATTACATTTCATTTGGTGCATGAAGACCTAATAAACGTAAATCTTCCTTGATGATCGTAGCCATTGCATAAACTAAAGCCAAACGTGATTCTCTCTCAGCATCATCAGCTAAAATTTTCACATGGGCATAATACTTATTGAACGCTTGAGCAACTTGGATCGCATGTTTTGCAATCACTGAAGGCTCATATTTGTCAGCAGCTTGCAAAACGACATCTGGGAATTTTTGAAGTAATTTTACTACTTCCCAGCTTTCTTTATCGTTCAAAGCGTATTCTTTTGTTTCATCGATCGTGAAATCCGCTTTTCTTAAAATACTCATTGCGCGAGCGTGAGTGTATTGAACATATGGTCCTGTTTCACCTTCGAAACGCACAACTTCCTCTAGTACGAAATCAAAATTGTTCAAACGATCATTTTTCAAATCATGGAAAATCACTGAACCGATCCCTACTTGTCTTGCTACCTCTTCGCGATTTGGCAAGTCAGGATTTTTTTCCATGATTTGCTTATTCGCTAGCGAAACTGCTTCATTCAAGACTTCTTCTAGAAGAACGATTTTCCCTTTACGCGTAGATAACTTCTTACCGCCTTGTGTAATCAATCCAAATGGTACGTGATGCATATCATCCGACCACTCAAAACCTAATTCTTTCAACACAGCTTTTAGCTGTTTGAAGTGATTTGACTGCTCGTTACCAACGACATAAATTGCTTTAGCAAAATCATACGTCCGTTTACGATAAACTGCTGCAGCTAAATCACGGGTGATATATAGTGTTGCCCCGTCTGATTTTTTGATCAACGCAGGGTTTAAGTCATACGCAGATAGGTCAACGATTTCAGCACCTTGATTTTCTTGCAGTAGATGCTTTTCTTCCAGCATTGTAACGATTTCAGCCATCTTATCATTATAAAAGGCTTCCCCATTATAAGAATCAAACGACACTTCAAGCATACCATAGATTTTATCAAACTCTTTTAGTGACTCTGTACGGAACCATTGCCATAAATCAGTAGCTTCTTGGTCCCCTTCTTCAAGTTTTTTGAACCACGCACGTGCTTCTTCTTCCAATTCAGGTTGTGTTTCCGCCTCTTCATGAAATTGCACATATAGACGTAGTAATTCTGTAATTGGCGCATTTTTGACGCCTTCTTCTGAGCCCCATTTTTTATAAGCAACGATCAGCTTTCCAAATTGAGTGCCCCAATCGCCCAAATGATTGATACGAACAGGCGAATAACCGATTTTTTCGAGAATAAAGGCAATTGAATTACCAATGACTGTTGAACGTAAATGCCCCATTGAAATTGGTTTTGCAATGTTCGGCGATGACATATCGATCGGTACACTGCCCTTTCCCCCAATAGAACTATCCCCATAATGACCTTTTTCTTTGGCAATCTGAGTGATCACTGCATGACTGACCATCTTTTTATTCATGAAAAAGTTTAAATAAGGGCCAACCACTTCAATTTTTTCAAAATCTGAACCTTCGATTTTTTCGGCTAAATCTGCAGCAATTTGTTGTGGTGCTTTACGGTAGACTTTTGCTAATGAAAAAGCTGGAAAAGCCACATCGCCATGGTCAACTGACTTAGGATTTTCTAATAATTGTGTGACTGTCTCTAAAGATAGATCATCTTTCACTACTGCATAAATAGCTTTTGCTACGATTTCTTTGTTATTCATCTTTCTCCTCCTATATATTAGGTTATTCATTTTTAGTTCATTTGCGCTCGCACAGTTAATGTTTCCTTTATTCTTACTCATCGTTACTTTTTACTTAAGAATATGGCTTTCTTTGACTACTGAAAACTTCTCAACAGATATGCAAGTTTCATCAATTGCGGTGTTTCCTTCGCTTTGATACTTCGCTCCATTCATCGCCAACTACTTTTCAACATCTGCTCTGGCTTTGCCAATCGCAGTGTTTCAAAACAAAAAGTCCCTGGTGTTTAAAAACACCAGAGACGAGAATTTCCCGCGGTACCACTCTAATTGTCCATTCTACGATAGACCCACTTAATCTAATAACGGTAGATAGCCGTCTGCTTGTGCAGATCCTCTAAAGTGCGCTTCCTTTACTTGTCATTTTCGGCTTACACCGTCCCGAAATCGCTTGTGATGACCTTAGATAAAGTACTCTCTTTTTCAACGAATCAATATGAAACTGGATTTATTATAGCAAAATTTTACGAATATGCCTAGTCCTTAATTATTGACCGATCGTTTTAAAGCTCAAACTAGGTTCTGCATTTAGATGAGCATCAGCTAAATGGCCTTTTTCTGCTTCGACGAATGCTGCCGCACCAATCATCGCAGCATTATCCCCACATAGTCTTAATGGAGGAACAATAAAAGTTGTTTCTGGCAATTGATCAGCGATCTCCTGACTTAATCGTTCTCTTAATCCTTGATTTGCAGCAACTCCGCCGGCCATAACTAATTGTTTCACAGGATATTCTTTACAAGCACGTATTGTTTTGTCAACTAATACGTCGATCACACTCGCTTGAAAGCTAGCCGCCAGATTTTCGATACTAAGTGCTTCCTCCCGTTGTTGTGCATTATGAACAGTGTTGATAAACGAGCTTTTTAACCCGCTAAAACTAAAGTCATAATTATCCTCTTTCATCATCGCTCGTGGAAAATGATACGTATCTTGCCCTAAATGAGCCAGTGTATCAATTTCCTTACCGCTCGGATAACTTAATCCTAACACCCGTCCAACTTTATCATACGCTTCACCAGCAGCATCATCTCTTGTTTCACCGATGATTTCAAAGGAGCCAGTTTCTTTCATATACACTAGCTCTGTGTGCCCTCCGCTGACGAGTAACGCCATCAAAGGAAATTGTAACGGCTCTACAAAGTGAGCCGCATAAATATGGCCAGACATGTGGTTGACTGGAATCAACGGCAGATCATGAGCCCATGCAAAAGCCTTTGCAGCGGAAATTCCAATCAATAATGCGCCTACAAGGCCAGGTCCGTAAGTCACTGCCACTCCACTTAAATCAGCCGGTCCTACCTCAGCTTCCATCAATGCGTCTTCGATACACAGCGTGATTTCCTCCACATGATGACGACTCGCGACTTCCGGCACGACACCGCCAAATCGACGATGACTTTTCACTTGAGAAGCAACTATGTTGGATAAAATTTGATCGCCATTCTCAATTACTGCGACACTCGTTTCATCACAGCTGCTTTCGATTGCCAAGATCAGTTTTCTTTCTTTATAAAAAAAAGTCATTGTTCCACTTCCTTAATTTTTAAACACATTACAATTCCATCTTCTACTGGACGTGTGTAATATTTTTTTCGGCGACTAAGCGTCTCGAATTTTTTTTTCAGATATAACTGCTGAGCCGCATAATTGGATGCTCGGACTTCTAAAAAAACAGTCTTGATTCCCTGCTCTTTAAAAAGCTGAATAGCCTGATCCAACAATTGACTGCCTACGCCCATTCCCTGTAACTTCTTTTGGACAACGATATGAGATATATCGACCTCATCTAAAATTTGCTGGTAACTGATAAATCCCTGCCATTCGTCTTCTTCGATCTTTACAAGGTAATCCATTACTTCTTGCTGCAGATCAACACTGAATTGCTCCAATGACCACGGAGAACCATGCTCATACGCGTTTTCACATAATTGCCATAACTTTTCAGCAGCAGACTCGATCGGCAGCTCTTCTTTTAAACAATACATTTGATCACTCTTCTTTTAAAGACAACACCATTTCAAGGGCGTCTTCTTTGTTTTCAGTATAGTACTCCTGCTTGATCGTACTTGATGTAAACCCTAATTTTCTATAGACTCTTTGAGCATTCTTATTACTGATCCTCACTTCTAATGAAATCGTTTCGCATTTATTCAAAACAGAAAACTGCTGAATTTCTTTGATCAAAAAACTACCGATCCCTTTTCCTTGATAGGCAGTAGAAACTGCGACATTTGTAATGTGCGCATCTTTCCCAAACAATCGACAACCAATAAAACCGATCGTTTTTCCTTCTTTTTGAATCAACAAATACAAATGAGGGTCTGTTGCCTGCAGCTCCATTAAAAAGGCGGTTTTCGTCCATGGCATTTCACCGGCATAGACTTCCCTTTCGATAGATAATAAATCCTTGATATCCTCAAATTTGATTGCCCGCACGAAATAATCTTCATTAGAAAGCTGAATCGTTTTTGCTTCATAAGGCCGAGTTTTAAAAAGTAAGCCTGCAAGCTTATTGAAAGGATTAAATCTTTTCAACATATGTTTCTCCTTCAGGTTTATGTTCTTTTAGCCAATTTTCTTCCGCTTCTACTCGTTTCAGATAATCCGGTAAAAAATGATGAATATCCATTGAAGGTTCTGCTGTTCTTCCAAGTCCAGCAAGTACGGAAGCGTTTGGGGTCTGCCATTGAGGAATCGTATTGATCACAGCATCCGGCAAGATTTCTTTTATTTGTTCTTGAAATTTCACAGCATCCTCACCGACAAAATAGATATGTTCAAACTCCTTCAATTGCTTCAACCACTCTTCTAAAGAAATATGTTGATCTGCAATGATCGTCTGTAATTCACCATTTATGTATTCATAGGCTCCTGTATAAACATTATTTCTTCTAGCATCGAACAACGGAACGATCACACCTTTGACCGAAATACAGTTCGCCGCTACCGTTTTCAAACTAGAAATTCCAACTAATTCTTTATTCAGCGTGTATGCTAATGTTTTGGCAGTTGTTACACCTATTCTCAACCCCGTATATGAACCCGGACCTTGCGCAACGACAATTCGATCAAGCTCTTTGGGTTTCAAACCAATATCTTTCATCAATTGTGTGATCGCTGGCATCAATGTCAAACTATGATTGCGTTTCACGGTTATAGTATATTGTCCTAAAATTTTTTCCTCATCACAAACTGCGATAGATAATGTCTGATTCGAGGTATCTATTGCTAAAATACGCACAAAAAAATCCCTTTCTTTCATTAGGTAGTTGTTTCATTGTAGCATATTTTTTCGAAGCAGTAAAAAAGTCCAAGTGTTCTTCTAAATAAATATAAAAAGCACAAGAAAACGTAGACTGAGGCAAAAACATTTAGCTCCAAAAAAATTAAGAAGAAGTTGCTTTTTTTTCCGTTTATTCGAAATTAATGAGGCTGAGACAAAAGCGTTTAGCTCCGAGAAATAAGAAAGAATTTACGAAAATTGCTTTTCAAATTTTAGTGAATTTCTGCTTATTTCCGAAGGAGCTGCTTTTTTTTCGCCGTTTATTCACGTTTAGAGAGCGAAACAAAACTGATTTTTAGTTTTGTCTCGCTCTCTTAAGGTTTCCTAAATTTTAATAAATTGACAGCTAACTCAAAAATAGCTTGTTTTATCTCTACATTTATTTATAGGTTGCTTCTAAATAATCAATCAACGGTTTACTGATATCTGTCGCTGTATCATTTTTTCTAGAGTCTTCTACCATGATCATCGCAGAGAACTTATTATTGCTGCGATCCATAGCCAGAAGGAAGCTATTTTCCTTGCCAACGGTATCTTGTTTCTCTTTGATTTCAGCTGTTCCTGTTTTAGCAGCCAATGAGAATTCAGGATTGTACATATTATGCACGTAACCATCTGCATCTTCCACACTGCCAAGAAGATCCGTCACGATCGTATTAGCCGCATTTGAACTAATTACATTTTCTTTCGTCTTTGTCTCTTTAGACAACTCGATTTTCGGGTAGACCAGCTTACCTTCATTTTGGAAAACTGTATACATCGCCGCTTGCTGGATCGGTGTGATCAAAAGCTGACCTTGACCATAACCTGTATCTGCCAATAGAATCTCTGATTTGAACGAGTCTTCATTTGAAATTTGAGCTGGATTCATCGGAATGGCCAAGTCTAGTTTTTCACCAAAAATAAATTTATCCAGCCCTTTTCTAAAAGTTTCTTCCCCCATACGCAGCGTCTGTTCTGCAAAATAGATATTGTCAGAGTTGACCAATGCTGTTCGTAAGTTGACAGGACTTGCTTCTTTTACCCGCGTCACAAAATAGTCGCCCCAAGAAGCATCCTTCTGCCATTTCAATCCATTGATCGCAAGCTCTTCTTCCGGCTTAAGTGTCCCAGCATCTAAACCAATACCACCTGTGATCGTCTTAAAGGTCGAGCCTGGTGCGTAACCTGTAGCAAACCTTGCTGTAAATGGTAAATTTTCATTATTAGCATACGCATCATATTCTGTTTGAGAAATACCATTTGCAAGCTTATTCGGATCAAAAGATGGTGAACTGACAGTCGCTAATAAATCCCCTTGCCGAGGATCCATCACAACAGCACTGCCTGGACGATTTGCAAAAATAGCATAGCCTTGTGACTGTGCATTTTTATCGATCGTCAATTGAATTTTCTGACCATCTTTTTTCTCTACTTTTTGAAGAACACTTTTTTCCTGTCCATTTTCATCAGTAATAGTGATACTTCCACCGTCTTGTCCACGTAATTCTTTATCAAAGGCTTGTTCCAGCCCAACTTTCCCAACGACACCAGTGCTGCTTAAAGAAGGATCTTTTTCAATATCTTCTGCTGTCACTGTTCCAACGTAGCCGATCAATTGTGCAGCTGCTTCTTTTAGTGGATAGTATCGGACAATTTTATCTTGTGAAGCCGCACCTTGTGGCAAATCAGTGATCGGATCAAAGGATATTTTGATCGGCACGAATGAATCATCTTGGACCCAAGCTTGCTTCAAATGTTGTTCAATTTCATCTACAGGAACATTGAACTGATCACTGAAAGCTTTGATGTTTGCCGTTTTTGCGTCTCCTTCTCCAAGTTTTCCTGGAACAATACCAACCTGATCAAAAGCTTGATTTACAGCAAGCCCCTTTCCGTTACGATCAACGATTTCTCCACGCGCCGCAGTATCTACGCCAATAGAGACTTTATCCTGACCAGACATCTTCGGAAAAATCAAGCTAGGTTGCCAGTTGATTTTGTAGTTGTCTTTTTCTTTATCGATCGTCGTTTTATAGGATAAACCCTTTAAGTTACCTAACGGCGTCGTCATCTCTAGTTGATAGCTAAATGTGAACTTGTCACTAGCTTCTTTTTCAACTTTTACCTGTTTACTCTTGATTCCTTGTGCTTGTATCCCAGTGAAGATCGCTTCATATTTTTCGACTAATTGATTCTTATCATATCCATTGTCTTTGATCGACTCTTCACTCAACACAGTAGGAAGCTGATCAAACTCTTGCTTAGATAAATGTTTTAAAAAAGTTTGCGCTGTTTTCTCCGCTTGCTTTATTTCTTGCTTAGTTTGCCATGCACTATAAGCAAAAACACCACCACCTAAAGCAGCAACAACTATTATCCCGCTAATTACTAAAATTATCGGTTTTTTTGACTTCTTTTGTGTTCTTCTTTCCACTAGCGATTCCCCCATCTCTTCCATTTTAAAATGTCTTCTTTATTATACCTCAATCTTGTCATTTATTCGTTATAAAAAGAGGAAGCTTAGCAAAAAATCAATAAGCTTATTATACCTTAGCTGTATTTTTACCTTCTTCGTTTATGGTATACTATTTTCACGTACAACTTTTATCAAGGAGGAATTTGGAATGGGAATTATCAAAGCAGCAACAAGTGCGATTGGCGGAGGCTTAGCGGATCAATGGATCGAAGTCATTGAACCTGCTGATATGGGTGATACGACCGTTATGACCAAGGGAATTTTTGTTCGTAAAAATGATAAGCGCGGCTCTAACCGTAAAGGAACAGAGGATGTTTTGACGGATGGTTCTGTTATACATGTGTACCCAAATACGATGATGATTTTAGTCGATGGTGGTAAAATCATTGATTACACTGCTGAAGAAGGTTATTACACAGTGAAAAATGACTCCGCTCCTTCGGCGTTCAATGGTTCATTAAAAGCAGCAATTTCAGAAAGTTTTGACCGTTTTAAATTTGGCGGTGTGACTCCTCAAAAACAACAAGTCTTCTATATCAATTTACAAGAAATCAAAGGAATCAAATTTGGGACTTCTTCTCCCCTTAATTACTTTGATAATTTTTATAATGCAGAATTGTTTTTACGAGCGCATGGGAATTATTCGATCAAGATCACAGACCCATTACTATTTTTCTCAAATGCGATTCCTCGAAATAAAAGCCAAGTAGATATTAATGATATCAACGAACAATATTTAGCAGAATTCTTAACAGCTCTTCAATCTGCAATCAATAAAATGTCTGCAGACGGTGAGCGCATTTCTTATGTACCATCAAAAAGTTTAGAATTAAGCAAATATATGGCACAAGCCTTAGATGACGAATGGCGTGAACTTCGTGGGATGGAGATCGTTTCTGTTGCAGTTGCTAGCATTTCATACACGGATGATTCAACGAAATTGATCAATATGCGTAATCAAGGAGCGATGTTGAGTGATCCAAGTGTCCGCGAAGGCTATGTTCAAGGATCATTGGCCCGTGGAATGGAAGCCGCTGGAAGCAATGAAGGAGGCGCAATGAACGGATTTATGGGCGTTGGTATGGGCATGAATACTAGCGGAAATTATTTTGCTCAAGCTTCTCAAACCAATCAGCAGCAAATGCAGGAAAAACAAAATCAGCAAAATGCCCAAGGCTCAGCTGATACTTGGACTTGTCCTCAATGTGGGACAGAAAATTCAGGGAAATTCTGCTCTAACTGCGGCACACCGAAGCCAACCAATGAGAAACCAAAATTAGAAATGAAATGCAGTGAATGTAGTGAAGTCGTTGACCTATCTAACGGTATTCCTAAATTCTGCCCGCATTGCGGCAAACCTTTTCAAGGAATTCCATTATAAATAGCAACACAGAAAATCTGAGTGCGGAACAAAGCTAAAAAACGGTTTTGTTTCGCACTCTAAAACTAAACAAGCCTATTTAGCAGTCCAAACTGAATCAGATTGCCAAATAAGAAAGGAAACATTATGACGGACACTTTTACACACAAATGCCCCAATTGCGACGGTCCTTTATTGTTTGATCCTAAAGATCAAAAGTTTCATTGTGAATACTGCTTAAATGTTTATACTGAGTCAGAAGTCACAGCATATGAACAGTCTCAGCGCGACGCTCATTTAGAAGATCCCGCCATTGAAGAGGATTTGACTTATACCGCAGACGCAAAGGCTGATCGAATGAATTCTGATGAAGCAGCTGCGTTTGACGATACTTCCGATAGTAACAAAGACGATATGGAATTATTCAACTGTCCGAGCTGCGGTGCCCAAATCGTCACAGAAGCAACGACAGCCGCTACCTATTGCTATTATTGTCATAACCCAGTTGTTTTATCTGGTCGTTTAAGCGGGACCTTTTTGCCGGAGAAAGTCTTACCTTTTGCGATCGAAAAAGAAGAAGCTGTCGAAACGTTTTTAGCCTGGACCAAGAAAAAATGGTTTATTCCTAAAGATTTTTTCAATAAAGAGCAAATCGATAAATTGACTGGGGTCTATTTTCCTTATTGGGTAGTTGATGCCGATATCGATGGTCAACTGAATGCTATGGGGACCACTTTACGGGTTTGGCGAGTCGGAGATCTGGAATATACAGAAACAAAACAATTCGAGGTTACACGACAAGGAAAAATTTCATTCAAAGAACTGATCAAAAATGCGTTATCTAAAAATACTCAGCAAAAAATGGTCGAAACAGTCCAACCTTTTCCTATCGATAAAGCTCGCTCGTTTAAAAGCCAGTATTTAGCTGGCTTTCAAGCAGAGAAACGAGATATAGAATATGAAGCAATTCAACAGGCTATTCAAAACGAACTCAAAGATTATTCTGAATCCTTACTACGGGATACAGCTGCTGGCTATACTTCCTTAACAAAATTGCGAACGGATATTTCTCTAGCAGATGAAAAAAATCATTATATGCTTTTACCTATTTGGTTAGTGACCTATAGAAGCAATGAACAATCAAAGAAAGTCTACTACTTCGCAATGAATGGTCAAACAGGAAAAGTGAGCGGGATCCTTCCTGTCAGCTATAAACGTTTAGGTCTTTTCACTTTCGGTCTATTCTCTCTCTTATTAGCTCTTTTTTTGATCGGAGGCTGGTTCATATGATAAAAAAAATGCCTTTATGGTTTCTTACATGCTTTGTTCTTCTCTTTGGTTTTAGCGTACAAAGTTATGCTGCAGAAGATTCGATCGATGATCAAGCTGGGCTTTTTACCAGTGAACAAGTTGATCGATTAAAAGAAATGATTGCTCCGATCGAAGCAAAAACGAAAGCACGCATTTTTATTGTTACCAATACCGACAATGAGATCGATTCTACTCGATTTGCAGATTACTATATGCTTGACCGAATTGGCAAGGATCAAAATGGTGTCACTTTTTATATTGACATGAATCAACGAAAATCAGTGATTTCTACCTCAGGCAATATGATCGATTATCTGACGGATAAACGAAACGACCAAATGCAGGATAATATAGGTCCTAGTTTGACAAATAAAAATTATTTTCAAGCTGCACAAACATTTCTTGAGGATACTAGCAGATTCTTCGATCAAGGCGTTCCTGGAGGTCATTATCGTGTAGATACAGAAACAGGTAAAATCACACGTTATAAGGTGCTAACGACCACTGAAATTTTGATTGCTTTGATTGCCTCCGTTATTTTAAGCGGCATCTTTTTTGCAATCAGCGTTTCAAAATACCAGTTGAAATTTGGTACTTATTCTTATCCTTTCAGAGAAAAAGCAACGCTGCATTTAACAAGTAAAAATGATCGGCTGATCAATTCTTTCGTTACCACGCGGCGGATCCCTAGAAACAATTCAAATGGCGGAGGCTCTGGTGGTGGTGGCGGCAGCAGCACACACTCTACAGGCGGAGGGACTTTTGGCGGTAGCAGTCGAGGATTTTAATTAAATAAATACTTATGTTTTTATCATTTTTTTAGCATTTTAAGTGGTCCTTCTTTCATTTTCAGAAGGATCATTTTCTTTTTTTTATCTCAAAGTTATCTTGTTATTTCTTCTGTTTCAAGGTAGTATAGAGTTAATCGATTCATGCTGGATAATCATTGACAGCTAGTCTAAAAATGAGAAAAGTGAGGATATAAGTAGTGAAAAAAATTCTGGGTTTCGGCATATTGACATTGTGCGGATTGACTTTGGTTGCATGCAGCAGCAACGACAATACAACAAAAAAAAGTAGTGCAGACTCTTCGACATCTCAAAAAAAAGAAGGCAATGCGTATTTTAAAGATGATACTTTAAAAATCGATATGGCTACAGTGAAAATTCTTTCTACAGAAGTGTTACCTGCTGATACAGCTCTTTATAGAGAAAAACCACAATTAGCACTGACTTATGAAGTGACAAATGACAGTAAAGAACCTCTGTCTGCTTCTACTGTCTGGATTGCTTGTATGGAATTAACACAGGAGGGTGAAAATACGATCAATCGGCTGAATGTTGGTATGACACCACAAGATGAACGCTTTGCAGAATACACAGAACATCAATCAGATGATATCAAACCAGGCGGTAAAGTCAAAGCAATTATTTCTTATGATTTAGACGATACTGAAACACCGGTTGTTTTAAAGGCAACACAGGGAATGGCTGGAAAAGAGCTTGGTGAGAAGAAAATTGACTTAAAATAAAAGAAAAGAGCAGTTTGCCGGATATTTGGCTCACTGCTCTTTTTGTTAGTTCATTCAAAAAAGTCACTATCTAACAAAAACCAATGCTTCTGATCGTCTATTCTTTCACAGGTACCAGTAGTTGACTCGTTCCAGTGGCATTGGCTTGGGCAGTCACATGAACCTCGATACTCTCCCCAGAATAATCGATCGTTCCGACTGCTTCAGAGTAGTTTTTACTGGTCGATAAATCCTCAAAACGAAAAGTTGTACTATTGATGTACTGAATATTTCTCCATTTAATATCATTGACTTTAAATTCCGGTGCTTCTGGTGATGTTTCTAAAATGGTGGCAAAGCTATTTTCCTGTGAGATCTGAATCGCTAATTTAAGTCCCTTCAATGAGTCGTCTTCTCTCACCCAAATGCGATTCATGAATGCATCAAACTTGTTTTTTTCATTTGCAGAAAGGGTCTCTCCAATAAAGTCTGAGAGCTTTTTCAAACTATTTTTTTCTTCCTTATTCAGGAGAGTCGCTAATTTCTCCAAACTATAAAAATTATTGATATCAGACTCCTTGACCTTATCATTGATTTGTTCTTCGATCACTTTATTTAATTTATCCATATTTTCTTCGTTTAATACGTTTTGAGCCGCTAATAACTGCTCGTATGTTCCTTCTGCATCATTGTTCATTAGACGAGTTGAAATTTCCGACAAATATAACTCATAATAACTTATTTGCCTGAATTCCTCAGCTTCTTTTGTCTCTGATCCTTGAAGTGAATCAATTGCCGCTTTATACTCTTTTTTCTTTAGATTCACTTAAGCGCTTGAAATTTGATAAGCATCTTTTACTTTATTATCCAGTTTTTTTTGTCAGCAAGCAAGTCAACTACCTCTTGATAATGTTCTTTTTCAAAAGCCAACTGAGCTTTTGAAAATAAATAGATACTTTCACTTTGTTCAGACTTCTCCTTGTTTTCCTCTAACAACGCGACAACTTCTTGATAATTCCCTTCTTTATAAGCCGATTCTGCCTTCTCTTCTTTGCTTGTACAACCTGACAACACGGCAAAAAGAACAATAATTATAACAAAACTTTTTCTCATGTTTTACTCCCCTTTCCTTACAACAACTTAATTATATAATAATAAAATCTCGTCTGACAATCGCTCAAATCACCTTAACATTATTTCTCATATTTCAGTCGTTAAAAGCGCACCGATCGAGATCATTCTGCTAAAAAAAGACTGGCGCATCTAATTTAGATTCAGTTGAATTCTAGTTAGAAGTACCAGTCTTTTTATATAAACAAAAAAAGCCTTCTCGGCTTTGATCAATCAACAATTCAATCAGACACATGGCGGCACTCACTTAGTGCTGCTTCCTTCCGGATCTGACACGCTTCGTAAGCCCACCATTGTCCTAGCCTTTCGGCAAGATTTAGTATACCGCATTTTCGATTGCTTGGCTAGTCTTTCTTTTGTTTTTTTAAAAGTTTCTTTTTCTCACGTAACTTCCGAAAAAAAGTAGTCAATAACATGCCGCATTCTTCTTCTAAAATACCGGACTCTACGTATGCAACATGATTGAAACGATCATCGTCCAATAAATTCATCAATGTTCCAGCAGTCCCCCCTTTTGGATCTTTAGCGCCATAATAGACTTCCTCCACACGCGAAAGAAGCATTGCACCGCTGCACATCGGACAAGGTTCTAATGTAACAAAAAGCTGTGCGCGCTCCAAGCGCCAGTTCTGGATATTCTTACAAGCTTCTTTGATCGCAAACATTTCTGCATGAGCTGTTGCATCTAAACTATCTTCTCGAAGATTATGCCCCCGCCCAACGATTTCACCATCGATCACAACAACCGCACCGATCGGCACTTCATTCAGCGTTTCTGCCTTCTTCGCTTCTTTGATGGCTTCAAGCATAAATTGTTTTTTTGCTTCTTGTGTTAGATGACTTGTCTTTTCATTCAAGTAATTTCCGCCTTTCACAAACTAGAATAATTAAACGATTCAATCCTATTCATGGTACAATAAACAAGTGAGGTGTGTCTATGACTATCGAAGAATTAATGAAATTATACCCTGAAGGAAAACTTCAAAAAGAAAAAGCAAACGACAGCAAGCTTTCATTACCGATCAATGGCGATTATTTTGTCATTGCTAAAGACATATTAAGTGAAAAAGAGTTATATTTACTACAAAAATTATTTTTATCCAACAATTTTTCTGTGGATCTAAAAAAGCATCCTTGGTTTGATTATCTCTTTAATCAGGCAAATGTTGAAGCGAGCGGATCGTTTCGTATCATACAATTTCAACTCAAAAAGCCGAAAGCTTTTTTACAGAAAGAATGGGAGCAAAGCATGAAAGAGATTTTTCCTGCCTTTGTAGATTTCTTTTTCACCGATGAAAATAACGGGCTTTTGATTGAACAATATACAAAAAATCACTATCATTTGACGGATATTCAGAGCATTTTCTTAACGCTTGATGCTGATTTTGACTCTTCTACCAATGCATTCGTGGGAAATTTTTACCCAGCTGACGACCATCTATCAGCTCTATTTCATGAGGAACAGCAAATTTTCTTAGAGGAATCCAGTCACTTAAAAGCGCAGTCTGTTTTTTCTTTAAGTGATGTAGCGATCCATCATTATACTAAAAAGAGTATGAAAGAAAGCCGAATAATCCATGCCTATTCAAAACAGCTTGTTTTTTCTCCTGAATTCAAACAAATTATTTTGACCCTTTGGCATCATCAGGGAAATATTAGCTCTACTGCTAAAGACTTATATATGCATCGAAACACGTTACACTATCGTATCGAAAAATTTTATGAGCAAACTGGTCTATCCTTAAAAAAAATGGACGATCTAGTCTTTTGCTATTTACTTATTACAAAATGAAAGGAGTGCGTCGCAAAACTAAACATCCGTTTTGTGACGCACTCCAAATCGTAATAAACGGTGGTCAAAAGTCAGGTCTTTTGTAAGTCCTCGAACCTGACCGACTTTTGTCTCAACACCATTTTTATAACTATTTTGGTCAAATTACATTAATTCATCAATAAAACTAAATAAACGATCTTTTACATTCTCAGTACTATCCTTTAGAGACTCTCCATATGAAGAAATCTTTTTTCCACTGTCCTTTACTTTTCCTAAGACATCCATCATAGAATCCAATTCATCATCAGATAGTTTATCAACGATACTTAATAATTTTTCATTACCGCCAAATTTATCATTCACAAATTTTTTAGCTTTGCAGCGATTGGTTACATGGTAAACTTTTTTTGCGATTTTTTCTGAAGCGATCACTGCTACAGATACACTAGCCACAGCTGCAATACTTAATCCAATACTGATTTTTGTTGATGTTTTCATCTCATTCAGCTCCTTCTTACTCTCTATTATCATGATAACACACTCTTAAAAATTGAGGTAATAAAAAAGCAGGATCAATTCCGTCGATTGTTTCCACCAAATAAAATGATCAGGCGAAGTAATTGTAAAAATGTTGCTAGTGCGGCTGCTACATATGTTAAAGCAGCTGCAAACAAAACTTTTCTGGCCATTGGAACTTCTTCTGCTGTTAGAATATTGCCGTCAGACAAAATTTTTAATGCTCGTCTTGATGCATTGAATTCAACAGGAAGTGTTACCAATTGAAAAAGCAAAGCCAAAGAAAATGCCAGTATACCAATATTGATCAATGTTTGATTCCAGCTAAAAAGCACACCGATCAATATGATCGGAAATGACAATGATGAACCGATATTCGCTACTGGAACGATTGCCGCCCGAATTTTTAAAGGACTATATCCTGTATGATCCTGAACCGCATGACCGCATTCATGTGCAGCAACACCAATTGCCGCAACAGACATCGATTGTGCTGTTGCTTCTGATAAACTAAGCATCTTATTACCTGAATTATAGTTATCAGTCAAATTTCCTGAGATTTGTTGTACTCCGACATCATTGATATGTTCTTCTTGTAAAATATATTGAGCCGCTTTGGTTCCTGTAATATTATTTCGACTCTGAATTTTGTCGTATTTTCGAAATGTGCTATTTACATATGCGGACGCAGCCATTGAAATCAAAAGGCCTACGATAACCAAAATATATGTCGGATCAAAAATTGCATAAAATGGTACCATTTTTTATTCCCCCTATTCTTTTCTCCATTGTATCATGTCTTTCTTAAAAAAGTGTATCCAGAACTTGACGATTTTATGAAGGCTGAACTAGATTCCTCTAACAAAACTGTCACTTTTTTTTAAGTCATTTCAATGGATTCCTTTGTCAAAAACAGGCATACTACCATTAAGAGGTGAAGAGAATGAAAAAACTATTACTTTTTATCCTGCCATTCTTACTATTAACAGGTGCAGCTTGGTTTGGATACAATTACTATTATGGCGGAAAAGCCTATTATACCCAAGTTGGAACACCCACAGAAATAAAAGACGGAAAGTTTTCAACTGGCGAAACATATACTCAATATGACTATACGCAAGATGCCTACGATAAAAATGGTGAAAAAAGCGTCCAAAAGATGAGTGAAATCAGAGACAAGCCCTTACGTATCAACGCTTATTTAAAATTGAAAGTCAATGCCAGAAAAGGCGTGATAAGCTGGGAAGAAGTCAAAGAAAACGAAGTTCCTCCGAAAGCTTTAGCTCACATGAGTGAATAAAGAAAGAACATGTTTAAAAAGCGCACAAGCAAAATCGCTGTGCGCTTTTTTCATATTCAATGCTCCTATAATTGATTACTGATTTTTTCAATATTTTTTAACACAATAGATACGGTACCGTCAGGATTATTTACAAATTCGATCAAGTCTCCATTACGATATACATCGATCGGGACGATCAATTCGATCCCGTTACTCATTTTTAGCTTTTGCTTCCCAAATTTTTTCTCGGAAATTTCTCTCGCTTCTCTTACCGGAGGCGTTTTATCAACAAATTTTGATTCATTGACTTCTTCTTGATATGCCATACGAGCTGAAATATTTTCTTTAAAGACTAACTCAGCGACTTGTTCGTTATCGATCGTGCCTGTTTCTTCGATACTTTCATATACAGCTTCTTTAACAGAAGCAATCAATTCGAACTCATCTTCATTGAATTTTTTTCCGATACGTTTGACTGCTTTTTTGATTTCCTTCATGTTTTCTTCTATTGAAGGAGCTGGTTCTGATTCAATGACTTTTTCAGAGAAGTACCAAACTTTTTCTCCTGAAAATTCATAACGTTTTTCAAGCAATTCATAGGCTAATGAATCAAGATTAACGGTCATTCCTTCATCTGGCTTTTGTGATTTTGAAGGTAAGATCGCCCGATTGATGATCAGCTTATTGTAAACCGCATCCTCTTCATAATCTACATAGTGAGTGTAGCTCTCTTTATAATTCAATTTGATCATAGCCAAGTGCATGATTGTATCCAACTCATATAGAACAAACAAAACATCCGCACTTGGTGCATCTTCACTGCCTGAATAAACATCGTACCAATGCTGAGCTAGATCCTGACTCTTTTGAATAAAATCATTGGGTATCCCGCGCATCTTTTCAACAAACGTACTCTCTTGTGCCAAAATCCCTGTTTTTGTTTGAGCAGTCGAAAGTTTTGTGATCTTACTCGTTAAATAAACACGAATATATTCCGTTGTTAAATCCAATTCCTTTTGTGAAAAAACCGGCGTTCCTGTCTCACGATCAATAATATGCAGGATCGCACTTTTTAAATAAATATCCATCTATCCTTCTCCCTTTTCTTAAACCTTATTTAGTCTACCTGAAAGAATGGAAAAAGCCAACTATTTTCTAGGAAATATCTTCTATAACCATATTAAAGTAAAAAAGTCACGAACCAGTGGCTCGCGACTTGATAGAATATAGTTTTGCTAAAAATTATTTTTTATGCGTTTTCTTCAACATATAACTTGCCAGTCGCTTCATCTACAGGATCAAGCTTATTGAAAATTCCTTTTGTTCTGAAGATATATGTCAAAATGAATGGTACAACGACTGCGATCACCATCGCACCAAAGAAGACTAAATAGTATTGTGGAACGATCGATAAAATCCCTGGAAGTCCGCCAACACCAATACTAATCGCTTTTACATCAAATAATGTAGAGAATAATCCTGCACAAGCTGAACCGATCATGCCTGCGACAAAAGGATACACATACTTCAAGTTGATCCCAAACATCGCTGGTTCAGTGACACCTAAATAACATGAGATCATCGCTGGAATCGATACTTGTTCTTCTTCCTTGTTTCCTTTGTGCATGAAAATGACAGCAAGTACAGCTGAACCTTGAGCAATATTGGAAAGCGCGATCATCGGCCATAAGTTCGTAGCATGGAAATCAGCAATCAATTGTAGATCGATCGCATTCGTCATATGATGTAGACCAGTGATAACTAAAGGCGCATACAAGAATCCAAACAACGCACCAAACAACCAGTTTACTGAAGAAGTCAATCCTGCATTTACAACATCAGAAACCCAGCTACCGATTGCCCAACCTACTGGACCCAAAACTAAATGAGCAGCTAAGACTGTTGGTACCAAAGCAAACAATGGAACAAAAATCATCGATACGGCCTGAGGGATAACTTTTCTAAAGAAGATTTCCAAATAGGCTAATAGGAAACCTGCCAGCATTGCAGGAATCACCTGTGCTTGATAACCGATCATGTTCACGTGAGCAAAGCCAAAATCCCAAAATGGAATGTCCGCTGCTGCTGTCGTTGCAACTGCATAAGCATTTAATAATTGTGGAGAAACTAATGTTATCCCTAGTACAATACCAAGAATTTGAGTAGTCCCCATTTTTTTCGTAATACTCCAAGTAATACCAACAGGTAAAAATTGGAAAATCGCTTCACCGATCAGCCATAGGAATGAGTTCACACCGCTCCAAAATTGTGAAACTTCAACAATTTTTTGTCCATCTAAAAAACCAAATGGAATTCCTTCTAAAACATTACGGAAGCCTAAGATCAGTCCACCGATTACCAAAGCTGGAATCAATGGTGTAAAGATTTCTGCCAATACAGAAATTGCCCGCTGTACCGGATTTAGATTTTGTTTTGCCGCTGCTTTCCCTTGCTCTTTGGAAACGCCTTCAAGTCCTGAAACAGAAGAAAAATCATTATAAAATTGCGCTACCTCATTACCAATAATGACTTGAAATTGTCCAGCGTTCGTAAATGTTCCTTTAACTGAAGGGATTTTCTCGATTGCCGCGGTATCAGCTTTAGCCGCATCATTCAGTACAAAGCGCATCCGAGTTGCACAATGTGAAACCGCTGCAATATTTTCTTTGCCTCCAACATCTTCTAACAGTTTTTTTGCATCTTCTTGAAATTTACCCATTTCTTTGCTCCTTTCCGTTAACTTGTATGTACAAGTTCCCTGTATTTGTATAATACTGCATTATTTCATTTTTTACAAGCGTTTTCTTTTTAAAGAATAAAAAAATTTCGTTCTACTTATTTATACGCATTATTACAATTTCGAAGCACTTCATTTGTATTTCTCAAATCACTGGAATTTATTTCAGAAAATGATACACTTGGATTTATCAAATACAAAAGAGACTGCTGGTGTCAGCGGTTTGATCGAGGGAAAAATGAAAAAAAAATCTATTGCTATCAAACTAAAAAAACGTTTATCTGCTGTACAAGTTCTTGCTTTAGGGTTCATTCTTCTGATTTTTTTAGGAGGCGCGCTACTTACCTTACCGGTCTTTTCTCGAAGTGGTACGTCTACACCGTTTATCGATGCTTTATTTACTTCTGTTTCTGCTGTTTGTGTGACTGGATTGACAACTTTGAATACCGCACTTCATTGGAATGCTTACGGACAGTTGATCATCATGCTGTTGATTGAAATCGGCGGGCTCGGATTTATGACGATGCCTGTTCTTCTATACTTTATTCTTCGAAAAAAAATTACGCTAAGTACGCGTATTTTATTGCGTGAAGCGCTTAATTTAGATGATATGTCTGGTGCTTTTCGTTTGATGATTTATGTCGTCAAATTGGCAGCTATTATTCAACTGACGGGAGCTATACTACTTTCCATTCAATTTGTTCCTGAATTTGGCTGGCGCAAAGGGCTATTTTTCGGTCTTTTCCATTCTATTTCAAGTTTTTGTAATGCTGGATTTGATTTGCTTGGAGATAGCTTGACCCCTTATCAAAGTAACCCGTTTGTTTTATTAGTTGTTGGTGCGTTGATCATTTCTGGTGGCTTGGGATTTATTGTTTGGCAAGATCTATTAAGAGTCAAAAAAAAGCAAAAGTTTTCTCTGCATACTAAAATTGCTTTGATCACTACTTTTTCTTTACTTATTGGCGGTTTTATCATCTTTTTCTTAACTGAAAAAAATGCTGGTCAATTAACAGAAGGAACAACTTTTTTCGATCGGTTGATCAATACTTTTTTCATGTCAGTTACTCCTAGGACTGCTGGCTATTATTCGATCGATTATATGCAGATGACAAATGCCGGTCTGATCACAACTATTTTTTTAATGTATATTGGGGGAACCTCAGGATCGACTGCAGGCGGATTGAAGACAACGACGTTCGCTGTTTTAGTGATTCAAATAGTTTCCATCTTCAAAGGACGAACGAGAGCCGAATTTATGGGACGGACGATTCGAAATAGTACTGTTTTCCGTGCTCTGACGCTATTTTTTATTACATTGACCTTGTGCGTATTATCTATCATGCTTTTATCTATTACGGAAAATATCCCTGAATCCTCCGGTATTGAGTATATTGCCTTTGAAGTATTTTCGGCATTCGGAACGGTTGGCTTAACAATGGGTCTTACCCCAGAACTGACTTTTATCGGCAAGATCATCATCATGCTGTTGATGTACATTGGACGGGTAGGCATCTACACGGTTGGCTTTTCTTTATTGACAAGAGGACAAAAGCAACAAGCTAAATACAAGTATCCTGATGAGAGCGTGATGATCGGATAATAAAAAGAAAACATAAAATTCAAATATTTTATGTTTTCTTTTTTAATTTAAACTATTTTTTTAGTCAAAAAAATCCCACCTTCTAAGAAGATGGGAAAAGGAGTTTTACTCTTGCGAGTAAAATGAAAAAATAAAAAGGGTTGTTGTTGGTATATTTGTATATTACTATCTTTTCTTATTAATAGCAACTAATAACCCTCAAATGATAATTTATTTTTAATTTCAAAAAATATCAATGATAAACAATATTTTATTTAAATGATAAGTTGTTATTCTATCATTTAAATAAAAAATCCCACCTTCTAAGAAGATGGGAAAAAGGAGTTTTACTCTTGCGAGTAAAATGAAAAAATAAAAAGGGTTGTTGTTGGTATATTTGTATATTACTCGCCTGTTTCTTTTTTTGCAACTAATAACCCTTATTTGTTTTTATTTTTTATAAAATGATCGCTAAAACTTATGTCTATGCGTGTTTCGAGCTTACAATAAATAATAAAAAAATAGCATCCTCTTCAAATATGTATATAAGAGAATGCTTTTTTTATCGTCAATAAAAGTAGGTTTTCCCTTAAAATAATCAATCACTTTAAAGGATATTTATCAAAAATATTTTCTTTTCCTTGTTTTATCGCTAAATAATCTATAATGATGTCTTTATACCAGCTAGTATTCATTGCTTCATTTTCATTGCTATAACTAACAATGTATTCTTCCCAATTTTCATAATGCTCCTGAGCTAATTTATAAAGCATCTCTAAATACATCCAGGCATCCTGCTCCTTGATAAGATCAAGTGTAAAGCACACACGAATGATATACCCTAATCGCTCCATATCAAATGCACCTGAATCACTGATTTTTTCAGAAGCACTCATTAATACTTGTACGTCAGTCTCCTGTTTACGAGCTGCTTTTTGAATTTCTTTTTGCACTTTGCCTTTCGTATCCTCAGATACTACTGCTGCATAACTATTTTCACTAATCCAGCTTTCGATCAACGCTTTGGCATTCTCCCCCGTTGAAATCCCAAACATCGGCAACCAATATTTAACAATATTCTTCTTGTATTTTTCTGGAAAATATAGTTTCAAATAATTTGGTTGAACCGCCCTTTTCGCTTCGGCAAATCGAGTAACAGCGGCTCCAATACAAAGAAATTTTTCTTTTTCCGGTGGAAAAACATTGAAATCAATAATTTCTGAAGGTACTTCTATTTTCTTTTTAAACCACATAGCTTTTCTCCTTTATTTATCTTCTGAAAGTATAAAAACAGACTCTCTTTTATTTTGCCATACACCCAACATAGAAAAAAGGTTTAAATAATAGCGTTTACAACTCATATCAATGTGTAAATGAATAAGATAATTATTTGTTGCTTATCTTTTGGTATAGAAAATACGATCTAGAGCAATCGCTGTTAATAAAAACGTTTTGTGATCCTGAGTGTCATCTACTTCAATATGATATTCATCTCCACCTAAAGTCAATTTTCTTTTATCTATATCACAAATAACTTTTTCTTGTAATTTGAACTGATGACTTCCTGTCATCCCATAACCTAAGCTTACATCACCAAGCACTGAATCAATCGCAAATTTATAGCTAAAAATATTTAGTGAGCGAGCAATAGATAAAACGGATTCACCCTCGACTGAAATGTGATACTTTTTGAAATTGTATCTTAAAAATGAACCGATCATACTCAAAACATTGACATTTGTTTTACACATAGCCAAAGTCTCTCCATCCAAATCAGTAATTTCAAAACTTTCTCGTCCTAAAAAACTTCCTATTACTTTATATAATGGATTGCCTGAGGCATCTAAAATCTCATACGTAGGCTTTAACGCAACCAACTTTTGTTTCACAATATATTTCATGTAATATCCCCTTATTATCTTTGATTCTTATTTCATTTTTTTGATAGGCATTTCTAACTCATTCAATAACGTATATTCATCATCAAATGTACGAACAATTACTGGTATTTCTTCATTTTTAAGTTTGTAAACTTCATAATAGAGCATTTCTTCCCCTGATTCCAAGCTATCTCTATTGATTGCTTTTGGATCTAATAACTCATTATCCAACGAAATAAAGGTCGGTTCTAATACTTCATTATTTTGGCTAAATTGAAAATATGTTTTGAGTGGCGAGATCGCTGCATGTTGTTTTTTATTTTTGAAATGATAATAGACGATCATACTAGCTTCATTAAATGAATCTAAAAGACTATCCACTCCATTAAATTCTATCCTATAGGTTTGCGTCTCGATGATTTGTTTTGTTGCTACTTCTTTTTCTGAGTCCACCACTTTTTTGATTTTTTGTGCTTTGATATCAAGTAAATCTAGTCGTTCATTTTGGTAGCTTGTATATAGGTAGCCGATTGGTACCCCATCTACTTTTAGGATCTCCCCGTCTTTTGGCCATTGCTCTTTTTTTATATTAGATACATCTAAATAGATCGGTTTTTTTGGATTTCTCATCATAAACACTGGGATATACCAAACCCCATTTAGCGTTTTATCTTTCGACTCTATTTGGTAAGGTTCTCCTTGTGCTTTTACAACAAATGATATCTTCTTATTAAAGAGGTCGGACATCTTGATCTGTTTTGGAAAACTCACTAAACTTGATAATTCTCCATAAAGTTGCTCCTGAGCTATAGATGAATCTTTTATGACTTTTGTTTTTCCGTCATCTTGTACATGATTGATCGGTTTTGAACATGCAGTCATACTAAGTAGTTCCAATAAGACAAAGACAGTGAGCAACCACTTATTTTTCACATAATTGTCTCCTTTTTCAATTTTGATATAGATCTGTCAATTCTAGAATTTTATAAAAGTACTTTTTAAACCTACATCATGTAGTTATATTATCATGCACTTTTCTAATTTGTCAATAGTCGTGTTATAATTGAGTTATTCGTCTTATTTAAAACCAAAATAGGATAAACAAAATGAAAAGGAGAGCTTGTATGG
Source organism: Enterococcus sp. 9D6_DIV0238 (assembly GCF_002174455.2). Taxonomy (NCBI): domain Bacteria; kingdom Bacillati; phylum Bacillota; class Bacilli; order Lactobacillales; family Enterococcaceae; genus Enterococcus; species Candidatus Enterococcus dunnyi. The sequence goes on from NZ_CP147246.1 coordinate 560,774, forward strand.
CACCTAAGATATCAGATTCAGAATTAGAGATTCTAAGAATTATCTGGGCTCATGACGGACAAATGATGTTTTCTGACATCGTTGACGAACTGCATAAAAAAGAATTTAAATGGAAAAACAATACGATTCTGACTTTTTTAGCTCGCTTGACAGAAAAACAAGTTTTAGCTGTTCAAAAAAAAGGGAGACGAAACGAATATATCGCTTTATTAACTGAGAAGGGATATTTAGAACAAGAAACAAAAGATTTTGTGGGGAAAGTATATGAGGGTGAAGTAAAAGGATTGATTGCAACTTTGGTAGAAAATGAATTGATTTCTGATAGAGAAATTGAGGATCTAAAAGAATATTGGGAAAAAAATAAAGAATGACTAGTGTAAAATTATTGATGTTACTTGTTTCCCTTAGTCTTTCAGGTACTATTTTATTTGGTATTTGGACACTCTTCAGACGAATCTTGTCAAAAAAAGTCTCACATCGTGTATACTACTATCTTTTATTGATCGTATTATTGCGCTTGATCCTCCCTATCTCTTCAGAACAAAGTGTGATTGGAAAATCCTTTTCAACCTTTGAGTCCTCTAATATTTATACAACGTTTTTTGGACCAAAGGATCGCAAAAATCCTGCTGTCATCGTTGGAGACAATGTTGTGATTGGTGACAATGTTGTTATGGGAAGTAAAGGCAAAAATATTGCGCCATATATTTTATACATTTGGCTAGTGATCTGCTTTGGATTCCTCATTCAAAAAATCACGAAGTATCAAAGTTTTTCGAAGTATATCAAAGCAGACTGGCACCCTGTAGATGATCCCTTGATACTTGACACGCTTAGTACCATCTGTGAAGAAAAAAAGATCCATACCACTGTAGAGCTTTATACATCAGCACTTATTTCGTCCCCACTTTTATTAGGGATCAAAAAAAGCTATATCGTGTTACCTCGTGTATCACTAACTGAGGTGCAGTTATATCATATCCTTTCACATGAACTTACTCATTATAAGAATAAGGATTTGATTTATAAATGGTTTATGCAATTGATTCTTTGTGTTCATTGGTTTAATCCGGCTGTATATTTCATTGCAAGGGCTTTGAATCAAGAATGTGAATACGCTTGTGATGAAAGCACGACAAATCATTATACAAAAGAGCAGCAATTCGATTATGGTACAACATTGATAGAAATGGCCAGGATGCCGAATAAATACAATGAAAAAGTAGCTTCTGTCACATTATATGAGAATACGAACGAAATCAAAAAACGCTTAGATGTACTTATAAATACTCATAATGATCGACATCTTAAACGACTGACCTCAGTTTTTTCTGCTATGATTCTTATTTTCAGTGCCATTATTTTAGGTGCTTATACGGTACCCCAAAAAACGCTGCCTATAGATAAACCAACTGATGCACCATCAACTAGCGAATCTTCTGATGAAGTGGACGCAACTAAAAAACCCTTAGGACGTCCGTTCTCTTAGATTATACAAAAAAAGGCCTGTTCATTCGGCCTTCTTTTTGTATAAACCAACATTGGTCAAGAGAAATAAAACTAGAATAAGAAAACCTATCATCAGCAGTTGCAATGAAAAAACTTCATCTGTTCTTGGTAAGTCCTCTTTGATAATCGTTTGTTTATATTCAGGAATAATTTTATCTGGTAAGGCAAGAGGGGAATGATTTAGTTCTACCTCTTTCATTTTCCTGTGATTTGAATTTCAGGGTTGAAATCAGCTTTCGATCTTATTTTGTTACTATTGAATGATGAATCCTCAAATTGATAACGTGTGCGATTTACTCTTTCATGTATACTCAAAAGGATCACTCTCTCAAACTCTTAAATTTCACTTTAGACTTACCGTATGCCATTTCTTGATTTATTTGTTCCATTAGAATTGATATCTCTCCAATCAATTCAGTACAAATCATTTCAACAGAATAATGACCGCAGTCCATTTCCATCCTATTTACAATGTCCTCTTCACTCATATCCAAAGAACCATTTTCTAACTGTTTTAAATAAAATATAAATAATTGCAGCTTTGATTCTAAATGAAAACAATACAATGCAGATTGAATCGCATTCTTCGTTGTATCAGGTATCAAGAGCTTTTTTAGGTCACTTCTCAAATTCAAATAATATTTTTCTAAATTTGAATACCTTTCAATATGATGCTTCTGTACAAATAAATCAAGTTCTTCTAGAATACTTTTCTCATTATTCATAAACACGCTCCTCAAACATCTTTGTATGAAACTATTTCGACTAGATAATTAGTATAAATTATTTAAAGTTAGTCTCCAATGCGTTCTTTGATCGACATCATTTCTTTATGCAACAGAAAAAGAAGGAACAAACTTAAACGTTTAACAGTCTATAGTCCCTTCCCTCTTATCATTTTAGTCAAGATTCTTCCTAGTTCTGACCTTACTTTCTTCTATACACATCAAATACATTTATTTTTTGAATTTACTTCTTATGCTTTTTTTGAATTAATAAGAAGTATTTTTTCTCTTTTTTACTAAAAATAGTACTATTACAAGGATAAGCCCACTTCCAACGAATGTACCGATTCTCCTTGTTTTTTCTCCTGTTTTAGGTAGTTGTTGCTTTTTATTTTCTTTCGTTTTTGAATTTTTGTGATTGCTGTGTGGCTTGTCCGACGTCTTTTTGTTATCCTTCACTGTAATTTTGGCTACAGCACTTATTCCATCATAGCTATATTTTACCTCATAAGTCCCAACTTTTTTTGTATCGACTGTACCTTCTATACTAATCGTTTTAAATTCTACCGCATTGCCTAAACGATCAAATGCACTGGTAAAATTATCTGAGGCTTTCCAATTGTCCCCCAATTGGATGCTTGAATCATGGACATTTATGATCGGTGCTACTTCTTTTGCTTTTACGGTTATTTTCGCTACACTCGTTGTTTCTTCATAGCTGTAACTTACTTCATATTTACCTGGCTTAGCTGTATCTACTTCTCCTGTTACTTTGATCTCACTGAAGTCTAATGGATCATCATTTTTATCAAATGCACTGATAAAATTATCTGAGGCTTTCCAATTGTCTCCCACTTGAATACTTGAGTCTTGGATATTTATGATTGGAGCTGCTTCTTTTGCTTTTACGGCTATTTTTGCTACGCTTGTTGTTTCTTCATAGCTGTAACTTACCTCGTATTCGCCTTCTTTAGTTGTATCCACTTCTCCTGTTACTTTGATCTCACTGAAGTCTAACAGCTTTCCATTTTTATCAAATGCACTGATAAAATTATCTGCTGCTTTCCAAGTATCTCCCACTTGAATACTTGAGTCTTGAACATTTATGATTGGGGCTGCTTCTTTTGCTTTTACAGTTATTTTCGCTATACTTGTTGTTTCTTCATAACTGTAACTTATTTCGTATTCGCCTTCTTTAGTTGTATCTACGAAGCCCTTAACGGTCACATCTTCGAAATCGACTGAATTTCCATCTTTATCAGTTGCACTGTCAAAGTTATCTGCTGCATTCCAGCTTTCACCTACTTGAATGGTTGAATCATGGACATTCAATGATGAATAATCAATTTTTTCATACTTAAATGTTATTCTTTTTATCTCATAAGCTTCAATATTACCAGTTTTTGGATCCCCTTCAGTTCCAATAAAATTGTAACCATCCATCTCAATAGTCTCTATTTCATAAGCTACACTCTCTGGAAGATTGCCTGAAGACCAATCGAATTTAGAAATGTACTCAGTATTTCTTTCCTCTGCTTTTAGCTTATTCCCTAAAGTATCTTCATAATTTACGTATATTGTACCAGCATTGTCGTACACCATTTTATAATTTTGCGGATTCTTTCCATACACTATACCTGTAGGAAGCTCTGTTAAGAGAACCCATCCACTTGCATCCACATAATAAAGATCGTCATCAGCTGCATCACCAATTTTTCCAGAAAAAGTCACTGGTTGGATTTCGAAACCTGTTACTGGATCTGAAATATTATTTCCAAACGTATCTACATAGCTTATGATTATATCTCCAGTTTGCTCCACTTGTGTTGGTTGCCAAACATAAGTGCCTGCCATTTCAGAACCTTGGTAATTATTGAAGGCTGTAAGCTCCTTTGAAGTAAACACGTAGCTACCATTTGGACTTTCTGGTGTTCCGTCCCCAACATTTTGCCATTTCCCTGTATATTGAGTATTTGTTGGTACATCCGGAAGAGCTTCTACATTTGTAAAACGCACTTTGCTTCCCAATTTTAATTTTGTTAGTGAGGTTGTTCCTGCTAAAAACTCTCTATTGATATTAGAATTGATTTTCATCATATCAAATCCAGATAAGTCTAAATATTCTAGACTACTACAGTCTCGAAACATAGCGAACATCGAGCCCATTCCATTGACGGGTGTTCGAAATGAAGATACATCTAATTCTTTTAGCGAAGAACACTCGGCAAACATTAAATTTAAGAACCAAGTACGGCTCAAATCCAATCCTGATACATTCAAGGACACCAGTCCTGGATTATACGCAAACATACCTCCCATATCCGTAACGCTACTTGTATTAAAAGTTGAAACATCTAAAGAACGTAACTTAGGACACATAGAAAACATATTATTCATAAGTGTAGCCTGAGAAGTATCTAATAACTCTAAATTTTCTATAGATTCTAGATTAGGAAATTTTGAAAACAAGTATTTGCTATTTGAGTGAGCCACTACTTTACCTTCAAAAACAATTCTATTTATTTGATCAGAATAAGTTATCCATGGACTTTCTCCGTTTGTACTTTCAAAATTTCCTGCACCAATATGCAGTATTCCGTTAGAATCAATTCGCCAATCGCTCGTTCCAAAAGTCCCTGAATATAAATCATCACTTAACTCATTTAATTCCGTAGTATTTTGAGTTTCAACATTTCTTTCTTCGGAAATGCTGCTGTTCAACTCATTTCCCTCAAGATCATAGGCATCATCTGATGATTCCACCTGATCTATAGATTCTTCAGCACTTTGGCTACTGGTTTCGGTTGAAACTTCTTCGTTTTGAACCTGTTCTTCTTCACTTACATAAACCATTGGTTCTTTGATCGTTTCTATAGATTCAGCGTACACAGAAACTATTCCAGAAGTATAAGATGCGACTAATACAACTAAACTAAACATCGATAACATTCTTTTTTTCATTTCAATCTCCTCCTATAAATCATAAAAAAACAAATTCAATTTTTCACATGGGAATGCCTATATAAAAACAAATAAATTAGTAAGCTATTTTTGTCAGAAAAAGAGACAATCCCCTTAACGTTTGAAATAATATTCCATTAGTAAACCCCACATTAAATAACATGTCTTTACACCTCTATATTACAAGATTATATTTAAATTTCAATTTACAGTCTCTTTCTATCTGTAAAGTATAGACTTTATAATCAACTTTCAATAAATTGAATATGTACGACTATAAATAGGTTATTTATTGAAATTTTTATTTATCCATTGTAGTATTAGGCTGATAAATGAGTTTTTCGTGCTCTTTTAAGGAGTGATAAGAGATGAATGATCTTGAAATGGCCCAACTAATTACCGATTGCACAATTGAATTATTAAAGTCTAAACACTTTGAAAAAATCTCAATAATGGAAATCACAAAAATTGTCGATATTAGCCGCGTTACATTTTATAATTACTTCCAAAATAAAGAAGATGTACTTGATGTACTTATTGAGAATTTGCTCACTAATTTTGATGAGATCCAGAAAAAGAATCTCCCATTTTTAAAAAATGTCGACATGGAGGATTCTACTGCGATAAAAGATATCTTATTTCCTAATACCCTAGAAATCATGATTTTTTTCTATGAAAATAGAAAATATATCTCTGCTCTTGTGTCTGAACACAGTCCTGTAGACTTTATGGATATTCTTTACGCCACGTACTACAATCATTTTCTGATTGCCTTGCCAGAAATCTTTTCCGTTAAATTTGATAAAGTCATCATCGCAAGTTATGCAACTTATATGACTACCGGAGTAAAAGCACTGACAGAAGAGTGGTTTTTATCTGGTTTCTGTCAAACATCTGAAGAAATTACAGAACGAATCTTAACTATGCTGGCCCCTTCTCTTATGGAGTTGTATACACGAAAAGTAGGATCTCCATAAATCATTAAAATTCTACTCTAATAGGAATTCGATCGCAGAAAAAATTTCTCTATCAATTTTTTCCAATTTTAGTTTCCTCATTCAGTTTAACTCTAAAACTTCCCACTATTTACATTAAGTCTCCTTTGACCAATAGAACACCCTATATCAGATCATTAACTATGACAAATTTATCTATCGTGTTAAAATTAAGCTTACTTGTTGAGATTTTAGAAAAAATCTTTATGGGAAAAAACAAAGGAGGTCGTGTTAAGTGGAAAATGAAGTTGTTCTTTTTATTAAAAACTTAGATAGAAAAATTACGTGATTTGGTCCATGAAGTCATCCCTAATGTAGAGGAAAGAATCCAATACAAGAAACCACATTTTTTGAAAAACAACCAATACGCCGCAGTCATCTCACCAAGTAAAGATGCAATAGCTTTTATGATCATGAATACAGAAAATGTTACGTTTCCAAAAGAGTTTGGAGGACCTAACGAAAATGGTTGAAAATCAAAGAAAATGATCCAGTTGATTTTGAATTGCTGAAAAGCTTACTGACTGAAGCTTCAGAAAGTTTATAAATCTATTCACTTTAATAAAATAGTCCGAAACAAATGTCTCAACCAGCTTATTTCAAATTGAAACGAGCAAAAATAAAAAGAACATGTACCTTTTCTAACCCCATTCAATTTAAAGGGGAAATAGGAAAATTTCATGTTCTTTTTTTGCTTTTGTAATCTAAAAAAATATATAAATGATCGTTAATTTTTAGTGAAAATATTTGTGCAAAAAAGTCGAGAAAGTTCATTTTATTGTATGTATAATAGCCCTATAAGAAAGAGGTGAAACTATGCAAGAGCAGCTTGAAGCGGTTCAACGAATGCAAGACTATATCAAAATTCATTTCTCTGAGCAAATCAGTCTTGCAGATTTATCCAACGTATCACTCTTTTCTCCATGGTACTCTCATCGTCTATTTCAGCAATATACTGGAATTTCTCCTGCGAAATATATTCGTAAACTACGCCTATCAAAGTCTGCTTTAAAGCTAAGAGACGATCCTACTAAAATAGCAGATATTGCATTTGAAATGGGCTTTGGAAGCGTTGATGGGTATCAACGGGCTTTTTTTGAGGAATTTGGATGTAATCCTAGCGAATATGCTTCTAGACCAATTCCTTTGTATTTATTCACCCCATACAGTGTAAACTACAAGCAGACAGAAAGAAGTAATAATACTATGGAAAACTTAAAAAATGTTTTTATACAATTAATAGACAAACCCGCTCGTAAGGTACTCTTAAAACGCGGAATCGCAGCTAAAGATTATTTCTCTTATTGCGAGGAAATCAGTTGTGATGTCTGGGGGCTGCTTCAAAGCATTCCTTCTATCTGCGGAGAGCCTATTTGCCTTTGGTTGCCTACTATTTATCGGAAACCAAATACCTCAGAATATGTACAGGGTGTTGAAGTCTCTTTAGACTATGATGGCATTATTCCAGAAGATTTTGACGTGATCGAACTCCCTCCAGCCCAATATCTGATGTTTCAAGGTGAACCATTCGATGAACACTCTTACGGAAAAGCAATCGAAGAATTACAACTTGCTATTCAAAAATATGATCCGACGATAAGAGGGTATCTATGGGATACTGCTAATCCCCGAATACAACTTGAGCCGATCGGTACAAGAGGCTATATCGAATTGATTGCGGTAAAACCTCTGTAAAAACGACACTTTTTAGTTAGATATTGATAATCCAAGCTATAAAAAACAGAACTACAAGGAATATTACTCCTATTTTTTGCTTCTTGAATAAAAATGAACAAATAAAAAAGCCCTTGATGTACAAGGGCTTTTCATATTCGAAAATTGTAAGACAGCTCCGTGCCTTCTTATCTTCTGATTTCTTTGATACGAGCTGCTTTTCCGTGTAATGCACGTAAGTAATAAAGTTTCGCACGACGAACTTTACCATAACGAACTACTTCGATTTGGGCAACACGTGGTGTGTGTAATGGGAATGTACGTTCCACACCAACACCATTAGAGATTTTACGTACTGTATAAGTTTCGCTGATACCTGTACCACGACGGCCGATAACAACTCCTTCAAATAACTGGATACGTTCGCGTGTACCTTCGACAACTTTCGCGTGAACGCGAACAGTGTCCCCAGGACGAAACGCAGGGATATCCGTACGTAATTGTTCTTGTGTTAATTCTTGAATTAATGGATTCATTCTTTTTTCTCCTCATTCCAAACATTCTTATGGCACTGCCACAGCGGAATATCGTAATAGTTGAGCGCTTTACACTCACTGAAATAGTTTAACACAGTATCTATGTTGCTGTAAAGGGATTTTTCTTGATAATCTTACTTAAACTACGGGAAGCTCATCTAAAAAGTCTTGCAGTTGATTGATCAGTTTGCCTAAATGTAGACCATCGACTAAACGATGATTGACTTGAACAGAATATGGCAAAAGCAAGCAATCATCCCTCTTTTCGAATTTTCCCCATGTCACTTTAGGGATCGAGTCATCCCGATCTAAGCTCAATTCATTACCTAGATTTGTGAAAGAAAACCACGGCAGGCAAGAAAACTGGATCATCTCATCTGGCTGATACTTTGAATCAGGAAAGTAACACTGCTGTTCTGCACTGACTTTTTTTGCTTTATTGACAAAAGCGTGCAGCTCTTCTTCTAGATCAAGAGTCACAATATGAAATAATTCACTGTCAGGTTTTAAGTCTGTAAAACTTGGAATTAAACGATCGATCAAAAAAACTTCTTCGCCTCGTATTTTATAACGGAAATTTTCAATTTGGTTCATGATAGTCGTTGTTGCATAAATCATGCTGTAGTAAAAAGATAGCTCGTTTTGTTTCACATACTCATAAAAATGAGTCACATCCAATTGTGTCGTCACATCATACAAAGGTGAATCTGCAGCTCTTGAAAAAAAGTCAAAATGCTCTTTCCGTTGCCATGTTTTTTGATCGATGACTGTTGCCGTTACGCCCATTTCTGTAACCTCCTGTAAAGCTACTCTATTTCATTACGAAGTTCTTCCAACCATTTTTCCTGTTGAGGTGTTAAATCAACTTTCTCAAGCATATCAGGTCTACGATTTAGCGTTCGCCTTAAAGACTCTTTTTGCTGCCACTCGTCGATCAATTTATGATTGCCGTTTGTCAATACTTCCGGCACTTGCATCCCATTGAATTCCGCTGGACGAGTATATTGAGGATGTTCCAATAACCCAGTTGAGTGAGAATCTGTTTGAGCGGACAACTTATTTCCTAAAACATCCGGCAATAGACGAACTGTTGCATCGATCATCACCATCGCCCCTAACTCGCCCCCTGTCAACACATAGTCACCTAAAGAAACTTCATCTGTCACTAAGGATCGAATCCGCTCATCATACCCTTCATAATGACCGCAAATAAAGACGAGATGCTCTTCTTTAGAAAACTCTTCTGCCATTTTTTGATCGAACGGCTTTCCAGCAGGATCTAAAAGAATCACACGTTTTTTCGTTTCTGGCGACAATTCTTCGATGCTCTGTAAGTTATCATAGATAGGCTGAACTTTTAACAGCATTCCCGCTCCACCGCCATAAGGATAGTCATCTACAGATTGATGTTTGTTATCTGAATAATCTCGAAAATTAGAGACGTTGATCTCAAGTAAGTTCTTCTCCACTGCTTTACCGATGATCGACTCACCCATCGGCCCTTCAAACATTCTTGGGAACAGTGTCAATACATCAATCTTCATCATCGATCAATCCTTCTGGGATCTCCACACGGACAATACCTTGCTCTAAATCGACAGACTTAACAACGGATTCGATATAAGGAATCAATACATCCTTTTTCTTAGGACGCTGTACTACCCACACATCATTCGCTCCAGGTGATAAAATCTCTTTGATTTTGCCAAGCTCTTTTTCATTCTCATCGATCACAGTCAGTCCAATGATTTCATGATAATAAAATTCATCTTGGGGCAAATCTGTTAATTGCTCTTTTGATACTTTCAAGATACCGTCACGATACTTCTCTACATCATTGATAGATGAATGTCCTTCAAAGGTCACGATATCAAAATTTTTATGTTTACGGTGTGTGTTGATCGTTAGTTCAATTGGTTCTTTCTTCTCTTGAAATAGTGTTAACGTCGTCCCTTTTTTATAGCGAAGCTCTGGAAAATCCGTTTGAGAAATCACTCGTACTTCTCCTTTTAATCCTTGGGTATTAACGATTTTTCCAACATTTAAATATTCAGTCACGAAAAGCCCTCATTTCAAATTTTTGTCTTTTCCATTTTACCATTTCCAGTGACTGAATTCTATCTACATCTATCATTCAATCTTTTTTTATTAACTATGCATTAATACCAGTCAGTGTTCCATAAATCAAGAATAGGTTCAAGGCGGTCAATACAATCGCAATGATCCACGCAAGTACTTTGACCCACATCGGGTTAGCAAATTTTCCCATGATTTTTTTATCACTCGTGTACAATGTCAATGGAATGATCGATACTGGTAAGGCGATACTTAAAAAGACTTGTGTATATAATAGTAAGTCTTCAACCGCTGACTCTCTCCCTCCATAAAGAATCACACAAATGATCACAGGAACGATCGCAAGCAATCGTGTCACGACTCGACGCATCCATAAAGGCATCTTCAAATGAATAAATCCTTCCATCACGATTTGACCGGAAAGTGTACCTGTGATAGTCGAATTTTGCCCAGAAGCAAGTAAGGCGATCGCAAATAAAATACTCAATACCGGGCTGGCAATATTCCCTACGATATCAGGATTTTTTAATGCATCAAATAGATCAACGAATTTCCCTAAATCACTATTTGTTCCATAAAATAATGCTCCACCTAAAATCAACAATAAACAATTTACGATGAAAGCGACCGTTAGTTGGATATTCGAATCCCAAATAGTGAAACGAATGGCTTTAGCTTTTTCCGCATCATCATTACGATCGAATTTTCTCGCTTGAGCGATCGAGGAGTGCAAATACAGATTATGCGGCATCACCGTTGCACCAACGATTCCCAGTGCTAGAAAAAGCATCGATTTATCACTTGCGATTTTAGGATCTGGGATAAATCCACGTAAAACCTCACCAATCATTGGATCAGCTAACGCTACTTCATACGCAAAAACAAAGAAAATGACCGCTATCAAACAGGCTACGATCGCTTCGATTTTTCTAAAACCTAATTTCGTCAATAATAGTAATAATAATACATCAAACGTTGTGATCAAAACACCGATCAGCAGTGGAAATCCAAATAATAATTGCAATGCTACAGCTCCACCAATGACCTCAGCAATATCTGTCGCCATGATCGCAAGCTCTGTAATGATCCATAGAATAAAACCTGTCTTTTTACTTGTGTGTTCTCGTGTTGCTTGCGCTAAGTCACGGCCTGTTACGATTCCTAATTTTGCCGCCATACTTTGAAGAAGCATAGCAATCAAACTAGATAACAAAATGACACTTAGCAATGCATATTTATATTCAGCACCACCTGCGATCGATGTGATCCAATTCCCTGGGTCCATATATCCGACTGCAACGAGAGCACCAGGTCCGCTATATGCTAAAAGAGTTCGCCAAAAGCTCGCATCTTTTGGGACTTCCACTGTATTATTGATTTCTTCTAGACTGGGACCATTGGCATAATTCAATATTTTTTCTGCTTCTGTGTGCTCTTTTTTCATACTTATATCCTTCTTCCATTTATCTATCCTAAGGTTCCTTTTATTATATTTTTAGGTACACCATAATTCTTAAGTTTATTATAATCCTCTCATGCATAGATGTAAACAGAATCATTCATTTTTTTAATTAAGACTTAAGTAGGATGTCTTTTTTAACCTTTTATTTGTATAATATGTTTAGTAAGTTGGTTCTTACAACTTTGTTCGTAAAAATTTGGAATTAACAATGGTAAATTACTAATAAGAATTTTATACTATAGATAGTTACTTTTAAGGAGATGATAGAATTGAGCATCGCACTTTCACGGAAAATTATAAATTGCATTTCGATCGTTGGAATTATCGCGACAATTGCTGTAACGATTTATTTCATGCGGCTAGGTGTTTTTAAAGATGTTGACGCATTGAGAGGTTTAGTCGGTGACTCAGTCATCTTGGGACCGATCGTTTTCATGTTGATCCAAATCATCCAAGTGGTGATCCCGATCATTCCAGGTGGTATCAGTTGTGCCGCTGGCGTTTTGATCTTCGGCCCATTTGCAGGCTTTATATATAACTATGTGGGGATCGCGATTGGATCTGTCATCATTTTTCTTCTTGGTAGACAATATGGCAAGCCATTTATTTTAAGTCTAGTTAGTGATAAAACATATAACAAGTATATCGGCTGGTTGGATAATGAAAAACGTTTTGAGCGGCTATTCGCCTTAGCGATCTTCTTACCGATCGCTCCCGATGATGCTTTGTGTTTAATGGCTGGTTTGACAAAAATGTCTTTAAGAAAATTTACTTTGATCATTATTTTAGCTAAACCAGTTTCTATCTTCTTATATAGCTTAGCATTGATTTACGGCGGTACTTTTTTGAACGGTTTGTTGGGCTTTTAAGCTCTAAAAATGTATAATAGAAACGATCAAGATAGAATGCAGCTTGTGTTCTATCTTCTTTTATTTTAGTGTTGTAAGGATGGATGGAATGTGACATATTTAAAAAACAGTTTCAAAAATATGATTGATTTTTTTTCGGGAACATCAGCTTATTTCCGCGATGTTCTATTGATGCATGGGTTCATGTTGTTTATCTTACTGCCCTTTCTGGCAAGCTCTACGCGATTTATTTTAAGGCAAGGTCAAATCAATTATTTGTCTTATGATACGATTCCGATCATTTTTGAAAAACACCCTGGTGTGTTGATCGCTTTATTGTTGATCTTAGTTTTGATTGTGATCGCAGTTTTTTTTGAATTTACATTTTTACTTTTAAGTATCTTTTTTATTAAGAAAAAGCAACCGATTTCTCTCTCAAATTTATTAAAAGGTACTTTTCTTCAATTAAAAAAAATTCGTTTCAGTACGATCTTATTCTTTTTGTTTTATTTTTTCTTGGTTTTACCCCTTAGCGGTTTAGGATTCAATTCAGATTTATTGGCAAAAATCAAAATACCCGCGTTTATCATGGATTTCATTTTTGCGAATCGTGTAACGATCATCGCGCTCGTTCTTTTGGGTTACTTACTCTTTTTTTATCTTTCGATCCGTTTGATCTTCGCACTTCCTGAAATGATTTTAAGAGACGTACCGTTTCGTCAGGCAGTCAAAGAAAGTTGGCATTCGACCAAAAATCATTTCTTCCGGATACTTGGTCAATTTATTGTCATCGGCGGTAGTATTTTAGTCTTTTTTGTTTTAAGTTATACGGTGATCCTCAGCGCTCAAGCAATCATTGAAGCAGCATTTCCTGAATATGCTTTAGTCAGTGCTGTCGTTGCCATGACCTTATTGCAGTTTGTGTTACTGCTGAATATTATTTTTTCTACCGTCGGGGTCTTTTATATCACGATCGATTATATGGATGACGAAGGATTCTTACCTGAGATCCCTCAATGGTTCTTTACCCAGAAAAAACCTTCTCATAGAGAATGGACAGCTCTAAAAATCGGCTCATTCGTATTTATTGCTACAATCTTCGGTATTGGTGTCGGCACGTATAATACTAATTATTTAAGTAATCCTTCTATAAAAGAACCGTTGACCCTTTCTCATAGAGGGGTAGATGATGGAAACGGTGTTCAAAATTCATTGACAGCTCTTGAGAAGACTAGCTTAGAAAAGCCAAGTTATGTAGAAATGGACGTTCAAGAAACAAAAGACAAACAGTTTGTCGTTTTTCATGATTTCAATTTAAAAAATTTGACCGGTGTCAATAAACGCCCAAATGAACTGACTTTGGCAGAATTAGAAAAACTAACAGTTACAGAAAATGGGATGCAGGCACCTGTTTGTTCCTTCGATGATTATTTAGCTAAAGCAAAACAGTTAAATCAAAAACTTCTTATAGAAATCAAAACAACCAAACAAGATAGTCCAGATTTAGTCGATCGCTTTATTGAAAAATATCGAAATATCATCTTAAAAGAAGAACACATTATTCAAACATTGACCTTCAATACAGCAACAGAGCTCAAAGAAAAAGAGCCTAACTTTTATGTCGGTTATATCTTACCATTCAATGTCGTTGGTCCACCAGTAGCTAATGTTGATTTCTTCACTATGGAATATACCACGTTGAACAGAAATTTTGTCAATGCTGCACACAACGATGGGAAAAAGGTCTATGCCTGGACAGCAAATGATGAAGACACGATGACTCGCATGATGTTTTATGGGGTCGACGGTATCATTACTGATAAACTTAAATTGCTGAATGAAACGATTCGAACAGATGTCGATGAATTGACTTATTCAGACAAATTACTTCATTTCGTTATAGGTATTGGATAACTATCAGAAAGATCATTTTTGTGAATCACAAAGCAATTCCGCTTGGTTCCTACGATTTATTCAAAATAAAAATGCGATGCAAAAGTAAAATTTACTTTCGCATCGCATTTTTTACTATTTCTTGCCCATTCGGCTTTTACCATCTTGACACAGATATAAAAGCGGGCAAACTTCACATTTAGGGCTACGTGCCAAGCAATGATAGCGTCCGAAAAAAATCATCGTATGATGTGTCTTCACCCATAGCTCTTTAGGGATCTTACGCATCAACGTGTCTTCTACTTCTCGTACACTGGCATCTAATTTACAAATTCGTAAGCGTTTCGACACTCTTTCAACATGGGTGTCCACAGCGATAGCTGGCTCACCAAAAGCATCTCCCATAACAACGTTTGCCGTTTTTCGACCGACACCAGGCAATGTGATCAATTCTTCTCGGGTCTCTGGTACTTTCCCGTCAAACTGTTCCAATAATTGTGCCGCACAAGCTTTGATATTTTTCGCTTTGTTGCGATACAAACCAATCGTTTTGATTTTTTCAATGATTCCTTCGATCGGCGCATTAGCTAATGCTTCTGGTGTTGGATAAGCAGCAAACAATGCGGGTGTTGCTTTATTTACGGAAACATCTGTTGCTTGAGCACTCAAAATGACCGCAATCAACAATTGAAATGGATTTTGATGTGTAAGCTCGCATTCCGCTTCTGGAAACATGTCATACATAATTTCGATAGCTTCCATTGTCTTCTCTTTGGAAAGCATGTATCTACCTCCTACTCGTTATCTTCCGGATTGAGCCAATTATGAAGGGTAACTTTAGGTATAGGCTCATTTGCAGCACCTTGCTGCTCGATTTCTTTTTGGATCAATGCTTGTTTTCGTCGTTTTTGATCTTCAGCCACTTGCTCTTTTGTCGTAATATTTTTACGTTCCCAAGCCAGCAAGATACGATCGATATATTTTAAACTATACGCCTGATTCAAGACTGCTTCTCTTAAAGCTAGCCTGATCAATTCAGGTTGATAATGGTCAGTTTCCAACCACTGTCCGATCATCTCTAGTTCGATCGGAGACAGCTGTCTACCAAATTCTTTCTCGAATCCTTGATACAATTGCTTGATCGATTCTTCAGATGAATGCTCCTGCTCTTGTTCTATCTGTTTTTCCTGTAACAAAGAAATTTTCTCAAAAATTGGCAGTAGATCATACGTATCTATCATTTGTCCCTGCTCATTTTGCTTTGTCTGGATCGTTAGAAATCCTCTTGAAACGAGCTGATTCAATAACTTATAGATGACTTCCATGGGCTTATTCATGATCTGACTGATTTCAGCTAAATCTGGAAAAAGATCTCCTTTAGCTTGTGAACGGAATAATTGCAGCCAAAAAAGGAATTCTTCATCTGTTAAGCCGATTTTCTGATAATTTTCTATTACTAGATTGGAGACAGTCGTTTCACCGGCTTGCAGATATTGATTGATTGATAACATAACTGCTCCCTACTTTCTTTTCTTAATTAGTTACTCATTGATTTTGTAAACATCATAATAAACAGATTTCATGTAATCGATCAGATATTGCGGATTCAATTCTTCTCCCGTTGCATCTTTGATCAACCGATTCGGCTTTCTTGAAGCCCCATATTGATGAATATGTTCAGTCAACCAGTTTTTGATCGGTGAGTAGTCATCACTTGCTAGAACTTCATTGATCTCAACATCGTTCTCCATTGCATGACGCAATTGCGCTGCATACATATAGCCAAGTGCATAAGATGGGAAATAGCCAAAACTACCACCAGACCAATGCACATCCTGAACGATTCCTTCAAGATCATTTTCCGGACGAATCCCTAAATATTCTTCATATTTGTCATTCCAGATTTTTGGTAATTCATCTACTGAGATATCCTCATTAAAAATCAATTTTTCGATTTCATAACGAATGATGATATGAAGCGGATAAGTCAGACTATCTGCTTCGATTCGAATCAAGCTGGCTTTGGTCTCTTTCAAAGAATCATAGAAATCAGCGAATGTAATATCATCAAATGTTCCTTCTGTACATTCTTTGAAGAACGGAAATTGCTTTTCCCAAAACTGCTTATTACTGCCAATGATGATTTCATTAAACAATGACTGCGATTCATGGATCCCCATTGACGCACCGGTAGAAAGCGGTGTGTAATCATATTTTGGATCGATACTTTGTTCATAAATACCATGTCCTGCTTCATGGATAACTCCAAAAGTCGCCATTGAAAAGTTTGTTTCATCCCAGCGCGTAGTGATTCTTGCATCATTTCGATTCAAATCCAGCATAAAAGGATGAACCGTATCATCTAAACGACCACGAGAAAAATCATAGCCTAACTGTTCTGCTACTCCTATGACAAATTTTCGCTGCTGCTCTTTTGTCACCTTTCTTGATAAAAAGTCTGTTCTAGGTGCTGTTCCTTTTTCAGCGATCACCGCTCTGATCTCCATGATCCCAGTTTTGACTTGAGCAAAGATTTGATCTAACTTTGCCACTGTCAGTTCAGGTTCATATTGGTTCAATAGAACATCGTAATTTGTTGCCTCCTCTTTTTTCCAATAAGGGATAAACTCTTTTAGAAAATCAATGATTGTTTGGATTTCAGCTTTCATCTGACCAAAATCTTTCATTTTTCTAGCTTTGAGCCATGCTGCATGCGCATTAGTCAATGCTGTATTATACGCCTGCATACGTTCAGGAGGAATGCTGTGATTTAATTCATAATCCTCTTTGACTTGTTTATAAACTGCCAGCCCGACTTCTGATAATTCATCTGGATGCTCGTCAAAATAGCTTAGCGCTTCTTGGATTTTCGGTCCTACACTACGCTCAAATGACATACCGGATAAGTAGCCTACTGTTTCACCGCGAAATCCACTGCCTGCTTCCGGCATCCCTGTTTGACTGTCCCATTCTAATAAACCTAATGCAGAATTCAATAACTCGATTTCTTTTACTTCTTGTAGAAATTCTTGTTCCTTCATTTTTTCATCCACCTACTCTTCTCTTGGTTTTCTTGGCGGTCTTTCTCCCCAATACTGGAATAAATCTGTACGCAATGCGCCATTGTATAATT
Source organism: Enterococcus sp. 9D6_DIV0238 (assembly GCF_002174455.2). NCBI lineage: Bacteria > Bacillati > Bacillota > Bacilli > Lactobacillales > Enterococcaceae > Enterococcus > Candidatus Enterococcus dunnyi. Next base: position 578,586 of record NZ_CP147246.1, read on the forward strand.
TACGTTTTTTTGTTGCTTTAGCACCATAATACTGTTCAAAAGCTAGATCACTAGTCAGAATATACTTGCTCCAAGTTTTCAACGGACGAAAGACTTCGCCCATTTCTTTATACAATTTACGAACAGATTCTTCTTCTCCTAAACGTTCTCCATATGGAGGATTGGCAACGATAACACCGTATTCTTTGTCAGTCGAGAAATCCTTTAAAGCAACCTGTTTAAACGTGATAGAATCACCCAAACCGATTTCCTCAGCATTTGCTCTAGCAATATCGATCATTTTCCCATTGATATCTGAACCTGTGATATCCAATTCGATATCATAATCTGCTTTTTCATCAGCTTCTGTGCGAACCTTTTCGAATACAGCTGGATCAAACCAATTCCAGGTTTCGCAAACAAATTCGCGATTAAATCCTGGTGCAATATTATGACCGATCAATGCTGCCTCGATACAGATCGTACCAGATCCGCAAACGGGATCATAAAAAGGACGGTCTTTGCGCCAATTCGTTAAAGTGACTAATGCTGCCGCCATATTTTCTTTTAAAGGTGCTCCGCCTTTTTCAAGTCGATATCCTCGTTTAAATAAACTTGGTCCCGTTGTATCAAGTGTTAGTGTTACATGATCCTTTAATAGTGCTACTTCCAGCTGGAAAAAGGCTCCAGACTCAGCTAAAGGCACTGACGCTGGACGATGATAAACTTCTCTTAAACGATTAACGATCGCTTTTTTAGTGATCGCTTGGCAGTCTGGTGTACTGTACAATTTAGACTTGATCGATTTTCCAGCAACAGGAAATTCTGCATCCATCGGCAAATAATCTTCCCAAGGCAAGGCTTTGACTTTTTCAAACAATTCATCAAAGGTCAATGCATCAAATTCGCCAACGATGATTTTTATACGATCAGCGGTACGCAGCCATAGATTGGCTGTCGCGATCGTTTCCATCGTTCCTTCAAATAATGCTTTTCCATTTTCAACTTGACAGGGAATCCCCAAATCACGTAATTCTTTTCCTACTAGTGCTTCTAAACCACTTGCAGCTGTGGCTACAAGCTTGAATGTTCTTTCTTTTGTCATGATATCTCCTCTTGAAGTTGAAACAAAAAGTCAACATATCCTACGTTTTGTTCCCCTCATTTGTCAGATTTTCTACTATTTTTACTTCCATCTTTAAAAAAAGCCTTCACAACAAAGTTGGAAGGTCATCCTGATTACATGTAATTTTCTGTAAGCCATGTTCTGTATCGACTGTTTCTCAGGGAAAAACAATCGATGGTCATCATCTATCTGCAGAAATCATTCTGCCTCTTCTACTCGTTCATTTCCTTTAGAAGAGCGCCCCTACCATTGTTTGGGTTGCTCGCTCGAGGGGTTTACCGCGTTCCACCAATTCCGTTTCCAAAATTGCTTCGTCACTGTGGCACTTTCAAGGGTACTCTGACATAGCCGAAACCTTAGTCATTTTTCCTGCCGTTACTCTAATACATAAAATCCGCCTAAGCAACTTTGATGTATCCAAGTACCTTAGCTTATGTTTTCGCTAAGCACGAACACTACAGACATCTCAGTCTGTGCGAGCATGGACTTTCCTCAGCCTGATAAATCAAACCGCGATCACCCGAAAATCACACATGTATAAATAAGGTCAATTAAAATTGACGTGTTTCTGAATGATCGACATCACGTTCATAAGAATTATGGAAATTACTTTCATATGAAGGAGTTTGTCCCATACCAGAAATTGGATTTGAAGCTGGTGTATCATCTAATTTTTTTCCAAAAACTTCACGTTCTAAGTTAGATAGACGTTTTAAAATATCAAAGTTTGTAACAGCAGCACTCTTAGGCATTTCTGGTGTACTACGTGAAGGCATTGCTTGTTGGACTTTAGATGCTTGATCTAATTTAGCTAATAAGCGATTATTCTCTTCTTGTAAAGTTAAGATTTCCTTATTATAAGCTTCATAGTCTTTGATTACGTTATCTAAAAATTCATCAACTTCAACCGGATCATACCCGCGCATCTTGGTTTTAAATTCTTTTTGTAAAATATCTTTTGGACTGTATACTAAATTTGCCATACTTACACCTCATTATTTTCTTTGATTAGGATAAAAGTTCATAGTTCAACAGCATTATTGTATCGGAAAATCGTCAGAAAATCAAACAGATTCTCACCAATCCATCGAGTTTTGTAAATCATCCATCGTTATCAGACGTATTTCATAAGGATATTGCTCAGAAAAAAGAGTCGCATCTTTTAAGAAATACTCTGTTTTTCCTGGGTATTCCTGGTCGTAGATCAATAAACTGGCTCCTGTATGCTCTAATAAAAATCGAGTGTGCATTTTTAACTGCGCTGGTGATTGATAAGGTTGGTGACTGACCGAATCAACAAAATCTGCAAGACGTTCGATTTTTTCCAAATTTGTTTGATTTTTTTCATTCCAGTTACTGCCAAATTCTTTAAAAGGATAAATGACCCCAAGCTTCAATTCTGGGTAATCATTTTTCAATTCAGCCACAACTTCTGCTGCCCAAATTTCTGTCCCAAGGTTGCCTGAAACTAAAACCCACTCTAAACCAGCATCCAAAAACCCCATAATTTCTCTTTTTAAGACATTTTTAATAACTATAATTTTTGGGTCATTGTCTTGAAAAACCCCGATTTCAAAGCTTTTATATCCAGTCACATAAAGTGTTTTTACGTTTTCCATAGACATTCCTTTTCTTTCATAAAGATTTTTTGTTATAATATTTGCTAGGAGTGTGATAGAAATGGCTTTTCATTATCCTAATGGTACTCCCTATAACAATCATGAAGCACCGAAATCAAAAAAACAAGTAAAAAAACAAAAATCGATTCAGTTTGGCAAACGCGGTATGGACTTTGAAGAAGAAATCAATAAAAGTAATGCATACTACCTTGCTCGCACTATTGCAGTCATTCATAAAAAACCGACACCCGTCCAAATCGTCAAAGTGGACTATCCTAGTCGAAGCGCTGCAGTCATCAAAGAAGCTTACTTTAGACAGGCCTCCACGACGGACTATAATGGTGTATATAATGGATACTATCTGGATTTCGAAGCGAAGGAAACGAAAAATAAGACCTCTTTTCCTTTTAAAAACTTTCACCAACACCAGATCGACCATATTAGGCAATGTTTGGGTCAAAAAGGAATTTGCTTTGTTCTCTTGTGGTTTTCATCTTTGAATAGATGTTTCTTTTTTAGTGGTGAGGCGCTAGTGAGTTATTGGTCGGAACAAGAAATCACTGGAAAAAAGTCTCTACCTCTAGCAATGATCGAAAAAGAGGGAATTGAAATCCAAATTGGAATTGCGCCAAGAGTTCCTTATTTGGACGCAGTAGAACAATACATACAATCGAATAAAGGAGTTGCAATGAATGACAACTGATGAAATAGGATCACGCGCTGCAAGACATAGGCATTCACCTGCCCCTGCCCCGAACAGTGCGGGAAGCATTCCGCCTTCTGCTGGCGGAAAAAAGCCTAAGAAAAAAAGAATTCTGCTAAAAATTTTCTTAGGACTAGTCATACTAGGGATTCTCGGCTTACTTGCCGGTCTTGGCCTGTTTTGGTCTTACGCAAAAGATGCCCCTAAATTAGATGACGAAAAATTAAGTGCCACTGTCTCTTCAAAACTTTACGATATCAATAATGAAGTGTTTGAAGAACTGGGTGCGGAAAAACGGGAAATGATCAAGCCGACAGATGTACCCCAATTGCTTAAGGACGCTGTGGTATCGGTTGAGGATAAACGCTTCTATAAACATAGTGGTGTAGATCCCATTCGGATCTTAGGCTCAGCTTTCTCAAACTTTAAAACAGGTGGTCTTCAAGGTGGTAGTACGTTGACACAACAGTTGATCAAGTTATCTTACTTTTCAACCTCTGAAAAAGATCAAAACTTAAAGAGAAAAGCTCAGGAAGCTTGGCTGGCGATCCAGTTGGAAAAAGAAAAATCAAAAGAGGAAATTTTGACGTATTATATCAATAAGGTCTATATGGCTAATGGTCTATACGGTATGGAGACTGCAGCACAAACTTACTATGGCAAAACTTTATCTGAGCTGTCGCTTCCTCAAACAGCTTTATTAGCAGGAATGCCGCAAGCACCAAACGACTATGATCCTTATGTAAAACCTGATATTGCGAAAGAACGTCGTGATGTTGTTTTGTATACGATGAAAGAAAATGAAAAAATTACACAAAAGGAATACGATGAAGCCAAAGCCACACCGATCGATGACGGATTGCAACCACTGAAACAGTCAAACGATAATCGTAAGATCGTAGACAACTATATTAAAGAAGTGATCGATGAAGTAGAAGCGATGGGCAAAAATATTTATACGGACGGGTTAGATATTTATACAAACCTTGACATGAATGCACAAAAGCATCTCTACGATATCATCAATACAGATCAGTATGTTGACTATCCAGATGCAGATTTCCAAGTAACTTCAACTGTTATTGATGTAAAAACAGGACAAGTCAAAGCGCAGATCGGCGGACGTAATATCCCCGATGATGTTCAATTAGGAACTAACTTTGCTAATGAAACCGATCGTGATGTAGGATCAACGATGAAACCAATTGCTGATTACGGTCCTGCAATTGAAAATCTAAATTACTCTACGGGTCGAATCATGATGGATAAACCCACAACTTATGAAGGAACTAATATTCCAGTTACAAATGCAGACATGCAATATTACGGTGCATTGACGATGCGTAAAGCGATCATGTACTCCCGTAATACTACCGCCATCCAAACCTTTGATGCAGTTGGTAGCGATAAGTCTGCTGAATTTCTGAAAAGTTTAGGCATTGAGTTTAAAGATATCGTTGCTGCAAACGCGATTTCCAGTAACACAAGTGAACTCGGTGGAAATAAATACGGAGTCTCTTCTTTAAAATTAGCTGCAGCATATGCTGCATTTGGAAACATGGGCGTCTACAATAAGCCTTACTATGTAAATAAAATCGTTTATCAAGATGGCTCTGAAGAGGTCACTCAAACGGAAAGTCATCGTGCAATGAAAGACTCTACCGCCTATATGATGACCGATATGTTAAAAGACGTTATAAACGGCGGAACGGCCTTCAATGCAGCTGTTCCCGGACTTGTCCAAGCGGGTAAAACAGGAACGGCCAACTACACGGATGAGGATCTTGTTAAAATGGGCGCTTCAGAATCTTCCAGCATTGCACCTGACAGCACGTTCGTAGGTTATACACCTCATTATGCGGTGTCTGTGTGGACAGGATACAGGAACCGTTTGACCCCTATTCCTTTCGAATACTGGGGTACTGCTTCTTCTGTCTATCGTGAAATGATGACTTATCTTTCTGAAGGAACAGCAACGGATGATTGGACAATGCCTGATAGCGTGATCCGCTCTGGTAGTGAACTCTATGTTAAAGGTGCTTATGAAGAACAATTGTTGCCTTCTAACACAGGCTATACTTCTTCAACCTCTTGGGAAGCACCTGTAAGCTCTGAGCCAACCTCAAGCAGTTCAACAGTACCATCATCAGAAACACCCGTTTCACAATCAAGTGACGCGCCTGTTTCATCTACACAAGCACCTGAACCGCCTACACCATCGTCGACGGAAGAACCACCGATCACTTCGACTGAAGTGCCGCCGGAGCAATCATCAGCACCACCTGAACAAAATAATGCTTCTCGATCTGGCCGTTCTTCATCAGGTTGATTGAATAAAAAATGTCTGGGACGACTTATCAAGTCGTCCCAGACATTTTTTTATTGATTATTCAACGCTGCTTCAACAAATCCCTTAATCAAATGCTGCGGTCTATTTGGTCTAGAGATCAATTCTGGATGGAACTGACAGCCGACAAAGAATTTTTTGTCCGACAATTCAACGATTTCTACCAAACGGTTATCTGGGGAAACACCAGAAAAGACTAAGCCGTTTTCTTCAAATAGCTGACGGTATTTGTTGTTGAACTCATAACGGTGACGATGACGTTCTTGAACAACTTCTTGCTCTTCATAGGCTTTAGCCGTTACAGTTCCTTTTTTGACTTTACATGGATATAAGCCAAGACGTAGCGTTCCGCCAAGATTTTCAACATTTTCCTGATCTGCCATCAAGTCTATGATATTGTTTGTGATTTCAGGATTATTTTCTGCCGATCCTGCATCTTCTAAGTGTACAACATTACGAGCAAATTCTACACAAAGCATTTGCATGCCCAAACAGATGCCTAAAAACGGAACATCATTTTCACGAGCATAACGAATAGCTTCTATTTTACCTTCGACCCCGCGATCACCAAATCCGCCAGGAACTAGAATTCCATCTGCATCTTTCAAGATTTCCTCGACATTTTCTGCTGTTACTTCTTGTGAATCGATCCAATCGATCGCAATGTCTGAATCAAAAGCAAAACCAGCATGTTTCAATGCTTCAACGACAGATAAGTACGCATCCGGAAGTTCAACATATTTCCCAACTAATGCAATTCTCGTTGTTTTCTTAAGTCCAAGCACTTTTTCTTCCAAAGCACGCCATTCAGTCATGTCTGCTTCCGGTACATCTAATTTCAAGTGATCACAAACGATCTGATCCATATTTTGTGCTTGAAGAGCCAACGGGATCGAGTACAGTGTTTCCACATCTCGCGATTCAATTACTGCTTCTGGCGCAACATCACAAAACTGTGCCAGTTTATTTTTTGTTCCTTGGGAAACCGGTAGTTCTGTACGAACAACTAAAATATTTGGCTGAATCCCTAAACTACGCAATTCTTTCACACTATGCTGTGTTGGTTTTGTCTTCATTTCACCTGCAGCCTTTAAATAAGGAATCAATGTCGTATGAATGTACATGACATTATCGCTGCCCACTTCTGCTTTCATTTGACGTAAAGCTTCTAAAAATGGCAGTGATTCAATATCTCCAACGGTTCCGCCAACCTCAGTGATAATGATATCTGCATCTGTCAACGTTGCTGCACGCATGATCTTATCTTTGATCTCATTCGTGATATGCGGGATCACCTGAACAGTTGCGCCTAAATATTCACCTTTACGCTCTTTTCTTAACACTTCTGAATAAATTTTCCCCGTTGTCACATTTGAATATTTATTGAGATTGATATCAATAAAACGTTCATAGTGACCTAGATCCAAGTCTGTTTCGGCACCATCATCTGTGACAAAAACTTCTCCGTGTTGGTAAGGACTCATTGTTCCTGGATCCACATTGATGTATGGATCAAATTTTTGAATCGTTACTTTTAAGCCACGATTTTTTAGTAAACGTCCTAACGATGCTGCGACAATTCCCTTACCGATCGAAGAAACTACGCCGCCTGTAACAAAGATGTATTTCGTCATAATATAAAAAAACCCTTTCTCTAAATAGATTTGTAGAGAGAAGCGAACGTTTCCTATTTGACTTTCCTGACACAAAAAGCAAAAACTCCCTATCCAAAATGAATAGGGAGCTGGAAATTCGTTACAAGCTTCTGACCTTCTTAAAGGTGCCCAAGTAGTATAATACAAGCAAATTTGTTTGAGGTCAAGTGTTTCTGTTAGAACAGATATCAATTTTTAGTTCAGACTTTTTTTATTTAGTGCCTACTCGCTGATATATGCGTATTTATAGGTACAAGTCGCACCAAAATTATGATACTGGATTCCTTTAACACCTGGTCGCACTAATTGTCCTCTTGCTTGTTGGTACAATGGAACTAAGGCAGCATCTTCCTCAACTAAAACTTTTTCAGCAGCAATCAAAGTTTCCCAACGTTTTTCTGGATCATTGGCATACTTGTTAGATGCATCATCGATCAGCTGATCATATTTTTCGCTACGGTAGCTTGTTTTGTTTTTGCTGCTGACAGAACTTTCTAAGAAAGTCATTGGGTCTTGGTAATCTGGTCCCCACATGCTGACAGATAACTCATAATCACCTTTTTTCATCAATTCGATCGAGTTGTTCAGTGGGACTGTTTTAACGTTGACTTTTAATCCTGGTAATGCATCTTCTAATTGCCCTTGAATAAACTCAGCAACTTTTTTGTCTCCATCGCCATCTTTAGACAATAACTCGATCGTCACGTCACCGTTCAATTCTTTCTTCGCTTTATCTAAATATTCGTTTGCTAATTTTTCATCTGTTTTTACTAACTCGCCAGCTTCTTTTCGGAAATCTTCTCCTGTTTCAGGATTAGAAACAAAATCTTTTGGAATGTATCCGTAAATCGCTGTCGATCCGTCAGCTAAAATGTTATCGACTAAGCTTTCTTTATCAAGAGCGTAAGAAATTGCTTTGCGGACATTTTCATTAGCGAAAATCGATGGCTTGTCATTTCTCTTTTGATTCATTCTAAGTGAATAGACTTTTGAGCGCTGAATCGCTTCATAATCAGGATTGTCTTTGTTTTGTTTTGCAAAGTCTCCTGTTAAAACAGCAACATCCAATTCTCCGGATTCATATAAATTAAATACTGTATTTGTTTCTTTCAATACTTCGAAATGAATTTTTTCAGATTTGACCTTATCCGCATCGTAATATTCCGGATTTTGAACTAAATCCCACGACATAGATGATTGATCCCAATTTTCCATCAAGAACGGTCCGTTTGAAACAATGTTTTCACTAGATGTTCCATAGGCCTTGCCCTTTTCAGTAACAAATTTTTCATTTTGCGGGAAGAAGGGTGAAAAAGCCAATAATGAAGTGAAATACGGTACTGGTTTTTCCATTTGAATTTCAAGTGTATAATCATCAAGCGCTTTGACACCTAATTCATCCGCTGATTTTTCTTCATTGACGATTTCAGTCCCATTCAAAATCGTTCCGTCCATCAAGAAAAAGTAGTTGGCCTGATTTTTGGGATCCGCCATTTTTTTCCATGCAAAGACAAAGTCTTTTGCTGTTACTTTATCTCCATTTGACCATTTCGCATCATCTCTTAATTTGATCGTATAGGTTTTTCCATCTTCTGAGATTTCCGGTAATTCTTTAGCAACAGCCGGAATGATTTTATCTTTTTCATCCAACTGATACAACCCTTCAAAAACGTTTGATTGAGCGTTCACGCTTGGTTCATCCTGTGTAAATATCGTATCCATTGAGCCTATTTCTGATGCCTCCATCAAATTTAACACTCTTGTAGATTTTTGCTCGGTCCCATTTCCTTTTCCCGAATCATCTGTTGCTGATTTCCCTGCGTTCCCGCCGCAAGCAGACAGCAACAATAATGTCGTCATTAAAGTCAGACTTTTTTTAACTCCTTTTTTCATACGTTCCACCTTTTCCTTCTTTTTTATTTATTCACAAGTTCTTCCATTTTGATCAATTCTTGCTTTACGTCTAAATAAGCATATGGAAGCCCTTGATTCTCATATTCAAATTCGCCCCGTTGATTATCGATCGGATCTGCTCTTAAAAACTGTTTCGACGGATTAAAATCAGTTTGAATTTCGCTGTTAGCAGGCATTCTAAAAATATCAAGATTACCGAAGTAATAATTCCAGCGTTCTTCATCTCCTGCTCTTTTTGCTCCTCCGCCAAAAGATAGATCAGCAAATATCCAGCCATAAGGTGCGACATAAAATTGTGCCCAATCGTGGCAGCCTGTGTAATATTGCGACACGTACAATCCTGATTGCCATTTTGCTGGTATTTTCGCCATTCGGCAAAGTGTGATGAACAGAATCGCCTGAACCCCACAATCGCCTTTTAAATTGACTGCAGCATACTCAGAAATATTATCGATCGTAAAATATTCCCTCATAAAGGAATAATTGACTTTAGTTGTGATAAAATCATAGATTTTACGCGCTTTTTTGATTGGATTTGTTTCCCCTGCCAAAATTTCTTCAAGCAATTGTTCCAAGTAAGGCGTAAATCGAATATGAGGCAGCTGCTCACTCAATTCAAAATCCGGTTGTTCTATTATTGCCTTATCTGGATCTAATTCCACATAATCAACGTGGTTGATATAGCTATATTCCACGCTGAAAACTTGATCCTCTTCTAACGTTGTTTCGAAGAAAACAGTCCGCTGTGCTTCCTCTTCTGGTGCGATAAACGTTGCTTCAGGCGTCGTATTTAAAATTTCGATCTCTGAAGCTTGTTTACAGCTTTTCGGTAATGGTAAATACACTCGAACTTTTTCTCCAGGACGTTCGTATTCCTTTTTCACCTGAATACTTGCTTTCAAATGAATCTTGACTGTTCGCCCACCATTTTCTTTCATAAGCTGAATATTTTGAGTTAGCTCTTGCTTGCGCAGACGATCCACTTCACTATCTTCTTTTACAAGTAATCTCGCTTCATAATCAGCTTGTGTCTTGATCAAATTCATTAAGAAGCGTCTTTGAAAATGAACATTTCCATCGATAAACAGCCAATCAACTTTACCCGTTTCCTTCAAGTCAGTCAATTCTTGCTCCTGATAATTTGAAAAGGCTTCTTTCATCATTTTATTTGCTTCTTCAAAATCAAATGGGTATTCATTGATCCCTACGATTCGAATGATATCTTGTTCGATCTCTAATCTCTTTCGTAATGCTTGCGGAATTTCTTTTGCTAGTAAATGCTCGATCATTTTTTCAGCACCAGTAAAATCACCATAATTTTTCAATTTGATAATATCTTCCGGCAGCGGTACACTCATATACTTTAAGTCGTAATACATTCAAATTCCTTCTTTCTTATTTGCTCAAACCTAATCCCGCTTGGTTTGTCAATTCAATGACACTGATCGGTTCTAATCCGACACCACCTGGAATCGCTACCTCAGTCAATCCAAATGTTGCATCTAGATCCGCTCTCGTAATATTTTTTGTCCCTGCGGCTAAATGTGCAGCTGCTGTTACGCCAATATTCGTTTCTTCCACCATACAGCCAATCATACATTCCACGCCAGCTGCTTCACAAATACTATTGATCTTGAGTGCTTCGTGGATCCCGCCGCATTTCATCAACTTGATATTCACGTAATCGACAGCATGAGCTCTGATCAAACGTAATGCGTCTTTTGAATCGAAGCAGCTTTCGTCAGACATGATCGGAACAGAAACATTTTGGGTCACATAAGCGAGGCCGTCAATGTCATGGTATGCGACAGGTTGTTCGACCAATTCGATTCCATAATCTGCTATACGTTGGATCATGTTTACCGCTTCTTTAGGTTTCCATCCTTGATTTGCATCCAGTCTTAAGTTGATATCGTTGCCCACAGCCTGACGTATGGCTTCGATGCGGGAAATATCTTGTGAAACCCCTGTACCGACTTTTATCTTTAATGTATCAAACCCTTGTAAGACAGCTTGCTTGGCTTTTTGAGCCATGATGTCCGGTGTATCGATCCCGATCGTTAAGTCTGTTTTGACCGAACGTGAGAAACCGCCTAGTAATTTATATACTGGTAAACTTGATTTCTTACCTAAAAGGTCATAACAAGCTATATCGATCGCAGTTTTAGCCGATGGTGCATGAGCTGCAACAGTATTCATGATATGATGGACTTTTTCAATATCCAGCGGATCGACCCCAATCAACTGCTTTTCAAATAACTGGATACATTCTGTAGTTCCTTTCAATGTCTCTCCCGTTATCAAAATTCCAGGTGATCCCTCACCATAGCCAATAATTCCTTCATCTGTTTCGATCTCAACAATTGCACTCATTGAATGTTCGATCGTTCCAAGAGCGATCGTGATCGGCTCTTTTAGTTTAGCCGCTTTCGCCGCCACATTGATTTTCGTTATCTTCATTTGATATCCCCCAATAGTATTTCCTTCGATTTCCAATCGATCATTAAAGTTTCGTTAAATCAACAAACTTATCTAAAAGAACAAATAAATGTTCTTTTTTGCATTTTAAGTTCAAATACGCCGTTCAAATTGAATTAATTGTTACAATTTTAAGATTACTCTATGAAAATGTCAATACAATAATGAGAATTTTCTGTATGTTCTGTCATCAAAATTCAAGTACTTGTAATTTTGTAGCTAATTCGAGATAATATGAAAGAAAAAAGGATTCTAAACAAAGGACGGCTATAGATGGAATTTAGAGAAATCAAGAATTTAAGGAAAGAAAAAAAGATTACTTTAACCGAATTAGGAGAAAAAACTGGTTACTCAGCTAGTTTTTTATCTCAGATCGAACGTGGCGCCAACCGCCCCTCACTAGAAGCTTTACGAAAAATTGCTGACGCTTTGGATGTAACTGTCGCCTCTCTTTTAGCCAATGAAGCCCCACAAGTCATTCAAGATGACGAAACGACTGAAAAGGGATATAAGGTCATTCGAAATACCTCTAATACAAAATATAATCCGTGGCAAACTAATTCTACTTACTATGATACGTTGTTCAACTTACCGGTACATACCAATAATATGGTTATTTCAAAGATCTACATCGATGCCCAGTCTTCTTCCAGCGGAAAGAAAATTGCTCATAATCTTTGTGAAATAAACTACGTAATCAAAGGTGAAGCCACTGTTGAGCTTAAGGACGAAGTACTCGTTTTGAATGAAGGCGATGCGATTTTTCTTGAAGCTTTCACGCAACATAATATCATGAATACCACTGAAAATGAGTTGATGCTCTTTACGCTTCAATTTTAGCGGATACTACTTTACCGTATAAGCTTTAACAAAATACTCGTTTTTTTCTCTTTATTTTTTTGTTGCTTATTGAAAAAGATTCTCATTTACAAAGTATTTAAAAAAAGGTATTATATGGGAAGAACGAACTGTATTGGCACACGGCTTTTCTTGCTGACGATTTCACATGTAGGAGCTTTGTAGCCAGGAAAAGGAGTAGATACAATGACTGAAACAAATCAAGAATGGTCTGCTGAAGAAATCGAGGATATCAAAGAACAAATTTTAACTGCTTTAGAAACAGTTATCGACCCTGAGCTTGGGATCGACATTGTTAATCTAGGCTTGATTTATGAAGTAGAATTTGCCCAAAATGGAGATACTGTCATCAAAATGACATTGACAACGATGGGTTGTCCTTTAGCAGATGTGTTGACAGAGCAGATCCACGAGGCTTTAAAAGAAATTCCCGAAGTAAAAAATCCAGAGGTAAAATTAGTGTGGTACCCTGCTTGGACGACAGATAAAATGTCGCGTTATGCTCGGATCGCTTTAGGAATTCGATAGAACAGATATGTAAAAAGAGCCGCCTGCATTTCAATTGCAGCCGGCTCTTTTCTATTTGTATTCTCCTTCTTCCATGCCTTGACTGTTTACTTCCCAAGAAGCGCTAGCATTGATGACCAACACATAATTATCCGCATCCTTTGGTATCTGAGCGAAAACTTTTCCAGAATATGCACCAGATGTTTCTACTAAATTAGCAATCAGTTCACCATCACTATCAAGTAACTTTACTTTAAAATTAGAGTTTCCAGAATGTTTCAACTCAAAAACAGCAGGTCCTTTTTTTAAAGTGATATTAGTTATCACATCATCTCCGGTACCTGTTTTTGCTACTTTTGTTCCACTCGTTTTATCATCAGTCGCTACCCCACTGCTTCCATAGCCCACTCCATAATTATCATCGCGAGCACTTTGAGGGCTATTATACTCAATTTTACAGCCCACAAGTAATGAAAGGCTTAGAAAAATTATAAATAAATATTTGCTCATGTCTTCTCTCCTCACATTCGAACAATGACACAGCCTGACAAAACGATCCCAACGCCTACTAAGAAAAGAAACAAACATAAGTACTTATCCATTTTTTTCATCTTTGTCACCTCACTTTTTCATAGTATATTCGCAAATGTTCGAAGCTGCCTTTCTATTTTCTCCCACTATCCTTTCAAACAAAAAAGCGCCCGAAACAAAACGAAAAAACCGTTTTGTTTCAGACACTAACTCTCGAAAAAGAACATATGCTTCTTTATTTTCTTTTGTGTTTCAACACAGTACTTAACATGAATAATCCGGTGACGATCGTCGTTACTGCTTGTAATATTTGTCGATTTTTTCTGCTTTGACTTTCATGCTTATCCCTCCTAATATATTCATCTTACAACCTATAACTACTTGATACGACTAATTTGCTTATTGGCTAATGACAAAGACACCTATAATGATCAATAAAACCGCTATAATCTTTCGAAAAGTCAGTCTTTCCTTAAAAACAAAATAGGAAATGATCACTGTCCAAACATAGGTCAGTGAAGTCATCGGAAATGCGATCGAGTAATCCAAAAATTTCAGCAATAAAATATTCGTCCCCGCACTCAAAAGATACAAAAATGAGCCTAAGTAGATCCAAGCATTCGTTAAAACGGACTTAAAACGCAACTCAGTTAAATCATTCATTCCTTTTTTCAACGCTAAGGCGCCAGCGCTTCCAGATAATGTCGACACAATCAAAATAATCAAAATAGCAAAATAATCGATCATGCCGCTCCCTCATTTCCTTCTATCCCTAAAAGAATCGATCCCGCTACGATAAATCCAGTTCCTAACAATTTATACCATGTAATCGATTCATTCAAAAATACTGCTCCTAAAACGATCGAAAGTGCAAATCCTAAACTCATCATTGGTTGTAAAATCGATACTTCACCAAAGCGAAAGCCAGCCATCATAAAAAACATTCCTGCACCAGCAGCTATAAATCCAATTACGTACAAAATCACTGCATAGCTTCCGCTTCCATCTGCACCGAATTTCCATGCCAACTGCCCCAAACTACTTAATGTTGCCGCAATAATAATTAGAAGTATTCCCAAACTAAGTTTTTGCTGTTTTTTCTTAGCATCCATTTTTACCCCTCCTTATTGACAATAGCGATGTATAAATTCAAAGACCGTTTCAAAATAATGCTCTGGTTCATAGATAAACGACGAAAGATGAGGCGCCTGTTCAATCATCAAACTTTCTTTGACACCATTTGTCGCCTCCATATTTTTATAAAGCATTTGATGCGGAACGAATTTATCGCCTGTTCCATGAATCAGTAAAAGCGGTCGTTCATTTTTAGCTAATTGATCGACGGCGGACGCTTCTTTCAAGGAATAACCAACTTTTTTTCGTGCCAAAGAATCAGCAATCGTCAAAATCGGAAAATTCGGCAATCTAAATGCAGAACGCAGCATTGCACCAAATTCATGATAAACTGAAGAATAACCACAATCGGCAACTAGAACTTTAACATTTTTCGGTAGGTCTTCGCCACTTGTCATCATAACAGTTGAAGCCCCCATAGAACCTCCAAATAAAATAATTTCAGCGTTCGGCTCGATTTTCAATACTTCCTGGATCCAACTCAACAAATCTAAGCGGTCCAACCATCCCATACCAATCACATTTCCTGAGCTTTGTCCATGCGCTCTTAGGTCTGGAACCAAACAATTATATCCTTGTTCTGCAAACATAGACGCTACGTAGGACATATCCCGTTTTCCATAAGAACGATATCCATGGACACAAATCACCCATTTTTTAGTTTTAGGATATGGCTGAAACAAGCGACTATATAAACGTTCATTTCCTACCTCCAACCAATAATCTGCAGCAAACGGCTGCTCCCAAAATTCTGCCCCTTTTTGAAGCTGTTTTTCTTCTGTTAAATCATACTGGGAACGCCCTTTATTGAAATTATCCGGGTTCATCATTTTGTGTCCTGTTGTATGGTACCATTCATTTTCTCTGAACAAAGCGACGTTTATAAAAAAATTTGCCGCATAAAATGCAAGCCCCATAATCAGTCCGATCAAGATAATTACGATCCAAATAATTCCTGTCATTGACATCACCTCTCGCTTAAATTTTTAACTTCTACACTAAGTATACTCTTTTATCAATAAAAAAAGTACCAATGTCCTGAGCCTTTTCTTACTGAAAAAGAACGAGAGCGGAACAAAACTAAAAATCAGTTTTGTTCCGCTCTCTAAATTAGAATAAAGGGCAATAAAAAGTAACTTCCACGGAAATAAGCACTTTTATCTCAGCCTTATTCTTTCTCTATCTGTCACAATCTAATGAAACTAGATCCGCATACGTTTCACGGCGGATCGCTAATTTTGCTTCGCCATTTTCCACAAAAACAACTGCTGGTTTCAAATTACGATTGTAATTATTCGCCATCGAATAGCCATAAGCTCCCGTACTCGTTATAGCAAATAAGTCTCTTGGCTCCATCGGCGGCAATTCAATATCTTTGATCAGGATATCCCCTGATTCACAGTATTTTCCTACAATCGTTTTTACTGCTTTTGGCTCTTGGCTGATTCGATTGGCTAAAAAACCATCATATTTTGCACCATATAACGCTGGACGAATGTTATCACCCATCCCGCCATCTACAGAGACATAATGTCTCACATCAGGAATTATTTTTTCAGAGCCAACAGTATAAATCGTTGTACCCGCTTCTGCAATAATACTGCGGCCTGGCTCAAGCCAGATTTCTGGAAATGCATAGTCAAGCAATTCGCATTGACCTTTTACAGCATTTACAATTGCCTTAACAAAAGCTTCTGGTTCTAAAGGATCATCCGATTCTGTGTATTGTACGCCAAAACCTCCGCCCATATTTAAAACGTCTACTGTATAATCAAAAGCTTGCTTCCACTCATTCAAGATCGCCAACATTTTTTCAACTGCCGCCAAAAAGCCTTCTGCAGAAAAAATTTGTGAGCCGATATGGCAATGAACACCTTTTAATATTAAATGATCATCTGCTAAAATCTGCGCCAAAGCTTGTGTCGCCTGACCACTTGCTACGTCAAAGCCAAATTTTGAATCGACCTGACCTGTTAAAATATAATCGTGTGTCTCCGCGTTGATTCCTGGTGTGATTCGGAATAAAACATTCTGTGTCGTCTTTTTTTCTTTTAAAATGGCACTTAATAGTTCGATCTCATAAAAATTATCGATGATGATCGTCCCAACGCCTTGCTCAACAGCATAAAGAAGCTCTTCCTGTGTTTTATTATTTCCATGAAATTCGATATTTCCAGGTGACATCCCTGCTTGGATCGCTGTATAGATTTCTCCCGCTGAAACAACGTCACAGCCTAGTTCTTCTTCTTCTAATAATTTGTACATTGCTAAACAACAAAAAGCTTTACTAGCATAAATGACTTTATTTTTTACTCCTAAAGAGTTAAGGGTTTGTTTAAATCCTCTAGCACGTTCACGAATATGTGCAACATCGTAAACAAACAAAGGCGTCCCGTATTTTTTTGCTAAAGCAACCGTATCACAACCTCCGATTGTTAAATGCTCTTCTGTATTGAATCTCGCTGTTCCAAATAATAATGGCATTTTTTCACCTTCTCCAACTAATTTATTAAAAATAATAGCATAAAATTAAGAAACTTCCTATCTATTTTTCATCATTTTCACAAACCCTGTCCTACGTAGCTAATACTTTCTGATATACTTGCTCCGCTAAAGCTCCGATTCCTTCCTCACCTATCTGGTTTGCAAAGAGAATCACTACTTGTTGATTTTCTTGATCGCCATAAATCACTGTATTATATCCTCCTAGACTCCCTATCGAATATTTTAATGAATCAAAATAGATCATCCCAGATTGATAACCGCCTGTTTTTACCTCTGCAAGCTCATCATATTTAGATGACTTGAATAGTTTTCCATTGGTCAATCCTTGAATAAATTGCCAAAAATCTGTTGTTGACATATACATATTACCTGCACCAAGTAAACTAGAAAATAATTTTTCGCTTGATGGAAAAACATCCGGCTGATAGTCTTTTCCAGCATAAATGTATGGTTTAGGTACAGTGATTTTCATAGGTAAAGTATCCCAAAAATACGTTTGTTTCAGTCCTAATTTGTCGACTACTCGTTCTTGAACCACCTCTTCATACGACTGCTTCAAAATCATCGAAATGATTCCTGCTAAAATAGTATAATTTCCGTTTGAGTATAGATATTCTTGGCCTTGATCGACTTCCAGCTCTTTTAATGCATAATCGATTTGAGTATTTTGATCACTGAGTAAATGATCAGGCTCTTCTTCGGGCAGCATAAGCCCGGAGGTATGGTTCAGTAAATCCTTGATCGTAATTTGCTTCGCCGTTTCTATTGTTGGATAAAATTGATCCAAGGTCGTATCTAATGAAAGCTGCTTGTCATTGACTAATTGCAAAATTAGAGCACCCGTAATGATTTTCTGCAAAGAGGCAATCGGAAATGTTGTGGTGACCTTATTTTCTTGTTTGGTTTCAACATCAGCATACCCGTAGCCTTTTTCATAAAACACTTGTCCTCGATCGATCACCAATGCCGCTCCCTTAAAATGAGCATCCACGATCAGCTGATCGATTTCCTTTTGTCGTGCTATCTTTGTTGACTGATTTGTTTTGCCGGCTTTTTCTGTATTGGCGAAAGGTTCACTAAAAAAAAGACTCCCTTTAAAATACCAATAACCTAAAATGACCAGCACTACACATAATAGGCAAGCATAAACTATTTTTTTTGATCGCTTACTCAACTAACTCACTTCTTTCCAAACACTTCTCTCAAATTATACCACTTTCCAAAAAAATTAAAGAGTATGTAGAACAAAACGACACAGTCATTTTGTTCTACATACTCAAATTTCAGATAAACAACGAAAAAAGACAAAACTTTTCAGCTATTCCCTTTTATGCTTAAAGAATTTCTTGTGCAATCGTCAAGATCGCAGCAGGTATCCTATATGGCGAACAAGAGATATAATCGACACCCAGTTTTTGCAAGAAACGAATCGACTGAGGATCACCACCAACTTCCCCGCAAACACCTATTTTAATATCGGAATCAAAACTTCTGATTTTATCTACCGCAATGGTCATCAAAGCGCCAACTCCTTCTTCATCGATGTGTTGGAATGGATCAGATTTCAGCAATTTTCTTTCTTCGTATACACCAATGAATTTTACTGAGTCATCACGAGAAAACCCATACGTCAATTGTGTGAGATCATTCGTACCAAAGCTGAAAAAATCAGAAGCTTCAGCGATTTTATCTGCTGTCAAACAAGCTCTAGGGATTTCGAGCATTGTTCCGATCTTGTATGGAATTTGTTGCTGTTCGGTTTCAAAGATTTGCTCGATCGTTTGGACTAAACGTTCCCTTAGCCAAACTAGTTCTTCTTTGCTTCCAATCAACGGGATCATGATTTCCGGCACGATCGCTACTCCTGATTCCTGTGAGACTGCCATTGCGCTTTCAATAATAGCAGCAACCTGCATTTCATAGATTTGAGGTGTTGTGACCGCTAAACGACAACCACGATGACCTAGCATCGGATTTTGTTCATGCAATTCAGCAATACGATGCTTGATTTGAGCCACAGTCCGTTGTGTTTCATTCGCTAGATGCTTTATCTCTTCTTCGATTTGCGGTAAAAACTCATGTAATGGCGGATCGAGCAAGCGGATCGTACATGGCTTATCCTGTAGAAGTTCAAACATCGTGCGAAAATCTTCTTTTTGAAATTCTTTTAATTTATTTAATGGAGCCATTAATGACTCCTCATCTTGAGCTAAAATCATTTTTCGCATTTCAAAAATCCGTTGTTCGCCAAAAAACATATGCTCTGTTCTGGCTAAGCCTATTCCTTGTGCACCTAATTTTAGCGCTGTTTTAATATCTGATGGTGTTTCTGCATTTGCTTTCACACCGATTTTAGCTATTTCTTTGCCCCAATTTGTGATCGTTTCCAATAATTGCCATTCGTCCCCTTCAACATAAGGGATACTCCCACGATAAATGGTTCCTGTTGTGCCATCTACCGAGATCGTATCTCCTTGTCTCAAGGTAACAGTTCCAGCTGTTGCTTGTTCCAAAAACTCATCAACTTGCACTTCTTCACATCCTGCGACACAACAAACACCCATTCCTCTGGCAACAACCGCCGCATGAGAAGTCATTCCTCCTCTTGAAGTGACGATCGCTTCACTAACGACCATTCCTTCAATATCTTCGGGCGACGTTTCCTGACGAACTAAAATAACTTTTTCTCCTGCATCGCTCGCTTTTTTCGCTTGCTCCGCCGTAAAATAAATTTTACCGCTTGCAGCTCCAGGACTAGCTGGCAATCCTTTTGCAAATACTTCTGCCCGCTTTAACTGTTCCGGTTCAAAAACCGGATGAAGCAACTGCGTGATCATCGATGGACTGATTCGTTGAATTGCTTCTTCTTTTGAAATGATCCCTTCTTCAACCAGCTGAATACAAACTTTGAAGGCCGATTTTGCTGTACGTTTTCCATTTCTTGTTTGCAGTAAGTATAGCTGACGATTTTCAATCGTAAATTCAATATCCTGCATATCTTTATAATGACGTTCTAAAAGTTCACTTAAGCGGAGAAATTCTTGATAGACTTCCGGCATGAGCGTTTCTAACTCACTGATCGGCTGTGGTGTTCTGATACCAGCTACCACGTCTTCTCCCTGCGCATTCAGTAGGAACTCTCCGAATATCCCTTTTTCTCCTGTTGCAGGATTACGTGTAAATGCAACTCCTGTACCGCTTTGTGAACCAAAATTCCCAAAGACCATCTCTTGAATATTGACGGCCGTTCCTAATGAATCAGAAATGCCATGTAGTCTGCGATAAGTGATGGCTCGACGATTATTCCAAGAACGAAAAACTGCTTCAACAGCTAATTTTAGCTGCTCATAAGGATCCTGAGGAAATGGTTTATGCGTCACTTCTAGAAAGATATCCTTAAAAACACGAACTAATTCCTGCCAGTCTTCTGCCGTCAGTTCAGTATCAGATCGATAATTCTTTTTTGATTTATAAAAATCTAGTTGATCTTCAAAACGATTTTTATCAATACCGCAAACAACATCTCCAAACATTTGCAGCAGCCTTCTATAACAATCATAAGCAAAACGTGCATCACCAGTTTTTTCGATCAACCCAAATACGGTCTCATCATTTAGCCCCAGATTTAAAATAGTATCCATCATTCCCGGCATTGAAAATTTAGACCCGCTTCTAACAGAAACAAGCAGCGGGTTTTTCACTGAACCAAATAGCTTATTTTTCCGAGTCTCCATTCGTTGTATATGTTGTCTTATCTCTACATCCAAGTTTTCTGAAACATAATCTTTTTTCTGTAGATAGTCTAAACAGGCCTCTGTAGTAATCGTAAATCCTGTTGGTACCGGCAGCCTCAATTTAGTCATTTCTGCTAGGTTGGCCCCTTTTCCTCCCAGTAAATCAGTTTGTTCCTTACTGCCATCAGAAAAATCAAGTACATAGTTCACAAGCAAACTCTCCTTTAATTTAAATAGTATGTCACATTCAAGATAAATCGATTATATTGTGTATCACATTAGATGTCAATAGATAATAGTGTATCTTTTTTTTATTGTTGCATTATTTTTATAAGAAATATATAATCATTAGTGTGTCACATTTAGAAAGTAGGTCGATAAAATGAAACTCACCTCTAGGCAATTAGAGATTATCAAGATCGTCAAAGAAAACGAACCGATCAGTGGTGACAGTATCGCAAGTACACTTGGCCTAAGCCGAGCGACTCTAAGAAGTGACTTAGCGATTTTGACGATGACGGGGCTACTGGATGCCAGACCTAAAGTTGGATATTTTTACACTGGACAAACCATTGAACCGTTACTTTATGAAAAATTATATAAAAAAACTGTGGAGGATATCCTTTTACCGCCAATACTCATCCACCAAGGAACCACTGTTTATGATGCTGTTACTAATCTATTTATGTATGATGTCGGCTCATTATATGTAAAAGATGATAGCGATGAACTGATCGGTGTGCTTTCTCGAAAAGATCTACTGCGTGCTGCAATCAGTAACCCAAATACAGAAAAAACGCCTGTTGCAATGATCATGAGCAGAATGCCGAATATCATTACGATAACAAAAGATCGCACGATTTTAGAAGCAGGCGGTCTATTACTTCAGCATAGTATCGATACCTTACCTGTCGTGGAAATCGATAATCCTAAGAAAGTTATCGGTAAAGTAACAAAAAGCAGAATCATGGCGTATTTCATCAATGCTGGTAATGAAATCGAAAAAGAAAATTATTAGTTTTTGGGTTCTATTTTTTCAATGATATATCACAATAAAATCAGCTGTTAACCATTGCAGCAAAGGAGAGTTTATTCATGCAAAAAAACAAAATCAATATTTACTTAGTTTCCGATTCCGTAGGTGAAACGGCTCAAAAAATCATCTCAGCCGTTTCTGCGCAATATCCAGATATCGATATGAGTGATATCCAACGGTTCCCTTTTATTACAGATGAAGAATTATTACAACCGATCTTAAAAGACGCCCTTCATGATAAAGCTGTCGTCGTTACAACTTTAGTGAATAAAAAATTAGTTCAGCTAGTGAAAGAATTTTCGGATCGTACCGGCTTACAATTTGTGGATTATATGAGTCCTTTAAGTGAGATCGTGGAAGGAACATTTGGTGTCCAGCCTCTACAAGAACCTGGTGCTCTGCATAAATTGAACGAACAATATTTCAGCCGTGTTTCCGCTATTGAATTCGCTGTCCGATACGATGACGGAAAAGATCCGAAAGGCTTCCTTGAAGCCGATTATGTCCTTTTAGGCGTATCCCGCACCTCCAAGACACCACTAAGCATGTATATGGCAAATCGAAACCACAAAGTGGCTAATTTACCATTGATTCCAGAAGTTGCATTACCAGCAGAACTGGACCAGATCGATCCTAAAAAAATCATTGGTTTAACAACGACGATCGATAGTTTGATGGATATTCGTAAATCTCGCCTCCATTCACTTGGTCTGAAAGAAGATTCGGCTTATACGAATGCAGATCGAATTCAGGAAGAATTAGATTATGCAGCCGAAGTTTTCGCAAAATATAACGCGCTTGTGATCGATGTAAATAAAAAATCGATCGAAGAAACAACAACGATCATTGAAGATTTAACACAAAATAAATAATCAAGGGGACCTGCAGATGAAAGATTGTCGTAATGAAGAATTGATTGCTGAAATCATTAATCTAGAAGCAATTTTGAACCTGCCAAAAGGAACAGAGCATTTTATCAGTGATCTACATGGAGAATATGAAGCGTTCAATCATATCTTAAGAAACGGCTCTGGAAGTATTCGAGAAAAAGTTCACGCCTTATTCAAGCAAGAATTAACGAATGAACAGATGGATGAGCTATGCTTTTTAATTTATTACCCTGAAGAAAAAATAAATACTTTAAAACAAGTTCATTCCCTAAACTCTGACTGGTGGTTCGATGCGATCGAACGCTTGCTGAGTATCGTTCGTTTTTCATCGAGTAAATATACTCGTTCTAAAGTTCGTAAAGCTTTACCGAAAACATATGCTTATATTTTAGAAGAATTGATTTATCAATATGATGAAACAACGGATAAAAAAGCTTATTACCGTCAAATTATTCAAAAAATCATCGATCTCGGAACTGCTGAACGTTTTGTAACTGATTTAGCTTATTTGATCCAGCGTTTTGTCATCGATCACCTTCATGTGATCGGCGACATCTACGATCGCGGACCGTATCCCGATAAAATCATGGATGCTTTGATCGACTATCATTCTCTTGATATCCAGTGGGGAAATCACGATATTATTTGGCTTGGTGCTGTGAGCGGATCAAAAGCATGTCTCGCAAATGTCTTACGAATTTCTGCACGATATGGCAATCTTGATTTGTTAGAAGACAATTATGGCATCGATTTATCTGCTTTAAGAACATTTAGCCGAAAAAAATACCAAGAGAATTTTAAGTTCAAACCTAAAAGCAATCCCTACCGCAAACTTTCGATCACAGAAATCACAGACGCTATGAAAATCCAACAGGCAATGGCAGTCATTCAAGAAAAGTTGGAAGGACAACTGATTCAAAGAAGGCCTGAATTTATGATGACTCCTCGTTTGTTGCTGGATAAAATCCATAATGGACAAATAATGCTAGATCATGTTACCTACCCGTTGGTGAATGAATGTTTTCAAACTGTCGACTGGTCCGATCCTTATCGATTGACCTCAGAAGAAGAAGCTGTGATCACTGATTTACTGCACCAATTTCAACATGCTGAAAGACTCAATCAGCATATGGCTTTTCTCATTGACAAAGGGGCACTTTACTTACCATACAACAATAATTTATTGATCCACGGCTGTATTCCCTTACATCCAAATGGAACTTTTCAATCGATCACCTTTGATGGTCGGGCCTATGCTGGAAAACAATTACTCGATTTTTTTGAAAGCAACATCAGACGAGCGTTCGATCAACCTTGGCAAACTGAAGATTTTGCAACTGATCTAATCTGGTATTTATGGTGTGGTGAATGTTCTTCTCTCTTCGGTAAAAAGGCGATGAAAACCTTTGAACGCTATTTTATAGAAGATAAAAGCACTCATCTGGAAGAAAAAAATGCGTATTACATATTAAGAAATGATCCCGAGATTTGTCAAAAAATACTGCATGCGTTTCGTTTAAACCTTGAGAATGCTCATATCATCAACGGACATACACCCGTTAAAACGATCAAAGGAGAGTCGCCGATCAAAGCACAGGGTAAAATGCTGGTCATCGATGGCGGCTTTTCAAAAGCCTATCAAAGTGTTACAGGAATTGCAGGTTACACCCTTTTGTATAACTCATTTGGCATGCAGTTAGCTGCTCATAAACCATTTTCAGATAAACAAGCAGCCATTAAACAAAATCAAGATATTCTTTCCAACAGACAAATCGTTGATCGGCAAATCAAGCGTTTGAAAGTCAAAGATACAACGATCGGAGCATCTTTAATCGCAGAAGCAAACTCTTTAAAAAAAAAATTAGGCAGATCAACACAAATAAAAGATACGATTGAGACAAAAATCGATTAGACTTGAGCAATATGAAATCGAGCAATACTAAAAGCGTATTGCTCGATTTTGTAAAATCACTGTTTTGGCGATCGTTTCTTACGTTTTAGAGTGCGAAGCAAAACCGATTTTTAGTTTTGTCTCGCACTCATCTTTGTATTTATTCCACCATCATAAACTCTTGATTTTTTAATTCATATACTTTATCACAAGCTTTAGCTACCTCTTGCTCGTGTGTCACAATGATGATGCATTTTTGTTGATCATGAGCTACTTTTTGAAAAAGCTGAACAATGTCTTTAGAAGTTTTTTCATCCAAATTTCCTGTGGGTTCATCTGCCACGATCAATTCATGATCACAACACAACGCTCTGACGATCGCTACTCTTTGTTGTTGACCACCTGATAATTGGGCGACATTTTTTTTAGCTAATCCTTCGTCGATACCTACACTTGCTAGATTTTCTAGCGCATAAGCTTTTTTATCTTCCTGCTTTGAACTTGAGATCGACATTGCGGTCAACACATTATCCAACGCTGACATATAAGGGAGCAGATTATACGCTTGGAAAATAATCGACACATCATTTTTACGATAATTCCTCAGACCGATCTTTGCCAGCGATTCTCCGTTATAGAGAACCGTTCCTGTTTTAGGCTGATCTAATCCAGCAATCAATGAAAGAAAGGTTGTTTTTCCTGAACCGCTTGCTCCTAAAATAGCGTACATTTTTCCTCGTTGAAATTCTAAGTTTACATGTTTATATAGGTATTCTTCTTCGTTTTTATACCAGTAACCTACCTCTTGTGTCTGTAACATCGCAATTCCTCTTTTCTATGTTGTTAAGATTTTTTTAGGTTGTAATCTTAAAATCCCGATCGATGATAATACAATTGAAAAGAAACTGATCAGTACACCCAGACCCGCTAAAATCGCGATTTCTTTTGGCTGAACCGAAATATTCAGATTTTCAATGGCTTGAGCAGCTTCTGCTGAACTTGCACCAATGCCGCTCATCCCTCTACCCATACCTCCACCGTTAGGTCTGCCGCCTTGCTGATCGCCGCCTGGCATCCCATTCGGTCCGGCTTGATCAGTTGTCGATTGTTGTGCTGACTGCGTTTGTTGATCGATCAACTGCTCACCAACGACATTTCCTACGATATTCCCACTAAAAGTAGCAATAATCAACGCAACGATCATACAAACAATGATCTCACTGAAAAATTGCAGTACTACTTTAAAGCGAGATTCGCCTAAAGATAGTAATACGCCAATCTCATATCGTCTTTCCCTGATTGTCATCATCACGATCAACGTTAAAATAATTACACCTGCAACAGCGACCAAGATCACGATATTTTTGGCAAAACTAGCAACATTGTTCAATGGTTGAAGCATTTGTTGATACGCTTGGTCATTTGTTTGCAAACTGAAACTTTCAGTATCGATCAATTTCTCAGCTGCAGCTACAAAACTATCCATTTCTTTCGGATCTTCCAATGTATACGAAGCAGAATCGATCGTACCTGCTGAATCTTCTCCTTTTAACGTATTTGCTAATGTATAAGAAGTGTATAAGGTATTTGCAGGATTTAAGAAGTTGAACATCATGCCCATACTATCACCATTCTCAGATGTTTTATAAATACCTTTTATCGTCAATTCGTATGTTTTTTCATCATCTTCTGGATCAGTTATTTTGAATGTGTCACCGACAGCTAAATCATTTGCCTGCGCCAATGTTTCTTCGATCACTACATTATTTGTATCCTTATCTGATTCACTGATCGCTTCACCACTGGTTATTTCCGCTGTACCACTAGAAAAATCACTAGCCATCGTCAAATCCATCACACCGCTGACTTGAAAATCACTTTGCTTCATATTAGCCATTGGACCGCCGCCCATTTGTCCTCCTGACTGCATCTGACCGTCAGGATTTTCTCCACCAGCTTGTTCACTATCGCTAGATTCAGATGTGGCTGTGTCGCTATCTTCACTAGAAATTGGTGTGATCCCTTCTCCTGCTCCAGCAGAAGATGATGATAGAAATGAATATGTTTTGACATTTGCCAATTCTGCAATTTTTTGCGCATCTTCTAAAGAAACGGGTGTCAAACTGAAGCTTCCAGGATCGGGTCTTTCACCAGACGCGCTATCCTGATTTTTTTTCATTGCTGCTTCACGGTTTGCTGAAAGTGTCACAGTCGCTCCAACACTTTTCTTTGCATTTTCTGTTGCTGTCAACGCAGCACTTTGAATCGTTAAACCGGCTAAGACAAAAATCAATATTGCTGAAAATACAGCACATAATAGGAATGTCCGCCCCTTCTTTGCTCTCATACTTAATAATGCTCGTTTGATAAAATTCATATGATTCCTCCTAAGTTTCCTTGTGAACAAAGATTACTTTAATCTTGTTACCTTAAACAGAACTTAAAGAAAGCTATTTTCTTTTGATTTTAATCTTTGTCCGCGGAGCCTTGCAAAACAAGAGGAAAAATGATTAAATGGTTGTGTCGTATTTTTTGATCCATAATAAATGAATGTACTAGAAGGGAACGAAGGGTATTTGGAAAAAAAGAAAATGACTCTATATGGGATGATTTTTTCAATTTGCTTCTTCTTGATCGTATCCTTCTTTTTTTCTCCTCATACAATAGATTACGCAAAAGAAGCTGAGGCAAATGAAAAAAGTGATATGCCATTAAAAACTATTTCAGCAGCCGCTTCAAAACCAGATCTTCCTGAAGAAAAAGCAGATCCTTCACTCATTGCCTTTTATAAAAAAATCGAGCAGTCAATGAAGAATGCCCGTGATTCTTTCAATGGGGATGTTGGAATGACCTATGTCGATCTGACTACTGGAAAGCAGATCTCTGTAAATGGCACACAAGAATTTTACAGTGCCAGCACCATCAAGGTTCCTTTGGCAATGATGATCGCAGATAAAGTCCAAGCTGGAGAATTAAAATGGGACGATCAATTGGTTTATAATGAAAAAGAAGATTATGAGGATGGAACAGGGATTATCATCAATAATATCCAGCCCACTTATTCCGTTAGAACATTACAGGAATATAATATTATCTATTCTGATAATATTGCTAAAAATATGCTTTATGGTACTTTTGGCGATGATGTAAAAGCTAAAAAAGCGCTCTATGCTCATTTTCTGCAAAAAGAAACCCAATGGGATGATGCGAAATTCACTTCCGAAGACGCAGCAAAGATCCTTAAGATTTTGTATGACGAAAAAGCAACAAATTCTGAATACCAAGCGATTTATGCTTATATGAAAAATACAGTCTTCCATGAACGAATGGATACACCAACAACCTCTGGAAAGGTTGCTCATAAGATCGGTTCTTATGCAGGATTTTTACATGATATTGGTATTTTAGAAACAGAACATCCTTTTATTTTAACCGTTTTTACTAATGGACAAACAAATGAGGGTATTTCTTTTATCGCAAGTGTTACTGATCAATTGTGGATGATCCAAAGTAATGACTATCCCAAAAAATAAAGAGCCGAACAAAACTAAAAATCAGTTTTGTTCGGCTCTTTATTTTTTTAATTTCCACCCATATTTTTGATTTTGATCAATCGGGTGATTTCACTTCTTTCATTTTCTTCGAGTTTCATCTGTATATAGTAAATCGTTTCTTCTAATTGCGGAATCGTCATATATTCTAGTGCATTTACTCGTCTTCTGGTTTTTTCGATTTCTTCTGACATCAATTGACAGGTTTTTTCGACCTCAGCTAATTCTAAAAGCTTTGGCAGAATCGATGAAAGCTTAACAAACACACTATCTAGTTCTGCATTTGAATTTAAGTACCCATAGTTCAACGGTGCTTCGACCACTGCTTCATCGTAATGAAAATTCATCGTTGGTACAGTAACACTCATGATATTTTTTTCGATCACATCCAGAGTTACTTCATTTGCAGGTATAGCAACTAATTCCTCAATAAAAGCTTCATTCAATGTTGCATTAGCTAAGACAAAATTAGACAAAGCTGTTGCTAGTTCCTTTTCAACGTCCAACCTCAAGGTATTATTTTTCTTGATCAACAAAATAAAACGACGCATCAATTCATCTTGTTTATCTTTCAATAGTTTATGTCCGCGGCTAGCTGTACCTAATTGTTTTTTTAAACGAGAGAGTTCCATTCGCGTTGGATTCACATTCAATCGAGCCACAATCGATCACTCTCCTTCAGTAAGATACTCATCCAGCATGTCATCTTTGATCCGCTTCAATTCTGTTCTAGGCAGCATAGACAACAACTCCCAGCCTAGATCTAATGTTTCTGAAATAGAACGGTTTGTATAAAACCCTTGATTGACATATTCTGCTTCAAAGCGATCAGCAAATTTTGCATAAATTTTATCAACATCTGATAGTGCTGACTCACCTAATACGACCGCCAACTCTTTGGCCTGTTTTCCTTGCGCATAAGCAGCAAATAGTTGATTCATTGTCGCCGCATGATCTGCCCTTGTCTTACCTTCACCTGTTCCTTTGTCTTTCAAACGTGATAATGATGGCAATACATCGATCGGCGGCTGAATCCCGCTTTTATATAGATCTCTGGACAAGATGATTTGCCCTTCAGTGATATAACCAGTCAAATCGGGAATAGGATGTGTTTTATCTTCTTCCGGCATGGTCAAAATCGGAATCTGCGTTACTGAACCTTTTAATCCGTTGATTCTTCCTGCCCGCTCATAAAGAGTTGCCAAATTTGTATACAAATAGCCTGGATAGCCTCGACGTCCTGGTACTTCACGACGAGCAGCTGAGATTTCACGCAACGCTTCACAGTAATTGGTCATATCTGTCATGATCACTAAAACATGCATGCCTTTTTCATAAGCTAGATACTCAGCCGCGGTCAGAGCCATTCGTGGTGTTGCGATTCGCTCGATCGCAGGATCATTTGCCAGATTCATAAACATCACTGAACGGTCGATCGCTCCTGTTTGTCTAAAATCTTCCATGAAAAATTCTGCTTCTTCAAATGTGATTCCGATTGCCGCAAAAACGACCGCAAATTCTTCTTCACTATTCAGCACATTTGCTTGACGAGCGATTTGAGCAGCTAGCTCCTTATGCGGCAACCCAGACGCTGAAAAGACTGGTAACTTTTGTCCACGAACTAATGTATTCAAATGATCGATTGCAGAAATCCCTGTCTGGATAAATTCATCTGGATAATCTCTGGCAACCGGATTGATTACCTCTCCATTGATGTCCACCATTTTCTCTGGTAAAATTTCCGGACCATTATCTTTGGGACGACCTAGACCGTCAAAAATCCTTCCGACCATATCTTCTGAAACGCCAAGTTCTAGCGGATGACCTAAAAAACGGACTTTAGAATCACGTAGATTGATGCCGCTTGTTCCTTCGAAGATTTGAACCATCGCTTTATCACCGTTGATTTCTAAAACCTGTCCACGTCGAATTTCACCATTTTGCATCCGAACTTCGATCAATTCTTCATATTTGACTCCTTCGACTTTTTCAACGATCATCAAGGGACCGACAATTTCATTAATCGTACGATATTCCTTAATCATTTGTCATCCCTCCATCTGCGATGATTTGCTTTATTGTCTGTTTGATCTCATCGACCAGTGTATCTAAACGTTCAATTTGTGTTTCTGGTACGTATTTACTTCTAGCAATCTGATCTCTTAAATCAACAGTCCCAGACATGATTTCACTCAAGTAGGCTCCTAATTCTAGAGCTGTTTGACCTTCTTTATAAAACGTCAAAATCAACTGAAGCATTTTATATTGTTTTTCTCGTGATGTGAATGTATCAACATCATCAAAGGCATTTTGCTGCAAATAATCCTCTCTAAGCGATTTTGCCACCTCTAAAGTCAAACGGTCTTTATCTGATAAAGAATCGATCCCGACTAGACGAACGATCTCCTCAAGCTGTGACTCTTCTTGTAAAATGCGCATTCCTTCTGTTACCATACCAGACCAATTGACCTGCAGCTGCTGATCCAGCTCTTTTCCGACTTCTGACGCATACAAAGAGTAGCTTTGAAGCCAGTTTATCGAAGGAAAATGACGCTTTTGCGCTAAAGTAGCATCTAGCCCCCAGAAAACTTTTACCACACGTAAGGTGTTTTGCGTTACTGGCTCAGAAATGTCTCCCCCAGAAGGTGATACTGCACTGATTGCCGTAATACTGCCCTCCCGGTGTTCTTTGCCTAAAGTCACTACTTGTCCAGCACGCTCATAATATTCTGCTAAACGACTTCCAAGATATGCTGGATAGCCTTCATCTCCGGGCATTTCTTCTAAACGTCCGCTCATTTCACGTAATGCCTCTGCCCAACGAGAAGTTGAATCTGCCATGATCGCCACAGAATAGCCCATATCACGGAAATACTCTGCGATAGTGATTCCTGTATAGATCGATGCTTCACGCGCAGCTACAGGCATATTAGACGTATTTGCGATCAAAACTGTTCGCTCCATCACTGATTCACCTGTATTTGGATCGATCAATTCAGGAAACTCATTTAAAACATCTGTCATTTCATTTCCGCGTTCACCGCAACCAACATAAACAACTAAATCAACATCAGCCCACTTGGCGATTTGATGCTGAACCACTGTTTTTCCTGCTCCAAAAGGACCAGGAACTGCTGCTGCCCCACCTTTTGTCACTGGGAAAAAAGTATCGATCACTCGCTGACCAGTCAGCAAGGGAACATTAGGATTCAACTTTTCTGAAATCGGACGACTTCGGCGAACAGGCCATTTTTGCATCATCGTAAATTCTTTTTCACCTGTCGCTGTTTCAATAATATAAATTGTTTCTTCGATTGTAAATTCGCCCTGCTTGACTTCTTTTACGGTTCCCTTGATTCCAACAGGAACCATGATTTTATGTGCGATGACTTTTGTTTCTTGAACTGAACCGATCACATCACCCGCTGAAACTTCTTCGCCAACAGACACACTTGGTTCAAACGTCCATTTCTTTGTTCGGTCCAGCGCTGGGATTTGAACTCCTCTACTTAAAAAATTACTCTTCGTCACCTCTGCAAAAGTGTCTAATGGGCGCTGGATCCCATCAAACATTTCAGAGATCAGCCCAGGTGCTAATTCAACAGATAACGCTTCTCCAGTTGTTATTACGGGCTCTCCTGGCCCGATCCCAGTCGTTTCTTCATATACTTGAATCGATGCTACATCACCGCGCATCTCAATAATTTCTCCAATAACACCTAATTCTCCGACCTGACAAATATCCTGAATACTTGCATCAGACATATTCTCTGCCATGACCAAAGGACCAGAAACTTTAATAATCGTACCAGTTTGCAAAATCATTCCTCCTATTCTAAAAAGCGTAGCAATCCATTTAGCTCTTGAACAAATTAGCAAACGACTTCAATGACGCTTTTTGGCATTTAAGACGGTTGTCTATTTGTTGAAAGAGCTGGGTTGCGCAGCTAGATTAACTAAAAAGCGTAGCAATCCGTTTAGCTCTTGAACAAATTAGCAAACGACTTCAATGACGCTTTTTGGCATTTAAGACGTTTATCTATTCGTTAACCGATTCATCTATAAAATATTCTGTCCTACTGCACGTTCTACATTATTTTGAATCTCCTTTAATCCGATCCCCTTGGTTCCGTTATGACTAGGAATCAAAATAATCGCCGGAGTTACTTCACTTTTATAACGCTCAATCGTTTCTATTGCTCGTTCAGAGGCGTCTTCTGTAATAAAAATGACACCATAACTTTTTTTAGCCATCGACTCGATCATTGCCCTTATTTGCTTAGCTGATTTTGCGTACACAACGTCAAATCCAAAAAGCTTAAACGGCATTACAGAATCTCTATCGCCGATCACT
This sequence comes from Enterococcus sp. 9D6_DIV0238, assembly GCF_002174455.2. Lineage (NCBI taxonomy): Bacteria > Bacillati > Bacillota > Bacilli > Lactobacillales > Enterococcaceae > Enterococcus > Candidatus Enterococcus dunnyi. The sequence continues at coordinate 611,398 of NZ_CP147246.1, forward strand.
CCGATTTTATAAGCCATCTACTGCACGCATCCTTTCTCTCACCACATCCGCAGAAAAATTACTACGCTTACTGACTAAAATCAGTCGTAAATTTTTCCATTCAACCTCTTTTGCATTTAAAAAAGCTAACAGCGGCAGCGGGCCAAAAGCCATGATTTTTGATTTATCATATAAACCTGTCAAATAATCATCTTTCACCTTCTCAAAAGCAATCAAATCAAGCTCTTTTGTTTCTGATGAAACAATCGGTGCAAGAATTCCGCCAAGAGATATATTAAGTACAAACTCTGTAAAAGCAGCTAGAGATTGCTCACTGTAAGCTAAAAAATCAGATTTTGGAATACTCCCAGAACTTGATAAAACAGTCAATAGAAAGTTTTCATGCTGACCTTGGATGATTCCTCGTGCCATCGTGGATATATTCGTTAAATCGATAAAAGCCGTAACTTCATCAATAATATCCTTATATCCCAGCTTTTCAGCCAACCGTTTTTGATACGTCAGAAAGCTCCGATCATAAATAATATCGATCGCCTGAAATATAGAGGATTCTTGAAAATAGTCCAGCACTTCTAAAATCGCCTGCATCAGTTCGTCAGCTATTTCTGTCGACACACGTGTACGTATCGCACTTTTGATCGTTTCAATCGAATAACGTCCATCAGCAATAAATAAGTGATCCAGATTCTCTCCAGTCAACTCAGCTTTTGTCAATACTTTCAGATTATGGAATGTTATACGAGACGTATAAATATCGATGACTTCCGGTTCAGGAGCCAGCTCATATAGCCATTCAAATAAACGTCCTTTTTCTTTTGAATAAATATATTCAAAATCATCAACAAATCCTTCCGTCATGTAGGTACTATAAATTGTACTTTTTAGAATATCTTGAAGCTCTTCGATTGTTTTAGCATTCAATAATTGTTCATACTGTGCACTATTCAACAGTTCAGTCTCTTTTAGACGAATCAGCGGATTGATCTGATTATACGCGGTCTCTTTCATCTTGCCCCTCCTATCATAAAAACTTGATGCTAATAAACTCTCTATTTAAAAAGCATTTCTGCAATGGAAAAACTTTCCGCTCTCTTGATTTCCTGAACTAAACTTGGAAATAAGAAATTATACTCGATCCCATTTTGAGCAATGAGGAAACCGCCAACGCCTGGTATGAACTCTGGAAGTAAAGCTAACTCCAATTCATTTGGTTTATGATTTTCCAACCATTGCTCTGTCAACTTTCCTTTAGAGTACTCACCTAACTGTAGTTGTGCTTGACCAGTCAGTGTCAATTGATCAAGGATTTGCTTTGTAAATACTTGGAATTCATCTTCATTCCAACGATCCATTCGCTTGATCGCTTCTAAAAAAAGCTGCTCTAAATATCCTTGTTTTTGATTTAACGTTGCTTGTTTGATCTCCAATTGCTGACGGTTTTGTTTTTGTTTAAACGCTTTAATAGTTTGATCACTATTCTTTTCAATCAATTTATGTTCCTGTAACAGCAGTACTTCTTCTTGTTCTGCATAAGCCTCATCAATTCGTTTATATTCTACTTTCTTTAAATCAGTAACTTCTGCTGTTCCTTTTTCTAGAATTTGATCGACGATCTTTTCGATTGCATCCATATTTTTCCTCCTGTTACTTCACATTTAAGACAAGTAAGAATGAAATGACAAATCCAAGAATAGCATATGTTTCAACCATGGCAGCATAAATGATCCCTTTCGTTGCATGCTCAGGTTTTTTCGCTAAAATTTGAATCCCGGCAGCTGCAACACGCCCTTGGGCAATTCCTGAAAATAGACCAGCAAATGCGATCGGCAATGACGCAACAAAATAATCCATTCCTTGAACCATCGACATACTATTATCTAAATTAATGAAAATCAAAAAGGCGATAACGAAGCCATACAACCCTTGAGTACCTGGTAACAATTGAAGAATCAACGCTTGGCCGAATTTTTCCGGCTGTTCAGTCGTCAATGCTGCTGCCGCTTCTCCAGTGAACCCAACACCTTTTGCCGAACCAATCCCTGCTAAAATCGTCGCCATTGCCATTCCTAGTACTGCAAAAAGAATCCCACCATTATTATTGATCAAGTAATCTATCATATTTTTATTCCTCCACAATTCATCTATTTTTGTTTTTTCTCAACATTTACATATTTCTCTTCTGTTTTCAGTGGTTTGAATGCCCGTCCTCCACCTGTATAAAATTTCCCAAAAAACTCTACATACTGTAATCGTGCACCATGAACATACGCACCTAATAAGCTTAAAAATAAATTTAATGCGTGAAGAGCTACGATCAGTAAGATCCCTACACTAAAGCGAGCGAGTGGCGGCATAAAAGCAACCAGCATATTAAAGGCAGCTGCGATACTTCCACCGGAAATCCCTAGGGCCATTAAACGAGTATAGCTGACCAAGTCTCCAATATAACTCGTCAAACCATAGAGTCCGTATAAGCCTTTTGCCAACCCTTTTGCTTTTGATTTAGATTGAATCACAGGAACCGCGATAATCGATAAAGCCGAGATGATTGCCACTACGACACCGGCTGTAAATAATCCATCATTGTTAAGCAGCAGCATACCTACTACTGCGATCAATAAACCGACAAGCAGCCCCTGCCAAGCAAAGCTCTCACTAATACTTTCTAAATAACGTTTACGCTTCGTCAGTTCAATCCCATTGACCATCAACCCTGTCATCAATTGAATAAAACCAAACACAACAGACAGAATCAAGATCGTATTGACATCTTCAGTTGTGGACAAAATCGGAAATGGCAAGCTGATTCCAAAAAGCTCTTTCGGCAATCCTGCACCGAAAAATGAGCCATAGATAAACCCCCAAATAATTGTCGGAAACGACAAGATCAGAAAGAATTTAGCAAAACGTTTCATCCCTCTTGGCAATACAACGAATTTTTGTGCAAGAAAAGCTCCTATCAGCATCAACAGACCATAACCGATATCTGCCACCATCATTCCAAAAAAGACCATATAAAAAGGGGTCATGATAGGCGTTGGATCAATTTCCTCATATTTTGGTAAACTATACATCTCTGTCAGCATTTCAAATGGTGCGACAACCGGATTGTTTTTTAATTTCACTGGAATATCTTCTTGTATCTCACCTTTTGTCGGCTGATCAAATACGATGTAAATTTCATTTTTTGGTAAAGCTTCATCTAAAGCTGCCGTAAGTTCATCTTTCTCAGTTACAGGAATCCAGCCTTGTAAAATAAAAAAGTAACTCGTATTGATCAAATGCTTCTTCGCTTCTTCTCGATGAATATAAGCAAAGACCATCTCTTCTGCCAAATACAGCTCTTCTAAATGAGAACGATATGCTGCTAGTTCAGATTTCACTAGTTGCTCCTCTTCAACAAGAGCGCTTAAGGCTTCTTTTGTATGTTGATACGCTTCTTTTGGCAACTCTTCATATGGATAAACGAATTCATTGAAGCTGTATTTGTTTTCGATCTCAGCTACTACTTCTTTCATTTCGTTCAAATAGATCAAACTATAATACGCATGATTTTGACTATGATAAATTTCTTCAACATAGATCGAGGGATATCTCGAACAATCATTTAAAAAGTCCGGTTGGTTCGCTGAATTGATGGAACCAAGTAAAATCGTTGTTGTGTCTAATGAATTCTTTTTTGGTACGACATCCAAATACTGCCAGCGAGCAAGCAACTTTTCCCTAGTACGCAATTCTTTTCTTCTTACTTCAATAGAAGCAAGCTGCTTTTTCAATTTAGAAATGTCTTGTAAATAACCAATGATCGTTGGTTGATCAAATGCTTGCTCTAAAGATTCTAAGGTTTTGATCTGTCTTTTAAACGTACTCTTTTGACCTGTCTTTTCAGCAAAACGTTCAATAAAAATCAGCGCTTCCTGAATTTCGTTCAATATTTTCTGATACTCTTTCTGTTGGACATCGTCAACTTCCAGTATCGTTTCTGAGAAATGTTCTTTAAGATAATTGCTATCTACATTAGAATGAAAAAAATCTTTGATCTCTGTCATTTGCAATCCTTGAATCGTTTGAAGAATTGCTTCTTCATACTCAGCGGCTGCAATGATCGTCATTTTTTCCATTTTATTGACTGCCATAAACTTTTTTCACCCTCTCTATTATGTGATCAACGATAGCATCTTTCTTTTTTTCATATTTATTCCTAAACTCTTGATCTTGCTCTTTTGCTTCACTTAGTAATAATACTCTTTCTTGCTCAAGCTGCTCTGCCAACTGCCTCTCTCGATCTCGAAGCATCTTGCTGACTTTTTCCTGGCTTTCATCTTGTAATTGCTTGAATTTCTGCGCTTTTTTCTGCTCATATGTCAGGATTTCTTTTTGAGCAGTTTGACGCATTTCTTCAACTTTTTTTTCTGCATCTTGAATGCGCTCTAATGCTTCTAATACCATATTTTCACCCCTATTCTATGATTTCGATTAGTGTACTTATTATTATGAAGCGGATCACTTTTTATTACAATCAAAAAGGAATACACCATGCCCTCATCAAACGACATGATCTATCCCTTTTTTATAATAAAAAAGGGCACAAATTCAAACATCGTTCTTCTCACCCCTTGAAGAACCTGATCCTTGAAGCTTGCGCCCAACCATTTTTATTCACATGAATGTATCTTAGCAAAAACACTTTGAAATTACAATAATTTTTGTAAAGGAAGTCATAAAAAATTAAAAAAATCTCACCTTCAATTAGAAGATGAGAAAGGAGTTTTACTCATGAGAGTAAATGAAAAAAAGTTTGTTGTTAGGATGTATTCATCTTACTGCCGTAGACAGATTATTTCAAATAATATGCATTCTATTCTTCTAAAAGAAAAAAGCCTCTAAATTGTTGCCTGAGCGCATCACTTTTTCATTAATGTCTTCCTTCCAAACATCAGTAAACCAATCATATTGCATTTGCTTAATAATGATTTTTTTAATTTCTTCTTCTAAGGATGAGCTATCCATCTCTCCACCATAAAATGCTTGCAATGCTTGGAGTGCCTTATCATTGTGATTAGACTCAAAACGATAAATCCGTCCTTGTTCTACATAATAGAACCCATACTGGATAACTACTGCAAAACGCTGATCTTTTTTCTCAAGGAAATCTATAAACTGTTCTGACGTGATCTGCTGCATCTCTTCACAGTCCTTTCAATAAATTATTCTTTGGCTATTCCTTTTTTCTTTATACTTAAGAAAAAGCAGAGGTCAATTTTATGTCAAAGGTGATCTTTCTTGCTTCCTTACTTCAACAAGGATAATTTAAGGAAACTATTCATTGTTTCAAATATCTAATAATCAGCGAACTATTTTACTAAAGTGTCTAAAAATCGATGATTACCAATTTCTATTTCTTACCTTCCTATTTAACCTTGCACTCCAAACATCATAACAAAAAATAATTACGTAAACAATCATCTTCGAACACTTCTTGTTTTACACCCCCTTTATTATTGACATATCCTACATTTTTTCAATACTTTTGTTTATTTTTAACTTCTTTTAGGTATAATAAAAATAACAAGGACAAAAAGATGAATAGGAGTAATTAATGATGGAAAATATAATAAAAGTCTCCACTAAGTTTCACAATACTTGGCTGATCGATGTAAAAAAAGATTCTTTTGCAAAAGAGAATAAGATTCTGTTTGGTGATACACTTCGACTCTCTATTGCTAAAGGTGATTCTTATTATTTTGCCGAAAATATTGCATTGACTTACGAGAAAGAAATTATTTCTAAAGAAACTCCGACAAAGGATGAGCTCCATTTCTTTGAATATATGCGAATGAACAAAGAGAAAACCTTCTCAAACTCATTAGCAGCTAAGTATGGAATACAACAATATATCCAGCCAGCTTCTGCTTAACTCATGATAGATACAAAAAATAATAGCCTCTGATTTACCTCATTCAACAAAAGTAAATCGGAAGCTATTATTCTGCACTTTTTATTTATACACGTTTTTATTTTTTTTTGGTTAATTTTTTGTTTGCAAATTTTTAATACTTTTAGAAATGTCTAAACAAAAGTCTAGGCCCCTCCTGTAACAACATAAATAGAAATACCACTAAATAACACTGCAATTAATGAAATCACCAGCACACCTCCATCTAAATTATTAGAAATCAACGTTTGCAAACAAATAATTTTCCTTAGGTAAAGAATAACAAACAGATAAAAAAAAGGAAAGTAGTAATGTGAAAAAGTGCGAAATTGGCATAAATATCTAAAATAAAAATAATTTTTTTCTTAAAAAATGGAAATAAGCTCATTTTTCATGCTATAATCGCATATGAAAGGGGAGAAACGCTTGAATATCATAGAAACTTTACGTTTTTTCAGACTCAAACTGAAGCTTACTCAAAAAGAAATGATGTCAGAATTCACGGACCCCTCAACCTATTCTAAAATAGAAAGTGGTAAGCGTTCTTTAAAAGTCACTGAACTTGAAGAAATCCTTGAACATACATCGATTAATGCTGAAGAGTTTTTCAGCTTTGCTACTTTTGATAAAAAGCAGCAAGATTTTCGAGAGCTTTTTTACTATTGTGGAGCACATTTAGAAAACAAAAGTACCAAACAAAAACTAATCAATTATTATGTTTTTTTAAAGAATAACAAAAAGAAAACATTGAGAGAAACTTCTAACTATATTGCTATAAAAAATTATTTTTATGCTCATTGGGATGAAATCGAGGAATTAAGTCAAGTTGAAATAACCGATATTTATAATTCTTTATTGACAAAGACTTTCTATGTTCAATATGATTATGTCATTACAGCAAATCTAATTAGATTTTTCAACTCAAAACAAGCAGATTTGCTACTAGCTCGCATGTTTCCGATCAAATTTGAGGAAAAACGGGATTTTACTACGAAAAAATTTGCCTACAATATTCTCATCAATCTAATCTCAATGAGACTCTATGCAAAAGACTATGAGGGCGCTGCAAAATATATTAAATTAGCAAAGAAACAAGATAAGCAAAATGAAAACTACAACTTCAAACTGAACCTTCAATATTTAAGTAATCTTTTAAATTATATTCTTGAAGGTGAACCAGTCTATATGGAACGAGTCTATGACTTCATACATTTACTAGAGAATGCTGGAGATACCTTGCAAGCTGAACAAGTAAAAAAAGAAGTAAAATTATTAACGCATGAACGTGACAGCGAAAAGATGCTTAAAAAATATTCTGTTGGTCTATTCAAAGAAACTTAATACCCTACTATTAAACAAATATCCCACCTTATAAAAGGTGGGATAAGGAGTATTACTCGGATTGAGTAAAATGAAAATACTGTTAGGGTATATTTATAATACTATATAATGTCTAACATTTCAACCCTTTAGTCATTAAATATTTTTTTATTCGATCGAAAACAGGTTAAAATGTATACTACACCTCACTTTACGCTCTTTCCCTCTTCTGAATCTGCATCAGTAACACACTTTCAATATAAAATTCTCAACAAACAATCAAACTAAATAATATAAGTATCTCTTTAATTTCAATTATTTGCGTTTATTCAAGCCTCTAATTTGCTATACTTGGAGTTAACAGACCTTTGGCAACATAATGAATCCTAGATTTGAAATCAAGAAAAAGTAAACATCAAGAAAAACCTGTTACAGCAGATATGATTACTGATAGAAAAATTTGAAAAGGAGTTTTTTTATGAGACGAATATTACGCATTGGGGTTGTTGTTTTATTTGTGCTATTTTTGATTAAGGTGAATAGCGAAGATAATTCTGATATCCAAAAACCTATAGCTAGCAGTGCTGAAAAAACAAAAACCTCCAAACATGATAAACCAACAAAGTTTTCAACTACTTCCGAAGAGCGAGAGAATCCGGAGGTACCCGAAATAACTAACTCAGTCGAAACTGTGCATGTTCCGACTGAGATTGAGAGCCCTTCAACTGAGAATGATCAATCCTTTATGGACGAAGCTAGTGCAGAAGAAGAATTTAAGCGGTTAAAACAAGAATTTTCTGTTTTGATGAAACAAGCTGTTTCTACAGAAGAGCTCGCTCAATTAAAACAAGAATACAATGAAGCCGTTGCTCCTCTTCGTGACTTGGTAAACCCATATAAATTAATTGATAAGCTCAATGAATTTAAATCTTATTTAGAAGAGAAACAAATTCAATTAGAGAATGAACAGACTACTTTACAACAATAATTAGCCTATTTTTACTAACATCTTATAATTGGGGAAAATTATTTGAACTATGCTGACTAAGTACCAGCATAATTTTTTCATGTACTCTCTTTTTGTATTTTAAGTTCATAAGATTTATGATCGGTCTATTTGATGCTATCGAGCTGTATACTTCATGCTTTCCTTTTCAAAAAATAATTCCTCCAGCTATTTCAAAGACCTTTTTGTTCATCTTTCAAAAGACTAGCCGAATCCTAATATCTCAAAAAATGTATAATAAACCTAAATGACACTAATTTATTTAGTAATGTATACTTTGTATATTTAACAAATGAATCAATGAACCCGGTTATACAAACGTAATCAAAAAAGCATTTTTACTAAATAGCATACACAACGAAAGATATATCAGTAAATTTTTGTTTTCTATGAATTATTCATAATTGTTCTTTTTTTGTAGAAGACGATCCACAATAATAGCAGTTGGAATGTTCCCTACAGAATTTAATAGTGTTGCTGGTATATCGAATAGTGTACTCAATAATATAATGATCGAAATCATTTCTGCTGGGAAATGAAAAAGTGAAATTGTTAAAATTGCTGCAGATACACCTCCTCCTGGAACAGTCCCCATTACAATTCCTGATAATATTGCTGTAAAAATCACTAAGGCTAGTGTAGAAGGGTTCATATACTCAATATCACAAAGGCTCAAAATTAATAATATTTTCAACACACTAGCACCTGTTGCACCATCTTTATGGATGTTTGCACCTAAAGGAATGACTGCTCTAGAAACATCCTGATCAATTTCTAACTGGTCACAAGCTTTTAGATTTGCTGGAATACATGCTGAACTTGATGCTGTTGCAATAGCAGTCAGTGCTGGAATTGTACTAAAATTCCAAAATTGTTTTACCTTAGCAAATCCCCCTGAAAAATAAAGAACTATGCTATAGAAAACGCAATAAAAAAAGAGTGAGAAAAAAAGAAAAAGCACAAAAATTTTTGCATAGCTCTTTAATATCGTAGGGCCTGTTTGACTCATGCTATATGAAAAATAGCAACCAAAACCAATCGGAGCAAATTTTATTACTATTGAGATCATTGTGTACAAGAGCTCCGTAGTTAGTGAAAAAAAAGCAATGAACGGAGTTGCTTTAGTCCCTAATTTCCGAATAGCCACCGCGACTAACACGGAAAAAAGCAGCAGCGGTATCATATTCTCAGAATGAAACAATTCAGGGAGATTTTTCACAGAAATCATGTCAATTATTTTTTCTGTGAAAGTCACGTTTTCATTTGTCTGTGGTAAAGTCGTTGAAGTCAAAATATTGTTCGTGTCGATCATTAAAGGAAACAGTAAGCCTAAAAATAGAGCAATAAGACTTGCTGCTAGTGAAAATAGTAAAAAAATAGTCGTACTCAGAAATAGAATATTCCTGGCTTTAGTCATCGTTTTAGTTGAAATAATGGATGTGATAATACTAAAGAAGATCAATGGAGCCACTAAAACATAAAGATAATTCAGATAGATATTTCCTATAGGATAAGTGATTACTGAACTTTCAGGATAGATGACGCCAACGGTTCCTCCAACAATAATGCTTATCAGTAGGAAAAAGGAAGACTTATAGTTTGCAATGTAGGTCATTTTTCTTCACCCATTCCATAGAACTGATTTACAAAATCATAAGATAAACTGTCACTCAGTAACGAGTCAAAATCATTTCTTTTTATTTTATTGCTTTCATTGAATAGATGCTTGATACTATTTCTACTCACTGAGGAGCCTAAACTCACTCTTTTGACCCCTAATTCATTTAATTGATTTATATTTTTCAAATTTTTGCTCAATAAAATATTTATTGGTCCGTTCACCTCTTTTGTCAATCTTTGCAATTCTTCAACGGAAATATTTCCTGGGACAAATACACAATCAGCCCCCCATGAAAGATAGCTATTCAAGCGTTCTATCGTTGCAGATAGTCGGCTCTTTTGCTCACCAATTTGATTCCAGTAGATATCTGTTCTCGCATTGATCAAAAAATCAAGTGCAAATTCTTTTTTTAACTGGTTCAGATATTCAAGCTTACGCTTCATAGATTGCCGATCAGAGATACTTTTGTCGGGTAATCCGTCTTCAATATTGAGCCCCACCGCACCAGCAAGAAGTAATTGTTTGGCATTTTCGTATACCTCTTCAGCATTTTCACTATAACCTCTTTCAAAATCGACCGACAACGGAATGGTAATTTTAGTGGAAATTCGCTGAACTGTCTCTAGTAAAATAGTAAGAGGTAGTTCTTCCCCATCGGAGAATCCATTTGCAAAAGCAACTCCTGCACTAGTGGTAGCCACAGCAGCAAATCCTTTTTGCTCAAAAATTTTTGCTCCCCCAGCATCCCAAATGTTTGGTAAGACAAATAGTCCCTCTTTTCTATGTATTTCTTGAAATTGCTTAGCTTTGTCTCTTTGATTTTGAGTAATAGCCATTCTATTCACTTCTTTCTTCTGATATGATAAGTATAAATTATCATAGAAATACTTTGATGGTGATCGAAGTATAGAAAAGAGTTGAATTGAATGAATGGTATCCCAGATCTTCCAGAAACACTCCAGCTTATTGGTGATCCTACAAGAATAGAACTACTGACAATCCTGATCGATCATCGATACTATACAGTTACAGAGCTCTCAAAACGGACGAAAGTGTCTCTTAGCACAGTCTCATATCACTTGAAAAAGCTCTCTATCATAGGATGGATCGACACTTATAAGCAAGGAAGAAATGTCTACTACGGACTAACAAATGATTCTCTTGCGGCGATCATCGAATCATTAATGACTATTTCCGCTCCGAAGAAAATCAATTCATACAACCAAAAGAAAGAATACTTAGAAATAAAAGAAGCGCGTACTTGTTATTCTCATCTAGCGGGAGAATTGGGTGTGGGACTGTTTGAATTTTTAATAGAAAATCAGTATATAGAAAACAATAATCATGAAGTTAGTATATCCAAGGAGGGGGTAACTTTTTTTAAAGGAATGGGTATCAAAGCACCTGAATCTTTAAACGGAAAACTTTGCATGGATTGGAGTGAAAGAAAATTCCATCTTGCAGGTTCCTTAGGATCAGCACTTTGCTCGGCTTTTTTGCGACAAGGTTGGATCGTAAAATCTACTAAAAATAGAAGCATAACGTTGTCAGCGAGTTCCCCTGAATGGTTGAAATCTATTGATAGAAATCTTAAGCTAATAAAAAATCATGACAAAAGATCGGGCACACAAATGAAGAAAATAGGAGAATGAAGAAAAAGAGAAACAAGAACAAACTGCAGCATTGTTTGCTAATTACGTTGAGTTATAGAAATGGCATTCAACACAAAAAAATAAACAGTAGAAACACTGTACAATCCTTTGTACATCAGCGTTTCTACTGTTTCTCTCCACAAAATTCATGGAGACGGCGGGAGTCGAACCCGCGTCCAAACACATTGCCACTTAAACCTCTACGTTCATAGTACACTCATTTAAAGATTCGCTTTACAGCTTGCCGAGTGACAGGCATTCTGTATCGCTAGTCTGATGATCTCTTCTAAATTTTACAGACGGAAAAAGTTAGCGTATCCCACTTAATTTGAGACCCTTACTCGAGCACATGGGCGATGCCGAGAGGATCTTCACCCGCTGGTTTTACGCAGCTAGAGCGAAAGTATTGTTTTCGTTTTTAGCAGTTATATTTAACTGTAACGTTTTTACGTAGACGTAACCTACGAAACGCAATTCAAGCTCAACTATGCCTGTCGAATCCGTAACGTCCCCGTACAGATTAAAAGCATATGTCATGCTTTCAATAGTATAACATATTTTTTGTTGTCTTAAAAGAGTCAGGCGCTTATCTTCCATCATTCTAATAAAAAGGAATAACAGAATTTTGTATAACATCAATGCCCAGTTCCAAAAACATTGACTAAAACCGTTCCAATGACGATAAATCCTAAACCGATCATTGTTGGTACGTTTAACTGCTCTTTCCAATAAACAACTGAAAAAACCGTGATCATAATGATCCCTATTGCTCCCCAAAGTGCGTACGCCACATTCAATGGCATGTAATTGATGGCTTTTGATAGTGTATAAAAACAGATGGCGTAGGCAATCAAACACGTGATCGAGGGAATAAATTTGGTGAATCCAACTGTAGCTTTCAGTAAATTCGTTGCAAGTACTTCACTGATGATAGCGATCAAAAGATACAAATATCCAATCATTTTTTTCCTCCTAAATAACTTCCATCACTAGTATAACAAAAAAAGACCACTACTAGAAAAAACTAGTAATGATCTTTTAGATAATTGCGCCTTTAGGCTTCCGTATAGCAATTCAACATCCAATTGATGCCAAATTTATCAACGACCATGCCGTATTTTTTAGCCCAAAAGGTTTCTCCTAACGGCATTGTTATGTTTCCGCCTTCAGACAACCGAGCAAAGATACGATCGATTTTCTCCTCATCTTCTGTTGAAACAACTAAAGATACATTGTTTCCTTCAACGAACGTTAAGCCCATCCCATCCGGCACATCTGAAAACATGACGGGTACACCCTCGATCGTCATCGAAGCATTGATGATCAAATCTTTCCATTCCTCAGGTGTAGGATGCTCCGGATCTTCTGGTGCATCCGCAAACGTCATGATCCCGTCATTTTTCACATCAAACACGGTTTCATAAAAAGTGATTGCTTCTGCTGCCTGATTCTTAAAGTTTAAATAGACTTGTAACATGAGTACCATCCTCTCACTATCATTTTGCTCATTATCTCATGCAGAAATGGATTGCGCGAAAATAACGCTCACCTTTATGAAAAATCCGTATCTTTTAATAGCACTTCAACAAATTGTTCTAAATACTCCTGATCGATTGCATCGTATCCTTCTGTTACCGAACTATCTAAGTCTAAAACACCCAGTAATTTACCTTCCTTTACCATTGGCACAACGATTTCCGATTGAGCTGCTGAATCACAAGAGATATAATTCTCATGTTTTTTTACATCATCAACAATGAGGGTTTTTCTATGTTCGGCGGCTTCTCCGCAGACACCTTTCCCCATTTTGATTCTCGTACAGGATACCTTCCCTTGAAATGGCCCTAAAACTAGTTCTTTCCCATCGAATAAATAATAGCCGGCAAACACTGTATTTGGTAACGTTTCTGCAAGTAATGCTGATGAATTGGCTAAGTTTGCGATTTTATCATGTTCAATCTCAATGATGGCTGCTTGTTGTTGCACCAATAGTTTATATGCTGATTCCTTTTCGTCTAAATTATTCCACATTGTAAGTTCCCACCTTTTTTTATCGTTAATGATTTTTTTATTATAACATAGCTCCTCGTGATTTCATCTAGCAAGATGTTCACATTCTTCACTACAATTTCAAACAAGTTCACACTTTTTTCAAATTTTTTTATGTTTGATTTAATCTATTAAAGGTATAGTTTAATCATAGTAAACAACCAATATATTTTGTGGATGAACGTGGTGTTAAAACTCTTTGAGGACTAACGGATGTTTATTCTCGACCGATGAGGTGTAGGTTCGAATCCTACCGTCCACGTACGTGCTGATGATCAGCACTTGATCATAAATGACCTTAATGAAAGGAATGGTGTTTTATGAAAAAAATTTTAGTCACAGGAGCAACGTTGTCTGCACTCTCATTTGCCGCCTATTCATTTTTAAGACATACCCCTAAACATCAACATGACTATGGCAAACTATAAACGAAAAAGTTGTCCTGAACACTCACTGTTCTTGACAACTTTTTTTATTTTGCTACGTGATTCACAAATAATGCGTTATTTGAATACTAAATGATATTCCCCATCCTCTGCATTATCCAGATACTGATACAAGATCAATTCTAAAATGGCAAGCATCGAGATATGCGACGTGATTTCCATTTTATTTAAAAACAGCTCATCTGTAAATACATAGAAATTAACATCACTCATATTTTGAACAACATTATTATCTGCTCCGGTGATCGAAACGAGTAGAGGATGAACCGTATTTTTCAGTTGCTGCATCAGTTTGATCCATTCTTGATCCTTACCTTGATAGGTCAAAATAAAAACCATATCTGTCGATTTGATTTGATTTTGAACAAGAGCCCGCATTGATTGATCCTCTGGAAAAACAACCAAAAATCCTGCTGCTACAAACAAGTATCTCACATACTGCATCAACTGTTTATTCATTCCTTTGGCGAACAAATAAATGATCGGTTTTTTCTTTAAGTACTCTCCAACCACTGCCAAACTCTTTTTATCGATCACACGAACAGATTCGTTGATATTTTTTAAATACTCTTCCCGATAATCTTTTTGTGATACGACGAATGGACTGACTTTTTCTTCTTTGATCTGATTGAGCAGCGTATATTTGATGACTGTGGTGAATTCACTGTAGCCCGAAAAACCTACTTTCCTAACAAATCGCAGAAAAGTAGTCGTCGAAACAAAGCAGTCATCTGCTACTTCCCGAATGCTTTTATTTTTGATTTCGTTCAAGTTTTTGACAACATAATCAAAGAGCAGATGTTCATTTTTCGTTAGTTCTGAAACATGAGGGTTCACTACTTCAAAAAAATCCATCTTCTTCCCTCCTAGCAGGTTTTAGGAATACTTTGTGCGATGCAGTGGATATTACCGCCACCAAGTAAAATTTCACGAGCTGGAACACCGACGACTTTGCGATCTGGATAAAGTTTCTCCAATAATTTCTGTGCTTTATGGTCATTTTTATCATTGAATATGGGATATACGATACCCCCATTCGCTGTATAGTAGCTAACATAGCTTGCAGTCAATCGATCTCCTGGAAAACGCGGCAGCATCCCGTTAACAGGATCCACCCCTTCACTTTCTTCAGTGGTGATATAAATTGGCTCCGGCATTACCATTTTATGGATAACGAGTTTTCTTCCTTTTGCGTCTGTCTCCTGCCGTAATTGTTCATAGGCTGCTTTAGAGATTTCATATTGGGGATCTTCTGTATCTTCAGTCCAAGTTAAAACAAGTTCTCCGGGACGAACAATATTGATCATATTATCTATATCTCCATTGGTTTCATCTAAAAAATACCCTTGTTTGAGCCAAATGATTTTTTCAACATTAAAATAGTCAATCAAAATTGCTTCGATCTCTTCTTTAGAATAGTTCTCATTTCTTCCTTCTGAAAGCAAAACCTCTTCTGTAGTATACAGCGTTCCTTCTCCGTCTAAATGAACAGAACAGCCTTCTAATACAAAGTCTTCTAAACTGTAATAATCCAGCCGCTTAAATTCACACAGCTTTTCAGCGATCAGATCGTCTTGATCCCATGGGAAATATAGTCCGTCCAGCAAGCCGCCCCAAGCATTAAAACGCCAATCCACACCACGAACCTTGC
The DNA here is from genome assembly GCF_002174455.2 of Enterococcus sp. 9D6_DIV0238. NCBI lineage: Bacteria > Bacillati > Bacillota > Bacilli > Lactobacillales > Enterococcaceae > Enterococcus > Candidatus Enterococcus dunnyi. Next base: position 627,078 of record NZ_CP147246.1, read on the forward strand.
CACTTTTATTCACGACATAGATTGGACCATAATCCTTGATCCAGGCATCATTATTACTCATTTCCATCACACGGATAAAATTTGGCAACAGCTGACGTGCATTTTTGTATTGTTTCGCTGAAACCAGCATCGTTACTGGTTCAAATTGAGCAATTGCTTTTGCGACAGCAGCATATGCTTTTTGCGCTGGTTTGCCGCCATTCCGCCAATTGTCTGCACGTTCTGGCCAAATCATATATGTTTCTTCATGCCGTTCGTATTCTGCTGGTGCCCAAAAACCGTCTTCTTTAGGATTGCTAGTCGTTAATTTCATCAATGCTGCACTCCTTTTCATTTCATAAATTGCTGTTTTATGTAAACGATATATTTTTAATATATCAGAAAAAAAGAGTAGACACTAGTTTTTGTTCTACTCTTTTTTTCAACTAGGCTGTAATGATCGTACCCGTTTCTTCTTCTAATAGATTTTTGATATTTTCAAGAGAAGTGATTACTGCTTTGCCGTTTTTACTCTCTTTTATAAACGCAATTGCTGCTTGAACTTTCGGCAGCATACTGCCAGGAGCAAATTGTTGTTGCTGAATGTATTCTTCCATTTGCGTAACCGTTACCTTCGTCAAATCAGCTTGGTTCGGCTGATTGAAATTGATACTGACATGATCTACTCCAGTCAGTATCACCAGCATATCTGCATGAACCAAAGCGGCGATTTTCTCAGAGGCAAAGTCCTTATCGATCACAGCCTCAACACCTTCATAAACGCCATTTTTCATGACGACTGGAATACCGCCTCCGCCACCTGCAATTGTCACGATGCCATTTTCGACCAATTGTTTGATCACTGCATATTCAACAATATCGACAGGCGTTGGTGAAGGGACCACCTTGCGATAGCCTCTACCCGCATCCTCTACATATGTTGCTTGTGTTTGCTCTTTTTCAGCATCCATTTCAGCTTTACTCAAAAATGGACCAATCGGTTTGCTTGGTGCTTGAAAAGCGGGGTCTGTTTCACTCACAACAACTTGTGTTAAAATCGTTGCTGCTGGTTTTGAAATTTTTCTTTTTTTCAGTTCATCCACCAAAGCATTTTCTAACCAGTAGCCGATACTTCCTTGTGTCATTGCTACCGCAGTATCCAGTGGCATAGCTGGATTTTTTTCTGTAGCGCCTAGTTGTTGCTGTAATAATAAATTACCGACCTGCGGACCATTCCCATGTGAAATGATCAATTCATGACCAGCTTCTATAAAATCTGCTAAATAGTGTGCTGTTTTGGCTAAAGCTTCTTGCTGAGCTTTAGCACTCGCATCAGTGGTCAAAATAGCGTTCCCGCCTAAAGCAACGACGATTCTTTTTGTCATTTGTTCTACCTCACTTCGGAACTTGTTGAGTAATACAGTGAATATTGCCCCCGCCTAGGAGAATTTCGCGTGCAGGAACTCCAACGATTTTTCTATCTGGATATAATTCTTGTAGTAAATTTAAAGCTTTTTCATCATTTGGATCACCAAATGTTGGAACGACCACTCCACCATTCGCTGTATAATAATTGGCATAGCTGGCAGCCAAACGATCTCCTTTTTCTCTAGGCAATGTTCCAGCGACTGCATCAACACCTAAACTTTCTTCTTCTGTAATCAAGATCGGTTTTGGCACGTGTAATTTATGCACTACCAACTTGCGGCCTTTCGCGTCTGTTTCATTTTCTAAAATTTCCAAGCATTCTTTTGAGATGTCATATTGCGGATCATTTTCGTCATCTGTCCAAGCTAATACAACTTCACCAGGCTTGACGATATTGATGATATTGTCGACATGCCCGTTCGTTTCATCCAAATATATTCCACGTTTTAGCCAAATGATTTTTTCTAAAGAAAGATATTCTTTTAAAACCTGTTCGATTTGTTCTTTTGATAACTGCGGATTTCTACCTTCTGAGAGCAAGCATTCTTCCGTCGTGATCAGAGTTCCTTCACCATCTACATGAATCGAGCCGCCTTCTAATACAAAATCATTTAGACGATAACGGTCTTTCCATTCGATCTCACATATCTTTTGGGCAACTTGATCATCTTTATCCCATGGAAAATACAAGCCGTCTACTAATCCACCCCAGGAATTGAATGTCCAATCAACCCCGCGCACTTCTCCTTCGTCATTTTTGACAAAGGTCGGTCCACAATCACGAACCCAAGCATCATCATTGGCAATTTCAACGACACGAACTTCTTCCGGGAGCATATGGCGGGCGTTATCATATTGTTCAGCCGATACGCCAACGGTTACAGGTTCAAATTCGCTGATTGCTACTGCTACGTCAACAAAGACCTTTTGTGCTGGTTTACCGCCATTGCGCCAGTTATCCGGACGTTCCGGCCATAAAATGTAAACACCTTGATGCGCTTCAAATTCTCCCGGCATACGAAAACCATCTTTTTTTGGTGAACTATCAATTGTTTTCATGCTCTAAACTCTCCTTTTGCTGATTTTGTTTTATCATCTGCTTTTTGTTGTATTCTTTATCGCCTAAACGGATACAGCATTCGCCAATAAGTGCTGCTGCGACAGTCCCGATCAAAATAGGGATCTTCTCACTAAACTCACTACTTGATAAAGGAATCGTAGAGAAAAATAACGTGATCACTAATAAAACTAAAGGAACATATGCCATGATCTTTAATAGAACTGGACCGCCAGGCACTTTAAATGGACGTTCTTTGTTCGGATCTATTTTCCGCAATTTTAAAAATGCCGGAAACATCATAATGTAAGATAGTAAAAGCGCGACCACATTTAAGGCAAAGAAAGCCCAGAATATATTTTCATTTGGAATAAATGGCGCTGCGATAACTAAAATAGAGGCAACAATGCCATTGATCACAGAAGCACCAACAGGCATGTCATTTTTAGGATTTTCTTTTGCAAAAACTTTAGGCATATCATGATTTTTTGCCGCATAGAACGCTACATAATTTACCCCTAAAGCCCATGAGATCAAATTTGCCGCTAATGTATACATAAACAATATCCCGATTATGATAACAAACGGGTTGATCCCTCCGACCAACAAAATGAAGCTGTCGATCAAACCACCTGAGGTTGATAACTGATCCGCTGGAACCGCAGCACCCATACCAAATGCAGCGAATAGATAAAAGAAAGCAATCAGGATTCCACCGTAAATAATCGCTTGAGGAATTTGCTTTTTAGGATTTTCCATATCACTAGCCAGAGTCGTCACAACTTCAAATCCTAAAAAGTTAAATAGGATGACTGAAATGAAGCTTAAGCTATTTAGATCGAATGTTGGCAACAACGCTTTGCCGGAAAAATCATTGGCCATGCCTTTTGTTACAGCATGATAAATACCTAAAATACCTAAACAAACCATGATCGCAACTTTTGCAAATGCAGCGATATTTAAGATCCATTTGCTATCACTGACCGGGTAACAACTGATCAAGGTAACTAACCAAATAAAAATCAATTGACCGATGATCAATGCTGGTGTTCCAAGATTCAATCCAAAAATTTGAACCATGACCTCTGTAAAAAGAACCGCAAGGCTTGCCATCCAAATTGGAAAATTGATCCAATAAAACCAAGCAACGCGAGCGCCCCAGCGGCGTCCAAATGCCATTTTTACCCAGTCATAAATACCTCCATCTCCTGTATAGGTCGTTCCCAACTCAGCGGAGATCAAACCATAAGGAAGGAAAAACAAAATCAACAGAATTCCCCACCAAAAAAATTGTGATGAGCCTATAGCTGCTGCTGGTGCAGCGGATTCAACGACTAAAATAACTACAACAGCCATTAGAACTGCGTCAAACAACCGAAATTTCTTTTTTTCTTTCATGTTTTGTACGCACCTTTCATTAAAGCGGCTGGAAAAAAAGCACGGCACGGTTCAAAAAAGGCGTCATCCCATGCTTTTTTCTTGCCATTACTTCAGATCATTTAGCAACAACAGCATTTCTTAACATCAATTCGAATTCAGCATCATAGTGAGCCGCAACTGCTTCACCTGCATAATTTAAATAAGGATTTAAGAAATAAACAAGTAATGCCCGCATCGCAGTCAAACGATTTTCTGCTTCATCCAGTACAACAGAGTACGGTGCATCTAACACTTCATCTGTGACTTCTTCTCCTCTAGTCGCAGGCAAACAATGTAGAAATTTCACATGAGGTGCAGCTAACTCGATCAATTCTTTATTGACTTGATATTTCGGATAGAATGCTGCCATCCGTTCTTCTTCTGATAGCTCAGCTTCATATAAGCCATACCATACATCTGTATAAATAAAATCAGCATCCTTCATTGCTTCTTTGGCATCCTCTGTAATCAAGACACTTCCGCCAGACACAGCAGCATTTTCACGGCCAATTGCTAATGTTTCTTCTTTGATTTGGAAGCCTTTTGGTCCAAATTGAACAAAGTCCATCCCCATCTTTGTTGCCATAAACATCGTTGATACACATACTTGCGTCGCATCTCCCACAAAAACGATTTTACAATCGCTTAATGTTTTACCTGCTGGTAAATATTCTGTCATAGTGATGATATCTCCCAATTCCTGCGTAGGATGATTATAATCGCTCATGCCATTAATAACTGGAATGCTGGCATCTTTGGCTAAATCTACGATCGTATGATGACGTTCTACTCGAGCCATCAAAATATCAACTAAACGTGATAACACACGTGCTGTATCACCTAAAGATTCATGACCGCCAAGCTGGATTTGTCCGGGCGCTAAATACTGGGCATGACCGCCGAGCTGTGTCATTGCTGTTTCAAATGATACTCTTGTCCGTGTAGAAGATTGTTCAAAAATCATTCCTAATGTTTTATCTTTTAATAATGGCGGATAATAACCATTTTTGATCGATTCTTTCAATTTTAAGCCTAACTGGATCAGATAATCGATTTCTGCTTTCGTAAAATCATTTGTGTCTACAAAATCTCTTTTTTTCATCATCTTGTTTTCCACCAATCTTTTCTTGATTTTTTGTCGGCTACTCGAGTATTCCTTTTGACGAGTTAATCATAACGCCTGGAAAATAATTTTTAAAGCGTTTTCGAAGTTCTTGATAAAGTCAAAAGCAGCATGTATCTTGTTCCATTTTACGTAACACGTTACATGTAAGATCAACCAAAGAAATATACTTTTTTTATTTTGACCATGCTATACTTTAATTAAATCAAGTGAAGACGAGGAGGAAATGCGATGACTGAAAAGGCACAACAATTATTAAGAGTTCCTGAAATACGACCATCGGACGATCTTATTTCTGAGGGACTTGGTCATTCCTTTGATGTTTATGTTAGGTTTCTCGAAGACTTAAAAGAGTATCAGATTTCATTGATGAAGTGGCGTTATTATAATGATGGAAAAGCTTGGTTATCTAAGGGTGAGTATAAATGGATAAGCACGCGAGGAAACGAAAAAGTGAAGCCTATTTTTTGGTTATCTATCTGGGATGGCTTTTTTAAAGTGTCATTTTTCTTTTCTGAAAAAATTCGAGCTCAGTTGGTCGCTCTACCTTTATCAGAACAAACCAAAGAATTGATCAACAATACAGAACCTAACGGAAAAAAAATGCAGTATCTTTCGCTAATTTTCGATGTTACAGAATGTTCACAGCTCAAAGATATTTATGTATTGGCAGAATTTAGAAAAGAACATATATAGAAAAAAACTGTAATAAAAAATATACAAAAAAGGGTGAACTTGAGGATTATTTCTCAAGTTCACCCTTTTTCAATTCACAAGGATTTAGTTCGTCAAATCTTCGCCATTTGTCGCGATGACTTTTTTATACCAGTCGAATGATTTTTTCTTCGAGCGTTTCAACGTACCATTCCCGTCGTTGTCGCGATCGACATAAATAAAGCCGTATCGTTTTTTCATTTCACCTGTTCCAGCTGACACAAGGTCGATACAGCCCCAGGTTGTATAGCCTAGTAGATCGACACCGTCTAATTCCACGGCATCTTTCATTGCTTGAATATGTGCCGCTAAATATTCGATACGGTAATCGTCAACCACATAGCCGTTTTCATCTGGTGTATCCACGGCACCTAAGCCATTTTCCACGATGAATAATGGTTTTTGATAGCGGTCATACAAGTCATTCATTGTTACACGCAAGCCAAGCGGATCGATCTGCCAGCCCCATTCACTTGCTTCCAAGTAAGGATTTTTTACTGAGGCAAAGATATTGCCAGCTGTTTGTTCGTTGACCGCTGGATCTGTTGATTGGACGCGAGATGAATAATAAGAGAAGGAAATGAAATCAACTGTATGCTCTTTCAATAATTCCAAATCGCCCTCTTCGATCGGTAATTCGATCCCTTCACGTTCTAATTCTTTCAGCGCATATGCTGGATATTCGCCACGAGATTGGACATCGATGAAGAAGAAGTTTTCACGGTCTGCTTTACGTGCTGCCCAAACGTCTTCTGGTTTACATGTATACGCATAGTTGGTTCCAGCTGCTAACATACAGCCGACTTGGTTTTCCGGATCGACTTCATGGGCGATTTTTGTCGCCACAGCACTAGCTACCAACTCATGGTGAGCAGCCTGATATTTGACTTGTTCTTTATTTTCTCCTTCTTCAAAATACAAGCCTGCGCCCATAAATGGTGCATGAAGGATCATGTTGATCTCATTGAAGGTCAACCAGTATTTCACTAAACCTTTGTAACGATTGAAAATCACACGGCATAAGTTTTCGTAAAAACCAACCATTTCACGGCTGCGCCATGCGCCATATTTTTCGACTAAGTGCATTGGACAATCAAAATGGGTGATGGTTACCAATGGTTCGATGTTGTATTTACGGCATTCTTTGAAGAGATCTTCATAATATTTCAAGCCTTCTTCATTCGGCTCAGTCTCATCACCTAAAGGGAAAATCCGGCTCCAGGCAATCGATAAACGATAGGTCTTAAAGCCCATTTCTGCAAACAAAGCAATATCTTCTTTGTAACGGTGGTACATATCGATCGCGTTTTGTGCAGGATAAAAATGCTCATCATCAAACTCAAACATTTTCTTTTCACCAGTGATCACTGGAAAACGGTCGGGTCCGACAGGGGCTAGATCCACATTGGCTAAGCCTCGTCCGCCTTCATTATAGCCGCCTTCACATTGATTGGCCGCTGTAGCGCCGCCCCATAAAAAATCTTTTCTAAATGACATATCTTTTTCCTCCAATGAATAATAATAAATGGTATCCGTTATCGTATGACTTTCATTACCTGCTCGCCTGGATCAGACAATGGACTTGTCAACGTAATAACATCTCCAAAATCGACTGTATTTGTTACAACAACAGGTGTAATGATATTATACCCTTTTTCTTTGATTTTCTCTAAGTCAAATTCCAATAGTTTATCTCCTGTTGTCACTTTCTGATCTTTTTCAACAAAATATTTATAGCCTTCACCATCCAGTTGTACGGTATCGATTCCCACATGGATCAAGAGCTCCACACCAGAATCACTCGTCAAACCAATTGCATGCTTAGAGTCAAAAACAGCTGTGACAGTTCCTGAAAAAGGTGCGTAAACTACACCTTCTATCGGTTTTACTGCAAATCCTTTACCTAAAATTTCTGCTGAAAACATACCATCTTCTACGGCTGAGAGTTGAGTGATTTCACCTTTGATCGGATTGACAACATTTGTCGTTGAATCCGTTTGAACTTCATTGACAACATCTTTTTCACTTTGCTCTTCTACCTTAGGTTCTTTGTATAAAATGTACGATACAACAAAAGAAATACCAATACTGATCGCTGCGCCGATACATGCCATATACAAATGTTTTAGAGTATCATCACCAATATAACTTGGCAAAGTTAGTAAACCTGGTGATCCGCCAGTAAAGTTTTTCACTCTCATGATCCCCATAAATAATCCGCCGATCCCGCCACCGATCATTGCCGCATACAAAGGCGTTTTATAACGTAAATTCACTCCATATAAAGCCGGCTCTGTAATTCCAAATAAACCTGTCAAACCAGCAGAAGAGGCTAATTGTTTTACAGAGGACTCTTTACTTTTAAATCCAACTGCAAGTGCAGCCGCTCCTTGCCCTAAGTTAGACGCTAACATTCCTGGATAAATCACTGTGTCATAGCCTGTCGTCATTCGATTATTGATACCGATCGGAACAAGCCCATAATGTGTACCCGTTGCAACAAACAATGGTGTGAAGGCGCCGATGATCGTTGGGACCAACCAAGGACTAAACTCTTCCAAAGCTTTGATTCCATTTGAAATAGCGTCACTGATCAAATAACCGATAGGTCCTATTACAACAAGAGAAATTGTTCCAACGATAGCAATCGTAATCAATGGTTTGCTAAAGAATTTGATCACTTTTGGCGATATTTTATCAGCAAAAGGTTCAACATACGACATAAACCAAACAGATAAAATGATCGGGATCACAGAAGAACCATAAGAAACTGCTGAGACCGGCAAGCCAAACAAATGAATACTCCCTTCACCAGCTTCCTTGATCGCATTCACCATACCAGTAAAATTAGGATGCAGCAAAATTCCTCCGACCATCATTGCTAAATACATATTTGTTTTAAACTTCTGTGCAGAAGAAGCAGCTAGAAGAATCGGTAGAAAATAAAAGGCCGAATCTGCCATAAAATCAATAATGATATACGTTTGTCCAGTTTTATCTATTGCATTAAAAACAACTAATAAGGACAATACTGCTTTTAGCATCCCAGCTGCAGTGATTGCTGGTAAAATCGGGGTAAAAATTCCTGTGATCGTATCGATGACTTTAGCTGCCGCTCCCCGATCATCTTTTTCTACTGATGTACCTTGCTGGCCATCCAAAGTTGGTACTTTTTTCAAAATCTCTTTGTATACACTACCGACATCACTACCGATGATTACTTGATACTGACCACCTTTTGAAACAACGCCCATTACACCCGCTATATTTTTCAGTGTTTCTGTCTCAGCCTTTTTTTCCTCTTTCAAATTAAATCGTAATCTAGTGGCACAATGAGTCAGTCCACTAATATTTTTTTCTCCACCGACATTATCGATAATTTTATCTGCTAATTCCTGATAATTCATAAATAATTCCTCCTAAAAATAAAAATACCTAAGAACGTTCTTTTAAAAAGAACTTTTCTTAGGTATAGCCTGTGCTCTTCACAGTAACAATCCTTTAATTGTTTGTAATTCTTCTAATATGGATCGTGAGATAGATCATCTCATCCTCTTTTAAATCTCGACCGAATTCTTTGCCTATATACTCACGAATCTTCAAAGCACAGAGATATTCTTCCTGATACTTTTCTTTTAACATAAATAAGAAACCTTCATCTTTATCCTTGTCCAGTTCTATTCCACTAAATAAACGCTGAACAAAAAACTTCAAATGTGTAATGAATCGCTCATAATTTAACGTATATTCATCTAAATCCGTCTTATAATGATACTTAACAATATTGATGATTTTTTGAATCACTTTTGTCATCTCAGATACTTGACTAACTTGTGATAAATCAAGTTCAGCATTGACGATATGCAAGGCGATGAATCCAGCTTCATCTTCCGGTAACGTGATATCCAAGCGATTGGAGATGATATTCAGCGCTTCTTTTCCGATCAAATATTCGTGATTATAAAAACGCTTGATTTCCCACAAAAGTGCATTTCTTACCGGTAAACCGCTATTATGTCGTTCGATCGCATAGTCGATATGATCTGTCAATGTCAGATAAATATTCTCATTCAATTTTTTTCCTAAAGAAACTTTGGCAAAACCAATAATCTCATTCGCTACTTGTAAATGCTCCAAGCGGACATTCGAAAGCAGCTGAGTTAACTTATTAGTTGTTAAATCGGCATTACTTGTATAAACTTTTTCAATCAAACGGTCATCGATCACATCGCCGACTGTTTTCTTAAAGCCGATACCTTTCCCCATCACAAGAACTTCTTGGCCATCCAGATTGAGTGACTTGACGATATTATTATTGATTACTTTTTTTACTTCCATAGTGTCTCCTCAATGAGATTCGATCAGCTAGCTAATATAACGATATGAAAGAAATAAAGTATAGCCTGAAAAATCAGTAACAATCTTCATTTCTCTTGTTATTAAAACATGAAAGTAAAGCGTTGTCAATACAAGAAAAACAGCCATTCATTTTAATATAAATACTTTTCTCTCAAAAGATCCAGCTGCTTATCTGTTATACCTAAGCTAAGTTTCAAATACTTTTCCATCGTTCCAAATGTTTTTTCAACTGCATTGAAGGCACCATCAAGATATTCTTTTTTAGTTAATTGCAAGGAGGATAAAAATGCAAGAACATCTTCATTATCTGTATATTTTTTGTAAATAGCCATTCGCTTAGCATTTCTAGGTGCATTCATCTTATCTGTAAGTAAATAATCTTGATAAACTTGGTCTTTATCGACACCTAACGCACTTAAATAAATCGCAGCTGCCCAACCTGTTCTGTCTTTTCCCCCCTGACAATGAAAAATCAGTGGTGTAGAATCTGCTTCTAATAATGTCGAGAAAAATCGTTGATAGGCATTGACTGCTTTTTCACCTAATACCAATTGTTCCATTTGTTTACTCATCACATTGCGATTCTTTACTAACTGTTCTCTTCCTGCATCTGTACTTACCATTTTTTCGAGCTGAGCAATTTTTTCTTCATCTTTTTTTGAAACAGTTTGGGTACTAGCTTGCTGAGCCACATCCGCATGAGGATTAAAATTGACTGTTTCACTCAATAAAATCGACTTGTTAGGGTCTTTCGCTATTTCTTGCGGCGAACGAAAATCAATGATTCGCTTGATTCCAAGCCGTTCAATATACTTTTGCTCCTCCTCATCGATTTGATGCAAAGCATCCGAGCGAAAGACTAGACCCCACCGAGTCATCTGACCACGTGCTGTATAGTAGCCACCTAGATCGCGACAGTTATACAAATGATCTAATGGTAAACGCCGTTCAGCGCCAATAAAGACATCAGAACCCGAAAATAATTCAAAATAAAGACGTGTTTTTGGGTCAGGATCCTTAAACATCTGCCAACCTGCCTCTCTAAATTCTAGAAATGAAGTTGTTGATTCAGTCATAGAATCTTCACGACTATAATATACTTTAGCAGGAAGTCTCACTGAATCTGGTAGATTGATTTTTAAATGATCTGCTTCTCTTTCAATTTGCAGCATCTGCATATTCTCACACTCCTATTGATTTTCAAGCGTTGCAGCTTCTTCAATGACTCCTTGTTTATCTAATTTTTTTATGAATGGTAGATATAACAATAGTACCACAACAAACTGGATCAGCTGTACCACTAATCCTTGCCAGCCTGCTGCCATAAATCCAGATAAAAATGTCGGAAGATTTTTCGGCACATTCACGCTGATCACCGGTAAAAATCCAATGATTGTTGCAATATAGGCAATGCCCACACAAACTGCCGCTGAGAGTGTCAAAGGAATAAAGATGACTGCATTCATGATCATCGGAATCCCAAATTTCATCGGTTCTGTGATCCCAAAAATACTTGGAATGAATGAGATTTTTCCAATCGATTTGAATTTTTCGCTTTTGCTCATCCAGACTAAGATCACTGCTAAAGCCAAAGCTCTTGGTCCTTTAAATGCATCTAAGAAAAATGAATTGATGATATTCGTAGCAGCTTCTCCAGCAGCAACAGCTTCCATATTAGCATAAGCTTGTGACGTAAATAAAACAGCGATCACTGATCCAACGACCATACTGCCATGAATTCCAAAAAACCAAAGTAACTCAGATAAAAACATAATGAACAACGCTGACCAAATCGAACCACCCAATGATTCAAGAGGAGTTTGTAAATTAGTATAAATAAAATCATGGACATTCCCAAATCTTGTTTCTGCAAACAATGTACTGATTATAATAACAACGATAAATATAATAGCTGCTGGTACGATTGCTTCAAATGTCTTTGCAATAGCTGTTGGTACACTTTCCGGCATACGGAATGTAATTCTTTTTTCGACCATTTTAGCAAATAGCCATGTCACAACTAACGCTACGATCATTCCAACAAAAATCCCTTTAGATCCTAAATAAGTCAGCTCATACGCCATTGCAGGCTTTTCTCCGCCGATATCAAAAGCGGTGATCGGTGTTAAAACAAAGAAAGAAGCCAATGACAAAATAATTGACGCGATCGTGTCCCCTTTCTTCTCTCTTGCCATCGCGCAAGAAATCCCAATAATAATATAGATCGTGATCAAATTACTTGAAATCGAAGTACCTAACGAACATGCTTTTGTCACGATTTCCGGTAATCCTGGAATCATACCAATGATCGTCGTCAAACTCCCAACGATCGTGATCGGCAGAGTCATCATCATCCCATTAGCAATACTTTTTACAAAAGTATTATTTGAAAATTTATTGACAAACACATTCAACCCATTGATAAATGAACTTTTTTTCACTTCTGACATTTGTCATTCTCCTTTTTCTATTTTGATTTAGCTGCAATAACTTCTTGTGCCTTCTTAAATACTTTCTCTCCGTTCATCATTCCATAATCCATCATCTCGATCACTAAAACAGGAATCTCAGGATACTCTTTTTTCACGTCTTCCTGCTGATATCCAACTTGCGGACCGAGTAATATAATATCCGATCCTGTCACTCTTTCTTCTAATTCACTTAGACCACATGCTGAAATATCAGCCTCAATTCCTTGTGAAGAAGCATATTCTTCCATTTTTTTGACTAACATTCCTGTAGACATTCCACCTGCACACGCTAACGTAATTTTCATTCTGATCACCTTTTCTATTATTTTTAAGCACTCTTTTTAATTAAGTTACGCAATTCCCGCATTTCTTCATGCAAATCAATAAATTCTTTTGTAAAATCCGTAGCCGTTATAGCTGCCATCATGTGATCTTGCGCATGGGTCAAAAACATCGTCGCAGGTTCATCCGGATTACTGGCAAAATTCTGTAAAATAGTTGTATGCTGCTGGTGAGCAATTTTTAAGTTGTCTTTGCTTTCCTCTAAAAGTTTTTTAGCAGACCCAACATCCCCTTTTTTAGCTTCTTTGATTGCATTCATTGCTAGAGATTTTGCATTTCCTGCATAAACAATGATCTGCATCACATCTGTTTCTGAAATCATCTGACCTTCTCCTCTCAAATATATCCTAGTCATCTCTCTATAAAGCAATTTTCATGCCAAACACTCAACCAACACTCCATATAGTGAATTATGCCTATGTGTTTCTTTTGCATTAAAATTAAAACACTTTATCAAACACTTTTTTTATAAAACGAAACACATGACTTTGACTATTCAGTTTGCGAACATTATACTTAAATGGAAAGATTATTGATGAAAGACTGGGGAAGAATTATGAAACGAATCGATAAAGTTGCTGAAATCCTTGCAACTTACACAAAAAGCCAACCGGCAACTGCAATGGAGATTGCTGAAAAACTAGGGATCACTAGAGCAAATGTCAGCAGTGATCTAAACCAGCTTGTTAAGCTCAATAAAGCAAAAAAGACCGGAACAAAACCGATCTACTTTTTTTCAACTACGCCAAACATTCAAAGTAAGGAAAACATTTTAGATACATTTACTAAGAAAAGTCCTAGCCTATTTCATTGCAGTGAACAAGCAAAGGCAGCGGTCTTGTATCCGCCAAAAGGTATGCATATCCTTTTAACAGGTGAAACGGGTGTTGGAAAAAGTATGTTTGCAGAATTGATCTTTACTTATGCAAAATCACAAAATAAATTGAAAGCGGATTCTAAATTTGTCACATTTAATTGTGCCGACTATGCGAATAATCCTCAATTACTTGTAGGTTCGATTTTTGGTATATCTAAAGGGGCATATACAGGAGCGGACAGCGATCGTGCTGGCTTGTTAGAGGAAGCAGATGGCGGTATTTTGTTTCTTGATGAAATACATCGGCTGCCTCCAGAAGGTCAGGAGATGCTTTTCACTTTTATAGATAAGGAAATCTACCGAAGATTAGGAGAAACAACGAGCGAAAGAAAGGCTCAAGTGCTATTGATTTGTGCTACAACTGAAGATATTTCTTCAAACCTGCTTCAAACATTCATTCGTAGAATCCCAATGAGGATCAATATTCCTAATTTGGAGGAACGTGGATTAGAAGAACGGTTGACGTTGATCTCAACTTTTTTTCAAGAAGAAACTAAAAAGCTGAAATCACCGATCGAAGTATCTACAAATACGATTCGCGCCTTATTAGGCTATCATTGTGCGAATAATGTCGGGCAGTTAAAAGCAGATATCCAGCTTTTATGCGCTAAGGCCTACTCTCAATTTATTGCTCGACAAGAAGAGGCACTAAAAATCAGCAGTTATGAATTGCCTCACTATATCCGGGAAGGTCTTTATAATGTTGAAGAAAGGCAGAAAATCTGGCTTCTACTGCCAAATATGAACAGTCGTTTTTTTCTTTTTGATGACGATACTACGACACTTTTTGTTCCAAAAGACAACAAGGGTGACGACATTTATCAAATCATTGAACAAAAAATGAATGATATGGAACGAATTGGATTAGATAGTACGCAAACTTCTGAAATCATAGACACAACGATCACTAATTATTATCGCTCCTATGCAAGTGATTCTTCAGCTGATCTTCAAAATTTAGAGCAGATCGTCGGCTCTGAAATTCTTGCTACTTCCAGTAAGGTATGTGAAAAAGCTGCTCGTTTATTAAATTGCTATCTGTCTGATAATGTTCGCTATGGAATCGCTCTTCACTTATATAATACGATCCAACGAATCAAACGTGGACAAACGATCAAAAATCCGAGGATCGATGAAATAAAAAATAACCATCCGCAACTCTTTGAAACAGCCCAGCACTGCTTGTCTGTGATTGAAACAGATTTTAGCGTAAAATTGCCTGAAGATGAAGCTGGCTTTTTAGCACTATTTTTTACAGCAGATGAAACTAAACAAAAAAAACGAATCAAAGTAGAAGTCATTGTTGTTGCTCATGGGGAGTCGACAGCGACTAGTATGGCTAATGTCGTCAATAAGCTGCTGGGCGAAAATATTGCGTTTGGATTTGATATGCCTCTCGAAGAAAAACCAAGGGTGATATTGACTCGAATTCAAGAATATCTTAAACAAAAAAAAGAACAGAAAGATGTTTTATTACTTGTTGATATGGGATCACTCATCAATTTTAGTGACGAACTTAAAGAATACACCGTTACGGATATCCGTTGTATCGAGTTAGTGAGTACACTACACGTTTTAGAAGCTAGCAGAAAAGCAGCTTTGGGTGCTACCTTAAATGAAGTATATGAATCAACCGTAAATATCAGAGGTCTTTCTACCTACCAGCAAAAGGCAGCGATTGCGCTAGAACAACGTACATTCTATTTGCTAACATTATGTTCAACTGGCGAAGGCTCTGCGCAGCTTATAAAAAAAATGCTCCGCTCACGCTTAAACTTAAGAGGAGGTTCATGTGAAATCGTTTCTTTGCAGGTAGCAGATGCTGATTTAGTGACAAAAACGGTCAATAGCTTAAATAAAACTGGTAAAATCATCTGTACTATTGGAACTTTTCAAATAGGTTTGAGTACACCGCATTTCTCTATCAATGATGCTTTAAATGAAACTAATACTACAAAGATTCAGGCGTTAATTGACTATGAACTTGCTTTTGAAGGTATGCGCCTCAATATCACAGATATGTTGGATTACCCTCACGGTGAAAAACTGATTTCAACAACTAGAGATTGGGTCGAAACACTAGCTGAAGAAATAACGCCACTTCTTTCATATGAAATCAAAGTCGGTTTAGCTTGCCACGTAATCTGCATGATCGACCGCCTACTTCAAGGAAAGAATGTAAGTAGTTTTCCTAAAACAGAATCTTTTAAAGAAAAGTATCAAACAGAAATCTACAAAGTAGCCCAAAATATAAAGCTACTGGAAACTTATTACGGGATCGATATTCCGAAAGATGAGGTTTTCTATATCACAGCCTTTTTTATGAACGAATCTTTTCTTTAAAAATTAATAACTATCTCCTAAGTATTTAAATGGATAATATCTGCGCTATTTTAATTTACTTATAGATTAAAAGCCAACGTATGATATACGTTGGCTTTTATAATAGCTCTCAAAATTAAGGCAATAGATCCTTTTTAATTGTATTCATCATTTAATCTAGTCAGTATATTTAGATACAGAAGCACTATTATACTACAATTGTTGTTTGTATTTCAGTCGTTCCAAATATGCCATTGATGGCTTGTTCAACTTCACTTTTTATTGCCTGCAGTCCAGAGGTGACTCATCAAAACTATAGACCACGAGCATGGCTTTTTTCGTTTCAAGCGAAATCATCGCTCTAGTTGAATCAGAGATCGGACTACCAAAAGGACCAAGTGAATCACTCAACACAGGAAAATTGCTGATTTTGATCATGCCTTTTCCGATCCCTTCATATTCTTCACCTTTACTTGCTACCAAATAAGAAAGATCATCATTCAATTTAGATAGATCATAACTGCCAATCGGTAAATACAGTTTCAAAGAAAGATAGTTATTCAAATCTACAAGCTCATTGATTTGATATAATCCTTACCCCTTAACTATTCTTCTTAATAAGCTATCTGACGAAGGCCGATGACGAGAAGGATCGAGCCCAAGACCTTTATAAAACAATTTAGTTTGCTTAATTCTTTTATTATCAAGTATACCTTCTAATGTTATTGTACTTTCTATTTCAGCAATCATTGGTGTTAAAAAATTTTCCCAAAGATTTTTATCATACTTTCTATTACATAAATCAAATGTAGATACTACAAGTTGGGCTTTCTTTAATTTAGGTGTTTCTTTTACTATATTCATAATCAATAGTCCTCCGTTAATATCAAAAATATTTTTTTAACGGAAATCAGGCACATCGCACTCGCAAAGAGGAGTAAAAATCATAATTTCACCTCCAAAAAATGAATTAATCCAATATTATATTATTTTAGTTATGAATTCAAGCTGTTATGCTAGCTCATAGTATTTATAAACAATAACTATTTACTAAACAAAAAAACTGTTAAATCAATGATTTAACAGTTTTTATACCGGCGGCCGGGGTCGAACCGGCACGCCCTCGCGGGCACTGGATTTTGAGTCCAGCGCGTCTGCCAATTCCGCCACGCCGGCATGAAATAATTTTGCAAGGCGGTAACCGGATTTGAACCGGTGATGAAGGTTTTGCAGACCTCTGCCTTACCACTTGGCTATACCGCCATATTGCAATGTAAATTTCTCTAATAGAGAAAAACTGGGGTAGCTGGATTCGAACCAACGCATGACAGAGTCAAAGTCTGTTGCCTTACCGCTTGGCGATACCCCAAAAATTTAAAGTTAAGGGCGACTGATGGGAATCGAACCCACGAGTGGCGGAACCACAATCCGCTGTGTTAACCACTTCACCACAATCGCCATAAAACACTTGGCAAAAATTTAAAACTAAGGGCGACTGATGGGAATCGAACCCACGAATGGCGGAACCACAATCCGCTGTGTTAACCACTTCACCACAATCGCCATAAATTTTAACAGGGATAGTAGGAATCGAACCCACAATGACGGTTTTGGAGACCGTAGTTATACCGTTTAACTATATCCCTACTTTTAAATGGAGGAAAGTGGATTCGAACCACTGAACCCTAAGGAACGGATTTACAGTCCGTCGCGTTTAGCCACTTCGCTATTCCTCCAAAATGGCGCAAGACAGAATCGAACTGCCGACACACGGAGCTTCAATCCGTTGCTCTACCAACTGAGCTACTGCGCCAAAAATATAAAACGGTCTG